>NZ_JARVRE010000004.1:0-1037993 GCF_030209855.1 Agrobacterium sp. lyk4-40-TYG-31
GCTCGTCAGGCTCATAACCTGAAGGCCGCAGGTTCAAATCCTGCCCCCGCAACCAAAAGCAAAATACCTCAAAATCAGCCGCCCCTCAGCGAATCCTACCTGAAAGTGGGCCAAAAACTCAAGTTTCTATTTGATTTCCAAAAACGAACCCGCCCTAACACGGCTGGCGAAGGTGTTATGGGCCATTCCCGCAAACTGGCGACGTAGCCCTCAAAGGCACGCATTGAGGCTAGACGACGATAAGTCGTCAGATGACCGATCAACTATCGGCAAACGTTTTGATCCCCTTTTGGATCAGCTAACCAAAGTTTGAGTGTTTCTGGCGGTATTCGGCGTGCAGGAGTGCGTACGACCGTCGTCAGCGCCGCGATAGCTGCCTTGCACATCAATTAGTTGACCGACGTCCTAGCGACCGCTGGGTGTCGGACGGCAAGATTTAGTCAGATTGATTGGAGGAACGCGTTAGTCCTAAGACGGTCCGTGATCGGACAGCGGACGTCGCAATCATTTTACACATTCGCATCTTCGTTGTCGATGTTGAGAAAAGTTTCCCGGAACATCATCACATATAAATATGAAGGCAGAAGCGCTGTTTGATCGGTTGGTCGGTGGCGGAAAATGTCAGAAACTGCCTTCTCTAGTCTCATCGCCACCACAACTTAGCGCTCTTTTGTCGCCTAAAAGACGAGTTGGCCTCGTAAAACACCACGCTTGGTGGCTTTCTTTCATATAAGGCGAATTTCCTTGGGGGGTGTTGGAACGGGATGTGTGCGTGAATACTTGTTCATCATACATTCATGTTTCCTAGGGTGCACACCATGTTCTTGAACAGCGTCTACGATAGCAATTCTTTCAGCTTTGGCCTTGGAGGCAGCGCATCTGCACGTTGTGCGGCGATTGAGGCGGAGCTTTGCTACCTTCCGAATTTTTCGGGCCGAGAAATTACGGTGCAGTCGGAAGGCCGGTGCGTGTTGATCACGGGTTATGTCGAGACTGAGATTGATTTCTACCGCGCTCTCAACATTGCCCACGATATTGCGGGTGCGGACAAGGTTATCTTTCGTGTGAGTGTGGCGCATAAGGCAACGGCATGATCCTGACAGGCGAGCGCAACGCATCTGGAAAGATCGGGATTGCTTGCTGAACGGGACGCGCTATATTTCCTTTGCTGACGAAGAGAAGCTTGGGAGGAGCGTTTCATGAGACGGATGTGGCCAGACGAATTCAATTCCATTCTGGATGGTGCTGAGGAACTAACGCTCAACGTTCCGACAAACGATCCCGCAGGCCACCCACTTGGTGAGCCAACAAGGCGGATGGCGCTTAAAGTGCGGATGACCCAGACGGATTACGAGCGCATTTGGCCACTGGCTGAGGCGCGCTACAGGGTTCAGGGTAAGCTAGCAGGCAAAGCCATTACTCTCATCACGAACAACCCTCACTACCAAAAATGGCACCCCGTCGATGGCGGAACCGAAGACGATATTTCCGATAGCGGCGTGCCGTTTCAAACGAAATATGTCGTCGCGCATTTTCTCTTGGACGATGTTAGCGAGAAGGTCGACGCGTAAGCTTAGGGCTGAAACCTAGATCGACTCTAGGCTGTTGTCGGGTTTGATCTCTATTCAGATTCGAAGTTTGCTATCACCTCCAGAAAGGCGGGGCCGTAGCGATCCAGCTTTGCTTCGCCAACGCCTGGTACCTTTGCCATCTCTGAACGTGATGTCGGGCGCGCGCCAGCAAGTTCGATCAGGGTTTTGTCATGGAAAATGACATAGGGCGGAAGGTTCTGGGTGCGAGCGATTTCCATTCGGCGCTCGCGCAGGGCCTGGAACAAAGCTGCATCCTCGTCGGGAAGACTGACCGCCGGTCGTCCGCTCGCGTTGCGATCGCGGCTGGTTTTGCGCGGCGCCTGAGGTTTTCGCAACATCAGCATAGGCTTTTCGCGCAGAAACTGGCGGCCTGTTTCTGATATCGAAAGGCCGCCATGTCCCGCGAGATCGACTTCGATCAGCCTAGCTGCGATCAACTGGCGCAGAATGGCGCGCCACGTGCGGTTGTCGTGCTCTTTGCCAATTCCGTAGGTGGTTATCTGGTCATGACCGAAGCGGGTGATGCGCTCGTCGTCAGCGCCCAACAACACACTGATAATATAGGCTTGGCCGAAGCGCTCTCCGGTTCTGTAGATGCAGGACAGGATTTTCTGGGCGGCTATGGCGCCGTCGAACAGTTCCGGTGGTTCGGCGCAGGTGTCGCAGTTGCCGCAGGGCTGGCACGTATCTCCGAAATAGGAGAGCAGTGCCTGTCTGCGGCATCCCGCCGTTTCGGCCAAGCCCAGCAGAGCATCCAGCTTTTGCCGCTCCATATGCTTGCGCTGGTCCGGTGCATCGGATTCTTCGATGAAGCGATTGCGCAACGCTATGTCGTCAGAGCCATAGAGCATCATCACGTCGGACGGCAGACCATCGCGGCCTGCACGGCCCGTTTCCTGATAATAGGCTTCGATGCTGCTAGGCAGATCGATATGCACCACGAAGCGAACGTCCGGCTTGTCGATGCCCATGCCAAACGCGATGGTGGCGACCATGATGATGGCCTCGCCATGCTGAAAGCGGGTCTGGTTTGCCTCACGGTCTTCGCGTGCCATGCCGGCATGGTAGGAGAGCGCGTCAAAGCCTTCTGAGCGCAGCCATTCGGCGGTTTCTTCCGTTTTTCGCTTGGATAGGCAGTAGATGATGCCGCTCTCATCCTGATGATCCCGCAGGAAACGTTTGACTTGGGATCGCGGATTGTCCTTCTCCATGATGGCGTAGCGAATATTGGGACGGTCAAAGCCTGCGATGAAGGCGTCCTTGCCGTCGATGCGCATATGTTCCAGAATTTCGGCGCGGGTCGGCTCATCTGCCGTCGCTGTCAGGGCCATGCGCGGTGTGTCGGGGAAGCGCTCGGTCAGCATATCCAGCTGGCGGTAGGGTGGCCTGAAGTCATGGCCCCATTGGGACAGGCAGTGCGCCTCGTCGATGGCAATGAGCGATAGCGACACGTCTTGAAGCGCGTCGAGCACGTCAGGCTTCAGCAAGGTTTCAGGCGCTGCGTACAGAATGCTGACTTTACCCGCACGGATATCGGCCCACAGGGCGCGGCGCTCATCCGGCTGGAGGTTGGAATTCAGCGCTTCCGCTCTCACACCCGCTTGGCGCAAAGCGGCCACCTGATCGACCATCAGCGCGATCAGTGGCGAGACGACAAGGCCCATGCCGTCGCGCGAAAGGGCTGGAATCTGGTAGCAGAGCGACTTGCCGCCGCCTGTCGGCATCAGCACGAAGGCGTTGTTGCCCGCGATGACATGCTGGACGATGTCTGCCTGCTGGCCACGGAAAGTATCGTAGCCGTAGATGGTTTTCAGAATATGGAATGGATCAGTATTCACGGATATCTTCTTTGAGATTCGGTCGTGCCGCACCTCATTCCATATTCAGAATAATCGCAACCCTTTCATTCCATTCGTTTCATGCGGACATAGGGATTATTCCGCTGCGGTCTTCATGCAGCCTTCGATGATACCGCGGATTTCTGCGCGGCAGGAGCCGCAGTTTGTGCCAGCGCTCAAGGTTTTGCCGATGTCTTCGACGGTGTTGCGCCCATCGCGGATGGCTGATGTAATCTGGTTGACGCCGACATTGAAGCAGGAGCAGACGGTGGCGCCGGGGTCGGCTCTGCCCGCGCCGGGACGGCCTGCGACAAGGGAAAAGCGGGTTCGCAAATCCTCGTGGCGTGCGGAAAGTTGGGAGATCGCCCAGTTGCGGGCGACTGCAACAGGGGTATCGGCGACGTAAAGTGCGGCCAGCAATGTGTCGCCATCGAAGAATGCGAGCCGTCTCTGACTGGTGCTGTTATCGGCATAGCCGATGGGTTCTATGGTGACATCGATACCGAAAATGGTGCGAGCCCAGTCGCTCCAGTCGTCGGGTATGTCTTCGAAAGCCATCTCCAGACGATAGCCGCCATCGGCCTTTGCCAGCGCCCAATAGGCGCAATCGAGACCTTGCGGTTTGGCTTGCGTGACGGCAAAGGCATAGGCTTTCGCCTGAAAGCGGCGCGCGGTGACGGCCACGTTTTTCGATGCCGGTTGGCCGGAAAAAGGGTCGGTTACGGATGGCACCAGCCTGTCGACGCGGGCATTGGCGGCAAACTGGTCATTCCAATGCATGGGCACGAAGAGATTGCCGCGCGCCTGCCGGTCCGTTACCAGCGCCCGCACGATGATCCTGCCGAGCGGGCTTTCGATTTCCACGAGATCGGCACTGTTGATGCCAGCTTCCATGGCATCGCGCGGATGCAGTTCCACGAAGGGCTCGGCGATGTGGGACGAAAGGCGGGCGCTTTTTCCCGTGCGCGTCATGGTGTGCCACTGGTCGCGGATGCGGCCCGTGTTGAGGGTCAACGGGAAATCAGCGTCGATGCGGGATGTTTGTGGCAGGGCGGTGCTGACGAAGCGGGCCTTGCCATCGGCATGATAGAATTTTCCGTCTGCAAAGAAACGTGTGGTTTGCGTGGTCCCAGATAATGGCTGCGGCCAGTTGAACGGTGACAGGCCGTCATAGGCTGGCTTTGTCAGTGCGGAATATGCGCCGATATCGAAATCACGCGACCCGTTATTTTCGAAGGCGGAGAGATTGGCATGTTCCTTGAAGATATTGACTGGGCAGGTGTAATCAAATGCTTCGGCAAACCCCATGCGCTGACCGACCTGCGCCAATTGCCACCAGTCTGCGGTTGCCTCTGCCGGTGCGGGAAGGTAGCCGCGCTGGCGGGAAATGCGACGTTCCGAGTTCGTGACCGTTCCGTCTTTTTCGCCCCAGCCGAGCGAGGGAAGGAGGACATGGGAGTATTGTGCCGTGTCGGTGGTCGCGAACATGTCTGACACGACGACGAAAGGGCAGGTTTTCAATGCGGCTTCGACGGCGCTGGCATCGGCCATGGAGACCACGGGGTTCGTGGCCATGATCCACAGCGCCTTGATGCTCCCATCGGCCACAGCCTGAAACAGGTCCACGGCTTTAAGGCCCGGTTTGTCGGCAATGACGGGTGAATTCCAGAAACGCTTGACGCGGTCACGATCACCGGCATTTTCGATGGCCATGTGGGCCGCCAGCATATTGGCGAGACCGCCGACTTCGCGGCCTCCCATGGCGTTGGGCTGGCCGGTCAGTGAAAACGGTCCCATGCCCGGCCTGCCGATGCGGCCGGTTGCAAGATGGCAGTTGATGATGGCGTTGACCTTGTCCGTGCCGCTTTCCGACTGGTTGACGCCCTGGCTGTAGCAGGTGACGGTCTTTTCCGTGCGCTCAAAGAGTTCGTAGAACTGGATGAGTTCGGCAATGGTCAGCCCCGTGGCATCTGCAATTTCGGGGAGGCCGTATTCCGCAGCGGATTGAACGGCGGCATCGAATCCGTTTGTGAAGCTCTCGACATAGGCACGGTCAATAGCGGGACCGTTGGCGAGATGTGCCAGAAGGCCGGTAAACAGCGCCACATCGCCATCCGGGCGGATGGCCAGATGCATGTCGGCGATATCGCAGCTCATGGTGCGGCGCGGGTCGATGACGACGATGCGCATATCCGGGCGCTCGGCCTTGGCAGCGGCGAGACGCTGGTAGATGACCGGGTGGCACCATGCCAGATTGGAGCCGGTGAGAATGACGAGATCGGCCTCGAATATATCCTCGTAGAGACCCGGCACCGTATCCGAACCGAAAGCGCGGCGATGGCCTGCAACGGAGGAGGACATGCACAGGCGTGAATTGGTATCGATATTGGCCGAACCGATGAAGCCCTTCATCAGCTTGTTGGCGACATAATAATCTTCCGTCAGCAATTGGCCGGAGACGTAGAAGGCGACGGAGTCTGGTCCGTGTTCGGCAATGGCGTCCGAAAATTTCGAGGCTACGAGATCAAGTGCGCTCTCCCATGTTGCCCGCTCGCCATCCACCTGTGGATAGAGCAGGCGTCCGTCGAGATCGATGGTTTCGGCCAGCGCCGAGCCCTTGGAACAGAGCCGTCCCAGATTGGCGGGGTGATCGCGATCGCCTTTGACGGAGACAGCACCATCGTCTTCGATCCTGGCAATCACGCCGCAGCCGACGCCGCAATAGGGGCAGGTGGTCTTGACCTCTTGTGCCATGCTCACTCCGCCGCGATCATGAGGCTTTCGATTGATATCGACAGTTTGCCGTCTACGTTGCGAACGGGGATGGTGCGCACCGCGCCTTCGTCGGCACCCAGCGCCTTGCCGGTTTCCAGCGAGATGACCCAGTTGTGCAGCGGACATGTGACCGATGCGCCGTGGACAATGCCTTGGCTGAGCGGACCGCCCTTGTGCGGACAATGGTCTTCGATGGCATAGACATCGTTGTCCGCCGTGCGGAACACCGCAATCTTGCCGGAGGGCGTTTTCACGCAGCGTGCGCCGCGCAGGGGAATGTCGGAGATGTCGCCTATATCGACCCAGTTCATTGCGTTCATCCTGTCCTTGTCGATGATATCCCGGGTGGGCGGAAACTCCTCTTTCCGCCCACCCGACTGCCCTTAGCGTCCGTCACGCCTTGCGGCGGTCGGTCACTCTGCGGCTTGGTTGAAGCCGATGGTCGCCATGGGTTTGAACTCGTGCTTGTGTTCGCCCGATACGCGCTCCGACCAGGGATCGACCTGCGCGAATTTCTGGCTGAAGACGAAGCGGTCGAAGTAAGCCTTGCGCTTTTCGGCATCACCCATGATCTGGCGGCGAACTTCGTCGTAACCGATGCGCTTGGCCCATTTGTAGATGCGCTCCAGGTAACGGCCCTGTTCGCGGTACATCTGCGTCAGCGCCACTATATGCTCCAGCGCCTCGTCCTCGGTTTTGACGAGGCCCAGAACTTCCGTCCCCTTGATGTCGAGACCGGCGGCACCGGCGAAGTGGATTTCATAGCCGCTGTCCACGCAGATCACGCCGATATCCTTGCACGTTGCTTCTGCGCAGTTGCGCGGGCAGCCCGAGACGGCAAGCTTCAGCTTGGCGGGCGTCCAGGAACCCCACATGAATTTTTCGACGCGAATGCCAAAGCCTGTCGAATCCTGCGTGCCGAAGCGGCACCAGTCCGATCCGACGCAGGTTTTGACGGTGCGAAGGCCCTTGGCATAGGCCTGACCGGAGATGAAACCGGCTTTGCCGAGATCGGCCCAGACGGCGGGCAGGTCTTCCTTTTCGATGCCTAAGAGATCGATACGCTGGCCGCCTGTCACCTTCACCATGGGTATCTCGAACTTGTCGACAACGTCAGCGATGGCGCGCAATTCGTTGGCATTGGTCACGCCACCCCACATGCGCGGCACGACGGAATAGGTGCCGTCTTTCTGGATGTTGGCGTGGACACGCTCATTGATATAGCGCGACTGGTAATCGTCTGCATATTCATCCGGCCAGTCGGACACGAGATAGTAGTTCAGCGCCGGGCGGCATTTGGCGCAGCCACAGGAGGTTTTCCATTCCAGTTCCTGCATGACGGCAGGGATGGTTTTCAGACCCTTGGCCTTGATCAGACGGCGCACGTCGTCGTGTCCAAGCTCCGTGCAGTTGCACATGGGCTGCACGGCTGCCGGGTTGTAGCTGTCGCCCAGCGTCAGTGTCATCAACTGTTCCACAAGGCCCGTGCAGGAGCCGCAGGATGCCGAGGCCTTGGTGTGGGCGCGCACATCGTCCAGCGAGGTCAGCCCCTTGCCGGTGATGGTCGAGGTGATCTTGCCCTTGCAAACGCCGTTACAGCCACAGATTTCCGCATCATCCGGCAAGGCTGCAACGGCCGCCATAGGGTCCAGTGGGGACCCTCCCTGATAGGACTGGCCGAAAATGAGAGTGTCGCGCATGGTCGAGATGTCGACGCCCTTTTTCTTCAGGTCGTTGAACCAGGCTCCGTCAGAGGTTTCACCGTAGAGGACCGTGCCGATAATGCGGTTGTCTTTGAGGATCACGCGCTTGTAGACGCCTGCGGTGGCATCGCGCAGCACGATTTCCTCGCGGTCATCGCCATCGGCGAAGTCACCGATGGAGAAGAGGTTGATGCCGGTAACCTTGAGCTTCGTCGGTGTGTCCGCATGCACGAAGGCAGGTGTCGTGTCACCCGCCAGATGCGAGGCGGCAACCCGTGCCATTTCATAGAGCGGGGCGACGAGGCCATAGACCATACCATCAACTTCGGCGCATTCACCGACGGAGAGAATATCGCCGTCCGATGTGCGCATACCCGCATCCACGACGATGCCGCGATTGACGGCAAGGCCTGCGTCCTTCGCAAGGCCGATATTAGGCCTGATACCAACCGCCATCACTACCAGCGTGGCGGGGATGATGGTGCCATTGTCGAGCTCAATGCCCTCGACCTTGTCGGTGCCGACGATCTGCTTGGTATTGGCCTTGGTAATGACCTTGATGCCGCGATCTTCCATCGCTTTTTGCAGGAGGTAACCCGCTGCCGGATCGAGCTGGCGCTCCATCAGCGTTGGCATCACATGCAGCACGGTCACGTCCATGCCGCGCATGGAAAGACCGGCTGCGGCCTCCAGCCCCAGCAACCCGCCGCCGATAACGACGGCCTTGGCGCGGGATTGCGCCGCCAGCAGCATGGCATCCACGTCATCCAAATCGCGATAGGTGATGACGCCGGGCAGATCCTTGCCGGGAACGGGAATGATGAAGGGAACGGAGCCGGTGGCGATGACCAGCTTGTCATAGCTTTCGGTGACCCCATGATCTGACGTTACCGTCTTCGCCGCGCGGTCGATATTGACAATGCGGTGACCCTTATAGAGCGTAATGCCGTGCTGGATATACCAGCCATCACCATGGATGATGATGTCCTCATAGGACTTCTCACCCGACAGCACCGGCGAGAGCATGATGCGGTCGTAATTGACGCGAGGCTCGGCGTTGAAAATCGTGACCTGGTATTGGCCCGGTGTTTTCTCGAAGAGTTCTTCCAGCATGCGGCCGGGGGCCATGCCGTTTCCGATGATGACAAGTTTTTCTGTCATGGGATTACTCCGCAGCTTCGACGAAGCGATGACGTTCATAGAGGAACTTCAACACGGCTTCGCGGCATTTGAGGTAGGTTCGGTCGGATGCAAGCTCGATGCGGTGGCGCGGCCTTGGCAGCGGCACATCGAGAATTTCGCCGATATGGGCGGCAGGACCGTTGGTCATCATGACGATGCGATCAGACAGCAGAACGGCCTCATCCACATCATGGGTAATCATGACCATGGTGTTGCCAAGACGGGCATGGATTTCCATGACAGCATCCTGCAAATGGGCGCGGGTCAGTGCATCCAGCGCGCCGAAGGGCTCGTCCAGCAGCAGAATTTTCGGCTCCATCGCCAGCGCACGGGCAATGCCCACGCGCTGCTTCATACCGCCGGAAATTTCCGATGGCTTCTTGTCCTTGGCATGGGCCATCTGCACGAGGTCGAGATTGCGCATGACCCATTCGTGCCGCTCTGCCTTGGTCTTTGAATAGCGGAAGACCTTTTCGACGCCGAGATTTACGTTCTCGTAAACGCTCAGCCACGGCAGCAGGCTGTGGTTCTGAAACACCACGGCGCGTTCCGGGCCGGGTTCGTTTACCTCGCGGTTTTCCAGTAGGACGACTCCGGAGGAAACCTTGGTCAGCCCTGCGATGAGGTTCAGCATGGTGGACTTGCCGCAGCCGGAATGGCCGATGACCGAGACGAATTCGCCCTTGCCAATGGTGAGGTTGATGCCCTTCAGCACCTCGGCGCGGCTGCCGCCCTTGTCGAAATACTTGTCGATGTTATCGAGCTTGAGATAGGCGTTCATATGGATCTCCTCCTCAATTCGCCGCTGCGCCACGGGTGACGATGTTGCCCAGCGCCGCCACCAGCTTGTCCAGCACGAAGCCGACGACGCCGATGTAAGCGAGGGCGACGATGATGTCGGGCAGGCGCGAGGAATTCCACGCATCCCAGATGAAGAAGCCGATGCCGACGCCACCGGTCAGCATTTCGGCGGCGACGATGGCAAGCCACGACAGGCCGACACCGATGCGTAACCCCGTGAAGATGTAAGGGGCGGCGGATGGCAGCATGATCTTGTAGAAGAACTCCAGCTGGTTCAGCCGCAGCACCTGCGCCACGTTGCGGTAATCCTGCGGAATGTTGCGCACGCCAACGGCGGTGTTGATGATGACGGGCCAGATGGATGTGATGAAGATCACGAAAATGGCGGAGGGATTGCTGTCCTGAAAGGCGGCCAGCGACAGCGGCAGCCATGCTAAGGGCGGCACCGTGCGCAGCACCTGAAAGATCGGGTCGAGACCGCGCATCGCCCAGATGGACTGACCGACGATGGCACCGAGGATGACGCCTGCAACAGCGGCAAGCCCGAAGCCATAGGCCACACGCTCCAGCGAAATCAGCACCCGCCAGCCCAGCCCGATATCCTGCGAACCATAGACGAAGAAGGGATAGACGATCAGGTCATAGCTTTCCTGAAACACCTGGCTTGGTGGAGGCAACGTTGCGCCGGGGGTGGAACAGAGCGCCTGCCAGATGCCGAGCAGCAGAACCAGCACGACAAGTGGGGGAAGAACGTTGCGGGCAATCGCGCCCGCAATCTTTCCGGGGTTGAAGCCCTTTGCCTGGCGGCGTTCCATGGCAATGACGGTGCCGCTCTTCGGGATGGCGCTGGCCGTTGCCATGCTGTCTGTCTTGCGGGCAGTTGCGGTCATGATCTTATCCTGTCGCGTTTTAAGAGGCGGCCTTGATCGAGAGGCTGTCGAGATAGGCGGATGGGTTTTCCGGGTCGAAGGTCTTGCCATCGAAGAAGGTTTCCTTGCCGCGGGATTTGGAGGTCGGGATATCGCTTGCGGCCACACCCAGTTCCTTGGCGGCTTCGCGCCACAGGTCTTCGCGGTTGACCTGGGAGACCAGCGCCTTGATGTCGGTATCGGGCGCAAACTTGCCCCAGCGGACATTCTCAGCGATGAACCAGCTGTCATGGCTCTGGAACGGATAGGATGCACCGTCCTTCCAGAACTTCATCTGCAGATCGGTGCCGTGGGCCACGCGGCCATTGCCATAGTTGATGTCACCCTTCAGGCGACCCAGCACGTCCTTTGGCGGAACGTTGAACCATTGGCGCTTGCCCAGAATGGCCGACATCTCATCCTTGTTGTCCATGCTGTCGCACCATTGCTGGGCTTCCATCACGGCCATGAGGATGGCCTTTGCGGCATTCGGGTTTTTTTCCACCCAGTCGGCGCGCATGCCGAGCGCCTTTTCGGGGTGTCCCTTCCAAAGCTCACCGGTCGTGCAGGCTGTAAAGCCGATGCCCTGGTTGACCAGCTGCTCGTTCCACGGCTCGCCCACACAGAACACATCCATGTTGCCAACCTTCATGTTGGCAACCATCTGCGGTGGCGGAACGACGATGGTGGAGACATCCTTGTCCGGGTTGATGCCGCCAGCCGCGAGCCAGTAGCGGATCCACAAATCATGCGTGCCGCCGGGAAACGTCATGGCCGCCTTGATTTCCTTGCCTTCGGCCTTCTTCTTCTCGAAGGCTGCCTTCAGCTTGGATGCATCGATCTGCACGCCGGTGTCGGCATATTCCTTGGCAACCGAAATGCCCTGGCTGTCGAGGTTGAGGCGGGCGAGGATCGCCATCGGCACGGGCACATTGTTCTGCGTCACCTTACCGGTATGCATGAGGTAGGGCATGGGGGTGAGAATATGCGCGCCATCGATGCCGTTGGATGCGCCGCCCAGAACGAGATTGTCGCGGGTCGCACCCCAGGAGGCCTGCTTGGCAACTTCCACATCCGGCATGCCATACTTTGCGAAAAGGCCTTTTTCGGCGGCAACGACCAGCGGCGCTGCATCGGTCAACGCGATGTAGCCGAGTTTCGTACCGGTCACTTCAGGCGCGGCAGTTGCCGCAAATGCACCGGATGGGAAGGCGGATTTCATGGCGGTGATCAGGGCGGCGGTAGCGGTGGTCTTCAGCATGCTGCGGCGGCTCAGATTGCCGGTGAATGTCGGTTTCATTCGCATGTTCCCCATTTTTGATCCGCCGATCCGGCGCTTGTTTGCGAAAAGTAAAAATAAAAAAACGCCGCTCGGAGATTGCGTTTGCCGGGAGGGAGGTCCCGGTCAGCAAAAACCTTGCGACGTCAGTGTCGTTGGTAAGCAGCAGTGAAGCGCTTTTATCCTCGATCGCCGTTGACCGAGTGTTTTATACAAAGCAAACGCTGTGCCAGTTCGTTAGATGAGGAAATAAGAAACTGATATGAAAGCGTTATTTCTAAATTTTCAGAGCGTTGTTCAAAATTTAATCGTGAAATTGACGGCTCATATTTTGCGCAGCTGATGTCTGAGAAGCTTTTTCGATGCGCAGCATTTGTGCATCGCGTTACAATCAGGCGTCTTCGGGGCTGGCCGATCCGAGATTGCCTGCACTGACTGCGAAGCCTTTCACATAGGCCTCAATCATGCCCGGGTCGAAGACATGGCCATCCATAAAGCGGTCGCCATCCGTATCGCCTTCGATGCGCATATCGGACTCAGGCGGTGCGTTGTTGGTACCCAGAGCGTCGCGGTAAAGATCGCTGCGATAGGCCGATGCCGCAGCATGAGCAGCTTCCTGCGTGAAGTTGGCCTGTCCCCAGCGGATCATCTGGCTGTAGATCCATAACGCCTGGCTCTTGCGTGGGTAATTGGCGAAATTGTCATGGAAGGTGAAATAGCGCTCAATGACGCGCTGGTTGCCCTGGGCATCGACACTGAAGCGTCCAGCCAGCACTTGGCGAATGATCTCCTCGGGAGCGGCGATGTATTTCGCATCCGCCAATGTCTCGGCCAAAGCGCCGTGGTTTTCCCTATCGTCACACCAGCGCGCAGCCGCATCCAGTGCCACCAGAAGACGCGAAACGGCTTCGGGTTGCGCATCCGCCCATTCCGGTCGCATGCCGACGACCTTCTCTGGTGCCGATGGCCAGATGTCCTGTTTGGCGGCAACGATGCGGCCGATGCCGCGTTCGATCGCCATCATATTCCAGGGTGCGCCGACGCAAAAGCCGTCGATTGCGCCAGCGGCCAGCGCATCGGAGGTGAGTGGCGGCGGCACGACGACGAGTTTCACGTCCTTGTCAGGGTTGATGCCACCAGCCGCCAGCCAATAGCGGAATTCGTAATTGTGCGATGAGAACGGGTAGGTCACACCGAAGGTCGGCGCGGTTTCGCCGCGTGTGCGCATGTCATCGAGAAGCGTTTTCAGTGCCTTGGCATTATCCAACGCGCTTGCTGTTTCTGAAATTCCTGCCACCTCGCGCATACGCGCAAAAAGCCGTGTCGACAGCGTAATCGCATTGCCGCCCCGCCCGAGCGAAAACGGCGTGATGGTGGGGGAGGGGTTGGAGCCCAGATCCAGCATCGAAGCGACCGGCATGGGCGAGAGCATGTGGGCGATATCGAATTGCCGAAACGCCAGACGGTCTCGTACATTGGCCCAGGACACGTCTTTTACGAGGTCGAGTTGCAAGCCTTCCCGTTCAGCAAAGCCGAATTCCGCAGCGGCGATCAGCACGGATGCGTCGACAAGCGGAATGAAGCCTGCGCGCAAAATGCGTTGGCGGTCATTGCCAATCAGAGCTGGCGCGCTGTCTGCGCTGCCGCTTTCCGGTGTCTCGCTGACGATGGTCGTCATGTCCTATGCTTCCTTTCCTGTCCTTCTCGCCGCTCACATCAGCAAACCGGCAGCCGTGACCACGCTTTGCGCGATCTCGGACAGTTTTTTCTTTTCGTTCATCGCCGTCTGGCGCAAAAGTGCAAAAGCTTCCTCTTCGGACAGGCCGCGCATCTTCATCAAAATGCCCTTGGCGCGCTCGACGATCTTGCGGTCCTCCAGTGCAGATTTGGCATCGGCGAGCTCCCGTTTCAGGCGGCTGAAGGCGTTGAAACGGCTGACGGCCATATCGAGGATGGGTTTGACGCGCTCTTTCTTGAGCCCATCGACAATATAGGCGGACACACCCGCTTCGACTG
Organism: Agrobacterium sp. lyk4-40-TYG-31; assembly: GCF_030209855.1. NCBI lineage: Bacteria > Pseudomonadati > Pseudomonadota > Alphaproteobacteria > Hyphomicrobiales > Rhizobiaceae > Agrobacterium > Agrobacterium sp. lyk4-40-TYG-31. Next base: position 14,095 of record NZ_JARVRE010000004.1, read on the forward strand.
CGGCTTCGATGGAGGCTGTGTCGGAGCGATCCACGAACATGGCGATGGGTCGTCCCACGGTGCGGGTCAGTTGAAACAAATGTTCCATCATGTCCCGGTTGGGATTTTCGATGTCGATGACGATGACGTCGGGACAGAGCGTGTCGATGATGCGTGCTACGCCATGGACTTCGTGGATGACAGTCACGCGGTCATGCCCCGCCTCTCGCAATCCTTCCTCGATAATGGAGGCGCGAATAGCGTTTTCATCAATGACAAGAATGGTCAGATCACGGATCGTCATGAGCGCATAGATGACGCAGCGCATAACGAAATGCAATCTTTTTCATCCGGCCTATAAAATAGGCATATCGAAATACTTCTTTTGCATTTTAACATTGGTCTCCTCTCACCGTGCCTTGACAACCAACCCGGCTTTAGAAAATGTCATGACATGAGTGCTGGGGCGGACTTTTTATCCAAAACAAATCCGATTAGTCGAAAAAGTGCGGCGGAATCGGTCTTTGAAGATTTGCGACAGGCCATTGTCTCAGGGCGATTGGTCGTGGGCACACGTTTGCCAGCAGAAACGCATCTTGCCGAGAAGTATGGCGTCAGCCGCCCGATCGTTCGCGAGGCACTGCGGTCGTTGCAAACGCTGGGCATGACCCAGACCCGCACCGGCAGCGGAACCTTCGTGGTTACCGACCAGCCAAGCCGCGAGCTGACGTATCGTGGTTATTCTGCCCGCGATCTCATCGAGGCCCGGCCCTTCATCGAAGTGCCCGCTGCCGGTTGGGCGGCCGTGCGGCGCAGCGCTGAGCAGATGACCCGTATTCTCAAGTTGTGCGACGCGATGGACGTTCAGGAAGACCCGCACAAATGGGTCAAGCTGGACTCGGAGTTTCACAGCGCCATCGCAGAGGCCTCCGGCAACTCGCTGTTTGCCAAGGTCGTTGCGGATGCCCGCGATTCGCTCAGCCAGCAGTCGGAACTGCTCAACATCATGGCGCATCGCCGCATCGCTTCCAACGTCGAGCATCGGCTGATTGCCGAGGCCATTGCCGTCGGTTCAGGCGAGACTGCCCGAAGTGCGATGGAAGCGCATCTCGGACAGGTCAAGCAGGTGGTGACGTCGATCATCGGTGAAGAACAGCCGCGTTAAAGCGCCTTCTCGACAGTCTCCGAGGGCGTCACGGCCAGCACGGGCAGGTTTGCCAGTCGTTCCGGTCTCAGTGCTTCCATCAGTTGTTCGGCGGTGACATAGCCTTTCTCCATGACGACCTCTGGAACGGTTCGCCCGGAGGCCAGCGCTTCCTGCGCCACCTGCGTTGCGGCGTAATAGCCGATCAGCGGGTTGAGGGCGGTGGCGATGCCGAGGGACTGCTCAAGTCTTTGCGCCATGATGTCGATATTGGCAGTGATGCCATCGACGCACCGGTCCGCCAGCGTGCGGCAGGCTGCGCTCAGCTGCGAAATGCTTTCGGAGAGGGATTTGACGATGATGGGTTCGAAGGCGTTCAACTGAAGCTGCCCGCCTTCGGCTGCCATGGTGATGGTAATGTCATTGCCGATCACGGCGAAAGCCACCTGGTTGACCACTTCTGGGATGACCGGATTGACCTTGCCCGGCATGATGCTGGACCCGGCCTGAACCGGCGGCAGGTTGATTTCGCCGATGCCTGCGCGAGGGCCCGATGACAGTAGCCGAAGATCGTTGCAAGTCTTGGACAGTTTGACGGCAACCCGTTTCAGCACGCCGGACAGATGCACGAAGGCACCGGGGTCCTGCGTCGCCTCGATGAGATCGGCAGCAGTGACCAGCGGGCGACCGGTCAGTTCCACTAGATGTTTGCAGGCAACCTCGGCATATCCGGCAGGGGCATTGAGCCGTGTGCCGATCGCGGTGGCGCCCAGATTGATCTCGTGCAGCAATGCGGCGGATTCGATCAGCAGTAGGCGGTCTTCCCCCAGCATGATTGCGAAGGTGCGGAACTCCTGACCGAGCGTCATCGGTACAGCGTCCTGAAGTTGCGTGCGACCGACCTTGAGAATGCCATCGAATTCCTTCGCCTTGCGCTCGAAGGCATCCTGAAGGACCAGCATGGACGCCGCAAGCTCATCGATGGCCTCGATCAGAGCAACATTGATTGCTGTCGGGTAGGCGTCATTGGTCGACTGGCTGAGATTGACATGATCATTCGGGTGCAGATGCGCATAGTCGCCCTTCGCGTGCCCCAGAATTTCAAGAGCACGGTTCGCGATGACCTCGTTTGCGTTCATGTTGGTGGAGGTGCCTGCACCACCCTGAATGACATCGACGATGAATTGCTCATGCAAGGCGCCGTCGCGAATTTCCCGGCAAGCCTGCACGATGGCATTCAACCTGTCCGTATCCAGTAGGCCGAGCTCACTGTTGGCGCGTGCTGCGGCTTCTTTCACGAAGGCCAGCCCGCGAATGATGTAGCTGTAGCGACCGATGGTCGTTCCGGTGATTTGAAAATTCTCTGCCGCGCGCGCCGTATGCACACCCCAATAGGCTTCAGATGGAATGTCCTTCGCACCCAGCAGATCGTATTCCTTACGCATCGCAATTTCCTCCAGATATCTGTAATGCTGCTTGACAGATTTAGAAAGGCTTACGCCTGTGTTGGCGCTCCGTCAACGGCCGTAATTGTGGGTTGACGGGATGCGGGAACGCCAGTATTGAAATTTAATCTGTCTTACAGCATTACAGAAGTCGCTTGTTTTCCAAGCGCTGTGATACTCATGCCGCCGGTTCCGGGGAGGCTAGATCGTTCCCATTTACGGAGCAGATTCTGTGGCGGCGAGAAGCTCTAGGGAGGGGCGATGTCAGTGAACAATTCCAATCATACCGACCAAAAAGGTCGGGTCGAAATTCAGGAAGATCTGGGTTACCACAAGGCGCTGAAACCGCGTCAAATCCAGATGATCGCGATTGGCGGTGCCATCGGAACCGGCCTGTTTTTGGGTGCCGGTGGGCGCATGGCCGTTGCCGGCCCGGCCTTGATCTTTGTCTATGCCATCTGCGGCTTTTTCGCATTTCTGGTGCTGCGGGCGCTCGGCGAACTGATCATGCATCGCCCGTCTTCCGGCTCCTTCGTGTCCTACGCCCGCGAATTCTACGGGGAGAAAATGGCCTTCGCCGTTGGCTGGATGTACTGGCTGAACTGGGCCATGACTTCGGTGGCCGATGTGACGGCTGTCGCCATCTACATGAATTTCTTCAAACAATATGTGCCCTGGTTGCAGGGCGTCGACCAATGGGTCTTTGCACTCGGCGCGCTCGTCATCGTACTAGGCATGAACATGCTGTCGGTAAAGGTGTTCGGGGAACTTGAGTTCTGGTTCAGCCTGATCAAGGTCATTGCGCTCGCAACATTCCTCGTCGTCGGCATCTACTTCGTCATTTTCGGAACGCCGATCGAAGGCCATGTCACGGGCTTCAGCCTGATTACCGACAATGGCGGCTTTTTCCCCAACGGCATATTGCCTGCGTTTATCATCATTCAGGGGGTGCTGTTTGCCTACGCCTCGATCGAGTTGATCGGCACGACGGCAGGGGAAACAGAAGATCCGCGCAAGGTCATTCCGGGCGCCATCCGCACCGTGGTGTTCCGCCTTCTGGTGTTTTATGTCGGCTCTGTGCTGCTGCTGTCGCTGCTGTTGCCCTACACGGCTTATAAGGGCGGCGAGAGCCCTTTCGTGACCTTCTTCGGCTCGATCGGTATCGAAGGTGCCGATATCATCATGAACCTCGTCGTGTTGACAGCGGTTCTGTCATCGCTGAATGCGGGCCTGTATTCGACTGGCCGCATCCTGCATTCCATGGCGGTTTCGGGGTCGGCACCGGCGGCATTGGCCAAGATGAACAAGGCGGGCGTGCCCTATGGTGGCATCGCCGTTACGGCAGTCGTTACCGTAATCGGCGTCATTCTCAACGCCGTCGTTCCGGCTGCGGCCTTCGAGATCGCACTGAACCTTTCGGCGCTGGGCATCATTTGCGCGTGGGGTGTCATCGTGTTATGTCAGCTCAAGCTGTGGCATCTGTCGCGGCGGGGGGAAATGAACCGTCCTGATTTCAGAATGTTCGGCGCGCCTTATACAGGCATATTGACGCTTGTCTTCCTCTTCGCTGTGCTGGTGCTGATGGCACTGGATTATCCTGCCGGGACGTGGACGGTCGGTTCGCTCATCATCATTGCCCCGGCGCTGGTTGCGGGCTGGTACATGTTGCGCCACCGTATCCACGAACTGGCCAAAGCCGATGCGGCGAAAAGCGCGGTTGCGCGGGGACAGACGTGAAGAGTGTGACATCCAAAATGCTGGTGGCCGTCATCGCCACCGGCGGTACAATCGCCAGCAAACGCGACGAGAGCGGTGCCGCAAAACCATCGCTCAGCGGCGAAACACTGATTTCCGGCGTGTGCGACGAGACGGTGGCGATCAAGCCCGTTGAACTCATGGCCAAGGATTCGTCCAGCCTCACCATCGCCGACATGCAGCAAATCAGTGATGCCGTGGGCCGGGAACTGGCCGATCCTGACGTTGCGGGCATCGTCATTCTCCATGGCACCGATGCCATGGAGGAGAGCGCACTTCTGGTGCATCTCCAGCATAACCTGTCCAAACCTGTGATCTTCACCGGTGCGCAATTCACCGCAGATCATCCGCGCACCGACGGCCCGGCCAATCTTGCCGATGCCATTGCGGCTGCCAGTGATCAATCCAACCGCGACAAGGGCGTTCTGCTCTGTTTCGCTGGCCGTCTGTTGCCCGCATGGAGCCTTTACAAGCGCTCGTCCGATGAGCCGGATGCCTTCGATCTCTCCGGCCACTGCGACTGTCCGCAAAGCCCGCAATTCACCGCGGATGTGGCTGATACGCGGGTTGACATCGTGGCGATCTATCCCGGTTGCGACGCGACCCATATCGATGCCAGTCTGAGCGCAGGCGCAAAGGGCATCGTGCTGGCCGCACTCGGTTCGGGCAACGCCAATACGCGCATCGTTGAGGCGGTAAAAAGGTGCAAGAATGCAGACGTCCCTGTAATCGTTTCCAGCCGTGTGCCGGTGGGGCAATTGCTCGCTGGTTATGGCGGTGGCGGCGGCGGGCACGATCTGGGCGCAGCCGGTGCCATTCATTCTCGCAGCCTGCGGGCGGGACAGGCGCGCATCTTGCTGGCTGCACTGATCGCCTCACGCAAAACGCACGATGAAATGACCGACGCTTTCAACGATTTCCGAAAAATGGCGAAAGCGTGATTTTTTCAGGAACTTTTGTGACCTGATCCCGTTTCACCGGCTGGGAGACCACCGGGGGCTTTTTATGGCAGTGACATCAACTGCAGTCGTCCTGACGCTTATTGGACTTGCAATTTTCGGCTTTGGTTCGCAGCTCGTTATGCTGGGCGGAAGCTTTTATTACGCATTGGCAGGTATCGCATTTGTGGTAACCGCTGTTCTGTTGTTTCAGAGAAATAAGGCGGCATTACATTTTTATGCCGCTTTCGTCGTAGCCACGCTTTTGTGGGCACTATGGGAAGTCGGTTTCGACTGGTGGCAGCTTGGACCACGCGGTGGCTTCATCATCGTCGTCGGCATGTGGCTGTTGATGCCTTGGATCAGGAAGCCGCTCGGCTTTACCAGCCCGACCGGCATTTCCTATGGCGCCAACGCCGTTCCACTTCTGACGGCCGTTCTCGTTTCCGTGGGTGCTGCGGCATTTGCGATGACGCAGAACCCGAATGATCTCGAAGGCAATCTTCCCGAGGAGATCGTCACGGCGTCGCCATCCTATGGCAATGACGTGCCGGATAATGAATGGCACCAGTATGGACGCACGTCATATGGCCAGCGTTATTCGCCTTTGGCGCAGATCAATGCCACCAATGTTGGCGGGCTGAAGGAAGCCTGGCGTTACCAGACCGGCGACGTAAAGAAGCCTGAAGATGTCGGTGAAACCACCTACCAGGTGACGCCGCTCAAGGTCGGCAATTCGCTTTATCTTTGCACCCCGCACAATTGGGCAATTGCCATTGATGCGGCGACCGGCAAGGAAAAGTGGAAGTACGATCCTAATGCTGGCATGAACCCTGATCGCCAGCACCAGACATGCCGTGGCGTGACATACTATGCCGATCCAACCGCACAGGCTGGCGCTGCCTGTGCCGCCCGTGTTTACCTTCCGACATCGGATGCACGCCTGATCGCGCTCGATGCTGGGACCGGACAGGTCTGCACCTCGTTTGCCGACCAGGGTACGCTGCATCTTGAAGCTGGCATGAAATATAATCCTGCCGGTTACTACTATTCCACATCCCCACCTGCCATTGCGGGCAACAAGATCATCATCGGCGGTGCCGTCAACGACAACTATTCGACGCAGGAGCAATCCGGTGTCATCAGGGCGTTTGACGTGAATACCGGTGCCTTGGTCTGGAACTGGGATTCTGGAAACCCGTCGCAGACCCAACCGCTTCAGCCGGGTCAGACCTATACGACCAACTCTCCCAACAGCTGGTCAGTATTCAGCGTCGATGAAGCGCTTGGGCTCGTCTACATCCCCCTGGGAAATCAAGTTCCGGATCAACTCGGCATGGGTCGGAGCGAGAGTGTAGAGAAATATTCCTCTTCCATCGTGGCTTTGGATGTGAACACCGGGCAGGACAAATGGGTCCGCCAGACCGTCCACCACGACCTTTGGGACATGGATGTTCCCGCGCAGCCGGTTCTTCTGGATATCACCAAGAAGGATGGGCAGACGGTTCCGGCGCTGGTCGGTCCAACCAAGCAGGGCGATATTTATGTTCTGGATCGCCGCAGTGGTGAGCCGATCCTTGCTGTGACCGAAGAAAAGGCACCTGACGGTGCCATCCCCGAGGATTTCAGTGCGCCGACACAGCCGACATCCGCCCTGTCCTTCAAGCCTGATATGCTTCAGGAAAAGAACATGTGGGGCGTCTCCATGTTCGATCAGCTGGCCTGCCGCATCAAGTTTCATCAGTTGAACTACGAAGGCCGCTACACACCACCATCGGTGAACGGTTCGTTGATCTATCCTGGTAATTTCGGGACCTTCAACTGGGGTAGCGTCGCTGTCGATCCAGAGCGTCAGGTCATGTTCGGCATGCCGACCTATCTGGCTTTCACATCGCAGCTCGTGCCCCGCGCGCAGGTTCCGCCGAAGGGGCAGGATGAAAAGGGCAGCGAGCAGGGTCTCAACCGTAACGATGGCGCGCCCTATGGCGTGTTGATGGGACCGTTCCTCGGACCGCTCGGCGTTCCCTGCCAGGCGCCACCATGGGGTTACGTCGCAGGCGCCGATCTGCGCACCGGCGATGTCGCCTACAAGCACAAGAACGGCACCGTCTATGACATGACGCCGTTGCCACTGCCCTTCAAGGTCGGCGTTCCCGGTATCGGTGGCCCGATGATCACCAAGGGTGGGGTGGCGTTCTTGGGTGCCGCTGTCGACAACTATCTGCGTGCTTACGATCTCACCTCCGGCAAGCAACTGTGGGAAGCACGTCTTCCTGCTGGCGGTCAGGCAACGCCGATGACCTATGCCATGGATGACGGCAAGCAGTATGTGGTGATGGTGGCGGGTGGTCACGGCTCGGTCGGTACCAAACCCGGTGACTACGTGATCGCCTACACGCTGCCTTGATGTGCCCTAACGAAGCCGCCAAACTTGTTTGGCGGCTTCGTTGCTTTTGACACCTGAATCGAGCACGTGATTCTTCGGGCTGTCTCAAGATGACACTGGTGGATTTAGCCCATACCCACCGGCGGTTTGAGACGACTGGGCCTGAAGGAAACCAAGATGCGATCCTTTTCCAAGACTTGTACGATAGCGATTACGAGCACCGTGCTGACCATCGCAACCTGCCTCGCGGCACAGGCCGCAGATGCGGTGCGCGTGCGCGGCACAGTCGAAAGCCTCGATGGTACGACTTTGTCGGTCAAAACCCGTGAGGGTGCCAATGCCAAGATCATGCTCAAAGACGGCTGGCAGGTTTCAAGCGTCGCCAAGGCATCCGTCGATGACATCAAGCCGGGCGATTACGTCGGCATCGCTTCCCTGCCTACAGCAAGTGGCGGAGACGGCGCACTCGAAGTGCTGATTTTCCCCGCAGCCATGAAAGGCACTGGCGAAGGCAGTTATGCCTGGGACCTGAAGCCGAGCAGCACCATGACCAACGCGACCGTTGCCGACGCCGTCAAATCGGTCGATGGCCGCACCTTGACTGTTGCCTATAAGGGCAACGAAAAGAAGATTTCGATACCGGACGGCACGCCGGTCGTCACATTCGCGCCTGCGACCGTCTCCGATATCAAAGCCGGTGCGACAGTGTTCGTCCCGTCCGAAAAGGCAACGGATGGCGCTCTGTCGAGTGGCCGGGTCGTGGTCGGCACCAATGGTGTCGTTCCGCCGATGTAACGCGTTTGACATCGTAGAAAATGGATGCCGCAGTTTGGAAATGGCCGAGACAATGCTCTCGGCCATTTTTTATGGTCATACACAAAGCACTTGCATTGATATGTAATAACATTACAAAAGCTCTGCTTGACGGCATGTGCTGAATGAGTCTATCTGGTTGTGACGGTTCCAAGCGAGCAATCGTGAGGAATAATAGGGAATACGGTGAGGACGTGTTGTGTCCGATGCCGTGGCTGCCCCCGCAACTGTGAGCGAATTGTCCAACCCTTTGACGCTTTTCCAGGCGTCAAGCCACTGCGATGCAACATCGCGGGAAGGTGGGTGAAGACGCAAATTCGTGAGCCAGGAGACCTGCCGTCTAAACTTCATTCCAAGGTCACGGGCGGGGATGCCCGGAACAGGAGACGTCGTGATTGCATCAAGCGCCCAGCGCCTTATTCCATCTGCCATGTCCCGGTTTCAGATTGTCCCCATGCGTGCACGCGCGGGCTGAAGATCCATCATACTCACAGGGTCGCGCCTTCTGGCCGCCAATGACGATCGGGGACTATCGGACATGACACTCCATTTCAGACACACGTTCTACGCTGCCGCCTTTGCCACGGTTGCAGCCATGATGGCCACGCCATCCTTCGCTTCCGAAACGCAATATCCGCTGACGCTTAAGAATTGCGGGCGGGATGTGACCTTCACGCAGGCACCTCAGCGCACGGCGTCGCTCGGGCAGAGCACCACGGAAATCCTGTATTTGCTCGGCCTGTCCGACAAGGTCGTCGGCACCGCCGTGTGGATCGGACCCGTGCTAAACGGCTATGAAGAGGCAAATGCCAAGGTCAAGCGTCTCGCCGATAACGATCCGAGCTTCGAAAGCGTTCTGGCCGTCAAGCCGGATCTGGTGACGGCACAGTTTCAATGGCATGTCGGCCCCGAAGGCATCGTTGCCAAGCCCGAGCAGTTCGAAGAGCTGAAAATCCCCGTCTACACATCGCCAGCCGATTGCGTCGGCAAGGACAATTCCGGTGGCGGAGACGGTGTTCGCCATAGCGTCTTCACCATGGACCTGATCTATCAGGAAGTGACCGAACTGGCGCAGATTTTCAATGTTCAGGACAAGGGTGAAGCGCTGGTCGCCGACCTGAAGGCCCGCGAGGCTGCTGCCCGCAAGAAAATCGCGACTGCGGATGGCAAGCTCTCAGCCGTGTTCTGGTTCTCCAGTGCAGAGCTGGATATCGATCCCTATGTCGCCGGTAAGAACGGTGCGCCGGGTTACATCATGTCGGCGCTGGGCATCAACAACGTCATCGATAGCGAAGAGGAGTGGCCGACGGTTGGCTGGGAAACCATAGCCAAGTCGCAGCCGACACTGATCGTGGCGGGGAAGATGGACCGCAGACGCTTCCCCGCCGATGACGTTGCGGTGAAGGAGAAGTTCCTAAAAGAAGACCCGGTGACGAGCCTCATGCCAGCGGTTAAACAGGGTCATGTGGTTGAAATGGACGCCCAAGCCATGAACCCGACGATCCGCACTATCGAGGGTATCGAAGTTCTGGCCGATGCTGTCGTCCAGCTCGGACTTGCCAAGTAAACCATGGGTGGCTTTTTCATCTTCACCCGTGCCGCGTTGATCGCGGTCGGGTGTCTGCTTCTGGCGCTCTGGCTTGGAGCGGCCATCGGCGAGACATCCATTCCCATGGATGTCGTCGCCAAGACGGTTGCCAACCGCCTGTTCCACGCGGGCTATCCACTGGATGCCATCGATGAGGGTGTCATCTGGAACTATCGTCTCAGCAGGGCGGTTGTCGCCGCCTGTTGTGGTGCAGCGCTTGCCGTCTCGGGCGTCGTGCTTCAGTCGCTTTTGCGGAATCCCTTGGCGGACCCCTATATTCTGGGCATTTCGGCAGGTGCATCCATGGGCGCGGTCGGGGTCGCCATCATGGGTTTTGGCGCGGGTCTGCTCACCATGCCGCTCGGCGCATTTTTGGGTGCGCTTCTTGCATTTACCCTTGTCAGCCTTCTGGCAATGCGGGCGGGTCGGGGGAACAGTGCGATCATTCTGGCTGGCGTGGCGGGGTCGCAGCTTTTCAATGCCTTGACGTCCTTCATCGTCACGAAAGCGGCGAACGCAGAGCAGGCGCGTGGGATCATGTTCTGGTTGCTCGGCAATCTCTCCGGTGTGCGTTGGACAGATGTATCGCTGGCCCTACCGGTTGCGATTGCCGGTTTTGCCACATGTCTGTGGCATGCGCGGGCACTGGATGCTTTCACATTCGGTTCCCAATCTGCCGCATCGCTCGGCATTCCGGTTCGTCGCGTTTACGTCGTGCTCGCCGGAATATCCGCGTTGATGACCGCCGTCATGGTCAGTATCGTCGGCTCCATCGGCTTTATCGGGCTTGTCATCCCGCATGCGGCGCGCATGATCGTGGGTATACGCCACACACGCTTGCTGCCCGCTGCTGCATTGATCGGTGCTGTCTTCATGATCGCGGCTGACATCGTGTCGCGGACGCTGATCACCGGGCAGGTGCTGCCGATCGGGGTCATTACCGCGCTGTTCGGCGCCCCTGCTTTCGCGCTCATTCTTTTGCATCGAAGGAGCGCGTTATGATGCTTTCGGCACGAAACCTTTGCTGGGCTGCCGGTGGCACTGAAATCGTCAGGAATGTCAGTCTTGACGTCATTCCGGGCGAATTTCTGGGGATCGTCGGGCCGAACGGTTCTGGCAAGACGAGCCTGATGTCGCTGCTCTGCGGCCTGAAGAAGCCGCGTTCCGGCGATGTTTCGTTGGACGGTAAGCCTATTCACAGCCTCAACCGGCGCGATATCGCGCGGCACATTGCGTTGGTCGAGCAGCAGGCGGAAACGCAGGAGCGGATCGATGCCCGTCAGGCCGTGGAGCTCGGTCGCACACCTCATATTGGAGCGTTGTCGCCGTGGTCCGCTGCCGATGATGCCATTGTCGATCAGGCATTGGTGGATGTCGATGCGCAGCATCTCGCCAAGCGCATGTGGCACACCTTGTCTGGCGGGGAGCGGCAACGGCTGCACATCGCCAGGGCGCTGGCGCAAAAGCCAGACATTCTGCTGCTGGATGAACCGACGAACCATCTGGATATCGGCCACCAGATCGCCTTGCTGCATCTGGTGCGCAAGCAGCGCTTGACGGTTGCCGCTGCTCTCCACGACCTCAATCACGCCGCCATGTTCTGCGACCGCGTCGCCGTGATGAAGGGCGGGCAGCTCGTTGCGCTGGGCCGCCCCTGCACCGTTTTTACCGCTGATCTGATCGCCGATGTCTTCGGCGTGGAGGTGGATGTGGAACGGGAGGGCGACGATAGCTGCCATATCCGGTACCGGCCTCCACGCGATGCCACCAACGCCATTCCAAGGACCGCATCATGAACGGACGCAGAATTTTCCTTGCCACGCTGTTGCTCTGCTTTCTTGTGGGTACGCCGTCTTTTGCCGAAACCTTCGAGGTGAAGATGCTCAATCAGGGGCAGAAGGGTTCGATGGTGTTCGAGCCGGATTTTCTCCACCTGAAACCGGGCGACAAGGTCAAGTTCATCGCTACCCACAAGAGCCACAATGCCGCGACCATTGATGGCATGGTTCCCGAGGATGCCCAGGGCTTCAAGGGCAAGATCAACGAAGAGCTGGAGGTCAGCTTCGACCATGAGGGCTATTACGGCATCAAATGCTCTCCGCACTACGGCATGGGCATGGTGATGCTGATCAAGGTCGGCGATGCGGCTTTGCCGGAGAGCTATAGATCCGTTGCTCATCCTGCGCGCGCCAAGCCGCGTTTCGATGCGCTGATCGACGCCGCAACGAAGCCGTGAGACCCTCAATTCGCTAGAGAGCAGGGCGCGCGGCTGAAATCGGTTGCGTGTCTCTTGAATTGGGCAGAACCGCTCCCACATCTGGATCAACCCGCTGGTCCGGGCCCCTCTGGTGAAAGTCTCGGCGCTTTCACGATGTCGGACCTTTCCCGACATCTTCGCCGAGTGCAGAGGTTTTTATGCTTTCCGATATTGCCGCATGGTTCATCACGCTTTTCGTCCTCAACCCCATTCAGGCCGATGTGCAGGAGCGTATGCAAGGCGCCAATGCGTCTGCGCAATCCATCCAGCAATCCCAGCAATGTATCTCGGCGCAGGGGCCAAAGCTGCTGCAGCGCGCTGGCGAAGACCCGTCATGGGCGATCGCGACGGCGGCTGGTTATACGCTCGGCTGGACGTCACCGGTACAGTTGCTCGATGCAAACGACCCGAATTGTGCCGAACTGACCCGCCTGTTGCAGGCTGGTGAGGGCGAAGAGGCAAACAGTTAAAGACACTCGGAAATCCGGCAGCCTGAGAGATCAGGCCTTGCCGGATTGCCAGTTGCGATACCAGTCCACGAAGGCGGCAACGCCGGTTTCGATATTGATCTCCGGTGCGTAGCCGGTCAGCGCGCGCAGCAGGTCTGGCGAAGCAAAGGTGCGTGGTACGTCGCCCTGCTGCATCGGCAGCATGTTGCGGGTGGCCTTCTGGCCGAGAACGTTTTCGACGGTCTCGACAAAGCGCATCAACTCCACCGGTTGTCCGCCACCGATGTTGACCACTCGAAATGGCGCGTGCTTCGACAGCGTGTCGGTCACGCCTTCAGCCGTGACGCGATTGTCTTCTGATGGCTCGATATGGCTGAGCCTGACGATGCCTTCGACCAGATCATCGATATAGGTGAAATCACGGCTCATCTTGCCTTCGCCGTAGATGTCGATGGGCTGGCCCTTCAAGATCGCATCCACGAATTTGAACAGTGCCATGTCAGGGCGACCCCACGGGCCATAGACTGTGAAAAAGCGGAAGGCTGTCGTCGGCACCTTGTGCAGATGCGCGTAGCTATGCGCCATCAGTTCCATGGATTTCTTGGTGGCAGCGTAAATCGTCATCGGCTCGTCGGCGCGGTCGCTTTCGGCGAAGGGCACCTTTTCATTCGAGCCATAGATCGAGGATGTCGAGGCAAGCAGCAGGTGCTTGGGCTGCAAGTTCTTCGCCAGCTCCAGAATATTCCAGGAGCCGATGAGGTTGGAGCTGACATAATCCTTCGGGCAATCGATGCTGTAGCGAACGCCCGCCTGCGCGGCGAGGTGGATGATCACTTCCGGCTCGGCCAGATCAGCGGCACGATTCAGTGCGTCGGCATCTTCCAGCATGCCGATTTGCGCCTTGAAACCGTTGGAGCGAGCCAGAATGGCGTGGCGTTTTTCCTTCAGCGCAACATCGTAATATTGCGTCATGCCATCGAAGCCGACCACGAAATGGCCGTCATCCAGCAAACGCTTTGCCAGATGGAAACCGATGAAACCCGCCGTTCCGGTGATCAGATATCGCATGTTTTCGCCTCGCTTACGATGGACGGCCGATGCCGGCATAGGTGAAGCCGTGCGCGGTTACCTCGTCCGGGCGGTAAATATTGCGCAGGTCAACGAGGACAGGTGATGTCATGATCGATTTCAAACGGTCGAGGTCGAGCGCGCGGAACTGGTTCCATTCCGTGACGATGACGACAGCATCCGCATCCTGCGCCGCCTCATAGGGACCGGCAGCATATTCGATGCCTTCCATCAAAGGCCGGGCATTGGCCATGCCTTCTGGATCGTAACCCGTCACTTTGGCGCCCGCATCCTGCAGGGTCTGGACAACGGCAATGGCCGGGCTGTCGCGCATGTCGTCGGTGTTCGGCTTGAAGGTGAGGCCGAGAACCGCAACCTTCTTGCCTCTGATGTCACCGCCGACTGCAGCGATCACTTTGCGACCCATGGCGCGCTTGCGTGTATCATTGACGGCAATGGTCGTTTCGATCAGACGAACGGGACTATCATAATCCTGTGCGGTCTTGGCCAGCGCCAACGTGTCCTTGGGGAAGCAAGAGCCGCCGTAACCGGGACCGGCATGCAGAAACTTTGCACCGATGCGGCCATCGAGACCGATGCCGCGCGACACATCCTGAATATCGCCACCGACTTTTTCACAGAGATCAGCCATTTCGTTGATGAAGGTGATCTTCATGGCAAGGAAGGCGTTGGCGGCGTATTTGATCAGTTCCGACGTGCGGCGGGTGGTAAACAGCAGCGGCGACTGGTTGAGGTAGAGCGGGCGATAGACCTCGGTCATCACAGGCCGGGCGCGTTCGTCGGACAGGCCGACGACGATGCGGTCAGGGCGTTTGAAGTCGTCGATGGCGGCACCTTCGCGCAGGAATTCCGGGTTGGAGACCACGGCAATATCGGCGCTCGGGTTTTCCTCGCGGATGATGCGCTCGACCTCGTCACCGGTGCCGACCGGCACGGTGGACTTGGTGACGATGACGGTAAAACCGGTGACGGCAGCCGCGATTTCCTTTGCGGCAGCATAGACATAGCCCAAATCCGCATGGCCATCGCCACGGCGCGATGGCGTGCCGACCGCAATGAACACCACGTCAGCATCGGCGACGGCACTTTTCAGTTCGGTCGTGAACGACAGACGGCCCGCTTTGGCGTTGCTGGCGACGATGGCATCCAGGCCGGGCTCGAAAATCGGTATCTGGCCGTTTTTCAGCGCCTCGATCTTTTCGGGCATCTTGTCGACGCAGATGACGTCATGACCGAAATCGGCAAAACAGGCACCTGAAACCAGTCCGACGTAACCAGAACCAATCATGACAATACGCATTGAAAAACCTTTCGGCACGAGGGCAGGCGGATGTATGCAACCGCACTGCGCGTCAGACAGCAATTTGCGTAGCTGTTTATCCGCCTTCTGTGTCGGGGCCAAGCGTGCAGCCGGTTTTCAACGGACGATTTCAAGAAATTGTTGTAAACGACGCTGATACCAAGGCACCGCAGGGCTTGTGATGCGTTGATCTGATATATCTTCTGCTGCGTATTTCAGGGAAAACCCGCATCCATGATCCAGCAATCCAGCCTTTCGGAAATTTCACTCTGGCTGTCGCAGCAGGGCTATGAGGGGCTGGGCGAGGAAGCGATGCTGTCTGGCTTTTGCGAGCGGTGCAATACGGCGGGCATTTCGATTTCGTCGGCACTCATCCTCATGGACACGCTGCACCCCGATTTTGAAGGCCATGCCTTTCGCTGGGATAGCCATGACGCGTTCGAATCCTCTAGCGTTTATGATTTCACCGATGACGGCAAGGCGCGGGAGGCCTGGGAAAGCTCTGTCTTCTTCCACCTCATCAAGGAGGATGCGCATGAGGCACGGCACCGGTTTTACCTCGGCGAGGAGATGACGTTTCCAAAACTTGCCGAACTGCGCGATGCCGGGCACACGGACTATCTGGCGACGATCCACCGGTTTACGGATCGCGGCAGTATTGGCGAAATGAACGCCTTTTATTCGCAGTGGCTGACGCGCCATCCCGAAGGCTTTCACGACGACGAGCTTGCGGCCTTGCGCATGCTTCTGCCGACGCTGGCGCTAGCCTTCAAAGCGGCCTGTTGTGTCCGCATCATCGGCACCATCAGCGATCTCTATCTGGGCCGCGATGCTGGTCGCAAGGTCATGAGC
This sequence comes from Agrobacterium sp. lyk4-40-TYG-31, assembly GCF_030209855.1. Classification (NCBI taxonomy): domain Bacteria; kingdom Pseudomonadati; phylum Pseudomonadota; class Alphaproteobacteria; order Hyphomicrobiales; family Rhizobiaceae; genus Agrobacterium; species Agrobacterium sp. lyk4-40-TYG-31. Next base: position 30,090 of record NZ_JARVRE010000004.1, read on the forward strand.
GGCACGATCACCCGTGGCGAGGTCGAGAAGATCGATGCCGTCCTCTGGTTTTCGGACCTGCGCGATTTCACAGGTATTTCAGACCGGGCCGAACCGGATCAGATCATTCCGTTTCTCAACGACTATGCCGGTCTGGTCATCGACGCGGTCCATGCCCATGGTGGCAGCGTGTTGAAGCTGATCGGCGATGGCGTGCTGGCGATCTTTCGCGATGCCGATCAGCGATCAGGCTGTGCCTTGGCGCTGGCGGCAGAAATCACCATGCGAACCAACCTCACAGTTCTCAACCATCGCCGCAGGATGGAAGGATTGCCGACGACCGATGTCTATCTCGGCCTTCACGTCGGTGAGGTTTTCTATGGCAATATCGGTAGCCGTAACCGGCTGGATTTCACCGTGGTTGGCCCCGCCGTCAACATGGTCAGCCGTATCAGCGGTCTTTGCGGATCGGTGGACCGGGACACCGTTATGTCACGTGAGTTCACCGCCATGTGCCCAGAGGATATGCGCGGTTTGATGGTATCGATCGGGCGGTTTGCATTGCGCGGATTTGCCAGAGCCCACGAACTCTACACCATCGACCCGGAAATGTGCTGACATGTGACGCGCCGTTGTTAAAGCGGTGTTCCGACCTGCTCCAGAAGCCAGTTCTGAAAGGCGCGGGCGAGCGCATTGTCCTGCCTGCCCTCGGGCAGGGCGATGTAGTAGCTGTTTTCGGTCTGCAGCGGCACGTCGAAGATGACCTGCAAAAGCCCTGATTTCAGCTCTGTTTCGATCAGGTATCGAGGCAAAAGTGCAAAGCCAAGGCCACTGGTGGCCGCTTCGATCAGCATGGAAAATTGGTCGAACCGGCTTCCGCGATAAGCCTGGTCGGAGGCGAGCCCGTTCATCTCGAACCACTCCGTCCACAGTTTGGGGCGCGTGCTGACATGCAGAAGCGGCCCGTCGAGCATATCGGCCTGATGTTTTACCGCACGCGTGGACAGCAGCGCCGGGCTTGCAACCGGCACGATGACCTCATTGCAGAGGAAGGTGCAGGTGCCATGGGCCCAGACCGGCTGGCCGTAGTGAATGGCGATGTCGAAGCCTTCCTCGTCGAAATCGAACGGCTGGGAGCGTGACCCCACGGTCAGAACCGTTTCCGGTCTGCTGGCCATGAACTTGTGCAGACGAGGCGTCAGCCACCGGCTGCCGAAGGTGGGCAGTGTCGCGATGGACAGTGACGTGCTGGACGCACCGGCGGTCACCGCGCGCACCATCAGTTGCTCGGACTGGTGCAGCAGCCTTTGAACGTCGGGCAAAAACTTGCGGCCAGCCTCCGACAGCACCACTCGGCGACGAATACGTTCGAACAGCAGCATGCCGGTCTGCGCTTCCAGATCACTGATCTGACGGCTGACGGCGCTTTGCGTCAGGTTGAGTTCTTCGGCAGCGCGCGTGAAGTTGCCGTGCCTCGCAGCGCATTCGAAAGCCTGCAAAGTGACGATGTCAGGGACGAGCCGTCTGCGTGTGTCCATTCCGCTCTCGCATCAACCTACGTGCTTTCCTCATTGGAAAAGGCCTCTAGAAGCCGTATATGATCGTGAAAGAGAATGAAACGGCTATTTTACCAGCCTTTCAGAAACCACGGAGCCATTGCCATGACCACAGCAGCAACCACAGTCGATGTCGTGAAGGAAGCCGCAGCGCTTCTGGCGAAGATGGGCGTTTCGCAAAAGCTTTATCAAGGCGGCGACATGGCGTCTTTCAGCCCTGTCAGCGGTGAGAAGGTTGCCGATTTGCAGACCGTTTCGGCTGGCGATGTCGCTGCGGTGGTCGAGAAGGCCCATGACGCCTTCAAGGTCTGGCGTCTCGTTCCCGCGCCGAAGCGTGGCGAACTCGTGCGCCTGCTGGGTGAAGAGTTGCGCGCCTCGAAAGATGACCTTGGTCGCCTCGTGTCGTTGGAAGCCGGTAAGATCACCTCGGAAGGTCTCGGCGAAGTGCAGGAAATGATCGACATCTGCGATTTCGCAGTCGGTCTGTCGCGCCAGCTTTACGGTCTGACGATTGCCACAGAACGTCCGGGCCACCGCATGATGGAAACCTGGCATCCCCTGGGTGTCGTCGGCGTCATCTCCGCCTTCAACTTTCCCGTTGCCGTTTGGGCGTGGAATGCTGCCCTTGCCATCGTGTGCGGCAACTCGGTCGTCTGGAAGCCATCGGAAAAGACACCGCTGACGGCACTTGCGGTGCAGGGCATTTTTGAGCGTGCCATTACCCGCTTTGCAGATGCGCCTGAGAGCCTGAGCCAGGTCATCATCGGTGACCGTACCGTGGGTGAAGCGCTGGTCGATCATCCCAAGGTGCCGCTCGTTTCCGCCACCGGCTCGACCCGCATGGGTCGTGATGTTGGTCCGCGCCTGGCCAAGCGTTTTGCTCGCTCCATTCTGGAACTCGGCGGCAACAATGCCGGTATCGTCTGCCCGTCTGCCGATCTCGACATGGCCCTGCGCGCCATCGCCTTCGGTGCCATGGGCACTGCCGGTCAGCGTTGCACCACGCTTCGCCGCCTCTTCGTGCATGACAGCGTCTATGACCAGCTCGTTCCGCGCCTGAAGAAGGCCTATGCCTCCGTTTCGATCGGCAATCCGCTTGAGACTTCGGCACTCGTTGGCCCGCTGGTCGATAAGGCGGCTTTCGATGGCATGCAGAAGGCATTGGAAGAGGCCAAGGCTCACGGTGGCGTCGTCGCCGGTGGCGAGCGCGTTGCCGAAGCTGGCAAGGACACGGCCTATTATGTGAAGCCAGCATTGGTCGAAATGCCGAAGCAGGCAGGTCCTGTCCTAGAAGAAACCTTTGCACCCATTCTCTATGTGATGAAATATAGCGATTTCGATCAGGCCGTCGCAGACCATAATGCCGTCGCCGCTGGCCTTTCATCCTCTATCTTCACCGGCGACCTTCAGGAGGCCGAGCGCTTCCTCGCGGCTGATGGTTCCGATTGCGGTATCGCCAATGTCAACATCGGCACATCGGGTGCGGAAATTGGTGGTGCGTTCGGTGGTGAGAAGGAAACCGGCGGCGGTCGTGAATCCGGCTCTGACGCTTGGAAGGCCTATATGCGCCGCGCCACCAATACGGTGAATTATTCCAAGGCGCTGCCGCTTGCGCAGGGCGTGACCTTCGATATCGAATAATCAGAGAAAAGATCGGCTGGCGAGGATGTCTCGCCAGCCGATGGTTTTAGCCGATGGACATCAGGCTGGCATTGCCGCCCGCTGCCGTGGTGTTGACGCTGACGGATACTTCTTCCAACAGCCAGTTGAGATTATAGGGCTGTTTGGCCTCCGCGAAGGCTTCGTTCGAAGCCGCCTGAACCAGAACGAGCGGTCCCGATAGACCGGCCACGAGCGCATTCACCTCCCGCACACGCTCCGCATCACCTTCCACCAGTGCGCCCGCATAGGGCCCCGATGCCGCCCAATCGTCTGACCATGCAATGCGCGTAGCGATTGCGGATGGCAGACCGCTCATCTGATCTTCCAAGCCGGATGCCCTGTCGATCACCACGCTATTTCCGGTGGAAAGTGCTGCGGCAAGCTGGGTCAACAACCCCTTGATGGTCTGCGGCACGAGAAGAACAGTGCCACGCGGATGAAGCGCATAGAGGTTGCGTTCGCCGACCGGTCCGGGCAGTTCCGTTTCATAACCGAGGTTCGAAAGTCTCGCCGATATGCGCGCGATTTCTGCGGCGCCAGTCTCGCCCTTGCCCTCAAGCCATGCGGCAAGCGGCTCTATGGCGGGATCGTGTTGCGCAACGCCGTGATCGCCCAGCGGCGCTTTTCTCGTCAAACGACCGAGATACAGCGGACCGCCTGCCTTGGGTCCGGTGCCCGAAAGGCCGCGGCCGCCGAATGGCTGAACGCCGACGACTGCGCCGATGATGTTGCGGTTGACGTACAGATTGCCCGCCTTCACGCGCGACAGTACATGGGCAATCGTCGTATCGAGACGGGTGTGCAGACCGAATGTCAGGCCGTAACCCGTGGCGTTGATGTCATCGATCAGCCTGTCGAGCTTTTCGCGCTTGAAGCGGATGACGTGCAGCACGGGTCCGAAGACCTCATGCTTGAGGTCGGACAGTGATTTCAGCTCGATGATCGTCGGTGGAACGAAGGTACCCTTACCGGTTTCGCCAGTCAGCTTGATCTGCTCGATCCGGTTGCCGAGTGCACGCATGGCTTCGATGTGCTTTTCGATGTTGTCCTTGGCTTCCTGCGTAATGACGGGGCCGACATCCACGGACAGGCGGTCTGTCCTGCCGATACGCAGTTCATGCAGCGCGCCTTTCAGCATCGTCAGGGTTCTCTCAGCCACGTCATCCTGAAGGCAGAGAACGCGTAGCGCCGAGCAGCGCTGACCGGCGCTATCGAAGGCCGAAGCGATAACGTCCGCCACCACCTGTTCGGCAAGGGCCGAGGAATCGACGATCATGGCGTTCTGTCCACCCGTTTCCGCAATCAGCGGAATGGGCTGGCCGTTGCCAAGAACTCTCTTGCTCAACTGCTTCTGGATCAGGCGCGCAACCTCGGTGGAGCCTGTAAACATCACACCGGCTGTTTCCTCGGCGCCCACCAGCAGCGCGCCTGTGTTGCCATCACCGGGAAGAAGCTGCAGTGCATCTGCGGGCACGCCTGCCTCGTGCAACAGACGCACGCCTTCAGCGGCAATCAGTGGCGTTTCCTCGGCGGGCTTTGCCAGAACCGGGTTGCCCGCCACCAGTGCGGCGGCGACCTGTCCAATGAAGATCGCCAGCGGAAAATTCCATGGGCTGATGCAGACGACGGGGCCGAGCGCCTGCTGGTCGGGCCCGAACATCCTGCGTGCCTCCTGCGCGTAATAGCGCAGAAAATCGATGGCTTCGCGCACCTCGGCAATGGCGTTCGGCGCAGATTTTCCCGCCTCGCGCATGATGAGACCCAGCAGTACGGGCAATTTCGCCTGCATCAGATCGGCCGCTTTTTCCAGGTAGGCTGCACGTTGCTCTATGTTGGTCTGCGGCCATGTCGATTGCGCTGCAGCCTTCAGCGCAGCCGTCACGTCCTCTTCATGCGGTTCGATGACGAAACCGACCAGATCATTGTGATCACCGGGATTGACGACGGCGCGGGTGGAGCCGCTGGCATGTGGTGGTGCTGCTTTCCAGTCCATCTGTGCACTTGCGGACAGAGCTTCGCTCAATGCGGCAAGTGTGTCTTCATTGGCAAGGTCGAGTCCGCTGGAATTGCGGCGTTCGCCATAGAGATCGGCAGGCTTTGCGATTTTCTCATGCTGTGCGCCGACGACTTGCATGGCAGAAACGACGGCAACAGGGTCTTCCAGCAGGCTGTCGATCGCCACATCGGGGTCTGCGATGCGGTTGACGAAGGAGGAATTCGCACCGTTTTCCAGCAGGCGACGCACGAGATAGGCCAGCAATGTTTCATGCGTCCCGACTGGCGCGTAAAAGCGGCAGGGTCGGTCAAGCTTTCGTCTGCCCACGACTTCGCTGTAGAGCGGCTCGCCCATGCCATGCAGGCACTGGAATTCGTAATCACCGATTTTGAAGTCAGGCCCCGCCAGATGATAGATCGTGGCGAGGGACTGTGCATTGTGGGTCGCAAATTGCGGGAAGATCACGTCGCGGGCACCCAGAAGTTTTCGCGCACAGGCAATGTAGGACACATCCGTGTGGACCTTGCGGGTGAAAACGGGAAAGTCTTCCAAACCATCCTGCTGCGCCCGCTTGATTTCGGCATCCCAATAGGCGCCCTTAACCAGACGCACCATGATGCGGCGGTTGGAGCGGCGGGCGAGATCGATGATGTAATCTAGAACGAAGGGGCAGCGGCGGCTATAGGCCTGCACCACGAAGCCAAGGCCCTGCCATGTGCCGAGATCTGGGTCCAGCGCAACGGCTTCCAGAAGGTCGAGCGACAGTTCCAGCCGGTCGGCTTCCTCGGCATCGATGTTAAGACCGATGTCGTAGCCTTTTGCCAGCATCATCAGCGCCTTCACGCGCGGCAGAAGCTCGCCCATGACACGCTCGGCCTGCCCGCGGACATAGCGGGGATGGAGCGCAGACAGCTTGATGGAAATACCAGGGCCGCCATAGACGCCACGACCAGCCGATGCCTTGCCGATGGCATGGATCGCCTGTTCGTAGTCACGGTAATAACGCTCTGCATCCTTAGCCGTGGTCGCAGCTTCACCCAACATGTCGTAGGAATACTGAAACCCCTGCGCCTCGAGCGCTTTCGAGCGATTAATGGCCTCGCCAATGGTCTGGCCGGTTACAAACTGCTCGCCCATCATGCGCATGGCCATATCGACGCCCCGGCGGATGACGGGTTCGCCTGCGCGCGAAATCAGCTTCGTCAGTGCAGCAGACAAGCCTTTGTCGTTGACGGTAGAAGTCAGCTTCCCGGTGATGACGAGACCCCAGGTCGCAGCGTTGACGAACAAAGAACGACCGCCGCCCAGATGTGATCTCCAGTCGCCGGTTGCGATCTTGTCACGGATCAGCGCATCGCGGGTGGCCGCATCGGGGATGCGCAGCAGCGCTTCGGCAAGGCACATCAGCGCCACGCCTTCCTGGCTGGAGAGCGAATATTCCTGCACCAGTCCTTCGACACCGGTCCCCTTGGCTTTCGAGCGCAGTGCGGAGACCAGCTTGCGGGCCGTTGCGCGGATCGTCGTCGCCTGTTCAGGTGTGACGGTTGCATCGGGCAACAATGCACCAATGCATTCCGGTTCGGACCGGCGGTAAGCCGCAGTAATGGCTTTGCGCAACGGCGGTTGCGGACTCACTGGCGGCGCAAAATCGCCGAAAATGATCTGCGCGCTGTCGTTTTCGGTTACTGCTGCAAGTCCCGTCATCGGTCCGTTTCCCTTGAACATATCTGGACGCTCGACATTGCTGGCGACCGCTCTTCCACCAAAGCCAGAATATCATTGTCGAAGAAATTGATATGGACTTATTTCGAGGATATATCAGTCTGAATGAACTTATATTGGCAGATAAAAGCGGATTATCGAATGGTAAAACTTCTTGAAACAGGCGATCTGGATCACTTCGATTTGAAGATATTGGAGGTGTTGAGCGAGGATGGGCGCATGTCCATGGCGCAGCTTTCCAGCCAGGTCGGCCTTTCCAAGACGCCATGTCAGACGCGCCTGAAACGGCTGGTGGAGGAGGGCTATATTCTCGGCTTCCGCGCAACGCTCAACCCCGCCAAGCTGGGGCTGGAGCATATCGCTTTCACCGAAGTCAAATTATCTGATACGCGGGAAAAGGCACTGGAGGATTTCAACACGGCTGTGCGCAAGATCAGGGAAGTGGAGGAGTGCCACATGATCGCCGGTGCGTTCGACTATCTCTTGAAGGTCCGCACCACCGATATTCGCAAATACCGGCGGGTGCTGGGCGAGAAAATTTCCAGCCTGCCGTGTGTTGCCAACACCTCGACATTCGTGGTGATGCAATCGGTCAAGGATGTCGGCATATGAAAAACGGCGCGACTTTGAAAGTCGCGCCGTTTTTCAGTTTTTACAGATCGTCTGGTCTTAGCGAACGGCAGCAGCAGCTGTCATTTGCGCATCTGGACCAAACTCGTTTTCGTTCTCGATGCCCAACAACTCCTGAAGGCGAAGGCGGGCGCGGCTGACGCGGCTCTTGATCGTGCCGACAGGGCATCCGCAAATCTCTGCGGCTTCCTCATAGGCAAAACCGGATGCGCCGATCAGCAGGATCGCTTCGCGCTGATCTTCCGGCAACTTTGCCAGTGCTTGCCTGAAGTCCTGCAGGTCGACAGAACCATGCTGTTCTGGAGGCACGGAAAGGCGCGATGTGTAAGCGCCGTCTGTATCCTGAACCTCACGACCCGATTTTCTGATCTGGCTGTAAAACTCGTTGCGAAGGATCGTCACGAGCCAGGCACGCATATTGGTGCCGGGTTGGTAGCTTTCCTGCTTCGCCCATGCCTTCATGATCGTATCCTGCACGAGGTCGTCGGCGCGGTCACGGGATCTGATCAGAGAGATGGCGAAGGCGCGTAGATTTGGCAAAGCGGCCAGCATCTCGCGCTTGAAATTGTGCTCGTTCTTGCTCGGTTCTGTGACCATTATCGCCTCGAAGCCTTTGCGTTATTTTCAGCTTCGTCGAGCTTTTCAAGAAGATCGAGGAATTTGTCGGGGATGCCCTCGTCTTGAACTGCGTCGTATAGTTCTCGTAATTTGCGAGAGATGACCGCTCTGCCTGAGTCGGGAACTGTCGGTGACGTTCCCTTTTCAGACGGATCCTGATCCGATTGAAACATGTTCATGATTTCCGGTATTCCTTTGGTGACCTCGACATCAATGCATGGCTGAAAAAATTGTTCCGTTCTGTTGGAACTTTTTTTTGAATGCCACGTTTTTTCGATTAGGTTTGCGTTGCAAGCCGCATGTACAGGGGAGAATTCCATGTCAGTTTCTACACGCATCGCAGCGCATCTGCCTTATCTCCGCAGGTTTGCGCGTGCTGTCTGCGGTTCACAATCTACAGGTGACGCCTATGTTGCCGCAAGCCTTGAAGCGCTTATCGCCGATGTCAGCATTTTTCCGCAGACCAGCAGTGACCGCGTCTCGCTGTACCAATTGTTCGTTTCGATCTTTAGTTCCGTCACGATCAACATCAAGACGGATGAAAACCTCACCGGCTGGGAAAAGCGCGCATCCGCTAATCTTTCCGCCGTCCCGGCTGTTCCGCGTCAGGCATTCCTTCTGACCACGGTCGAAGAATTCTCCCTCGCTGAAGTCGCCGAAATCCTGCGCGTTCCTGAATCTCAGGTCAGCAAGCTGATTGATGAAGCGGCATCCGAAATCGCCCGCCAGGTTGCGACCGATATCATGATCATCGAGGACGAGCCTCTGATCGCGATGGATATCGAGCAGATGGTGACCGATCTCGGCCACAACGTCACCGGTATTGCGCGCACCCACAAGGAAGCACTGGAACTATTCCACCGCACACAGCCTAAGATGATCCTCGCGGATATCCAGCTTGCCGATGGCAGTTCCGGTCTGGAAGCGATGAAGGAAATCCTTCAGATGACCACCCTTCCGGTCATTTTCATCACGGCATTCCCGGAGCGTCTGTTGACCGGTGAACGTCCTGAGCCAACCTTCCTCGTGACCAAGCCATTCAACCCGGACATGGTCAAGGCGCTTATCAGCCAGGCGCTGTTCTTCAATGAAAGTTCACGTGTCGCTGCATAAACAACACTGAACTTTGAGAGACTTTGGAACTCGGGTTGGTAGCCGGCGTTGAGGTCTGCATGTTGTTCCGGACATCGCGACCTTAACCGCCGTTCCCCGTTAGGAGACCATATTGCATCGGCTGGCGTGGCATAATGCTGGGAGAGACGAGGGCGACCTGCACGATTCACTCGTGCTCGCCCTTCTCGACTCTGACGAGACGGTCATGCTCCAAGACCGTGACAAGGAATATATCTTCATCGCGAATCTGCCCGACGTGTGGAGCCTCCCTGGTGAAACAGGCGAGGACCCAACCGATCTTTCGATGTTTGGCCCTGACCTTTCGGCAAGACTGTCCGACCTGAAGAAAGACCTGACATCCGCAGGCAGTCGTGGAATGCTTGAAGTCAGTGCAGGCAAGGACCGGACCTTCCAGTTCCACGTCTATTCCACCGTCAACATGTCCGGGCAACGCGTTCTCAAGACGACCATCAGAGAAATCTCCGTCGAAAGACGCCGTGAGCAACTGTTGCGCTCACTGCTGCGCGAAGTCAGCCACCGCTCGAAAAATCTTCTCGCCATCATTCAAAGCCTGTCGGCCCAGACGGCCCGCTTTAGCTTCACCAAGGAAGATTTTCTGCGGAAGTTTCGCGGCAGGCTACACGCGCTTGCCCAGTCGCAGGATCTGATCACGGATTCGGACTGGCGTGGTGCTGAAATCTTCGATCTGTTGAAGCAGCAGGCCGATATGTACCTACCGGAATACCCGCACCTGATACAGATGAAGGGGGACAACCTACTCCTTAATCCGAACGGCGCGCTTTATGTGGGGCTCGCCTTTCATGAACTGGTGGTAAACACGGTCAGTCATGGCGGAAACCTCTCTCGCCATCTGCCGCTGACGCTCGATTGTCGCAAGGACGGAGAGTTCTTCGAGGTTCGCTGGACGGAACCGCTCGGTGGCAGTGGCGCATCGCTGTCTTCAGCCGAGGACAAGCGCAGCCACTTCGGTAGCGTCGTTCTGGAGAAGGTCGTGCCAGCAGCACTGGGCGGCGAGGCCACCTACTCGGTATCTTCAGACAACATCGATTATTTCCTGAGATTTCCGGCGCCCCTTCCAACCTGATCCCTCATTCCCGATCTTAGCGATATCGCACCAACCCGCAGTCACGCGGGTGAGGGCGATGCGGTCTGGAATTTTTTCGGATGATGAGCATCAAACAAAAAAGCACGGCTCCGTAGAGCCGTGCTGTTTATGGCAGGTTTTCAGGGGCAAAACCTGCATGCGCCAAGCCTCAGGCGGGGACGGGGAGTGGCTTGGCTTGCCATAAAAACGCGGCTCCACGCTGTTGGTTCCAACAATTTGAAAATTAATCCAGTGCGGGCGCATTTTTTTGAGAAATGAAATTATGAGCCGGTGCAACCAATGTCCAACGAAAGCCTGTCTGCGCATAGTCCGTTGTAATCGTTGCTGAAAAGGCGCCCTCGGCGTGACGTTTGGTGATCGTTGTACCAAAGCCATTTCGGGTGGGAGGGGTAGCAGGCGGCCCGCCTACCTCGTTCCAGTCGATCGTCATCAGGTCTTGATCGGCGTCGGCATCACGTTTCCACGACAATTCAACCTTGGCTGAGGGAACGGAGAGCGCTCCGTATTTGATCGAGTTGGTGGCGAGTTCATGGACGATGAGCCCGAGATTTTGCGCTGCCTCCGGCGACAGCATAAAATCGTCGCCGGTCAATTTGACCTGATCGGCGACGCTGCCGAACACGTCGAGATGTGTCTCGATCAGCTTGCGCATCGGCAGTCCTTGCCACTGCACATCTGACAGCGCGCTGATCGACATGCCCAGACCGCGAAGCCGGTGGTCCACTTCCTTCTGGAACTCCTCGACGGTGGTGTTTTCGCGCGCCAGCTGGCGCATCATGGCCTGAACCAGCGTCAGCATGTTCTTGGTACGGTGAACGAGTTCATGCAAAATCAGATGCGTGCGGTCTTCGGCTTGGCTGCGGTCGAAGGATGCGTTGGACAGCGCGATCGCCACTTGGTTGGCCTCGGTGATCTTGGTGTCGATGGGAGCGACGATTTCGCCTTCGCCGATCCGCCGCGCCATATCCACCAACTGCCGGATCGAACCACGAAGCTGCCTGCCGACCAGATAGGCACCGGCGATCGCAATGATGAGAAGGGCGAAACTGCCGATCATCATCTTGCGCCAGGTGCTGGCCAGAGCCGACTGGCTGTTGTCGGCCGGGCCCCAGATCACGGCCTTCCATGACCAGCCGGGCAGTTGCGAATAGGCATATATAATGCCGTTTTCATCCTCGAAGCTGCCGCTGAACGCCTGCATCTGCTGCGTTGCCGCGGTGTGAGCAAAGGGTGTCCCGGCTGCAATGGTCTGGGGCGTGCTGGACGCAACCACATTGCGGTCGCCGTCCAGAATGGCAATTGCCCAGTCCGATGGCAGGCCATCCGTTGAGATCAGCCCCATCAGATCGCGCGCGTTCTGGGTCATGATCAAGGCATCGCCCGCAGCCGATAGCGCAGGCGGCAGGGGACGCATGACGTTGAACACCCATTCCTTACTAGTGTTGCCGTAAAAGATGTTGGAGACCGTGACCCTTCCAGCAGCCAGTGCCTCCGGCAACCGAATTTGGGGTGGCACGGCGCCGAGCGGGTGGTCTAAGGACACGCGGCTGTTGAGACGCTGTTTTCCGTCCGACGTCGCGATGATGACATAGAGGCCCTGCTTTTGAAGGCTCTCACTCACACGGTTGTGAAAAGCCGCGAGGTCACCATTTTCGAGTTCCGGGAACTGGGACAGCAGATTGAGAGAGGTCGCCATCTCTTGCAAACGACGATCGACATTGCGGCTGATGGCGCGTGCATCTTCGACCGCTTCCCGTTGCAGGTCGCCGCGCTCGTCCGCTTCCAGTTTCAACATCAGATAACCGACGAAAATAATCAACGGAAGTGTAATAACCGTTGTCATTACAACGAGATACACTCTTATCGGCGCGATTGGAAAAAATCCCGCCAGCCGCTGTCTCAATCTGAAAATGATATTGTTCTGCATTGTTTCGCGCGTTTTTGACGGCGTTCAAATCACCGTGGCTGACAGCAGAATGGCCCAAGGCATCATGCGGCGCAATCCCAGAATGTGCCTGAATATCCATCAATTTTAGCTGTTGAAACAGCACTTACATGCCTAAAAAAATGGCGGAACCATTTCCAGCCCCCCGCCGTTTGCAAATCAACAGGCTCACACAGAAACGGTTCAGCCGTCCCGAGCAGGTTAATTTGACATAACAAGGAAGGTACGAAATGAACAAGACACTCACCACGATCGTCACAGCCGCTCTCTTGGGTTCCACAACGTTCGCACCCATTGCTATGGCACAAGGTACAACGCAGCCCGCACCGGCAGCACCCGGCGCAGCCGCCCCGGCTACGCCAGCAACACCGGGTGCGGCAACGACCACGACGACACCGGCTGCTGGTGGTGCATATCTCACCGAACAGGGCAGCACCCAGATCAGCGCCAACGATTATATTGGCAGCGCCGTCTACACATCGACCGATGAAAGCATCGGCAGCGTGACCAACCTTATTCTTGAGGAAAATGGCGGCATAGTCGCTGCTGTGGTCGGTGTCGGCGGCTTCCTCGGCATCGGTGCCAAGGATGTGGCTGTTCCCATGGACAAGCTTACCGTGACCCGTGACACGCAGAGCGGCACGATCCGTCTCACAACCACCGAGACTGCAGATAGCCTGAAGGCTGCGCCAGAATTCGTCACGATGAAGGACAAGGCAAGCGGCAGCACGGCAACGCCTGCTGCACCGGCTGCCGATGGCACAACGACCACGGCACCAAAGCCATAATCTCTTCCTGGGAGAGAGGCGCTACAGGCATGATGCCTTAGCGGAAACACCGGTCCATTTGGACCGGTGTTTTTTTATGGCTGGAAATACTGGGCGTTACGCACCATCCAACCCATCAGGCAACGGTGACGAAAAGTGTGCACGGGACAGCGGATAGACGATCTTGCCGTCTTCTTCACCGCGTGGAAAGGCACCTTCGCGGTGGCGCCTCTCGGCTTCCTTGTATCCCGCCGGGCTTATCCCGATGTAACGCTTGAACATTCGCGAGAAGTAATAGGCATCGCTATAACCCGATTGCTCAGCGGCATGCTTGACGTGGCATCCACTGGCCAGCAGCCCCATTGCCCGTTCCATGCGTTTGAATTCCTGAAATTTGACGGGCGTCCAGCCTATCTGGCGCTTGAACTCGCGTTTGAAATAATCGGGGTTATAGGGTGCTGCGGCAATGACCTGCTCTGCCACCGTCGGGCTGACAGGGTCGACCGCGATCTGGTTGGCGGCCACCATGATCGCCAGAGACAGCGCATCTGGATTGCTGACATTGCCGACCGATTGCTCTCGCCATTCCACGAATGCCTCATTGGCAAACTCCATCAAAAGAACCATCAGAAGATGGTGCTGCATCAGCGTGGTGGACGATGGCGGTGCAAGGTCGTGATAACGCTGCACCATGGGCTGTAGAGTATCCCAATGGGGCAGGGTCACGCTTTTTCGCAGACATATCTGGGAAATGAAGTCCAGCCGACCGAACAGATCGAGGGTGAAATGCTGGGCGATCCCGGTGTAGAGTTCTGCCGAGGTGGAACGCCCGACGAAGCGCGTGTTGGCGGGAATCAGCATCGCCGTCCCAGGCTCCATCGTGATGGTTTCGCCGCCAATCTCATAGGCCGCACTTCCCGTCAGGCAGATCAGAAAATCATGGACGCTGTTGGTCTTGTCGATGCTCCACGTCGGCGCGTGCAGCATTTTGATCGTTGAACGCGTCAGCGTCAGTGCAAGCGCGTTGACCGGTATCTCGGCAAAAACGTTACCTTCAATTTTGTCCATCTCTTTTCCCGAAAATGTCGATTTCCATCATGCCACTGAAGAAGTCATATTATCTCTTGAGCCTGAAAAAGAATAGGCTGGTGAGGAAACGGGAGGATTTGGGGTTTTCGGCGGATTTGCCTTAGAGGTGAGGCATTCGATCCGAACTCTTCAATTAGCAACGATGCAGAATAAAGAACATCCATTTCAGCGTGATGAGTTCGTCATCGCGGCACTTTCGCTCGGCCTTCTGGGGCTGCTTCGATCCGAAATATCGCTGGTAGCAACGCCGTGGAATGACGGAGTGCGTGCATGAGCGGCGATAATCGTTTTCTCGGGCTCTTCTATCTATCGCCCTATATCATCGGGCTTTTGATCTTCACCACGCTGCCGTTTCTGGCGTCGCTTTATCTCAGTTTTACCAACTACAATCTTCTGGACCAGCCGACATTCACTGGTCTTGCGAACTACATCAAGCTCTTCACCAATGACCGCACATTCCGCAAGTCGCTGTGGGTGACGCTGATCTATGTGTTCACCACGGTTCCGCTGAAGCTTGTTTTCGCGCTCTTCATCGCGGTCATTTTGAACTACAAGCTGAAGGCCATCAATTTCTTCCGCACCGCTTATTATGTGCCATCCATTCTAGGTGGCTCCATCGCCGTTGCGGTTTTGTGGCGCTACATCTTTGCCGATACCGGCCTCGTCAATATGGGCCTCGCCCTGCTGGGCTTCGAAGGCGTCAACTGGTTCGGCGATCCGACCAATGCGCTCTTCACCATCACGCTGCTGCGAATCTGGCAGTTCGGTTCGGCCATGGTCATCTTCCTTGCCGCATTGCAGAGCGTCGATAATTCGCTCTACGAGGCCGCCTCTATCGATGGCGCTGGCAAATGGAAGACCTTCGTCCACATCACGCTGCCGCTGATCACGCCTGTCATCTTCTTCAATCTCATCATGCAGATGGTTCAGGCATTTCAGGAGTTCAACGGGCCCTACATCATCACGCAGGGTGGCCCGCTGAAATCCACCTATCTGTTGCCCCTCTATATTTACGATGAAGCGTTCAAGCGGTTCGACATGGGCTACGCCTCGGCCATCGCATGGGTTCTGTTCGTCATCATCATGGTTCTCACCGTCGTTGCCTTCTGGTCCTCGCGCCACTGGGTTTACTACGCTGGCGATAAAAGGAGCTGATCATGGTCGATCACGCTGTTTCCACCATCGACGCCGCCGCATTGGATGCCGAACAATCCCGTAACCGGGAGCGGGTTCGCGCCCGCATCAGCGCTGCCATCCGTTATTTCCTGCTGGCCGCCGTCGGTCTGCTGATGCTCTATCCGCTGATCTGGCTGATCGGCGCATCCTTTAAGACCAATTCCGAGATTTTCAACAATCCCGGTTTCTGGCCGGAAAATCCGACGCTGGACGGCTACATAAAGGGCTGGAAGACATCGACGCCGTATACATTCGGAACGTTTTTCCTCAACACGCTATGGATCGTCCTGCCGAAGATGATCGGCACGGCCATTTCCTGCACGGCGGTTGCCTATGGTTTCGCGCGGTTCGAATTTCCGGGCAAGAAAATCCTGTTCGCCTCGCTGATCGCGACGCTTCTCCTGCCCAATGTCGTCACACGCATTCCGCAATATCTGCTGTTTCGCGATCTCGGCTGGCTGGATACGTATCTGCCGCTCTGGGTTCCCTCGGCCTTTGCCGGTGATGCCTTCTTCGTCTTCATGCTGGTGCAGTTCCTGCGCGCCATCCCGCGTGACATGGAAGAGGCAGCCCGCGTCGATGGTGCCTCCACCATGCAGACGCTGTTCTTCATCGTCGTGCCGCTTCTCACGCCCGCGCTGATTTCCGTTTGCCTGTTCCAGTTCATGTGGACCATGAACGACTTTCTGGGACCGCTGATTTACCTGTCGTCCATCGAAAAATACCCGGTTTCGCTGGCCCTGAAACTGTCGATCGACACGACGGAAGCCTTCGACTGGAACCGCATTCTCGCCATGTCGGTACTCGCCATCACGCCCGCTCTCGTCGTGTTCTTCGTGGCGCAGAAATATTTCATCGACGGCATCTCCGCTGGCGGCATCAAAGGATAATCGCAATGGCACGTCTTCAACTCCGCAATCTCGAAAAAGACTATGCGTCCTTCCGCGCCGTGCACGGCATCAATCTCGATATCGAGGATGGTGAGTTCATGGTGCTGGTCGGACCCTCCGGCTGCGCCAAGTCCACAACGCTTCGCATGATCGCCGGGCTGGAGCGCATCACCGGCGGCGAAATCCGCATCGGTGGCGAGCTTGTCAACGACAAACCACCGGGCGAGCGCGGTATCTCCATGGTGTTTCAGAACTACGCGCTCTACCCGCACATGAAGGTGCGCAAGAACCTCTCCTTCAGCATGCGCCTCAAGCGCCGCTCCAAACAGGATATCGAGGCGGCCACGCAGGATGTGTCCGAGACGCTGGAAATCCAGGCGCTGCTCGACCGCCTGCCCAAGCAGCTTTCCGGCGGACAGGCCCAACGTGTGGCCGTTGGCCGCGCACTGATCAAGAAACCGCAGGTCTTCCTGTTCGACGAACCGCTCTCCAACCTCGATGCGAAGCTGCGCGCATCCATGCGTGTGCGCATCACCGATCTGCACAAGCGGCTGAAGGCCGAGGGACAACAGGCGACGGTCGTTTACGTCACCCATGACCAGACCGAAGCCATGACCATGGGCGACCGCATCTGCGTCATGAAGGAAGGCCACATCATGCAGGTGGCGGACCCGGTCACGCTCTACACCAAACCGGCCAACGCCTTCGTGGCAGGCTTCATCGGCAGCCCGGAAATGAACCTCATCGACGCGACGCTGGAAAGCGATGGTGCCATCAATATTGCCGGGCAGAAGGTACAACTCGGCCCCGAACTGACCGGGCGGCTGAAGGCGGATGCGACGAAGGACATCATTCTGGGTGTCCGCCCGCAGCACTTCAGCCTTGCCACGCCAGACACGCCGAATGCCCTTTCGGGCCGGATCAGCCATATCGAGTTCATGGGGCATGAAGTCTATCTGCACATTCAGGCAGGCGCCAACCGCGTCATCGCAGTGGTTCCGGCGCAGGCCTACGACCGCAAGTCACTGCGCGATGAGCAGGTCTGGCTGACGGCGGATGCGGCGTCTGCCCATGTGTTCAGCCGCCAGTCGGGTGAAAATATCAGTCTGGCGTGAGCCACCACAATTTACGTTGAATTCTTGGGAGGAAAGACAATGAAACGTACAATCATAACCGCAATTCTTTTGGCTGCGACCAGCCTTGGCAGTGCGTCTGCGGCCAATCTGCGCATGTCGTGGTGGGGAAGCGACGACAGGCATCTGGCGACGCAGGAAGCGCTCAAGGTCTGCGGCGCCAAGTTCGGCCATACGATTTCGCCGGAATTTACCGGCTGGCAGGGCCATCAGGAAAAGATCGCCACGCAGCTTGCTGGTCGCACCGAACCAGACATCATGCAGACCAACTGGCCATGGTTGCCATTGTTTTCCAAAAACGGCGACGGTTTTGCCGACCTCAACCAGTTCAAGGATGTCATCGATCTGACCCAATGGTCCGATGTCGATCTTCAAAGCGCCACCGTCAAAGGCAAGCTGAACGGCATTCCTGTGTCCACGACCGGTCGCATCTTCATGTACAACAAGACGGTCTACGAAAAGGCGGGCATCGCGATCCCGAAGACGTGGGACGAGCTGTTTGCTGCGGCTCCCGTTTTGAAAGCCAAGCTGGGCAATGATTATTACCCCTTCGAAGCCGCTCCTTCCGAAGGCAACGGCCTCAATGCCCGTATCGTGGTGATTTTGCGTGCCACGCAGATGACCGGCAAGACCTTCATCGACCCTGAGACCAACAAGGTGGCATGGTCGGAAGCGGAACTGGCGGAAGCGCTGAGTTTCTACCAGTCGATGGTGGACAAGGGCGTCATCGAATCCTGGAAGAACTCGTCTGCCGGTGGCAACCGCCCGCTGTTTGAAAATCCAAAATGGGCCAATGGCCGTTACGCCAGCACCTATCAGTGGGACACCACCTACGGCAAGATCGCAGCGCCGCTGGAAAACGGTCTCGAACTCGTGCCAGCGCATTCTCCGAAATCCGAAGGCGGAAAGTCCGAAGGCATTTATCGCAAGCCATCCATGTTGTTTTCGATCTCTAAGAACAGCAAGGAACCGAAGGCTGCGGCGCAGGTCATCAATTGTCTGCTGAACGATCCAGAAGCGGTAGCCATTCTGGGCGCGACGCGTGGCATTCCCTCCAGCAAGATCGCCATCAAAACGCTGACGGATGCGGGCAAGATCAAGCCTGTGCAAGCTGAATCCTACAAGGTCGTGGTGGAATCAGAGGGGCCGAAGGTCTCGCCGCTGATCGAACATCCGCGTGTCACCGATGCCTTCGATACCAATCTGGAAGCCTTTGCTTATGGCCAGCAATCCGCCGAGGATACCGCTGCCGAAATCATCGCTTCCATTGATGAAGCCCTGGCCGGGATCTGAGGAAACTTCCCATGACCCATGCCGCCATCCAGCTCATCACCGCCTCTTCGCGCACGGCAACATTCAGCGTTCATGCCGAAAGGCATTTCCACGCTTTGTCTCAGCCGCTCGACTGGCACGTGACGGGCAGGGATGGCGGCGTGGTTGTGACCGGTAAGACGTTATCGGTCGTTTTCACCGTGTCCGGCCTTTTGCCGGATACGGGTTACGATCTTGTCATCGATGATGGCGTGCTTGCCTTCACGACATCTGCGGAAAGCGCTCTCATCGATATCCGAGACCATGGCGCGTCCTGCGACCTCGCTGACAATGCAGACGCCATCGCCCGTGCCATCGCTACCTTGCCTGAAAATGGCACTCTCAGAATTCCAGCCGGTATCTGGAAAACCGGGCCGCTTTATCTCAAAAGCCACATGACGCTTCTGTTGGAAAAAGATGCGCAGCTGTGGGCTCTGTCCGACTGGAGCGATCTTGCTATCTTTCCAGCGCGGCATGGTGACGGGCGTGTTTTCGGCACCTGGGAGGGCGTGGCAGAACCGATTTTTGCAAGCGTGATCAATGCTATAGATTGTGAAGGTCTGACCATCACAGGCGCAGGCGTGGTCGATGGGGGTGGAGACCGGGGCGACTGGTGGACATGGCCCAAGGACAGCAGGCGCGGTGCGCGCCGTCCGCGCACGCTGTTCCTATCGGGTTGCCGCGATCTGACGTTGAGTGGTTTTACGGTGCACAATTCCCCCTCGTGGACGGTGCATCCGGTGTTGTGCGACCACGTTCTTGCCGCTGACCTCAGCATTGAAAACGAACCGGACTCGCCCAACACGGATGGCTTCAACCCGGAGTGCTGCCGCGACGTTCGCCTCGTCGGCCTGTCCATTTCGGTGGGAGATGATTGCATTGCCATCAAGGCTGGCAAGAAACATCCGCTGGGTGGACCGGACAGAAAGACGGAGCGGATCGATATCGTCAATTGCCTGATGCAGCGCGGCCATGGTGCCGTCGTCATGGGCAGTGAGATGAGCGCCGGTGTTTCCAATGTCACCATCAGCCGGTGCCATTTCATCGGCACGGATCGCGGTTTGCGCATCAAGACGCGGCGCGGGCGTGGCGGAGAGGTCACCGATATCAGCCTTCTCGATTGCCGGATGGAAAATGTCGCGACGCCCGTGGCCGTCAATGCCTTCTACTTTTGCGATGCCGATGGCCGCTCCGATGTCGTCCAGTCGCGCCTGCCCTTGCCTGTGACGGCGGAAACACCGCGCCTTTCCGGCTTCACGTTGCGCAATGTAGAGGTGTCAGGCGCTGGCACTGCCGCTGCGGTGTTTTACGGCCTGCCGGAATCCCCCATTCGCGACGTGGTGATCGAGAATTACCGCGTTACCTTCGATCCCGCTGCCGAGCCGCAGGTGGCCGAAATGGCGAGCGATCTGCCCGCGCTCAGACATGCCGGTATCATCGCCGAAAACACGCAATTCAAAACCCTGTCGGGACTTCATCCCGCTTCCATCGATCCAACCGAGAATGACAGAGCCCATGCTGACCAGTTACTTTGACGATTACAGCAGCGATTACGAGTACTACAAAGGCGGATCGTGGTGCTACGAGGACGGATGTCTCTATCGCGGCCTGATCACGCTGTACGAAGCGACGGGTGAGCAGCGCTGGCTGGATCATCTGCTGCGGCTCGTTGGTGGGCAGGTGGATGCGCAGAACCGGCTTGCGGGCTACCGTGTCGATGAGTTCAACATCGACAATGTGCTGGCTGGTCGGGCGCTGATCTACCTACATCGATTGACCGGAGATGCGAAATGGCTGGAGGCTGCGAGGCCGCTGGCAGAACAGCTCCGCTTTCACCCGCGCATACAGGCCGGGCCCTATTGGCACAAATTGCGCTACCCGCATCAGGTCTGGCTGGACGGGCTCTATATGGCGATGCCGTTCAAGCTTGAATATGCTGATACGACTGGTCAGGTCGATCTGCAACAGGACGCCATCAAGCAGTTCCTGACGGCGCTCGATCTGACCTATGACGAAACATCCTCGCTCTATCGCCACGGCTATGACGAATCAAGGCTACAAGGCTGGGCCGATCCGGCGAGTGGTCTTTCACCGGCCCATTGGGGCCGCGCCATCGGCTGGCTTGCCATGGCCTTCGTCGATATCATCGAGACCCTGCCGAAGGGCGCGGAGCGGACGGAGATCGAACGACGCGCGGGGCGACTGGCTACAAAAATACGGTCGCTGCAAACCACCGATGGCCGTTGGCTTCAGGTGGTGGATGCGCCCGAGGTTGAAGGCAACTACGCTGAAAGTTCTGCGACCGCCATGTTCGCCTACTTTTTCCTCAAAGGCGCGCGGCTGGGAATTTCCGGTCTCTCTGCCGAGACGGGCCAATGCGCATTGGATGGTCTCATCAACGATGAAATGACGCGGGATGCTGATGGTCGCGTGAGGCTGGGCCACATCTGCTGCGTGGCCGGTCTCGGTGGCTTCGAAGGCGTCTATCGTGACGGGACGGTGGGTTACTACCTGTCGGAAACCCTTCGTGACGACGACATCAAAGGCGTGGCTCCCTTGATGATGGCCTATGCGGAAACTCGTCGGTCGGCGCGCGACCAAGAGGTGGTGAAGGCGGCGGAGTAAGCCGCCGCCTATCGCCTTACATGCTTTCGTTTCTGGAGGAGTGCCAGCGCCACGCCGAGCGGATGATGTCTTCCAGCGTGTATTGCGGCTCCCAGCCCAGCACTTCGCGGGCCTTGTCGTTGTTGGCGACCAGCGTCGTGGAATCACCTTCGCGGCGATCCGCATATTCCACGGGGAAAGGACGGCCTGACACTTCCGAAATTTTGTCGAGCAGTTCCTTGACGGTCGTGCCAGTGCCGGTGCCGAGGTTCAGTTCCACCGTTTCGCCACCCGCAAGCAGGTAATCCACGGCGCGCACATGGGCGTCGGCCAGATCGAGGATATGGATATAGTCGCGCACGCAGGTGCCGTCGCGCGTGTCGTAGTCCGTGCCGAACACCTTGAAGCCTTCACGACGACCAAGGGCTGCTTCGATGGCCAGCGGAATGGCGTGGGTTTCGGGCTTATGCCACTCGCCGATACGGCCTTCGAAATCGGCACCTGCGGCGTTGAAGTAGCGCAGCATGACCGACTTCAAGTCTTTATATGTGCTGTAATCTTTCAACGCCTGCTCGACCACCCATTTGGTGCGGCCATAGGGGTTGATGGGGGCTTGGCGGTGGGTTTCGTCCAGCGGCACGCGTTCCGGCAGGCCGTAGGTCGCGCAGGTCGAGGAAAAGACGAAAGCCTTCACGCCTGCATCCATCGTAGCGGACAGCAACGTCAGCGCGCCGGTCACGTTGTTATCGTAGAACGCAACGGGGTTTTTGACGGATTCGCCGACTTCGATCAGCGCTGCGAAGTGAAGGACGGCCTCCGGCTTGTGCTTGGCGAAAACCTCATCGAGGCGAGCGCGGTCCCTGATGTCACCCTGCTCGAAAGGTCCCCAGCGGACGAATTCTTCATGGCCATTGGAAAGGTTGTCGAGAACGACAGGCTCATATCCACGTTCCGCCAGCAGCAGGCAGGTGTGAGAACCGATATATCCGGCTCCGCCGACGACAAGGACTTTCTTCCGCATCCAGCAATCTCTCCATTTAAAGATGTGTCGGGAGACTGCGTAACATTTTGTCGGCAGAAGGGCAGAGGAAATTATCGTGGATGAAAAAAGAAAGCCGCCTCGTTTAAGAGGCGGCTCTCAGATGGCATTATTTCTTTTTTCTCAGCGACGTCCGGGTCGCGATGAAGCCAATGGCCATCGCGGTCAGAAGCGAGGTAAACGGTCGTTTTCCAATCGCGCCGCCAATCATCGCCTGTGCGGCAATGGGTGCAGCCGCGAGGGGCAGAACCGGGCGCGTTGCATAGACCCGTGGCCTGCGCATGATCGCCAGGGTGATGAGCATGATAACGCCCAACAGGAACGAAACGCCCGCAATGACCAGCGCCGCCGGACCGGCACCCAGTTCCTTCGCAAGATAGATCGAACCGCCGATCAGTGCCGCGATGAAGGCAATTGCGAAGAACACGCCAGCCAGGCTCCAAAGCAGGACCTTGGTCTTGATGCGGCGTGTGACGAGTTGACCCTCTCGCTGGGTGTCTGCGATGTAGAGCAGCAGCGCTTGAATCATGGTGCTGCCTTAGCGCCGTGTGACGATAGCGATCAGGAAACCCGCGGCTGCCGCGATGCCCAATGCCTGAAGCGGGTTCTTCTGAACCTGATAGGAAAGGTTGTCGTTGAGCGACTGGATTTCGTGACGAACCTTGTCGACGGTTTCTTCACCGGCAGCAATGGCTTCGTCGGCAACGTGCGATGCGCGTGCCTTCACTTCCGAGGAGACGCCAGCGCCGAGCGCTTTCACGCTGCCTGCAAGGTTGGCAAGATCTTCACGCAACTGAGCCAACTGTGCGGACACTTCTGCTGCATCGCCACTGTCCACTACCTTACGTACTTCGTCTTCCACGTTGCGAACCGTCGCCATGATATTTCCTTTTCTGAGGTGTTTTTCAAAATTGCGGTTGGTTAAGAAGCTGGGGAACTGGTGTGAGTTGTCCAAGACGCTGAACAGTGTTCGGCCTATCCTTAGATACCCTTTTTGCCCGGTCCCCTTGTCGCCTCGGTTGCTCCCGCTTCGAGCCTGTGACGGCTCACGCGTAGTTCCAAAACGCCTTCATTAGAGTTTGGTTCCGCAGCTTTGCCGTCTGGTGGGGGAAAAAACGACTCTCTTGCTGAATCTGGGCTGCGGGTTTGTTTTCCTGTCACAAGCATCCTATAAGGCCCGTCACAAGACGTGTGAACTTCCCTTCCTTTACAGAACGACGTGACCGAACGATGCTGCAAACGCCCTATTATCTGATCGACAAGACGAAGCTCATGCGCAACATGGAGAAGATTGCCTATGTGCGCGAAAAATCCGGTGCCAAGGCGCTTCTGGCATTGAAGTGCTTTGCCACGTGGTCGGTGTTCGATTTCATGTCGCAATATATGGATGGCACGACATCGTCGTCGCTCTATGAAGTGCGTCTCGGTCGCGAGAAATTCGGCGGCGAAACGCACGCCTACAGCGTGGCCTATGCCGATTACGAGATCGACGAGGTCATCTCGAATGCGGACAAGATCATCTTCAACTCCATCGGCCAGCTTGAGCGCTTCGCGGACAAGGCGTCTGATATCACCCGTGGTCTTCGCCTCAATCCGCAGGTCAGTTCGTCCACCTTCGATCTGGCAGATCCGGCACGCCCGTTCAGCCGTCTGGGCGAGTGGGATGTGGCCAAGGTTGAGAAGGTCATGGATCGCATCTCCGGCTTCATGATCCACAACAACTGCGAAAACGGCGATTTCGAACTTTTCGACCGCATGCTGGGGCAGATCGAAGAGCGTTTCGGCACGCTCCTGTCGCGGGCGGAATGGGTCAGCCTTGGCGGCGGCATCCACTTTACCGGTGACAATTACCCTGTCGATCGCTTCTGCGATCGTCTTAAGGAATTCTCTGAAAAATACGGCGTTCAGGTCTATCTGGAGCCCGGTGAAGCCTCGATCACCAAAAGCACGACCTTGGAGACGACCGTTCTCGACACGCTGTTCAACGGCAAGAATCTTGCCATCGTCGACAGCTCCATCGAAGCGCATTTGCTCGATCTGCTGATCTACCGCGAAACGGCAAAGGTTGCCCCCAACGAGGGTGACCACGCTTACATGGTATGCGGCAAGTCCTGCCTGGCGGGTGACGTGTTCGGCGAGTTTCGCTTCGAGAACGAACTGAAGGTGGGTGACCGCGTGTCCTTCCAGGACACTGCCGGTTACACCATGGTCAAGAAAAACTGGTTCAACGGCGTGAAAATGCCGACAATCGCCATTAAGGAACTGGACGGCACTGTCTGCGCCGTCCGCGAATTCGACTTTGCGGATTTCCAGCAAAGCCTGTCGTAAAGCACGACCGAAACAAAGGGATGGGGGCAACAAAGTCTGCTTCCGTCCATCAACCAAACTCATCCCTGCGGGGAAAAGGAGGCATCACCTGAAATGAAGAAGAACGTTCTCATCATCGGCGCCGGTGGCGTGGCACAGGTCGTGGCGCATAAGTGCGCCCAGAACAGCGATGTATTGGGAGACATTCATATTGCGTCGCGAACTTTGGAAAAGTGCCGCAAGATTGTCGAGTCCGTACGCGAAAAGAAGAGCCTCAAGACAGACGTAAAGCTTGAAGCCCATGCGCTTGACGCGATGGATATCGAGGCGACGAAGGCCTTGATCGTGAAAACCGGCGTGCAGATCGTCATCAATGTCGGTTCTGCCTTCGTCAACATGTCCGTTCTTCGTGCCTGCATGGACACAGGCGTTGCCTATATGGATACGGCCATCCATGAGGATCCGACCAAGATTTGCGAAAACCCGCCCTGGTACGGAAACTACGAATGGCAGCGTGCCGCCGAGTGCAAAGAGAAGGGCGTCACCGCCATTCTCGGTGTCGGCTTCGATCCGGGCGTGGTCAACGCCTATGCGCGTCTGGCCAAGGATGAGTATTTCGACAAGGTCACCTCGGTCGATATCGTCGATATCAATGCCGGTAGCCATGGTCGCTGGTTCTCGACCAATTTCGACCCTGAGATCAATTTCCGCGAATTTACCGGCGTCGTCTATTCCTGGCAGAACAACCAGTGGCAGACGAACCAGATGTTCGAAGTCGGTCAGGAATTCGACCTGCCGGTCGTCGGCAAGCAGAAGGCCTATATGACAGGACACGACGAAGTGCATTCGCTGTCCAAGAACATGGACGGTGCCGATGTGCGTTTCTGGATGGGCTTTGGTGATCACTACATCAACGTCTTCACCGTGCTGAAGAACCTTGGCCTTCTCTCGGAAAAGCCGGTTAAGACGGCAGAAGGTCTGGAAGTCGTTCCGCTCAAGCTCGTCAAGGCGGTGCTGCCCGATCCATCATCGCTGGCCCCCGATTACGTCGGCAAGACCTGCATCGGCGATGTCGTCAAGGGCATCAAGGACGGCAAGGAAACCGAGGTCTTCATCTACAACGTGGCGGACCACAAGGACGCGTACAATGAAGTCGGCTCACAGGGCATTTCCTACACCGCAGGCGTTCCGCCGGTTGCCGCCGCCATGCTGATTGCGACGGGCGAGTGGGATGTGAAGCAGATGGCCAATGTGGAAGAACTTCCACCACAGCCGTTCCTGAATATCCTGAACCGCATCGGTCTTCCAAGCCGCATCAAGGATGAGAACGGCGACCGCGCTTTGACGTTCTGATCGTCTGTATAAAGACTGGAAAAGCCCCGCTTGTCGGGGCTTTTTACTACGTTCAGTTTGAGTGATCAGTCGCCGACGCCTGGGGAGGATGCTTACGTCGTTGCGCTTTTGCGCGCGCGTGCCTTTGGTTTGGCTTTTTCGTCGAGACTTGCGACCTTCACTTCGGATTTCTTCCGGTGCGCCGGTTTCGTGGCCTTGGAATTTTCCAGCAATGCATATTCGTTCTTTGCCTGTTCCCAGTGATCCGCATCGCGTCCGTGCGGATGGCCTTCGCTCTCCCAAAGGGTATAGGCTCTCTTGCTAATCCAGTCTTGTGGTGAAACCTGCATGTCATTCTCCCGTTACTACGTCATCGCCCGCTAGGGTTGCGTCTGTATGGTCCCGGCTGGAACGCTGGACAGGATCGGCGCCGGTAGTCTGCCAGACTATTACATGCCAATATTAGCTCTTGCGTCAAGTTAAATTGCTGCACTGCAAGAACGCTATGGTTGTCATTTGCGACGTATAATCAACGATAAAACGGGCATCCTGTTTCGCTGCGACGCGATAAATGTTGCGTGATGTCGTAGAGAGCCTCACATTGGCGTTAGTCGAGTGTTGGGAGGCATGATGCGGGACGATCTGGCGACGGATGAAATTATTCTGGAGAAACGCGGCAGCGTCGGGCTGATCCGCCTGAACCGGCCCAAGGCGATCAACAGTCTCAACGAAGCCATGGTCGCGGGCATGAAAGCCGGGCTCGATCTCTTCCTGCGCGACTCGGACATCGTCTGCGTCATCCTCTTTGGCGAAGGCCCGCGCGGCCTCTGCGCCGGTGGCGATGTGCGGCTTATCTTCGATGCCCGCACGGCAAGCGAGGAGGACCGCACCCGCTTCTGGCGCGACGAGTTTCCGCTGAACGAAGCTATCTCGCGCTATTCCAAACCCTTCATCGCTTTCATGGATGGCATCGTCATGGGCGGCGGTGTCGGCATATCGGCGCATGGACGCTACCGCATCGTCACGGAACGAACCCGCCTTGCCATGCCAGAGACAGCCATCGGCTATTTCCCCGATGTCGGCGCCACATGGCTGCTTCCCAAGGCTCCGGGTGAAACGGGAACATGGCTGGGACTGACGGGGCGGGAAATCGGCGCGGCGGACGCCATCTTTGCCGGTCTTGCCGACTATCACATCACCTCGGACCGACTACCGGACCTGATAGAAGCCCTGTCGGGCGTGGCCTTCTCAGCCGATGTCGGCGGTGTCATTGAAAGCATGTCCAGCAGGCCCGCAACGGCTGGATTTCTGGCTGCCGCGAGACAGGGCATCGATGCCGCCTTTCACTTCGACACGGTGCAGGAAATCTTGGACGCGCTGTCGCGCGACAGCAGCGCCTTTGCGCAGGAAACGCTTGCAACTCTAAATACACGTTCTCCCACAAGCCTGATCCTGACACTTCGGCTTTTGAGGCAGGGGAGGGAGAGTGCCAGCCTGACGGCGTGTCTGGAGCGGGAGTTTGCCGCAGGCTGCGAGGTGCTGAGAAATCATGACTTCTACGAGGGCGTGCGCGCAGCACTCATCGACAAGGACCGGAACCCGAAGTGGCAACCGACAACGCTTCCGGATGTCGATGCCGCATCCATCGAGCGATATTTCCGGCCTGTCGAGCCGAAGCTGTTTGCCGATCGCAAAGACTGACGCCTGACCGCGCGCAACATATCTCCACCATATCGCCCATGGGTAGCAAAAAAATCTCGCAATGCACGGTGATCAGGAGCGCCGTTTCTCGCGATTGATGGACACGTCTCGTATCTTGCCCACCAATCGACATTCCGGGGGTTTCATGAAACGGGTCTTGCTTATCGGCGCTGCTCTGGCAACGCTTCTGTCCACATCTGCCTTTGCGCAAGAGCCGAAAACGCTTTTGAATGCTTCCTACGACGTTGCGCGTGAAGTTTTTGCGGCAGAAAACGAAGCCTTCATCAAGGCTCATCCCGGCGTCACCATCGACCAGTCGCATGCGGGCACCTCCAAGCAGGCGCGCGCCATCGTGGAAGGTCTGGAAGCCGATGTCGTGACCTTCAATCAGGTCACCGATATCGACTTTCTCGTGAAGCAGGGCTTCGTTTCAGCCGATTGGAAGAAGAGTTTCGCCAACGAGGCATCGCCCTTCTATTCCTTCCCGTCCTTCCTCGTTCGGGCCGGTAATCCCAAGAATATCAAGGATTGGGACGATCTTGTCAGGGATGATGTAAAGCTGGTTTTCCCGAACCCGAAGACATCTGGCAACGCGCGTTACACCTATCTGGCAGCGACCGCCTTCGCCAAGGAAAAGTTCAACAACGACGACGCCAAGGTTCAGGAGTTCATCAAGAAAGTGTTCGCCAACACGCCCGTCTTCGATACCGGAGGCCGCGCAGCAACGACGACCTTTGTCGAGCGCGAAGTGGGTGATGTCCTCATCACATTCGAGGCCGAAACACGCGGCATCGCCAAGCAATACGGCACAGACAAGTTTGAGAGCGTCGTTCCATCTGTCAGCCTGCTCTCCGAATTCCCGGTCGCCGTCGTTGACAAGGTCGTGGACAAACGCGGCTCGCGCGATCTGGCGAAGTCCTATCTCGATTTCCTCTACACCGAGGAAGGTCAACGCATCGCCGCACAGTTCGGTCACCGCGTGCACGATCAGAAGGTCACGGCCGAGTTCAAGGATCAGTTCCCGGATATCCGCCTGGTCAACGTCAACGATGTCTTCGGTGGCTGGGATAAAATCCAGAAAGAACACTTCGCGTCAGGGGCCGTGCTTGATACGCTTTACGGCAATCGTTAATCGCTGATTGGTTGAGAGAACATCGACCCGGCTGGGCCTCCCGCCGGGTCGCTTTGGCATGATAGGGGACGGGTTTGAGACGCAATGTTTTGCCAGGGCTGCGATTGTCGCTCGGCGTCACTCTGCTGTATGTCGGCATCATCGTCGTCCTGCCGCTGGCTGCACTTGTCTTCAAGGCTGCAAGTCTCGGCCCAGCCGAATATTGGGCCATCGTGTCGTCTCCACGCGCTGTTGCAAGCTACCGTGTGACCGTGCTGTGTGCGCTGGCGGCCACCGTGTTCAATGTGGTGTTCGGCCTTTCGCTGGCCTGGGTGCTGACGCGCTATCGCTTCCCCGGCTGGCGTCTGGTCGATGCCATCGTGGACCTTCCTTTCGCGTTGCCCACGGCGGTCGCCGGTATAGCGCTGACGGCGCTGTTTGCGGGTAATGGCTGGTTCGGCTCCGTCCTTGCGCATGCCGGTATCAAGGTCGCCTATACGCCGCTCGGCATCATCGTCGCCATGGCGTTTACCAGCCTGCCCTTCATCGTGCGCACGGTGCAGCCGGTGCTGGAAGACCTCGATCCGGCATTGGAAGAGGCAGCACAGTCGCTCGGTGGGTCCGATTTCGAAATCTTCCGCAAGGTCATTCTGCCGTTGCTGACGCCTGCCGTTCTCGCAGGTATTTCCTTGTCGTTTGCCCGCAGTCTGGGGGAGTTCGGCGCCATCATCTTCATCGCAGGCAACCAGCCGTTTTCCACCGAGATCACCTCGCTTCTCGTCTTCATCCGGCTGGAGGAATATGATTATCAGGCCGCAGCCGCCATCGCCTCCGTGCTGTTGATCACCGCGTTCGTCATGCTCGCCGTCACCAATTTTCTGCAAACACGCGCCTTGCGCTATACGGTGAGGAGCTAGCCGATGAGTGCTCATTCCGCCCGCCGCAAGCCGCCTCGCGTGGGTGACGCGCCCCTCGTGCGCCGTTCGCTCATCGCGTTCGTTCTGATCATTGGTGCGCTGCTCGTCGTCGCGCCATTGCTCATCATCGGCGTCGAGGCCTTCTCGCAGGGCGTCAAGGTTTTCACCGCCACCATCGGCCATCCCGATACCCGCCACGCCATCTTGCTGACGGTGATCACGGCCTTGATCGCCGTTCCCGTCAACACCGCGTTCGGTATCGCGGCGGCATGGTCCATCACCAAGTTCGATTTCTGGGGCAGGCGGTTTCTGCTCGTCATCATCGAGATTCCCTTCTCCATCTCACCCATCGTTGCCGGTGTCGCCTATCTCTTCGTCTACGGCTTGCAGGGGCTGCTCGGCCCGCTCCTCGATGCGTATGACATCAAGGTGCTGTTCGCGCTTCCCGGCATCGTGCTGGCCTCCATGTTCGTCACCGCACCCTTCGTGGCGCGCGAGTTGATCCCGTTGATGCAGGCGCAGGGGCGTGATCTGGAAGAGGCCGCGACCTCGCTCGGCGCATCCGGCTGGCGCACCTTCTTTTCCGTCACGCTGCCCAATATCAAATGGGCACTGCTTTACGGCGTCGTGCTGTGCAATGCGCGCGTGATGGGTGAATTTGGCGCTGTATCGGTGGTCTCGGGCAACATCCGCGGCCAGACCAACACGCTGCCTTTGCATATCGAACTGCTCTATCACGATTATCAGGCCGCAGGCGCCTTCGCCTCGGCATCCATTCTCGCGGCTCTCGCCGTCGTCACCATCATTGCCAAGGTCGCGCTGGAAAAGCGCGGGGCAGGGCGTGGCGCCAAGAAAACCGCTGCTGTGCCGGAGACAAGCGCATGAAAATCCGCCTCGAAAACGTGGTGAAAACCTTCGACACCTTTCGTGCCGTGCGCGATGTCTCACTGGATATCGAAAGCGGGGAACTGCTGGCGCTGCTCGGCCCCTCGGGTTCCGGCAAGACGACGATCCTGCGCATGGTTGCCGGGCTCGAATATACCGATGGCGGCCACATCTATTTCGGCGACGAGGACGCCACGAATATTCCGGTCCGCGACCGTGGCGTGGGTTTCGTCTTCCAGCACTACGCGCTCTTCCCGCACATGACGCTGCATGAAAACATCGCCTTCGGTATGAAGGTCTCCAAGGTCAAACGCGACAAGGCAGCCATCGATGCGCGGGTGGAAGAATTGCTGCGGCTGGTGAAGCTGGATGGGCTGGGCGAACGGTTCCCTGCGCAAATCTCCGGTGGTCAGCGCCAACGCGTGGCGCTTGCCCGTGCGTTGTCCGTCGATCCCAAGGTTCTGCTGCTGGACGAACCCTTCGGTGCGCTCGACGCCAATGTCCGACGCGACTTGCGCCGCTGGCTGCGCGAAATCCATACCGAACTCGGCATCACCACCATCTTCGTGACCCATGATCAGGAAGAAGCACTCGATCTCGCCGACCGCGTCGTCATTCTCAACCAAGGCGAAATCATTCAGCAGGGCACGCCGAAAGACGTCTGCCGCCAGCCGAATTCCTCTTTCGTCATGCGTTTTCTGGGGGATGCGAACCGCATTTCCGGCACGGCCCGCTCCGGCAAGATTTTCGTCGGAAAAGCCGAAGTCCCCTTCGCCTATGGCCAGGCCGATGGCCCGGTCGATATCTATGCCCGCCCCAACGATCTGGAATGGGAGGATTTGCATGATGGCATTCCAGCGCAGGTCACCCGCGTCCTCGACCGGGCGGGCGACCGCCGCGTGATTGCATCCACCACCGAAGGCGACCTGCTGGAATTCGACGTGCCACCCGAAACGGCGGTCGAAGCCGGAGACCACGGTCACATCGTCATCCGCCGCGCAAAAATTTTCCCTGCAGAGCGGGCTTGACCGGAAATATTCTAGCTTAATCCACCGGGGCGATCCCCGATATCAAAATGCCCGGCGTCTCCGCCGGGCTTTGCTGTATTCTTGATCAGCTCATCTGGCTGACGAAGCGGGTTTCGAGATAGGCTTCGACCGCTTCTGAACCGCCTTCCGTGCCGTAGCCGGAGTCCTTGATGCCGCCGAACGGGACTTCAGGGATCGCGAGGCCATTGTGGTTGACGGTCAGCATGCCTGCTTCGACGCGCTGGCTGAGGGCATGGGCGGTTTTGACCGAGCCCGTGAAGGCGTAGGATGCAAGGCCGAAGGGCAGGCGGTTTGCTTCTTCCAGCGCCTCGTCCAGCGTGGAGAAGCGGTTGACGATGGCGACGGGGCCGAAGGGCTCTTCGTTCATCATCTTGGCAGAGGTTGGAACGTCGGTCAGCACGGTGGGCTCGAAGAAGTTGCCCTTGTTGCCGATGCGCTTGCCGCCGGTTTTCAGAACGGCACCCTTCGATACGGCGTCCTGGATCATCTCTTCCATGGCCGGAATGCGGCGTTCGTTGGCCAGCGGGCCCATGGTCGTGTCTGCATCCAGACCGTTACCGACCTTGACGCTCTCGGCATATTTCACGATGCCGTCGATGAACTTGTCGGCAATGCTGTCCTGAATGAGGAAGCGAGTCGGCGCAACGCAAACCTGACCGGCGTTACGGAACTTGGCAGTGGCGGAAACCTCGATTGCCTTGGCCAGATCGGCATCGTCGAACACCAAAACAGGGGCGTGACCGCCCAGTTCCATTGTGGCGCGCTTCATGTGCTTACCAGCCAGTGCGGCCAGATGCTTGCCCACTGGCGTGGAGCCGGTGAACGAAATCTTGCGGATGACCGGATGCGGAATGAGGTATTCGGAGATTTCCGAGGGAACGCCGTAAACGAGGTTGACGACGCCAGCCGGAACGCCTGCATCCACAAAGGCGCGGATGAGTTCGGCAGGCGAAGCCGGTGTTTCCTCAGGTGCCTTGACGATGATGGAGCAACCGGTTGCCACGGCGGCAGAGAGCTTGCGCACGACCTGGTTGATCGGGAAGTTCCATGGCGTGAAGGCGGCCACGGGGCCGACCGGGAACTTGATGGCAAGGTTGGAAACGCCACCGAAGCGGGCAGGAATGACCTGACCGTAGGTGCGGCGGGCTTCTTCGGCAAACCAGTCGATCGTGTCGGCAGCGTTGATGATTTCCATCTTGGACTGCGCCAGCGGCTTGCCCTGTTCGCGCGTCATCAGCCATGCGATGTAGTCGATGCGCTGGCGCACGAGATCGGCAGCCTTGCGCATGATCTTGGAACGCTCGAATGCGGAGGTTTCGCGCCAGACCTTGAAGCCCTTGTCGGCAGCGTCCAGCGCCAGATCGAGATCGGCCTTTTCGGCATGGGCGATCGTGCCGAGCGTCTCGTCGGTTGCCGGGTCGAGAACCTCGATGGTCTTGCCGGACAAGGCATCGCGCCATTCGCCGTTGATGAGAAGCTTGATGTCGGGATAGCTGTGCATGTGAAATACCTTCGTGACTTGACCGACCGGCACGGTGCCGATGCTTTAGCGTTGACTTGCGGTCTCGGAATTTACCGGCGCTGCATGACATGTCTTCCGTTGCGGGACAATCGAAGGCAGCGAGACCGGATATGGCAAATGGACCTGCCAGAGACGATGATGACATCTCTATATTAATTCGTGCGGCGGCGGTTTCAACCGGTCAGGGCGTTAAAAAGTATTATTTATTTCGCATCGCAGCAAAACCGGCGACGAATGGCCGCCGGTTTCGTTGTTTCTGGTTATCTCAGAAAAACGCCTGAATGCCGGTCTGGGCGCGACCCAGGATCAGCGCGTGCACGTCATGCGTGCCCTCATAGGTGTTGACCGTTTCCAGGTTCTGCGCGTGGCGCATGACGTGATATTCGATCTGAATGCCGTTGCCACCATGCATGTCGCGGGCCTGACGGGCGATATCCAGAGCCTTGCCGCAATTGTTGCGCTTGACGATGGAGATCATTTCCGGGGCCATGCGGTGCTCATCGAACAGGCGACCGACGCGGAGCGAAGCCTGAAGGCCGAGCGTGATTTCCGTCTGCATATCGGCCAGCTTCTTCTGGTAAAGCTGCATGCCAGCCAGCGGCTTGCCGAACTGCTTGCGGTCCATGCCATATTGATGGGCGCGGAACCAGCAGTCTTCGGCCGCCCCCAGCACGCCCCAGGAAATGCCGTAGCGTGCGCGGTTGAGGCAGCCGAACGGGCCCTTGAGACCGGAAACGTTGGGCAGCAGCGCATCTTCGCCCACTTCGACGCCATCCATGACGATTTCGCCTGTTATGGATGCGCGCAGCGACAGCTTGCCGCCAATCTTGGGGGCGGACAGGCCCTTCATGCCTTTTTCCAGCACGAAGCCACGGATCTGGTTGTCATGCGCTTCGGATTTTGCCCAGACGACGAAGACATCGGCAATCGGCGAGTTGGAAATCCACATCTTGGAGCCGCGCAGTCGGTAACCACCGGCAATCTTTTCGGCACGGGTCTTCATGCCGTTCGGGTCGGAACCGGCATCAGGCTCCGTCAGGCCGAAACAGCCGATCAACTCACCGGAAACGAGGCCGGGCAGATACTTGTCCTTCTGCTCTTCCGAGCCATAGGCAAAGATCGGATAGATGACGAGCGAGGACTGCACGCTCATCATCGAGCGATAGCCGCTGTCGATGCGTTCGACTTCGCGGGCCACGAGGCCGTAGGCGACGTAGCTTGCTTCAGCGGCACCGTATTTTTCAGGAAGCGTCACGCCCAGAAGGCCGGTCTGGCCCATCAGGCGGAACAGCTCAGGCTCGGATGTTTCCGACAGGTAGGCTTCGTTGATGCGCGGCAAAAGCTCCGATTGGGCAAAGGCGGCTGCCGTATCGCGGATCATCCGCTCGTCTTCCGTCAGTTGGTCCTCGAGAAGAAACGGGTCCTGCCAATTGAATGCTGTGCGTTCGCTCACGGTAAATCTCCAAAATTGCTGGTGTGATTATTGGCCTTTGGCACCATCGCGGCAAGCCATGTTTACTCATTTTGCTATTACAGATAGGAATGCGCCATGACCTCGCTCAGCCGCAAACTTCTGCCCTCCACCAGCGCTCTCGCCGCCTTTGATTCCGTGGCGCGGCTGGGCAGTTTTTCGCTGGCCGCAGACGAGCTTTCGCTGACGCAAGGGGCCATCAGCAGGCAGGTTCTGTCGCTGGAAGAACAACTTGGCGTGCGGCTGTTCGAGCGTGGTGCACGCGGCGTTTCGCTGACTGCCGAAGGCCAGACCTATGCCAAGGCCATCGGCACGGCGCTGGGCGATATCCGCTCCGCATCCCTGCAGATTATGACCAAAACGCATGGCAACACGCTGAACCTTGCCATGCTGCCCACCTTCGGTACGCGCTGGCTGTTGCCGCGCATTCCCAAATTCGTGGCCGCCCACCCGGAAATCACGCTCAATTTCGCCACCCGCATCGGCCAATTCGATTTCGAAAAGGAAGGCCTTGACATGGCCATCCATATCGGCCAGCCGGATTGGCCTGCGGCGGAAAGCACGTTTCTGATGGACGAGATGGTCGCACCGGTGTGCAGCCCATCCTTTCTGGCCGCGCACCCCATTGCTAAGGCGCAGGATATCTCCACCCTTCCGCTGCTGCATATGGCATCCAGACCCGGCGCATGGGATCACTGGTTCCAGAGCCTCGGGCTTGGCGTGCAAAACGCACCCGCCATGCGCTTCGAACAATTCTCCAGCGTGGCGCAGGGCTGCATCGCAGGCTTGGGCGTGGCGTTGATGCCGCTGTTTCTGATCGATATCGAACTCAAGGCTGGGCAATTGGTTGCCGCTTTCGATCATCAGGTCAAAAGCCCCAGTTCCTATTATGCCGTCGCCCCGCTTTCGCGCATCAATCACGCGCCCGTGGTGCTGTTCAAGCAGTGGCTTCTGGCCGAGGTCGAAGGGTTTCGTGCGGAGACCGGGCGATAATTTCGCGCTTGTTTTCGGCACTTAGCCTTCGCGCACAAAAATCAACCTTATGGCGACTCGACAAAAACGACGTTTCGCTTTAGCCTGATTAAACGTTTAATCACGAATGGACAGGCCATGACCTCGGGTCGTGCAGGCGCAAATCTGACGGCAATCGCTTCGGCACTGCGTGTGTCGACTGCAACCGTGTCCAATGCGCTCTCCGGCAAGGGCCGCGTTTCCGCCGAGCTTTCCGAAAAAATCCGTCTCAAGGCTGATGAACTTGGCTATGTGCCCAGTATTGCAGGTCGCGCATTGCGCACCGGCAAAAGCGGCGTTTTGGGCCTTGTCCTGCCGGATATCGCCAATCCCTTGTTCCCGCAGATCGCCCAGGCCATCGAAAAGGCCGCTGACAAAGCCGGTTACGGCGTGTTGATTGCGGATAGCCATGGCGATGTCGCCAAGCAGACGGAAGCGATCAACCGCCTCATCGAACGCGGCGTCGAGGGCATGGTGGTGGTGCCCCGTCGCGGCACGCGCATCGGCAATGTCGATTGCCCTGTCGCCGTTATCGATTCCCCCTCCACGCCTGGCAACACGGTTGCTGCCGATCATTGGGATGGCGGTTTCCAGATCGGTCGCCACCTGGCGCAACTCGGCCACCGGAAGGTGGTCATCATCGGCAACAACCCTGACTCCAACGTGCAAAACGACCGCGTCGGTGGCATCCGCTCCGGCCTTTCCGGCACGGCGGAAACCGAGGCATTGTGGATCGCCTCTCTGGAAAATCAGAATGGGGCAGGGTGCCCTCTGGGCGTTGCGGACAAGGTGGCGCAGGGCTTTACGGCCTTCGCTGCGGTGTCCGATCTTCATGCGCTTCGGGTGCTCACCGAATTGCAGCGCGATGGCATCACCGTGCCGGAACAGGCCAGCGTCACCGGTTTCGACGACCTCATCTGGGCGCCTGTGGTCACCCCGGCGCTGACGACCATTCGTATGGACATGGTGCGGATTGCCGATCTGGCCATCACCGCGCTGGTGCGCAGCATCGATACCGACAATCCCGACAGCCGCTCCGCCAATGGCGGTGTCATCGCCGACATCTCAAAAGTGGCGATGGAACTGGTCATACGCCATTCGTCCGGCCCGAACAATAAGAAGCAGACAGCCAACAAAACCTCGACAGCAGGAGAACTCACATCATGAAGAAGATCATTCTGGCATCCGGCACGGCGCTGATGCTGTCCATGGGTGCCGCGCAGGCGCAGGACAAGACACTGACGATTTCCGTCTATGCCTTCGCGCAGGACGAATTCAAGGAACTGGTCTACACGCCGTTCGAAGCCAAATGCGGCTGCAAGCTGGTGGTGGAGACCGGCAACAGCGTCGAGCGTCTGGCCAAGATGGAAGCCAACAAGGCAAGCCCGGTCATCGATCTCGCCATCGTCTCCATGGCCGATGCGCTGTCTGCCGCCCGCAAGGACCTGATCCAGAAGATCGACACATCAAAGGTGCCGAATGTCGACAAGCTCTACGACATTGCCAAGGACCCGAACGGCGATGGCATGAGCGTCGGCGTCAATTTCTACGCCACCTCCATCGTCTACCGCACCGACAAGATGAAGATCGATAGCTGGGCAGACCTGTTGAAAGACGGCGTTGTCGATCACGTCGCCTTCCCGAATGTCACCACCAACCAGGGTCCGCCCGCGCTCTATATGCTGGGCAAGGCCATCGGCAAGGATACGCCTGATCTCTCCGGCGCTATCGAAGCGGTTGGCGCAAAGAAGGACGAGATCGTCACCTTCTACGTTAAGTCCTCGCAACTGGTGCAACTGATGCAGCAGGAAGAAATCTGGGCCGCCCCCATCGGCCGGTTCTCCTGGGCTCCTTTCACCAAGCTCGACCTGCCGCTGGCATGGGCAACGCCCAAGGAAGGCCAGACGGGCGGCATGAATGTTCTCGTGGTGCCCAAGAACGGCAAGAATGAAGACCTGGCGCTTCAGTTCATGGATTTCTGGCTCTCGACGGATGTTCAGAAGGCGCTGGCCGAAAAGCTGGTCGATAGCCCGACTAACAAGGAGGTGAAGGTGTCTGACGAGGTCGCCAACAACATCACCTATGGCGATGAGACGGCGAAGAGCCTCCAGCTCATTCCATCTGCTGCGACGCTGGATAACCGCGATAAGTGGTTGTCGGAGTGGAATGCGAAGGTTGGGCAGTAAGGACGGTTGCTGGGTGTGGTGGTTACGTGCTGGCGCACGTCACCCCCCTCTGTCCTGCCGGACATCTCCCCCTCAAGGGGGGAGATGTCCGGCAGGATGCACCGACATCGCTCCTGTCTCGACCTATAAGATGGCCTGAAACTTTGCCGCGAGTCGATCTCCCCACCTGAGGGGGAGATGCCCGGCAGGGCAGAGGGGGGCTGGCACCCACTGACGCTCAATAACAAATCCTCCGCCAAGCAGGCGGAGACATTTCAACACCGGAGAAGACTCCATGTTTCAAAACCGGGCTGAAGCCTTGGCGCTTGCCTTGCCCGCCGCAATCTTCGCGGCGGCGGTGTTCCTCGTGCCGGTCTTCATTCTGCTGTCGGAAGGGTTTCGCACCGCCGATGGCTGGACCTTTCAGGCCTATGTGGATTTCTTTTTCGATCCGCTGAACCGGGCCGTGTTTCTGCGCACGCTGAAGCTCGGTGCCATCGTCACCGTCGTCTCCGCCATCATCGGTTACGCGGCAGCTTTCGCCATCGTTAACCTGCCGGCCAATTCCAAGGGCCACATGATCAACCTCGTCATTCTGCCGTTGATGATCTCGCCCGTGGCTCGCACCTATGCGTGGATCGTCATTCTCGGGCGAACCGGCATGGTCAACGAGTTGCTGAAGCTGGTGGGGCTGACAGATGCGCCGATCCGCATTTTGTTTTCAGAAACAGCCGTCTTCATCGGCCTTTTGCAATTGTTTCTACCGCTGATGATCATCTCCCTCATCAGCGCGCTGGAAAACATGCCGAAAGACGTCATCGCGGCCTCGCGGGTTTTGGGTGCGAACTGGTTGCAGGTGTTCTGGAAGGTCATTCTTCCGCTGACCAAGGAAGGTCTTGTCGTCGGCGGCACGCTGGTCTTCACCGGTTCGCTGACGGCCTATATCACGCCTGCCATTCTCGGCGGCTCCAAGGTTCTGATGCTGGAAACGCTGCTTTATCAGCAGGTCACGGTCTCCAACAATTTCGTTGCAGCCAGCGTCATCGCCTTCATTCTGATCGTCATGAGCTTTGCGGCCAACATCCTGCTCAAGCGCATCGCCACGGCAAGGAACAAGAAATGACCCGGCACCTCTTCATTCCGCTTACGCTTGCGCTGGTCATCGGCTTTCTGATCGGCCCGTTCCTCATCATCGTCGCTGCCTCCTTTTCGGCGGGCGATACGCTGGCCTTTCCGCCACAGGGCTTTTCGCTGAAATGGATCGCCAAGGTCTTCACGGTTGAAAGTTTCCGCGAAAGCTTTGCCATGTCGATGTTTCTGGCCATCGGCGGCACATTCGCGGCACTGATCCTCGGCATTCCCGCTGCCTATGCCATGTCGCGCTACAAGCTACCCTTTTCGGAAACCATCCGCATCATTGTCTCGGCACCCATCATCGTTCCCGGCATCATCGTCGGCCTGGCGCTGCTGCGCTATTTCGTCGTGCCCTTCGGCATCGGCATAACGCTGGCGCTGTTTCTGGCACATACGGCGCTGATCCTGCCCTATGCGGTGCGCGTTGTATCAGCCAGCCTCACCAATCTGCGCTCGGATATCGAGGAAGCAGCCGTGCTGCTCGGCTCGTCGCGCATCGGTGCATTCTTCCGTGTCGTGCTGCCGAATATCAGGGGTGGCATTCTCTCGGCCTTCATTCTGGGCTTCGTCACCAGTTTCAATCAGGTGCCGGTGTCGCTGTTCCTCTCCGGTCCCGGCGTGCGCACCCTGCCCATCGATATGCTGGGTTACATGGAAATCGTCTTCGACCCATCCGTGGCGGCGCTCTCTTCGCTGCTCGCCTTCCTGTCCATCGGCATTGTTTTCATGGCCGAACGTTTTCTGGGGTTCTCCCGTTATGTCTGATGCAAATTATCTCTCGCTCCAGAACCTGTCGCTGGCCTATGGCAACTCCGTTGCCGTCAAGGACCTCAATCTCGATATCCGCAAGGGCGAGCTTCTGGCGTTGCTCGGCCCCTCCGGCTGCGGCAAGACCACGACCATGCGGGCCATTGCCGGGCTGATGCCGGTTGCCGATGGTCGGATCGATCTCGATGGTGCCGACATCACCCGTGTGTCCGCCAACAAGCGGGCGGTGGGGCTGGTGTTCCAGTCCTACGCGCTGTTTCCGCATCTGACGGTTTACGAGAACGTTGCCTTCGGTCTGAAGCTGAAGGGTATGAAGGGTTCTGCGCTGGATGAGAAAGTCGCCTCCGGCCTGAAATCCGTCGGCCTTTCCACCTTCGCGTCCCGCAAACCGGCGGAACTCTCCGGCGGCCAGCAGCAGCGTGTGGCGCTCGCGCGTTCCATGGTCATGGATCCCAAGGTCCTGCTGCTGGACGAGCCGCTGTCGAACCTCGATGCGCGGCTGCGGCTGGAAATGCGCACCGAACTTCAGCGCGTGCAGAAGGCCACCGGCGTCACCATGATTTTCGTCACCCACGACCAGATCGAGGCTTTGGCGCTTGCCGACCGCATTGTGGTGATGAAGAACGGTGCCATCGAGCAGATCGGCACGCCGGAAGACATCTACAACGCACCGGCATCGTCCTTCGTCGCCGATTTTGTCGGCTTCGAAAACATCTTTCGTCTAGAGGGTGGTTTGCTCAAGACTGATAACGGAAGCACCCCCCTTTCTGGCCAGGTTCCGAGTACGGCGGGACTTGCCTGGAGGCCGCGCATGGTGACCCTGGGTTCAGGACCTTTCGAGGGAACCGTGCGCGGCACGTCTTTTGCGGGCAATGCGCGGGAATATCTGCTGGATACGCCACTGGGGCCCATCAAGGCCGAGGTCGATGCCGCCTTGCCGGTGCAGGACATCGGCACCCCGCTCGCCTTCGACCTACCGGTCAGGAAAGCCGCCAGCCTGAAGGTGTTCAGCTGATCATGGGTATCTGGATCGATTGCGATATGGGCTTCGATGACATTGCTGCCGTGATGGTGGCAACGTCCCACGGGCTTGAGATCGATGGCCTCTCGCTGGTGTTCGGCAACGCACCGCTCGCGCAGGTGTGCCGTAATGCCGCGGGTGCTGTTGCCGCCTTTGGCTGGACATTTCCTATCCACACGGGCCGAGAAAATCCCGTTCTTGGAAAGCTTGAGACAGCACAAACCATTCTCGGTGATACCGGCATTCCAACGGTTGGCGCAGGCCTGCCCGAAGCTGCTGATCTGCCCCACAGCGATGCGTTTCAAGCGATTTGCGACTGGCTGGCAGAGGGTGGCGAAGACAAGCCTATTCTCGCTTTGGGTCCTCTCACCAACATCGCCGCGCTCTGCCTTGCAAGGCCCGATTTGGCTGCTCGCATCACAGACCTGACTTGGATGGGTGGCGGCGTGACGGTCGGAAATCACACGGCGTCTGCCGAATTCAACGCTTTTGCCGATCCCGAAGCCCTGGCCATTCTCATCGCCCACGGACTGCCCTTGCGCATGGTCGATCTCGATCTCTGCCGCAAGGTCACCGCCGGGCTCTTGGACGTTGCGCCCATCCGTGCGGCGGGCGGTAAAAATGCCAGTTTGATTGCCGATATGCTGGAAGGCTTCATCAATATCGCGACCAGCCGTGGGCGCGACGCCATGGCGCTTTACGATCCCTGCGCCGCCGTCGCCCTCGTAGCGCCCGACTGCATCGGCTGGAAAAAAGCACGTATCGATGTCGAACTTCATGGCACATTGACGCGTGGTCGAACGGTTGTCGAAACCCGCGCCGCCCATGCTGAAAAATTTAACGCGCATGTCGCCGAAACGGTCGATGCTATCAGCGCCAAAACCATCATTCTCGATGCCCTGCGTCTGGAGGCCACCCGATGAAACAACAGACCATTATCGTTGATCGTGATGGAATGATTGAGGATACATTGCGGGCACGTGCCGTGGCGGCTGCACGCGGTGACCAGCCATTCGATATCCTGATCAGCGGCGGCACGCTTGTGGATGTTGTCACCGGCGAGCTTCGTCTGGCAGATATCGGCATCGTCGGCCCGCTGATTGCCAGCGTTCACGAAGCCGGAACTCGCAAAGATGCATCGCGCATTCTGGACGCAACGGGTGCCTATGTCTCGCCGGGGCTGATCGACACGCACATGCACATCGAAAGCTCCATGGTGACGCCTGCGACCTATGCGCAGGCCGTGGTTGCGGGCGGGGTCACGACGGTTGTCTGGGACCCGCATGAATTCGGCAATGTCCACGGTATCGATGGTGTGCGCTGGGCGGCGGAAGCCAGCAAGGGGCTGCCGTTGCGCACCATCCTTCTAGCGCCTTCGAGCGTGCCATCAGCGCCCGGACTGGAGCAGGCGGGCGGCGATTTCGATGCTTCCGCCATGGCGGAAATGCTGTTCTGGCCGGAGGTGGGCGGCGTTGCCGAAGTCATGAACATGCGCGGCGTCATCGAGCGCGATCCGCGCATGAGCGCCATTCTTCAGGAAGGGCTGTTTTCCGACAAGATGATCTGCGGCCATGCCCGTGGTCTTGAGGGTGCCGATCTCAACGCCTTCATGGCGGCAGGCATTACATCAGATCATGAGCTGACGTCGGCTGACGATCTCGTCGCCAAGCTGCGCGCCGGGCTGACGATCGAGTTGCGCGGTTCGCACGACCATCTCCTGCCGGAATTCGTGGAGGCCCTGAACACGCTGGGCCACCTGCCGCAAACACTGACAGTGTGCACCGACGATGTCTTCCCGGACGATCTCCTCAAAAGCGGCGGTCTCGATGATGTGGTGCGGCGGTTGGTCCGCTATGGCTTGAAACCCGAATGGGCCCTGCGCGCCGCCACGCTGAATGCGGCGATGCGCCTTCACCGCGCCGATCTCGGTCTCATCGCCGCCGGTCGCCGGGCCGATATCGCCGTCTTCGAAGACCTGTCGCAATTTTCCGCACGCCATGTGCTGGCCAGCGGCACGCTCGTTGCGGAAGCTGGCAAGATGCTGGTCGAGCTAACCGAGATGGACGCTGCACCGCTCAAGCATTCGGTGAAGCTCACGCCCCGTTCGCCCTCTGACTTCAAAGTCAAATCCGAGGGCAAAACGGTCAAACTCGCCACCATCGACAAGCCCCGTTTCACCCAGTGGGGCGAGGCGGAGGCAGCCGTGGAAAATGGTTTCGTGGTGCCGCCGGAGGGCGTAACGATGATTTCCGTCACCCACCGTCACGGTAAGGCCGACCCCGTCACCAGAACCGGTTTCCTGACCGGCTGGGGCACATGGGACGGCGCCTTCGCCACGACAGTTGCACATGACAGCCATAATTTGACAGTGTTCGGCGGTAATGCTGAGGATATGGCGGTCGCCGCAAACGCCGTCATCAAGGCAGGCGGCGGCATGGCCGTCGCATCCGGCGGCAAGATCACGGCTTTGCTCGCGCTCCCGCTCTCCGGCCTCATGTCGGATGCAGGTGTGGAATATGTCGCATCCGGGTTCGAAGCCGTTCGCGACGCGGTAGGCCAAATCGTGGAGTGGCAGCCGCCCTATCTTGTGTTCAAGGCCTGCTTTGGTGCCACGCTGGCCTGCAACACAGGCCCGCACCAGACGGATATGGGCATTGCCGATGTGCTGATGGGCCGTGTGATGGAAACGCCGGTGCTGGAGATTTTGGGTTAAGGCCGAGACACCTCACGCACCATTGTCATTCCGCACTTGATGCGGAATCCAGCCAGACCAAGTCCTTGGTCTGAAAGAACTTTTCTCGCCGCGCAGACGCGCGTCGGCTGGACCCCGCAACACGTGCGGGGTGACGGAGTATGAGGGGATGTTTGCGGTCCTATTCCCTCGCCAGTTCCTGCTCCACCAACGTCGTCCAAAACCCGACACCAGACGCAATCGCATCATCGTTGAAATCATAGGACGTATTGTGGTGCAGCGCGCCGTCCACCGCAGGGCCGTTGCCGAGCCAGACGTAGCAGCCCGGCGCTTCGCCCGCGAAGAATGAAAAATCGTCACCAGCCGTAGAAGGCGGGAAGGCGGTTCGTGCTTTTTCGCCAAAAACGCTTTGCGCTGCCTTCAATGCGCGGCTGGTCGCATCGGCGTTATTGATAACGGGCGGAATGCGGCGGATGAAGTCGTAAGCCACCTCAATGCCGAACATCGCAGCCGTACCCTTGGCCAGACGCCCGATTTCCTCTTCCAGCTGGTCGCGAACATGGGCGGAATAAGCCCGCGCCGTGCCGCCGATTTCGACAATATCAGGGATGACGTTGAGAGCCTTCGGATCACCCGCCTGCACCGAACAGGCACTGACGACAGCCGGTTGCAGCGGATCGACCACGCGCCCGACGATGCTTTGCAGTGCGGCCAGAAAACTGCCCGCCGCCGTGATCGGGTCACGCCCCAGATGCGGCTTTGCGCCATGCGTTCCCACGCCCTTGAAGGTGACGCGCCAGCTGTCGGAGGAAGCCAGTTGCGGTCCCTCGACCACAGCTATTTCATCCACGTTGAGACCTGGCATATTGTGCAGCCCATAGACCGCATCGCAGGGGAACAGCTCGAACAGTCCGTCTTCCACCATCTTCTTTGCCCCACCACGCCCCTCTTCGGCAGGCTGGAAAATGAAATGCACCGTGCCGGAAAAATTGCGGGTCTCGGCCAAGTGCCGCGCGGCGCCCAGCAGCATGACCGTATGCCCATCATG
The DNA here is from genome assembly GCF_030209855.1 of Agrobacterium sp. lyk4-40-TYG-31. Taxonomy (NCBI): domain Bacteria; kingdom Pseudomonadati; phylum Pseudomonadota; class Alphaproteobacteria; order Hyphomicrobiales; family Rhizobiaceae; genus Agrobacterium; species Agrobacterium sp. lyk4-40-TYG-31. Next base: position 74,580 of record NZ_JARVRE010000004.1, read on the forward strand.
GCCGCAGGCGTGCATCTTGCCTGCTATGGTGGATTTATAGGCGCGGTCGGCCATTTCGGGCATGGCGAGCGCATCCATATCTGCCCGAAGCCCAATGCGGCGGGTGCCGTTGCCGACCTGAAGCGTGCCGACGACGCCGGTTTTGCCCAAGCCGCGATGAACGGCAATCCCGGCCTCTTCCAGATGCCTGGCAACCAGTGCGCTGGTGCGCTCTTCTTCGAAACCGAGTTCGGGATGCGCATGCAGGTCTCGCCGCAAAGCGGTCAGAAAAGGCAGGTCGTTTCCGAACCGGGCGAGCGGGGTCATGGGCGGCATTTCCTTGCGAAAGCAAAACGGTCTTCTTTTTCTAGTGCAGAAGCCCCTGAAAATTAATAGGAACCTTCTGAGAAAACCGAAATAATATCGCTGCGAAAGGAAGGATCATGAAGCCGCACGAGTTCTGGCAGGACATCCATGCGCCCGGCAGTTTCAAGACGGATGGTCCGCATTCCCTTTTCTTTCCCGCCACGCTCGATGATGGCAGGCAGTTGCGCCTGCCGATCCGCCCATTGTCTGACGGGGAACATGCGCTCGCATCGCTGATCGTCAATCAGGCGTCTTTCCCGGTGCTGGAAGCCCTGGCGCAGGATCTGGCCGATAAGCTCAGCCCCTGTAATATCGACATCGTCGTCGGCCTGCCCACGCTTGGGCTGACTTTGGCCGCTGCCGTGGCGCGCCATCTCGGCCACAGCCGTTACGTACCGCTCGGTACCTCGCGAAAATTCTGGTATCTGGACGAACTCTCCGTGCCGATGTCCTCCATAACCACCCAGCAGCAGAAGCGCCTCTATATCGACCCACGCATGTTGCCGCTGCTGGAGGGCAGGCGGGTTGCGCTGGTGGATGATGTGATGTCCAGCGGCACCTCCATCGTTGCCGGTCTGTCGCTTCTCGCGGCCTCCAACATCGAGCCCGTGGTCATCGGGGCCGCCATGCTGCAATCGGACAGGTGGCGCGAAAAAGTGGCGGATTTCGGCGCGCAATGGCCCGGCAGGGTGCAGGGCGTTTTCACCACGCCGATGCTGAAAAAGGCAGGCGATGGGTGGCAGTCTTGATGGCTATCAATCTCCGGTAGGTAACGTCTGATCGTTTTTTCATCGTGCATATTTTTTGACTTGCGAAGCCGTGAAGGATGGGCCTAGGATTATCGGTGCCCTCCAGAACCATGGACACCTCGCTTTCATCAAGTCCATGGTTTTAAATGAAAAAAACACTACCCTGCCTTTTGGAATTGCCGCATGCAACTGGTTTTCGACGGTCATAATGATGTGCTTCTGCGTTTGTGGCGCAATGCCAAAATGGGAAGCGATCCCGTCGCGGAGTTCATGCAGGGCACCTATGAGGGCCATATCGATGCGCCGCGCGCCAAGGCGGGCGGATTGGCCGGCGGCATCTGCGCCATCTACATTCCGTCAGGGGATCTGATCCTTCAGGAGCCGGATGCTTCAGGGCATTACGTAACGCCGCTCGCAGCCCCGCTGGAGCGCCAGCCATCACTCGATATCGCGCTGGAAAAGGCAGCCATTGCGCTGCATCTCGATCAGGCGGGCGGCTGGAAGCTCTGCCGTTCCACTGCTGACATTCGCAAGGCCATGGCCGATGGTGTCTTCGCCGCCGTGCTGCACATGGAAGGCTGCGAGGCTATCGCCGCCGATCTCGACGCGCTGGATGTATTCTATGCGGCGGGTCTGCGTTCGCTTGGGCCCGTCTGGAGCCGCCACAATATTTTCGGCCATGGCGTTCCCTTCGCCTATCCCATGTCGCCGGATACCGCGCCCGGCCTTACCGATGCCGGGTTTGAACTGGTGAAACGCTGCAACCAGCTCGGCATTCTCATCGATCTCGCTCATATCACCGAAAAGGGCTTCTGGGACGTGGCAAAAACCACCGACCAACCCTTGATCGCCAGCCATTCCAACGTCCATGCGCTGACGCCCGTGGCGCGCAATCTCACCGATAAGCAAATGGACGCCATCAAGGAAACCAAGGGTCTGGTCGGCCTCAACTACGCCGTGACCATGCTGCGTCCGGATGCGCGCGATGATGCCAACACGCCGCTTTCACTGATGATCCAGCATATCGATTACATGGTTGAGCGCATGGGCATCGATTGCGTGGCGCTCGGCTCGGACTTCGACGGCGCGACGATACCGGCGGAAATTCGCGATGCAGGCGGCAACAATAATCTTGTTGCGGCGCTCAAATCTGCGGGATACGCTGATCAAGACCTTGCTAAAATTTGCCGGGAAAACTGGCTGCGCGTTTTGGGTCAGGCATGGCACGAACCAGCCTGACGGCCGAATAGAGAAAAACAACAGGGGAAGACGATGAACAAATCGCTCAACAAAGCCGCCCGCATCCTTGCCACCAGTGTGGCCCTTTCGATGCTCTCTCTCGCACCACAAGCCTTTGCCGCAACGCCTGCCGATACGCTGGTGGAAGGCTTCGCCATCGATGACATCATCACGCTCGATCCGGGTGAGGCATTCGAGATCACCACGGCTGAAGTCACCGGCAACACCTACAGCAAGCTCGTCTCCATCGATATTGCCGACACCTCCAAGGTCAAAGGCGATCTGGCCGAGAGCTGGACGACATCTGACGATGGTCTGACCTACACATTCAAGCTGAAGCAGGGCCTCAAATTCGCCTCCGGCAATCCCGTGACGGCAGAAGACGTTGCCTTCTCCATCGAGCGCGCCGTCAAGCTGGACAAGTCGCCCGCATTCCTTCTGACGCAGTTCGGCTTGAAGGGCGATAACGTGACCGAAAAGGCCAAGGCTTCAGACGCAAACACCTTTGTGCTGACGGTGGACAAAGCCTATGCGCCAAGCTTCGTTCTCAACGTTCTGACGGCAACCGTTGCCTCCGTGGTGGACAAGAAGCTGGTGATGGAAAAGGCGAAAGCCGTCACACCAAGCGCCGATTACAAATATGAAACCGATTTCGGCAACGAATTCCTCAAGACCGGCTATGCCGGTTCCGGCCCCTACAAGATTCTCGGCTGGAAGGCCAATGAGGCGGTCATTCTGGAGGCCAACCCGAATTATTACGCCGAAAAGCCTAAGCTGAAGCGCGTTGTTTATCGCCACATGAAGGAAAGTTCCGGCCAGCGTCTGGCGCTCGAAAATGGCGATATCGATGTCGCCCGCAACCTCGAGCCCGGCGATATGGAAGCCGTGTCCAAGAAGGACGGCTTTACTGTTATCTCGGCACCAAAGGGCACGGTTTATTACCTCGGCCTGAACCAGAAAAACGAATATCTGAAGAAGCCCGAAGTCGTTGAAGCCTTCAAATATCTCATCGATTACGAAGGCATTGGCGAGACCATCATCAAGGGCATCGGTGAGGTCCACCAGACCTTCCTGCCGAAGGGCCAACTCGGTGCTCTCGATGAAAATCCCTTCAAGCTGGATGTCGTCAAGGCCAAGGAATTGCTGGCAAAGGCAGGCCTGAAGGATGGCTTCACCGTCTCCATGGATGTGCGCAACACCCAGCCGGTCACGGGTATCGCTGAAAACATTCAGCAGACCCTGGCGCAGGCCGGCATCAAGCTCGAAATCATTCCCGGCGATGGCAAGCAGACGCTGACGAAATATCGTGCGCGCCAGCACGACATCTACATCGGTGACTGGGGTTCCGACTATTTCGACCCGAACTCGAATGCCGAGACCTTCACCATCAACTACGACAATTCCGATGCGGGCAAGGCCAAGACGCTGGCCTGGCGCAATGCCTGGGACGTTCCTGAACTGACGAAGGAAACGCAGGCTGCATTGTTGGAAAAGGATAACGACAAACGCGCCGCCATGTATCAGGAGCTTCAGAAGAAGGTTCTGGAAAGCGGGCCATTCGTCGTCATCGAACAGAAAACGGAAATCGCCGGTTTCTCCAACAAGGTCAAAGGTTTGAAGCTTGGACCAAGCTTCGACACCAACTATGTCTATCCGGTCTCGAAGGAATGATCCGGCAGGATTGATCCAGTGACCATCATGGAAACAGTGCCAAGGCCAAGGCGCGGCAAAAGCCGCGCCAACAAGCGCCTGACCGCCATCATCGGCTTCCTCGTCACCGTCATTACCACCTTTCTGGGGTTGCTGGCAGTGACCTTCTTCATCGGTCGCGTCATCCCCATCGATCCCGCCTTGGCCATCGTGGGCGACCGTGCGCCTGCCCATGTGGTGGAGCGTGTGCGCGAGGAACTCGGCCTCAACCTGCCGCTCTGGCAACAGTTTTTTCTCTATATCAAACAGGCGTTGTCGGGTGATTTCGGCACGTCCGTGCTGACCACCAATCCTGTGATGGCCGATATTATCAGGGTGTTTCCCGCCACCATCGAGCTTGCCACCATCGGCACGCTGATCGGTGCTATCTTCGGCATTCCGCTCGGCGTTCTCGCCGCCGTCAAGCGCGGCAGCATCATCGACCAGATCGTGCGCATCATCGGTCTTGTCGGTTATTCCGTGCCGATCTTCTGGCTCGGCCTTCTCGCGCTGCTGGTGTTTTATGCCAAGCTGAACTGGGTCGCCTATCCCGGCCGCATGGATATCGTCTACGAGTTCACGTTTACGCCGGTCACAGGCTTTTACCTGCTGGATGCCTTCTGGCAGGGACAATGGGATGTGCTGTGGGATCTCTTCCGCCACATCATTCTGCCCGCCGGTCTGCTGGGGTATTTTTCGCTGGCCTATATCAGCCGCATGACGCGCTCCTTCATGCTGAATGAACTCAGCCAGGAATACATCGTTGCCGCCCGCGCCAAGGGCCTGTCGGAAACGCGCATCATCTGGTTCCACGCGCTGCGCAACGCCGCCGTGCCATTGCTCACCGTCATCGTGCTGTCCTATGCCGGTCTGCTGGAAGGTTCCGTTTTGACGGAAACCATCTTCTCCTGGCCCGGACTTGGCCTCTACATCACCAATTCCCTGCAGAATGCGGATATGAACGCCGTTCTCGGCGGTACCATCGTGATTGGCGCTGTGTTCATCAGCATCAATCTCCTGTCCGATCTGCTCTACCGGACGCTCGATCCAAGGACGCGCAGCCGATGACGACAGCTCTAACACCATTGAAACCCTATAGCCGCGAATGGCTGCTCTCCGACCGTCCCGCCTCGCGCGGGCAGGCCCGGCTTGGCCGCGCATACGTCATCTGGCGGCGGTTTTCGGAAAACCGGCTGGCGCTTGCCGGTCTCGGCATCATCTTGGCGCTGGTTCTTGTCGCCATATTCGCCGATGTGCTGGCCCCGCATTCGGCTGTGCAGGGGGACCTGCGCAATGCCCGCCTGCTGCCGCCCGGTAGCGAAGGTTACCTGCTCGGCACGGACGATCAGGGCCGCGATATTCTCTCGCGCCTTATCCATGGTTCGCGGCTGACGCTGTTCGTGGTCTTGCTGGTTGCCATCATCGCCGCACCCGTTGGCCTCATCGTCGGCACGGTTGCCGGTTACGCCGGTGGCTGGGTGGATGCCGTTTTGATGCGCATTACCGATATTTTTCTCGCCTTTCCGAAGCTCGTTCTGGCACTGGCGCTGGTGGCAGCCTTGGGACCGGGCATCGAGAATGCGGTGCTCGCCATCGCCATCACCTCATGGCCGCCCTATGCCCGCATTGCCCGCGCTGAAACCATGACCTTCCGCCATTCGGATTTCATCGCAGCCGTGCAGCTCATGGGCGCGTCGCCGTGGCGCATCGTGCTTAAACACGTCATGCCGCTGTGCATGTCGTCGCTCATCGTGCGTGTGACGCTGGATATGGCGGGCATCATTCTGACCGCCGCCGGTCTAGGCTTTCTCGGCCTTGGCGCGCAGCCGCCCTTGCCGGAATGGGGCGCGATGATCGCATCCGGTCGCCGTTTCATTCTCGATCAATGGTGGGTTGCGGCCATGCCGGGCATTGCCATTCTCATCGTCAGCCTCGGCTTCAATCTGCTGGGCGATGGCCTGCGCGATGCGCTGGACCCGAAGGAGGCAGGCCAATGAGTGCGCCGCTTCTGACCGTGGAAAACCTACGCGTCTCCTTTCCCACCCGCACCGGGCTGGTGGAAGCGGTGCGTGGCGTGTCGTTTACGCTCGGCAAGGAGCGTCTGGGTATCGTCGGCGAATCCGGTTCCGGCAAATCCCAGACCGGGCGCGCCATTATGGGGCTGACGCCGCCGTCTGCGAAAATCGAGGCGGATGCCTTGCGTTTCGGCGATATCGATCTCCTGAAGGCCTCGGCCAAGCAGCGCCGCAGCATTCGCGGCAAGCGCATCGGCATGATCCTGCAAGACCCGAAATATTCGCTCAACCCCGTCATGACCATCGGTCGCCAGATCGTGGAAACCCTGCAAACCCATGAACGCATCAGCACATCCGTGGCCAAGCAGCGGGCGCTGGATATGCTGGAAGCGGTCCAGATCCGCGAGCCGGAACGCGTCTACGGGCTTTACCCGCACGAAGTCTCCGGCGGCATGGGCCAGCGTGTGATGATCGCCATGATGCTGGTCTGCGGCCCGGAACTGTTGATTGCCGACGAGCCGACATCGGCGCTGGATGTGACGGTGCAGCTGGAAGTGCTCGGCATTCTCGACAAGCTGGTGCGCGACCGCGGCATGGGCCTCATCTTCATCTCGCATGATCTGCGGCTGGTTTCTTCCTTCTGCGATCGTGTCCTCGTCATGTATGCGGGCCGTGTGGTGGAAGAGCTTCAGGCTGCTAATCTCGACAACGCACAGCACCCCTATACGCGCGGGCTGCTCAATTGCTTGCCGAAGATTGGCGAGAACAGGCATCCGCTGCCGGTTCTGGACCGTCAGGTGGAGTGGCGCGGATGACCACAGTTCTCTCCGTTTCCGATCTGCTGGTCGATTTCGACGGCCATGTCGCTCTCGATGGCGTCAGCATCGATGTCGCCAAAGGCGAATCCTTCGGTCTGGTTGGTGAATCCGGCTCTGGCAAATCCACGCTTTTGCGCGCCATTGCCGGTCTCAACCATTTCGATGAGGGCAGCCTCATGGTGGAGGGGCGGACCTACAAGAGCAAGTTCCGCGAAAAGAGCTTTTACCGCGATGTGCAGATGGTGTTTCAGGACCCCTATGGCTCGCTGCATCCGCGCCAGACGGTGGATGCGCTGCTGCTGGAGCCGCTGACCATCCATGGGCTGGACGACAAGGAGGGCCGCATCACCCGCGCGCTGGATGAAGTGGGCTTGGGAACCGGCTTCCGCTTCCGATATTCGCACCAGCTTTCCGGCGGCCAGCGCCAGCGCATCGCCATTGCCCGCGCGCTGATCCTCGAGCCGAAAATCCTGCTCTTGGACGAGCCGACATCGGCGCTCGATGCTTCCATTCAGGCCGAAATCCTCAACCTGCTGGAACAGGCTCGGCATGACCGAAACCTCACCTTCCTCATGGTCAGCCACGACCTCGGCGTCATCAGCCACATGTGCGACCGTCTTGCGGTGATGAAAAGCGGCAAGGTGGTGGAAATGCTGGATGTGGAGGCGCTGGAGAGCCGCAAGTTCGAGGCGGAGTACACACGGCAGTTGCTGGTGGCGAGTGAGGGGTTTGTCCGCGATTGAGGCTTGGTTATTCTCCCACTCCTCCGTCACCCCGCACTTGATGCGGGGTCCAACCGTCTTGCGTCTGCAAGACGAATAGAGTCTTCTGCGATCAAGGACTTGATCGCACTGTATACCGGGTCTAGCCCGGTATGACGGCCCATTAGAAAACGGAAAACCACCATGAACCTACGCGCATTGATGTATTTCGATGAGCTTGTCCGCACCAGCTCCATGCGGGCGGCGGCGGAAAATCTCAATGTCGCACCCACCGCCGTCAGCCGCCAGATTGAGAACCTGGAAGAATATTTCGGCACCCCGCTGGTGGAACGGTCCAGCCGCGGCGTGACGTTGACGGCAGCGGGGGAGCTTCTGGCGGAACGGGCTGGCAAGACGCTGCGCGAACTCAGTCACGTCCATCAGTTGATCGATGATCTCAAGGGGCTGGAGCGGGGGCGCGCGACGATCTATGCCAATGGTGCCACCGTCGCCAGCCTTCTGGCACCGGCGCTATCGCAGTTCAGCCAAGCCTATCCCAAGCTGCGGTTCGAGGTTCATATCACCAGTGCTCGACAGGCCATCGATGCACTGGTCTCCGCACAGGCCGATATCGCCATCACCCTGTTTGCGCCGAAGACATCAGAGGTCAAAATCCTTGCTAAGCGCGAGATCGGCTATGATGTCATCCTTCCCGCAGGCCATCCCTTGGCCGATAAACCTTCGATTTCGTTGAAAGACCTTGCCGCCATGCCGCTGGCGCTGCCGGAAAAAATCTTCGCCGCACGCCAGGCCTTCGATTCGCTGTTTGCGCAAGCGGGCATCGCGCTCGATCCGACCTTTACCGCCAGTTCGCTGGAATTGCTGAAAGATCTGGTACTGGATGGTGCTGCCGTCACCCTTCTGCCGCCGCTTTCGGTCGCGCGGGAAATCGATGCCGGGCAGATGGTCGCGGTGCCGCTGGGAGGGTCCAAAGGTGTCCGCACGACCATGGAGCTCTGCGTTGCGCCGGACCGGGAGCTGTCCTTTGCCGCCGCAACGCTTGCCAGCTTTATCGAGACCTTTATGGGCAATCTGCCGAAATAGGCGGTTGATTTTTACCCTTGATGTCGTGTAGCGATTTTCGCAACGCGCTGAACACAAAATGTTTGCGCCACTCGACGGGAGACGATGATGATGCGCAGCATGTTTTTGCAATCGGTAAACCTCACACGCCGCCTGGCCTTGGGCCTTGCCGTTGCCACCACGCTTTCAGCCATGCTGCCCGCCACGGTGGTTTTTGCAGCGGCAAAGAATTCCATCACCATCGGCATGGGCACAGAGCCTGCAGGGCTCGACCCGACAGCCGGCGCTAACGTCTTCATCGGCCAGGTCACCTGGCAGAACATCTTCCAAGGCCTCGTCACCATCGACAAGGACGGCAAGATCCAGCCGCAACTGGCGGACAGCTGGGAGATATCGGAAGACGGCAAGACCTATACTTTCAAGTTGCATGAAGGCGTGAAGTTCCACGATGGCGAGGTCTTCGATTCCACCGTCGCCAAGGCATCGCTGGACCGTGCGCGGGGCGATGCCTCCATCAATCCGCAGAAGCGTTTCTTCGCGGCCATCGACAGCATTGAAACGCCTGACGCAACGACGCTTGTTCTTAAACTCAAGCAGCCCTCCGGTAGCCTGCTCTACTGGCTGGGCTGGCCAGCCTCGGTCATGGTCGGCACCAAGTCCGCCGAAACCAACAAGACGACGCCCATAGGCACCGGGCCGTTCACATTCATCAACTGGGCCAAGGGCGACAAGGTCGAGCTGGCGCGCAACATGGACTATTGGGACAAGTCCGCGACCGTTACGCTCGAAAAGGCAACCTTCCGCTTCATTCCCGACCCGCAGGCGCAAGCTGCTGCACTCAAATCCGGCGATATCGATGCCTTCCCAGAATTCGGCGCTCCTGAGTTGATGAGTTCTTTCGAGGGCGATGCGCGGCTCGGCACCTTCATCGGCAACACCGAATTGAAGGTGGTTGCTGGCATGAACAATGCCGTCAAACCCTTCAACGACAAGCGCGTGCGGCAGGCGTTGATGATGGCAGTGGATCGCGCAACCGTCATCGAGGGCGCATGGTCTGGCTTCGGCACGGCCATCGGCAGCCATTACACGCCCAACGATCGCGGCTATGTGGATACCACCGGTGTCCTGCCTTATGATGCGGAAAAGGCAAAAGGGTTGTTGGCCGAGGCCGGTTATCCCAACGGCTTGAGCTTCACCATCAAGGCACCACAGATGCCCTATGCGCAGCGCACCTCGCAGGTTCTGCAAGCCATGTTTGCCGAAATCGGCGTGACGATGACCATCGAAACCACGGAGTTTCCCGCCAAATGGGTGTCGGATGTTTTGAAGGGCGCCAATTACGAGATGACCATCGTAGCGCATGCTGAGCCGATGGATATCGATATCTTTTCGCGCGACCCCTATTACTTCAACTACAAGAACCCGACCTTCAACGAGATCATCAAGAATGTCGAGCTGACCGCCGATCCCGTCGAGCAGGAAGATTTGTATCAGGACGCGCAGAAGATTTTGGCGGAAGATGTGCCGGCGTTGTTTCTCTTTGTGATGCCGAAGCTTGGGGTTTGGGACAAGAAGATTCAGGGGCTGTGGGAGAATGAACCGATCCCGTCGAATGTTTTGATGGATGTGCATTGGGAAGAGTGAGGATGATGGGCTTGCTTAGTGGTGAGCGACAGTGGGCTTGGTTTACCCCCCTCTGTCCTGCCGGACATCTCCCCCACAAGGAGGGAGATCGGCTAGGCGCACGCTCACCATTCTATCCACAGCATTCAAGATGTGCGAGAGCTAACCACGAGTCGATCTCCCCACCTGTGGGGGAGATGTCCGGCAGGACAGAGGGGGGTAAGCCAAGCCCACTGTCGCTCAAAGCCCGGGCACCCACATGATCGCCCTCATCGCCAAACGCATCCTCGGCCTCCTCATCACCCTTCTGGCCGTCTCCTTCCTCATCTACACCGTCATGGGCCTGCTACCCGGAGACCCAGCCGCCATCATGCTCGGCACCTCCGCCAGTCCCGACACGCTGGCGGCACTGCAAAAACAGATGGGTCTCGATCAACCTCTTATTCTGCGCTACTTGCAATGGCTCGCGGCCATCGCGCGGGGTGACCTTGGGCAATCCTATACCTACGGCGTCCCAGTGGCTGGGCTCATCCTCGAAAGGCTCACCGTCACCCTTCCACTCGCCCTCATCGCCGTCGGCCTGTCCATCCTCATCGCTCTGCCGTTGGGTGTCATGGCCGCGCGCTACAGAGGCGGCATCATTGATTTTCTCTGCGGCCTGTTTTCCCATGCGGGCATTGCCGTTCCCGGTTTCTGGGTCGGGCTGCTGCTCATCCTTCTCTTCTCGACCACTTTGGGCTGGATGCCCGCAGGCGGCTTTCCGGGCTGGCAGGCTGGTGTTGGCGCGGCATTGAAGGCGCTGGTGCTTCCAGCTGTGGCGCTCGCCTTTTCGCAAGCGGGTGTTTTGACGCGGGTCTGCCGCTCGGCAATGCTGGAGGTGATGGGCGAGGATTTCGTGCGGACTGTCCGCGCCAAGGGCATTGGCGAAACCGCGACCCTATGGAAACACGTTCTGCCCAATGCGCTGATCCCCGTCATCACCATGATTGGCCTGCAATTCACCTTCCTGATCGCAGGTACGGTGCTGGTGGAGAACGTTTTCAACCTGCCCGGCCTCGGGCGGCTCGCCTATCAGGCGCTGACCCAGCGCGACGTCGTCGTCATGCAATCGGTCGTGCTGTTCTTCTGCGCGCTGGTCATCACCATGAACTTTCTTGTCGATATGGCCTATCTGCTGATCGATCCGCGCTTGCGGGCACGTGCCGCATGAGACGTTTCAATCGCCGCAGTGTTTCCCTTTTGACGGGTGCCACCATCACTGGCGCTCTGCTGGCGATTGCGCTGCTCTCCCTCGTCTGGACGCCGCAGCTGCCGACGAAAATGAACATCGTCGCCAAGCTGAAGCCGCCGCTGACGCAGGGCTTGCTGGGCACCGATCATTTCGGGCGTGATATACTCTCGATGCTGATGGTCGGGGCGTGGAATTCGCTCTCCACCGCCGTCATGGCGGTGGCCATCGGCGCGACCATCGGCACGCTGGTTGGCGTGTTTGCCGCAGCGCAACGGGGTGTCGTTGAGGCCTTGCTGATGAGGCTCTGCGACATCATCTTCGCGCTGCCGCCCATCCTCTCAGCCATGATGCTGGGTGCCTTCATCGGTTCCGGTCGCTTTACCGCCATCGTCGCCATTGCTACCTTCATGGTGCCGGTGTTTGCCCGGTTGACCTGTGCTGCTGCATTACAATTATGGGCGCGGGATTTCGTGCTGGCGGGGGAAAGTCTGGGGCGGGGCAGGGGCGGCATTACGTTTACGCATATCCTGCCGAACCTCACCAACCTCATCATCGTGCAGGTCAGCATCCAGCTGGGTCTTGCTATCCTCACCGAGGCGGGTCTCAGTTTCCTTGGCCTCGGCATGCCGCCGCCCGCACCCACATGGGGACGGATGTTGTGGGAATCGCAGACCTATCTGGCTGCCGCGCCCTGGCTTGCGATCCTTCCCGGTCTAGCAATCGCCTTGGCGGTTCTGGGCTTCAATCTTCTGGGCGATGGCCTGCGCGATCTGCTCGACCCCAAGCTGCGCCGATAGGGGAGCGACGAGAATATAAGCATCCTGTCGTATTGCTGCCGCCATTCATCTGTTACAGCGGGACCACAATCCTGGAGTTGAAACCTATGCTGCGCCTGTCGGATAATCCTGCTCTCTCCGGTCCGGTTGAAGAGACCGACCTGACATTGACGGAACCCGTCACGCCAAAGGTCGGGCTGGTCGATATTCTGCAAGCGCTGGCCGGTGATAAAAGCCGCGCGCGCATCTCCGTCGGCGATCTTCTGTCCGCGATGGGAGACCGTGCCTTCGGTGCGTTGATGCTGGTCTTTGCACTGCCCAATATTGTGCCCACCCCGCCCGGCACGTCTGCCATAACAGGCACCCCCCTGGTCTTTCTCGCCGCCCAATTGTTCGCGGGCAAAAGCCCATGGCTGCCGCACGTCATTGCGGATCGCTCACTGGCACGGGAAGATTTTGCCCGCGTCGTGCAAAAGATCGTTCCGGTTCTGCTATGGGTGCAAAAGCTGCTGAGACCGCGCATGGAAGGACTGCTGTCGCCGGTCTTTGAACGGTTCATCGGCCTCATCTGCCTGCTTCTCGCCGTCATTCTCGCGCTGCCCATTCCGCTCGGCAATATCCTGCCCGCCATCGCAATCTGTTGTTGTTCCTTCGCTCTTCTGGAACGCGATGGCCTGTTTGCGTTGCTGGGCGGTGTCCTTTCAGTCATCTCGGTGGCCATCGTCAGCGGCGTCATTTACGGCATCGCTAAAGCCGTGCTTTATTTCGTTATCGGGCCATTGTTGGGCTGAGCATGCCTTGCCGCGTTTGACACGGGCTCTAGAAAAATGTCAGCACAGTGGAAATGACGTAGGGGCAGGCATATGGCCAGACGATCCGAAACAGGTGGACGGCTAGACGACGCGGCGCGGGCCGGGTGGCTCTATTACGTCGCGGGCCGCACGCAGGATGAGATCGCCAGTGCCATGGGCATCTCCCGCCAGTCGGCGCAACGTCTCGTGTCACTGGCCGTTGCCGAACGTCTGATCAAGGTCCGGCTCGATCATCCCATTGCCGCTTGTCTTGAAAAAAGCGAGGCCCTGCGCGAGCGGTTTTCGTTGAACTATGTCGAGGTCGTGCCGAGCGATCCGGCGGGTGTATCCTCCACAGTCGGCATTGCCGAGGCGGGTGCAGCGGAAATCGAACGCTGGCTGCGCAAGACGGACCCGATCGTCCTTGCCATCGGTACGGGTCGAACGCTGAAAGCGGCGGTCGATCAGTTACCGCCGATGGAATGCCCGCAACATCGCATCGTCTCGCTCACCGGCAATATCGGGCCGGATGGCTCTGCGGCCTATTACAACGTCATCTTCTCGATGGCCGATGCCATCAAGGCACGGCATTTTCCCATGCCCTTGCCGGTTCTCTGTTCGTCTGCAGAAGAACGGGAATTGCTGCATGAGCAGTCCATGGTGCGCTCCACGCTGGCGCTGGGTGCTGCCGCCAATGTCACCTTCGTCGGCGTCGGCCAATTGGCAGAGGATGCACCGCTCTGCGTCGATGGCTTCCTCGAGGTTCAGGAGATGCGCGACCTGATTGCCAAGGGTGGTGCGGGCGAGATTTGTGGCTGGTCTTTCGATCGCGACGGCCAGTTTCTTGATACACCGATCAACGATCGCGTCGCCTCCGTTCCCCTGCCGCCGCGTGAGACCAGCACGGTGATCGGCATTGCCCAAGGCAAGCAAAAATCACCCGCCATCCTCGCTGCTCTGCGCGGTGGGCTCCTGAACGGTGTTATCACAGACGAGGCGTCCGCCGAATACTTGCTCAGAAACTGAGCAGAAATATCACTTTAAAACCAGTATGTTAGCTATTCCTTGTGCATCGCAGCGCAGGTAGGTGCTTGACTTTCATCTCCCATAAGTGAGTAATTGCCCTAGAGCAAAGCGAATGCTCACAAACTTCTTCTGGGAGGAAGATCATGACTTTGAAGACACTTCTGCTGGGCGCGTGCTCGGCTCTCGCCTTTTCGGGCCTCGCTTCCGCAGAAACGCTGACCATTGCCACCGTCAACAACGGTGACATGATCCGCATGCAGGGACTGACATCCGAATTCACCGCCAAAAACCCCGATATCAAGGTTGAGTGGGTCACGCTGGAAGAAAACGTCCTGCGTGAGCGCGTCACCACCGATATCGCCACCAATGGCGGCCAGTACGACATCATGACCATCGGCAACTACGAAGTTCCGATCTGGGCCAAGCAGGGCTGGCTTCTGCCGCTCGAAAAGCTCGGCGATAACTATGATGTTGCAGACATGCTGCCATCGATCAAGGGTGGTTTGACTGTCGATTCCAAGCTTTACGCGGCACCGTTCTACGGCGAATCCGCCATGATCATGTATCGCAAGGACCTGTTTGAAAAAGCAGGCCTGAAGATGCCGGAAAACCCGACATGGGAATTCATTGGCGATGCAGCCCGCAAGATCACCGACCGCAAGGCCGATGTGAACGGCATGTGCCTTCGTGGCAAGGCCGGTTGGGGCGAAAACATGGCCTTCATCACGGCTCTCACCAACTCCTTCGGTGGTCGCTGGTTCGATGAAAACTGGAAGCCACAGTTCGATCAGCCGGAATGGAAGAACGCCCTTCAGTTCTACGTCGATCTGATGAAGGATGCCGGTCCATCCGGTGCTTCCTCCAACGGCTTCAACGAAAACCTGACGCTGTTCCAGCAGGGCAAATGTGGCATGTGGATCGACGCCACCGTGGCTGCATCCTTCGTGTCGAACCCGAAGGACAGCAAGGTTGCCGATCAGGTTGGCTACGCGCTCTTCCCGACGCACGGCGAATTGAAGAACCACGGCAACTGGCTCTGGTCCTGGAACCTTGCCATTCCGAAGAGCTCGCAGAAGGCAGACGCTGCTGAAAAGTTCATCGCCTGGGCAACCAGCAAGGAATACACGCAGCTCGTCGCATCCAAGGAAGGCTGGGCCAACGTTCCTCCGGGCACTCGTACCTCGCTCTACAAGAACGCGGATTACGAAAAGGCGGCGGGCTTTGCAGCGCCGACGCTCGCTGCCATGAACGCGGCAGATATCACCAAGCCAACGGTGAAGCCGGTGCCTTACACAGGCGGCCAGTTCGTGGCCATCCCTGAGTTCCAGTCGCTCGGCACCACGGTCGGTCAGCTGTTCTCGGCAGTTGTTGCCGGTCAGTCCAGCGTCGATGATGCGCTTGCCGGTGCTCAGTCCACGGCCACGCGCGAAATGACGCGCTCGGGGTACATCAAGTAATCCTCCCGAAGAACCGCCGTCCGGCCCTGATGGCCGGGCGGCATCTTTGCCAAACAATTCGTTTATTTAAGCGTCGTTACCCAATCAGAATAAGAAAATGCCAAGCGTTTCCGTGCCCTTGAGAGGCATGGTCCGGAATTGGGAGGGAGCCTCATGGCTACGCAAAACACAAAAAACCTGGCGCGGATCATGATGGCGCCATCGGTCATCCTGCTTTTGGTCTGGATGATCGTGCCACTGTCGATGACGCTGTGGTATTCGTTTCAGAATTACAATCTTCTGAACCCGGCCAATGTCAGCTTCGCTGGCCTGTTCAATTATCAGTATTTCTACACAGACCCGGCCTTCTTCCAGTCCATCTGGAACACGCTGGTCATCGTCGGCGGCGTGCTGATGATTACGGTCATCGGCGGCATCGGCATTGCGCTGTTGCTGGACCAGCCCATTTTCGGGCAGGGCATCGTGCGCATTCTCGTCATCTCGCCGTTTTTCGTCATGCCGCCGGTTGCGGCTCTCGTCTGGAAGAACATGATCATGCATCCCGGTTACGGGGTGCTGGCGGACCTGAGCAGGTTCTTCGGATTTCAGCCCATCGACTGGTTTTCGCAGTTTCCGCTGCTGTCCATCGTCATCATCGTGGCCTGGCAGTGGTTGCCGTTTGCAACGCTCATTCTGCTGACGGCACTGCAGTCGCTGGATGGCGAGCAGAAGGAAGCCGCCGAGATGGATGGCGCAAGCTTCTTCAGCCGTTTCATCTATCTGACGCTGCCGCATCTGGCGCGGGCCATCACCGTCGTCATTCTCATCCAGACGATCTTCCTGCTCGGCGTCTATGCGGAAATCCTCGTCACCACCAATGGTGGCCCGGGCTACGCCTCGACCAATCTCGCCTTCCTCATCTATCGCACGGCGCTGCTGGGCTATGATGTGGGTGGAGCGTCCGCCGGTGGCATCATCGCCGTCATCCTTGCAAACGTCGTCGCCATCTTCCTGATGCGCGCCGTCGGCAAGAACCTCGATCGATAGGAGACAGGATCATGGCTCGTAAAGTCTCGACACGCTCCAAAATCGGCTTCACCATCGCCGCCTGGGTCATTGCCCTCCTGCTGTTCTTCCCAATCCTCTATGCGTTTCTGACGTCGCTGAAGACGGAACCGGAAGCGATTGCGGGCTTCAGCCTCTGGCCATCGGGCACGTTTGAAAACTACATCACGGTCAACACGCAGCGTGATTACTTCAAGCCGTTCATGAATTCGGTGATCCTGTCGGTCGGCTCCACCATCGTTGCCCTCATCATTGCGATACCGGCGGCATGGGCCATGGCCTTTTCGCCCACCAAGCGCACCAAGGATATCTTGATGTGGATGCTCTCCACCAAGATGATGCCTGCGGTGGCGGTGCTGGTGCCGATCTATCTCATCTTCCGCAATGCCGGTCTGCTCGATACGCGCATCGGCCTCACCATCATGCTCACCTTCATCAATCTGCCGATCGTGGTGTGGATGCTCTACACATACTTCCGGGAAATTCCGGGTGAAATTCTCGAAGCATCCCGCATGGATGGTGCTTCGCTGTGGAACGAGATCGTCTATGTGCTGACGCCGATGGCGATCCCCGGCATTGCCTCGACGCTTCTTCTCAACATCATTCTGGCGTGGAACGAATCTTTCTGGACCATTCGTCTCACCACCACCAATGCCGCACCGCTCACAGCCTTCATCGCCTCCTTCTCCAGCCCGCAAGGTCTGTTCTGGGCGAAGCTGTCTGCCGCTTCGATGATGGCGATTGCGCCGATCCTCGTGCTTGGCTGGTTCTCCCAGAAACAACTCGTTCGCGGCCTGACCTTTGGCGCGGTGAAATAAGGAATAAGAAAATGGGCAGCATTTCCCTTAGAAAAGTTTCCAAGGTCTTTGGTGAAGCCAAGGTCATTCCGTCCATCGATCTCGATATCGAAGATGGCGAGTTCGTGGTCTTCGTCGGCCCGTCCGGTTGCGGCAAGTCCACGCTCCTGCGCCTTATTGCAGGTCTTGAGGATGTGACCGGCGGTCAGATCATCATCGATGGCAAAGATGTGAGCGAAAAGGCACCGGCGGAACGTGGCCTTGCCATGGTGTTCCAGTCCTATGCGCTTTATCCGCATATGAGCGTGCGCAACAATATCGGCTTTCCGCTGAAAATGGCCAAACTCGACAAGGCCGTCATCGACAAGAAGGTCAATGATGCCGCAAGCGTGCTGAACCTCACCGATTATCTCGACCGTCGCCCCTCGCAGCTTTCAGGGGGTCAGCGCCAGCGCGTTGCCATCGGTCGTGCCATCGTGCGCGAACCCTCGGCCTTCCTGTTCGATGAGCCGCTGTCGAACCTCGATGCCTCCTTGCGCGGCACCATGCGGCTGGAAATTTCCGAGCTGCACAATACGCTGAAGACGACGATGATCTACGTCACCCACGATCAGGTGGAAGCCATGACCATGGCCGACAAGATCGTCGTGCTCAATCGCGGCAATATCGAGCAGGTCGGCTCGCCCATGGAGCTTTACAAGACGCCGCGCAACCTGTTCGTCGCAGGCTTCATCGGCTCGCCACGCATGAACTTCGTCAAGGGTGCCTATGCGCAAGCCAAGGGTGGCGATACCGTCGGCGTTCGCCCGGAACATCTGCTGCTGTCGAAGGAAAGTGGACTGTGGCAGGGCAAGGTCACGGTTGCCGAACATCTCGGCTCCGATACCTTCATCCACATCAATGTCGATGAGATCGGCATGATTACCGCCCGCGCCGGTGGCGAGTTTGCGTGTCAGCATGGCGATACCGTTTTCATCACGCCGGATGACAGCAAAATCCACAAGTTCGATAGCAACGGCCTGGCCATCTAACGGCCAGACCGCATCGCCGGATGGCTGGCCATATCAGCGGCCAGAACCGGCGACTGCTCCATGACAGGAAATTCGAGGATCGTCTCATGACATCAAAACTCTCGCTCGCAACGCTGGATCAGGTCAAGGCAACGGCGTCCGTTCCGTCCTATTCGCGTGACAACCTTGTCCCCGGTATCGTGCATTTCGGTGTGGGCAATTTCCACCGCGCCCATCAGGCCATCTATCTGGACGATCTGTTCAACACCGGTGCCGACCATGACTGGGCCATCATCGGCGCGGGCGTTCTGCCATCTGACACCGTCATGCGGGAAAAGCTGGCGGCACAGGATTTCCTCACCACAGTGGTGGAGCAGGACAACAACCGCACCGGCGCGCGCGTCACGGCCCCGATGATCGACATCTTGAAGATCGGTGACACAGCCGCCACCATCGAAACGCTGGCCGATCCGAAAATCCGCATTGTCTCGATGACGATCACCGAAGGCGGGTATTTCATCGATGCCTCGGGCACGTTCAATCCGCAGCACCCGGCCATTGCCGAAGACGGCAAGAATCCGACGGCTCCCAAGACGGTTTTCGGCCTTATCGTTGCAGGTTTGAAGGCCCGCAAGGACAAGGGCATTCAGCCTTTCACCGTCATGTCCTGCGACAACATTCCGCATAACGGCAAGGTCACGAAAAACGCGGTCGTTGGGCTCGCAGCACTCTCCGATCCGGCCTTTGCCAACTGGATCAGCGACACCGTTTCCTTCCCCAATTCCATGGTGGACCGTATCACGCCTGCCACGGGTGATCGCGAACGCGATATCGCCCGCGACGATTTCGGCATCGACGACAACTGGCCAGTCTTCTGCGAAGAGTTCAAGCAGTGGGTGATGGAAGACAATTTTCCTGCTGGCCGTCCAGCGCTGGAAAAGGTCGGCGTGCAGTTCGTGCCAGAAGTTGCACCCTATGAGCATATGAAAATTCGTATTCTCAACGGCGGCCATGCGGCGATTGCCTATCCGGCGGCCCTTCTCGATATCCACTTCGTGCATGAGGCGATGGAGCACCCGCTGATCCGCGCCTTCCTCGCCAAGCTGGAGAAGGAAGAGATCATCCCGATCATTCCGCCGGTGCCGAATACGGACCTCAATGAGTATTTCGATCTGATCGAGCGGCGGTTCCTCAACCCCAAGATCGGCGACACCATTCCGCGCCTGGCGCAGGATGGCTCCAACCGCCAGCCGAAATTCATCCTGCCATCAACGGCGGATCGTCTGGAAAAGGGCGATGACATCGTCGGCTTGTCGCTGGTTTCGGCGCTCTGGTGCCGCTATTTTGCAGGCACGTCCGATAGCGGCGCGAAGATCGTCTTCAATGATGCCAGCGCCGAGCGCCTTCAGGCCGCAGCCACCAAGGCGAAGGATGATCCGATGGCGTTTCTGGTACTGGACGATATCTTTGGTGAGGTCGCCAAGTCGGAACTCTTCCGCAAACGCTTCGCCCATGCCTTGAAGACGTTGTGGGAGAAGGGTACGGCTGAGACGCTTGAACTTTACCTGCAAAACAAACTCGTCAGCTGACGAAAAGAGATGTGCCATGCAAACCGGGAACGCTCCTCTGCTGATCTTTGATTGCGACGGCGTTCTCGTGGATAGCGAGCCGGTCTCGATTGCGGTTCTGATCGATATGGTCGCCCATCAGGGCGTCCAGATCACCGAAGAGGAAGCCTATCAGCGCTTCCTCGGACGCAGCGTCGCCAGCATGACGGCGACGCTTTGGGACGAATACGGCGTCGAAACCGATATCGACTTTCTTGAGCACATGCGCAGCGAACTCTTCCAGCGCTTTCGCGATGAGCTGAAAGCCATAGAGGGCATGGCCGAAACGCTGGATCGCCTCTCGGTTCCGCGCTGCGTCGCCTCCTCCAGCCAGCCGGAACGCATCCGTTACTCGCTAGGCCTCACTGGCCTGCTCGACAAGCTCGAACCCCACATTTTCAGCGCCACGATGGTGAAAAACGGCAAGCCCGCGCCGGATCTCTTTCTGCATGCGGCAGACCAGATGCAGGTGAAACCGAGGGATTGCATCGTCATCGAAGACAGCCCCGCCGGAATTGCCGCTGCCAAGGCGGCAGGCATGCGCGTCTTTGCCTTTACCGGCGGCTCGCATGCCCGGTTTCCGGCATTTCGTGACCACATTGCCAGCCTGAAACCCGATCTGGTGTTTGACGCCATGCCGGATTTGGTCCAACTTGTGGCCGATCAAACTGCGCGGATTTAACGCTGCCGATGCTGTCGGTAGCCACGCGCAAGGGTCGCGATTGAGGGATGGGAATTTAGCTTGATGCGTCAACATCTTGTTGCTGTCGATGTCGGCACGGGCAGCGCCCGCGCTGGCGTTTTCGATGCGAGCGGCAAGCTGATGGCCCGCGCAACCCACCCCATCATCATGCAAAGGCCGAAGGAAAACCACGCCGAGCATGATTCCGCCGATATCTGGAACGCCGTCTGCATCGCCGTGCGCAAGACCATGGCGGATGCCGGTATTGCAACGTCCTCGGTTGCAGCCATCGGCTTCGACGCCACCTGTTCGCTGGTCGTGCGTGGGCCGCAGGGCGAGCAGGTCACGGTGTCCACCACAGGCGAAGACCGCTTCGACACGATCGTCTGGCTCGATCACCGAGCTATCGCAGAAGCCGATTTTCTCAGTGATTCCGGCCACCCTGTGCTGGACTTTGCAGGCGGATCGATTTCGCCTGAGATGCAGATGCCCAAGCTGATGTGGCTCAAGAAACATCTGCCGGATAGCTGGGCAAAGGCCGGATATTTTTTCGATCTCGCCGATTTCCTGACATGGAAGGCAAGCGGCAGCACGCAGCGTTCCAATTGTACCCTTACCGCCAAATGGAATTTTCTGGCCCATGAAGGGCAGGGCTGGCGCAAGGATTATCTTGAAATAGCTGGCCTTGGCGATCTCCTGCAACGCGGCAACCTCCCCACAGAAACAGTCGCCCCTGGGCAAAGCGTTGGCAAGCTCTCAGCGCAAGCCGCCGAAGAGCTTGGCCTCGATATCGGCTGCGACGTTGCGGCGGGCATGATCGATGCTTACGCAGGCGCGCTGGGCGCTCTCGGCGGCAGTCTGCAATCGGACGTCGGCAGCAATGTCGCGCTGATTGCCGGGACCTCCAGCTGCCTCGTCACGCTAACGCCAACGCGTATGCCGGGCCACAGCCTGTGGGGCCCATACTGGCAGGCAGTCCTTCCCGGCCACTGGCTGGTGGAAGGCGGGCAATCGGCCACCGGCGCGCTTCTGGACCACGTCGTGCTTATGCATGCCGCAGGCGGCGAGCCGACCTCGACCCTCCATGCCCGCATCGTGGAGCGCGTGCTGGAACTGCGCCGCACGGAAGGCGATGGCTTTGCCGATCACCTTCATGTTCTGCCGGATTTCCACGGCAATCGTTCGCCTCTTGCCGATCCGCATGCCCGTGGCGTCGTCAGCGGTCTCACCCTCGACACCTCTTTCGACAGCCTCTGCCGTCTCTATTGGCGCACGGCGGTGGCGATTGCGCTGGGTGCGCGCCATGTGCTGGATGCGATGGAAGGCTTCGGCTATACGGTGGAAACGCTGCATGTGACCGGCGGCCATGTGCACAATCCGCTTCTCATGGAGCTTTACGCGGATGTCACGGGCAAACGCATCGTCGTGCCAGCCACGGCAGATGCCGTTCTTCTCGGCACGGCCATGAATGCGGCTTCTGCGGGTTGTGTTCACCAGGGATTGGCGGCTGCCGGTGCTGCCATGTATTCCGGCGGAGAAGTCCGGCCTTCAGACAAGGCGGTTGGCCATTACGACCGGGACTACAGGCGGTTTCTCGCCATGTACCGGCACCGCGAGGAACTGGCCGGGCTGTGATAAGCCGTCATGCCATTGTCATATCCGGGCGATAAAAGAAAAATGGAGCGGCTATGAACCGCTCCATCAAGCTCAGCCATTCAAAGCCCGCTGCATGTCACCAATGCGGCGGTACCGGTCTCTGCGTCCGGTTTCGCTTTTCTGAGAAAGAGAATGCAGCATGAACTCGGTGATGGCCACCAGTTGCAACATGCTGTGCCCACCATTCGGCCCCAGCGGAATGGTCAGACAGATGTCAGCGCTGTCAGGACCCCACTCGTAAAAACGGGTGGTGATCAGCACGGTCTTGTATCCGGCCTTCATGGCCATCTTCGCAAGACGCTGCAGGGCTGCAAGGTTGCCGCCGCAGTCCATCAGCACCAAAAGCGTACCGTCGACGGGTTCGTCCATCAGCGCGATGTAGGTTGCACCGTCGCGCTGGAGGTAGTGAACGCGTTCACGCGATTCCAGCAGCTTGGTGTAGAAGTAGCGGCAGATGCCGAAGCTTTCCGCAGAGGATGCGATAAACACATCGCGGCTTTCGGCAATGTTGCTCAGCGCCGTTTTCCATACGGATTGTCCGGCCAGATCGTAAACCGCCTGAACGGCCTGAATCTGCTGCAACATCAGCGATGACAGGGGCGTCTGCGGCGCTTCCTGTGCCATTGTGGGTGCAGCTTCTGGAACATGCGCTTCCTCGCGCAGATGTTCGCGAATGTCGCTGAGCTGGCGGTAACCGAGCGAGCGCAGGAAGCGGCCTACCGTCATCGGGCTCAGGCTCAGCTTTTCAGCGAGGGTCGCAGCGGTCTCGAACGGCAGTTCGGCCAGGTGCTCGATAAGGTATTTCGCAATTCGCCGTTCCGACGGTGTACCGGTCTTCAGCGAACGGGTGAGATCAATCAGCAATTTTTCCAACGACGCCTCGTTCTTCTATTCTTTAGCGGACGATGGTGGTGAAGCGGCTGTCCCGCTGCCAATCGTAACGACTAGGGTTTCATAGGCGAAGCGTCATCCCGTCGATCCCCAATCCCACGAGAAATACAACTTTTTGCCTGTTTGTTTTTATAGTTTAGTGGTTGCTTTTCTTCAAGCACAAAATAATGGGTTGAAGTTTTTCTTTTTGGGAGGTTGCGGCATTTCTTGCCAAGAGGGGTCGATACCCCTATCTGCCACGCATCAGGCGGCACCTCTCGATCGATTGTAAATCCGCCTAAATGGAGGCAAATGATGATTTTCTACGCCGCGCGGCAGGGTTTCGGCAATCTTTTTGCACCGGAGACTCGCTCAGCTTTCTGGAAGGTCCTCGGCCTTACGATTTTGGTGCTCATCGGGCTCTGGTTTGCCGTTCGCGGCATCTTCATCTGGCTTGCCTTGCCATGGATTGATTCGCTCCTGCCCGGCATGCCGGAATGGGCTGGCTGGTTGAGCTTCATCTTCGCCATTCTGGCCGGTCTTGGCCTTGCGCTGGCACTGGGTCTGTTGATCTCACCCGTTACCGCCGTCATAGCCGGTCTGTTTCTCGATGATGTGGCCGAGGTGATCGAGAAGAAGGATTATCCGGCTGATCCGGCTGGCACGGCCATGCCGCTCACCGAGGCTATCCCATCGTCGCTCAAATTCTTCGGGGTGGTCATTCTGGGCAACATCATCGCGCTGTTGCTGCTGCTCGTTCCCGGCGTCAATCTCATCGCGTTTTTTCTGGTCAACGGCTATCTGCTGGGCCGGGAATTCTTCGAGTTCGCCGCCATGCGCTTCCGCACGCCAGCCGATGCCCGCGCCTTCCGCTCAAAGCACGGCACGAAAGTCTTTATGGCTGGTCTGGTGATCGCCGCGTTTCTGGCTGTCCCCTTCCTCAACCTGCTGACTCCGCTGTTTGCAGCCTCGATGATGGTGCATCTGCACAAGGCGATCAGCAGACGCGATCCGTCATTCAGCAACCAGCTGGGCCGGTAACTCCACCAGGGGTGCGGGAATATCGCAGGTCTTTTCCGGCGCCTTGCAGATATCGGCAATCACGCAGCGCTCGCATTCCGGCTTGCGCGCCTTGCAGCAATAGCGCCCGTGCAGAATGAGCCAATGATGCGCGTGGAACATATATTCGTCGGGAATGATCTTCACCAGCCGCTCTTCCACCTCGTCCGGGGTCTTGCCCGGCGCCAGACAGAGCCGGTTGGCGATGCGAAACACATGCGTATCGACTGCCAATGTCGGCACCCCGAACGCCATGGACATCACCACATTGGCGGTCTTGCGCCCCACGCCCGGCAGCATCACCAGTTCTTCACGGGTGCGCGGCACCTCGCCACCAAACTGGTCGATCAGCATCTGCGACAGCGCAATGACGTTCTTGGCCTTGTTGCGGTAAAGTCCGATGGTCTTGATGTAGCCGATCAGCCGTTCCTCACCCAAATCAAGCATCTTCTGGGGTGTATCGGCCACCGCAAACAGACCGCGCGTGGCGCGGTTGACGCCCACATCGGTCGCCTGCGCAGAAAGCGCCACGGCCACCACCAGCGTAAACGGGTTGGAGTGTTCCAGTTCGCCCTTGGGCTCGGGCCGCTGAATGGAAAAGCGGCGGAAAATCTCGACCAGCTCATCATGCGAATAGAGCGTCTTGACCTTCGCGGGCTTGCGGCGTGCCGTGGAATTTGACTTTTTCGGCGTTTGGGTGCTGGATCGTTTCTTGGCTATTGTCATGTTGCGACTAAAATTCGGGATCAGGCTTCGTTCAAACATCGGGTGAGGGCGGCAAGGTGGACGGCGTAAACGAGCAGCCGGTTTTTACAGCGGAACTTGTTCCTTATCGCTCCCTGGGACGCAAGGGTTTTCGCGTCCTTCTTTGCCTCACGGGTGCCGTCAGCCTCGTCTACGGCGTCTTCTTCCTCGTCACCGGCGCTTGGCCCATCGGCCTTTTTCTGGGACTGGATTTCCTGCTGCTCTACTTTGCCTTTCGCGCCAATTACCGGGCAGCCAAGGCGCGGGAGGAGGTCACGGTTTCGCGCACCAACCTTTCCATCCGCAAGTTTTCACCCGCAGGCCGCATGGTCGAATACCGCTTCAACCCGTTCTGGGCACGTTTCCGGGTCCGGCGCCATGATGAGATCGGCATTCTCTCCATGCATGTTTCGGGCGAGGGGCGCACGACGGATATCGGCTCCTTCCTCAATCCCGATGATCGAGAGAGCTTTGCCAAGGCGTTTCGCGGCGCGCTCGCCACGGTGCGGCTCAGAATTTAGCGGGTGATCGCAAGAAACGGGTGGAGATACGCCCCGCCACGTGGTTTTGTCTGATGCCAAGGAGACACGCCATGAACGCCAATATCACCCTGAAGGATGACATTACCCCGGTCGGTTCGGATTACGAGACCGTGCGGCGGGTCATCGAAATCCTGACGGTGGAATACCGCGATCAGCCCTCACTCGAAACCATTGCAACGCAACTCGGACAGTCGCCGACGCAATTGCAAAAAACCTTCACCCGCTGGGCCGGGTTGTCTCCGAAGGCTTTTCTTCAAGCCGTGACGCTCGATCACGCCAAGCGGTTGTTGCGCGATGAAAGCCTGCCGCTTCTGGATGCCGCACTCGAAGTCGGCATGTCCGGTCCAAGCCGTCTGCACGATCTCTTCGTCACCCACGAAGCCATGTCGCCCGGCGAGTGGAAGGCCAAGGGTGGCGGCCTGCTCGTTCGCTATGGCTTCCACCCATCGCCCTTCGGGCTGGCGCTCATCATGATCACCGACCGCGGGCTGGCCGGTTGCGCCTTCGCGGATGCGGGCGAGGAAAAAGCCTGCTTCGAAGACATGTCGCGCCGCTGGCCCAATGCCGACTATCTCGAAGACAGCGCCGCCACCGCACCCTATGCCTCACGCATCTTCGATGCGGACAGATGGAAAAGCGACCAGCCCCTGCGCGTCGTTCTGCTCGGCACGGATTTTCAGGTTCGCGTCTGGCAGAGCCTGCTCAAAATCCCGCTCGGCAAAGCCGTCACCTATTCCCACGTCGCCCAAGACATCGGCCAACCCACCGCATCCCGTGCCGTTGGCGCCGCCATCGGCGCTAACCCCATCTCCTTCGTCGTTCCCTGCCACCGGGCGGTTGGAAAAAGCGGCGCGCTCACGGGGTATCACTGGGGGCTTACCCGTAAGCGCGCGATGTTGGGTTGGGAAACGGGAAAGGTTTGATTGGCGAACGGACGATGTGATATGGACTTAAATTCCAATCTGCCGTTTGAAAAGCGTGTGAAGAGCAAATGAAAAGCACGATCCAACTTTCCGATGATATCGACCGCCGCATCGATCTTCTGGCGTCGCGGAGCAGTTTGACCCGAAGCCAGATCGTTGAGGACGCTCTTGCGCATGGCCGTTCAATAGCTTGGCAGGAGCAGTGGATTGCTGGTGTCAAAGAAGGGCTTGATGATGCAAACAATGGTAGTTTCGCCAGCGATGAAGAAATTGCCGAGGTTCTGAACCGTTACGATCAGGCTTAATCGGCTGTGCGTATTATTTGGACAAGGCGATACCTAAAAGAGCTCGTCGCGATTAGCGACTATATAGCAGAACAAAATCCACGAGCGGCGGCTCGCGTCATAGGTCTCATTCACAGGAAGACCGGAGACCTTCTAGCAGCGAACCCATTCATTGGTCGCAGAGGCGATATCGAGGGTACTCGGGAGCTGGTCATACCCGGCACGCCTTACATTGTGGCTTACAGGGTCATGGGTGACGATATTCAGGTTCTATTCGTGCAGCATGGCGCGCGCGAATGGCCCCGCGAGATCTATTGAATTATCCGCCCTTTTAGCTTTCCACCAAATCCAGCAACGCCCGCGCCGCTGCCTCATCCGTAATCAGCGTATTACACCCAATGCGGTTGATCGTCGCGCGGATGGCGATGGCGCGGTGGGCGCCGCCGGAGGCGAGGACGATGTGTTTGGCCTTTTTCAGCGTATCCAGACCAATCGCCATGGCGCGCTGGTTGATAGGGTGGTCGACGGAGTGGCCCTCTGCATCGATGAAGTTGAACATGGTGTCGCAGACGCAGCCTGCTGCCACCAGTTCATCATGCGTCTGTTTGGAAATGAAGCCTTCCGACAGCGATGTCGAATGCGGGCCGATATCGCCGCAACTGACGATGGCGAGGTCGAGATTTTCGGCCAATTCGAACAGTGTGTTGAGGCCGCATTTTTCGATCAGCGCGCGGCGGGTTTCCTCTGAGTCCACCAGCAGCGGGGCGAGGAACATGTAGCATTCCGCTCCCAGTGCGCTGGCCAGCCGCCACGTATAATCCAGCGGGTTGGTCTGGTGGACCGCCACGATGCCGCCCAGGAGCGAAACGACCTTGCAGTTTTCCCGGCGCGGCGGGCGGAAGCTGGAGAGAGAGGCCGTCATGGTGCGGCCCCAGCCGACTCCGATGGTGGCATTGTCGGGCACGGCCTCCGACAGAAACTGGCCAAGTGCGAGGCCAACAGCCTTGGCGATATCTTCCGCCTTCGATGATGCGGAGGGAATGATGATCGCCTCATCCAGCCCGTAGGTCGCTTCCAGCTTTATGGCGAGTTCGACGTAGTCCTCGATGCCTTCATTGATCCAGATCTGCACCTCTGACCGCTTCATCGCCTCGTCCAGAAGGCGGATAACGGTGGAGCGGCTGATGCCGAGTTTTTCCGCCACATCCTTCTGCGTCATGCCCTGATTGTAATAGAGCCACGCGGCCCGCAGCCGCAGGGATGCAGCTTCGGAATAGGCCGTGTGAGTGTCTCTTCGCAGTTTTGCCACTGTTTTCGCCATGCTCTCGTTGAGAGACGAGTATCGCTCTTGTGAAACTTATGTCAATTGCATTGCGCAAATGTCTTGACTTTGAGGTTTGTGCGGCGCGATACTCGAAACATAGAAAACAACCGGTTTCGGCATCGCGCCCCTGCGTGGAACGGAACCCGGCTGAAGCAGTTTTCCAGAGATCACGAGGATCAAACGGCATGACGTCCAAACTTGACCAGCTCCGCAAAATCACAACGGTTGTTGCCGATACCGGCGATATCGAGGCGGTCGCACGCCTGAAGCCGGTGGATTGCACCACCAATCCCTCGATTATTCTCAAAGCATTGGGCACGCCGATGTTTGCCGATACGGTGACGGAAGCCGTTGCCTGGGGTAAAAAGCAGGGTGGCGATTCCGATGCTGTGGTTGGCGCGATTGCGGACCGTCTGGCGATTTCCGTTGGTGCAAAGCTGGTCGAACTCGTTCCCGGTCGCGTATCGACAGAAGTCGATGCCGACCTCTCCTTCGATACCAAGGCATCCGTCGCCAAGGCGCACCAGATCATCGCTGGCTACAAGGACCGTGGCATCGAGCGTGATCGCATTCTCATCAAGCTTGCTTCCACTTGGGAAGGCATCAAGGCTGCCGAAGTGCTGCAGGCCGAAGGCATCGATTGCAATCTGACGCTGCTGTTCTCGCAGGCGCAGGCCATTGCCTGTGCGGAAGCCAAAGCTTTCCTCATCTCGCCCTTCGTCGGTCGTATTCTCGATTGGTACAAGAAGTCCACGGGCGAAGACTACACGGCTGAGACCGATCCGGGCGTCGTGTCCGTTCGCAAGATCTACAATTATTACAAGGCCAACGGTATCTCCACGGTCGTCATGGGTGCATCGTTCCGCAATGTCGGCGAAATCGAAGCGCTGGCCGGTTGCGATCGCCTCACCATCAGCCCGGCGCTGCTGGAAGAGTTGGACAAGGACACCGGCACGCTGGAGCGCAAGCTCTCGGCTGACGATGCCAAGGCCGAGCCTTTGCAGTCGCTCGATGAGAAGGTCTTCCGCTGGCACCTCAACGAAGACGCCATGGCAACGGAAAAGCTGTCGGAAGGTATTCGCCAGTTCGCCAAGGATCTCGAATCCCTGCGCGGTATCATTCGCAAGCAACTGGCCGCTTAAAGAATTCTGGAACCTTCGCGATAGTTGCTCGTTATTAAAGTATAATACCTCCAGTCAAGAAAACGCGATCGGTCCCCTGCCGGTCGCGTTTTTTATTGTCCGGCGGCCACTTCCGAAATGGTGCGCGCCGCATCGCGGATGAGACCCACGCAGTCGTCAGCGCTCGGTGCATCGCTGTTCAACGGGGTAATGTAAGGGCAGGTGATCGCAGCCAAGGCTGTGCCATCCAGCGTCAGAACCGGCGCGGAGATGTTTCTGATGCCAGCCGTTTGCAAACTGTTCATGCTTTCGAAGCCGCTGGCCCTGATCTGCTCCAGACGTCCCATCAACCCGTCCGGCAGAGATACCTCATCGCCACGAAGCTGCTCGGCAATCATGATCTCCCGTTGCGCGTCGGTCTGGAACGCCAGCAGAACATGGCCGGAGCCGGTGTTGAACAGGCTCATCTGCGCCCCGACGCGGATCGATAGGGCCCAATAGGTGGAAGAATCCTGCTGGGCAATCACCACAACGGAACCACGATCATAGACCGCCAGATGGCAGGCCTGCGCCGCCTTGTTGGAGAAGTCGCGCATGACGGGCGCCGCAAAGGACACAAGCCTGCGCAGCGGCGCGTGAAAATGCGCGAGACCGAAGAGTTTGAGCGTCAGGAAAAACCGGTCGCCATCCTGCCGCTGCACGTAACCGCGCCGTACCAGCCGGTCCAGCATGCGGTAGAACTCGTTCGGGCTTTTGCCGATCGCCTTGGCGATTTCCACCTGCGTCAGCCCGCCATCGGTGCTGGCCAGAAGCTCGAGGATGTCGAGACCTTTGTCCAGCGCAGGCGCGCGGTAACGTTCACTGTCGTCTTCGATCATCCGTCCTCGGTCGCTTGCGGCCTGCGGTACAGCCCCGCATCGCCATGTTCACTTGACGTTATATGAATACACTGTTTACATATGAATTGTCGATCCATATTCGATTTAGGTTGCGGCCCTCATGGGGCGGGAGGAGCATAATATGGCGCAGGATTTCACCGGCCAGACAGTCGTCATCACCGCCGCAGGGCAGGGCATTGGCCGCGCCACGGCCGAGCGCTTCATCAGCCTCGGTGCGCGCGTCATCGCCACGGATATCAATGAGGCAGCACTTTCGACGCTGACGCAAGCCGAAACGCGGGTTCTGAACGTGCTGGATGGCGATGCAGTCAAGGCGCTGGCGGCGGATATCGGTCGCGCCGATATTCTCTTCAATTGCGCCGGCTTTGTCCATGCCGGCACCATTCTCGATTGCGAAGAGAAAGACTGGGATTTCTCCTTCGATCTCAACGCCAAAGCCATGTACCGCACTTGCCGCGCCTTCCTTCCCGCCATGCTGGAACAGGGCAAGGGCGCCATCGTCAACATGTCGTCGGTTGCGTCGAGCGTGAAGGGCGTGCCCAACCGTTTCGCTTATACGGCATCCAAGGCCGCCGTCATCGGCCTCACAAAATCCATCGCATCCGATTTCGTTACCAAAGGCATCCGCTGCAACGCCATCTGCCCCGGCACGGTCGATAGCCCATCCCTGCACGAGCGCCTGCGCGCGACCGGCGATTACGATCAGGCCCTGAAAGACTTCATTGCCCGCCAACCCATGGGCCGCATTGCCAAGCCCGAAGAGGTTGCGGCGCTGGTGACCTATCTGGCGTCGGATGAGGCGGGTTTCACCACCGGGCAGATCCATGTGATCGATGGTGGTTGGACGGCGTAGGGCGGCAGTTGCCGCACCCTTCTTCGTCATCCTCGGGCTTGTCCCGAGGATCTAATCACGTTTCCGAAAATGCAACGTAGCAGATACTCGGGACAAACCCGAGCATGACGGAAGTCTTTGGTAGAGCAAAACAAAAAACGGCGGGCCCTGCAACCCGCCGTTCTCCTTAACATTCGTTCTATCAGAGGATCGCCTGACCGGCCATCAGTGCAAGCACCAGGAAGATCAGGAACACGACCACGGCGATGAAGAACAGAATACGGGCGATGCCCGCCGTCGCCGCCGAGATTCCCGTAAAGCCGAAAACACCGGCAATCAGTGAGATAACGAAGAATATAAGAGCCCACTTCAACATGGTCGTACCTCTTTGCGTCAATTGATGCGGTCGAGCGCCCACGCTTCAACCTGTAGATATGACGCGAATCTAAGGCAGGTAGTTCCGCAGATTCTGAAATAATCTTTTCAACTGCGGGCAATTGTCTGTCACGCTGCCTTTTCCACGCGGTTGGTGGCACGCGCTTTCGCGGTGGTGCGAATGAAGGCGAGGATAAAGACGCCGGTCATGATCAGAACGATGGTCGGGGCAGGGGCGCTGTCGATGAGGAAACTGGCCCATATTCCGGCCAGCGACGAGCTGACGGCAACGATGACGGCGACGATCAGCATGCTGGAGAACTGCCGCGTCAGCAGAAAGGCGATGGCGCCGGGTGCGACCAGCATGGCAACGGAAAGAATGATGCCGATGGCCTGCAATGCGCCAACGACCGTCAGAGACAGCACCGCCAGCAAGCCATAATGCAGCAGGCGCACCGGCAGACCGATCGCCTTGGCATGCTGCGCATCGAAGGCATGGACCAGCAGGTCCTTGCGCAGCAGCACCAGAAATAGAGTGGCGGCCAGCGCAATCAGGCCTGTCTCGATGATGTCGCTCACCGCAACGCCCAGCATGTCGCCGAAGAGGATATGGTCCAGATGCACATCGCTCTGCACTTTCACGTAGAGAACGAGCCCCAGCCCGAACATGCCGGAAAAGACGATGCCCAGCACCGTGTCTTCCTTGATGCGGCTGTTTTCCTTGAGGAACCCGGTGCCCAGCGCGCAGATCATACCCGCAACGAAAGCGCCAATCGAGAAGGGAATGCCGACGATATAGGCGACGACGACGCCCGGTAGTACGGCATGGGAGACGGCATCGCCCATCAGCGACCAGCCTTTCAGCACCAGAATGCAGGACAGCATCGCCATCGGCACCGCAATCATCAGCGTGATGACGAAGGCATATTGCATGAAGGGTAGTTGGAACGGCAGGATGGCCAGTTGCAGGTTTTCGCTCATGGCGTGGTTTCCAATGCTGCCTTGGCCTTGGCGCGGGAGGCGAGATAGCCGTGTTTGGGCGCAAAGACGAAGGCCGTCAGGAAGATCAGCGTCTGCAACACCACGATGATGCCGCCGGTGGCACCATCGAGGAAATAGCTGAGATAGGCGCCGACGAAACTGGTGCCAGCGCCGATGCCGAAGCTCATGCCGATCAGCCGCTCGAAACGGTCGGTCAGCAGATAGGCCGTGGCACCCGGCGTCACCACCATGGCAACCACCAGAAACGCACCGACCGTCTGCAAGGCGGCAACGGTGGAGGCGGCCAGCAGGGTGAAGAAGATGATTTTGAGCAGATCGGGGTTGAGGCCCACGGTGCGGGCGTGGTTTTCATCGAAAAACACCACCATGAAATCGCGCCACTTCACCGCCAGCACCAACAGACTGATGCCGCCGATCAGGGCCAGCTGAAGCGTGTCTTCCGGCGTGATCGCCAGGATATTGCCCAGCACGATGGTCTGGATGTTGATGGAGGTCGGTGACAGCGACACCATGAACAGGCCAAGGCCGAAAAAGGAGGTGAAGATCAGGCCAATGATGGCATCTTCCTTCAACCGGGTCTTCTGGTTGAGAAACAGCATCGACCCCGCCGCCAACCCGCCGGAGATGAACGCGCCGAGCGAAAAGGGCAGGCCCAGCATATAGGCCCCCGCCACGCCGGGCACGATGGCGTGGGACAGCGCATCGCCGATCAGCGACCAGCCTTTCAGCATCAGATAAGATGATAGGAAGCCGCAAACGCCGCCCACGAGAGCGCTGACCCAGATGGCGTTCAGCATGTAGGAATAGGTGAATGGCTCGAGAAGAGTTTCAATCATGGCTCTTCGCTTTCGGTGTCGCGGTGGCCGTGCCGTCCTTGCTGTAGATCACGAAGGGCCGCTCGTCGTCGGTGATGACCTTGACGCGGCGCGTATCGGCATCGTCATGCAGGTCCTTGCCGCCCAGAATGAAGTGACGCAGACTGCCGCCAAAGGCCTTTTGCAGGTTGTCTTCGGTAAACGTGTCTTCGGTCTTGCCCGAAGCGATAACGGTGCCCTTGACGAAAACCGCCCGGTCGCAAAAATCAGGCACGCTGCCCAGATTGTGGGTGGAGACAAGCATGATGCGGCCTTCGTCGCGCAGTGCCTTCAACAGCGTTATGATCTGCTCTTCGGTGTTCACATCGACGCCGGTGAAGGGTTCGTCCAGCAAAATGACCTGGCCTTCCTGCGCCAGTGCACGCGCCAGAAACACCCGCTTCTTTTGTCCGCCGGAGAGTTCGCCGATCTGGCGCTTGCGGTAATCCACCATGTTGACGCGGGCCAAGGCTTCATCGACCATCTGGTGGTCGCGCTTGGAGGGGATGCGCAGAAAATTCATATGGCCGTAGCGGCCCATCATCACCACGTCTTCCACCAGAACCGGAAAGCTCCAATCCACCTCTTCGGCTTGCGGTACATAGGCGACGAGGTTGTTTTTCAACGCGTCGCGGGCGGGCACATCGAAGATGGAAACGGAGCCTGCCGCCAACGGCACGAAGCCCATGATCGCCTTGAAAATTGTGGATTTTCCCGCCCCGTTGACGCCGACAAGGGCGGTGATGGTGCCGCGCGGAATGGAAAAGCTGGCGCTGCGCAGCGCCGTGTGGCCGTTGCGGTAGGTTACGGTCACATCATCGACAGCAAGTCCGGTTTCCGCGCCCTTGCGCTTTCCCATCATCATTTGGAAAGACCTTTCACAACAGTTTCCGTCGTTACCCGCAGCAGGTCGAGATAGGTCGGCACCGGGCCGTCGGCTTCGCTCAGCGAATCCACATAGAGAACGCCGCCATAGGCAGCGCCGGTTTCCTTGGCCACCTGCTTGGCCGGGTCGGGAGACACCGTACTTTCGCTGAAAATGACCTGAATATTATGTTCGCGCATGGCATCGATCACGCCGCGCACCTGCTGCGGTGTGCCCTGGCTGTCGGCATTGACAGGCCACAGGAACAGTTCCTTCAGCCCGAAATCGCGGGCGAGATAGGAGAAGGCGCCTTCGCTTGTCACCAGCCAGCGCTTGTTCTCGGGCAGGGCTGCGATGGCATCGCGCATCGGCTGGATCTCGCGGCTGATCTTGTCGGAATAGGTTTTTGCATTGGCGGCATAGACGTCCGCATGGTCAGGATCGATCTGCGTCAAGGCCTTGCGAATGTTCTCGACGTAGATGAGGGCATTGTCCGGCGACATCCAGGCATGCGGGTTGGGCTTGCCCTGATAGGCGCCACCGCTGATCGACATCGGCGTGATGCCATCGCTCACCGTCACATTCGGCACATCGGCAAGGTTGGCCAGAAACTTCTGGAACCACAGTTCCAGATTGAGCCCGTTCCACAGGACGAGATTGGCATTGCGGGCCTTGAGAATATCGCGCGGCGTCGGCTGGTAGTTGTGAATCTCCGCACCCGGCTTGGTGATGCTCTCCACCTCTGCCGCGTCACCCGCCACATTGCGCGCCATGTCGGCAATAATGGTGAAGGTGGTGACGACCTTCGGCTTGTCGGCTGCACCCGCCGCAAAGGGTAGGAAAAGCGTTGCTACACAGAGAAAGAGACGAAGCGCGGACGATGTCATGAGCCTATAGAACTCCTAATGCGATTAATTCGCAATCTCAATCTGGTCCTGTGAAACGATTTTGTCAATGATATTGCAAATCATTCGCAATAAAGATGGTTCGAGTTTGTCTCGCTTATTTTCGCGGAATCCAAAAATGGTTCAGTTGACGGAGCGGAATATCGCCTCGGTTAAAGCTTCTTCAATGTGAACAGGTCAGAATTGATACATGCACGGAAGCAGTCTCACTGCCGCCGCGCCGAAATCGTTTCGCAGTTCGCTGCCTGGGCGGTTTGCGAATTTCGGACTTTTAACGGGGTAGTGGATGTCGGGACGATCGACGTGAAAGCAGTGTTCAAGAGAATACGGTTTTCTCGCAAGTTCGTATTGATCAGTGGTGGCGTCCTCCTTCTCGGGGGAGCGTCCGGCGTTGCCGCCATCATGGTTGGCCGCGAAAGCCTGTTCGGGCAAGCCACGGCCTCCGCCAACGGCCTCGAATGCAAGATCGTGCAAACCGTCAACATCAAGAAAAACGGCGCCGTCTGGATTCGTAAATTCATCCGCACCCAGGGTGGTGATGGGCCGGAGCGCGTCAAGACGGCGCTTCGCATCGCCAAGACCACCTATGACGAACTGAAACCGGATCTGGTGCAGGTTTCCATTCTGGATGAACACGGCCCGACCATGCGCTCGGATATGCGGGGCAGGGCAGTCGCAGCGCAGGTCCTCTTCATTCCCGATGTCGCGAAACTGCCGCCCGAAGCGGATGCCAAGACCTATTCCGCCTATTACTATGATGGTGCGCCCAGCACAGACGGTGTCTTTTACGGTCTGCGGATCGATCTTCCGCTGGAAGACACGCAGCATATGGCCGCAAGCCTCACGGACTTCACGCCCTGCGTCGATCCCGCCGCAGAAAGCGCACCGGCAGGTGGTCACGGTGCTGCGCCTAGCGGACACGATAAACCAGCCGCCGGTCACGGTGAAAGCAGCGGCCACGGCGAAGCCGCACCACCAGATGCTAGCCATGGTGAAACACCCGCGGCGTCCGGCGAAGGCGGCCATGGCGAGCCTTCCGCGCAGGATAGCCATGCCGGCCCAGACGATCCGAAACTGCTGACGTCTACGCCGGAGAATGATAGCGTTAGCATATTCAGTTTCGCTTATATTAAATCACTGATTTTCGGCAAGGGCCCAACGGTTGCCGTTGCCGCAGAGCCTGACCACGCGCAGGCCGCTGAGGCAGGCCACGATGTGCCAGAAGCTGCCGCTGCCCCCGCGGAAGACGCCAAACCTTCTCACTAAACATCAACCTCAAAGCCAGACATGTCGGGTATGAACGTGCGGTTGCGCTGCACACTGCTTACTGCGCGGACAAATTTATACGGTCGAGGGAATGGAAGACACCGTTGAGGGTTACGAAACCTTCAACTGCCGCACGGGCGCATCCTGTTCGGATAGCAGCGTGAAAATCTGCTCCGGCTGGACAGGCTTCGAGAAAAGATAACCCTGCAATTCATCGCAGCCACACAGTTGCAGAATGGCGGCCTGATCTTCGGTTTCGATGCCTTCCGCCGTGACCGGAATGCCCAGAGACTTTGCAAGCGCCACCGTCGCCGTCAGCATTTCCAGCGAGCGACCGCCTTCATCCAGCGCCTCGACGAGCGATTTGTCGATCTTCATGCGGTTGAAACCGAATTGCCTGAGATAGCCAATGCTGGCAAAGCCGGACCCGAAATCGTCAAGCGCGATGCTGACCCCGGTCTGCTTGAGTTTTTCGATGGCAGTTGCTGCCCGCTCCGGGTGATGGATGAAGTAACCTTCGGTCATCTCCAGCATCACCCTTGAGGGTTCGATGCCGTGTTCGCTCAGAATGGCCTGGACCTGGCTGGAAAATAGCGGGTTTCTGAACTGAACGGGAGAGATGTTGACCGCAAGCTTGACCTGCGGCCAATCCATCGCCGCCTTGCAGGCCTTGCGCAGAACGGCAAGTCCGAGCTGGTCGATGAGGCCGCTGTTTTCAGCCGCAGCGATGAAAATATCGGGCGAAACAGGTCCGTAGCCTGCACGGTTCCAGCGCGCCAGCGCTTCCACGCCGGTAATGCGGCGGCTCAGCGTATTGACCACCGGCTGGAACACGACCTTGATCTCGTCGTGCTCGATGGCATATTTCAGATCGGCCTCAAGCTGGTTCTTCTCTTCCCGGCGCGTGTCCATATAGGGCTCGTAGGCCATATAGCGGCCACGCCCGTTTTCCTTGGCCTCGTACATCGCCATATCGGCGCGGCGCAAAAGCTCTTCGCCATCGATATCGCCGCCCTTCGACACTGCGGTACCAATACTGCAACCGATGGAGGCGACGCGGTCGCCGATCATGAAGGGTTCGGAAAACAAAGCCAGCAGGTCGTCGCAAAGCTGGCGCCCCTGATTGCGGGCATCGGAGCCCTGCACCGCAATGGCGAATTCGTCGCCGCCGAGGCGTGCCAGCAAGGCCTGTTCGGCCACCAGCACCTGCAAAGCTGCAGACACACCCTTGATCAACAGGTCACCCGCGCCATGGCCGAAGGAATCGTTGATTTCCTTGAAGCCATCCAGATCGAGATAGATCAGCTTGACGTAGGAATTGTCTTCTTTGGAGCGCAGCAGCAGTCGCTTCAGACCCCAAAAAAGGCCGGGGCGATTGTAAAGCCCGCTTAGCCGGTCGCGCAACAATTCGCGGCGGGCGCTCGCCTCATCGCTTTTCAGCTTCCTCAGCGCAGTGCAGCCGATAGCGATCAGGGCTAGGAAAAACAGCATGGTGATGGCAATGGCCGCGATGATGCGCGGGCTCACCTCGCGCATACTGATGTCACCCGGCATTTGCGATCGCCACGTGAGATTGCCCAGCACGTTGCCCTGCGGGTCAGCGATGCTGACGAAATAAGCCGGGCGCGCGTCGGCAGGCTGCAACGACAGCCCGTTGATGACATAGGTGTGGGCAAGCTGCTCTACCTTCTGCGCCGTCAGATGACGTGCGAAGATCAGATACCGTCTTTTGGCTTCAGGCACGTCCAACAGGCCGGATTTGTTGCG
Source organism: Agrobacterium sp. lyk4-40-TYG-31 (assembly GCF_030209855.1). NCBI lineage: Bacteria > Pseudomonadati > Pseudomonadota > Alphaproteobacteria > Hyphomicrobiales > Rhizobiaceae > Agrobacterium > Agrobacterium sp. lyk4-40-TYG-31. The sequence goes on from NZ_JARVRE010000004.1 coordinate 112,551, forward strand.
CACCAAGGCAACACCCACGGCGGCAATGCCGTCCTTTGTGGGCAGAAAGCCCGAAATTTCTGGGGCCTGCCCCAAGGGAGCAGAGCGCACCTTCTGGATCAACCCTGCCAGACCATCGCCAAAATAATCCGAAAGCGACCAGTCCGTCGGTGCACCCTGGCGATAGGACATCAAAATCTGATCGTCCATATCGATGAGGACAGCGGTGTCGAACAATTCGCTGTTGACGGTCATGTCGCCGTAATTGCTGATCAGCCATTCCAGACCGTCAGGCGCATAGGCGAACCGTGCGGCATCGTCCCAGGCGGCGTAATCGTTGAGCGTCGCGGTCAGTTGGTTGAGAAAAGTGGAGAGGGCGCCGGATGTCGTTTCCTGCGAGCGCTGTTCATCCAGCGCGTTGGTGTTCTTGGCGACATCGCCGAGCGCAGACAGAATGAGGACGGTGACGATGACCACGACAACGGCAAGCGCAGACAAAACACCTGCCACGGCGGTGCTCCGGCCGATCGACAGTGTTTTGGCATGCTTATGCGGCATCTAACAGCATCTTTTCTACCCCTGAAGGCTGCATATTCCGCGTCAAGTCTTCAAAAGGTATTAAAAAGCGGTCGGCCCTGTTCGCAATTGTGACGCACTGGAAACAAATGTCTCGGCGTTTCGATTTAGGGCTAATCAGACGTAAAAAAACCTCCCCCACATCAATGGGAGAGGTTGTAAAAAGGGGCAGCGAAAGAGCTGCTTACCAGGACGGGATGACCGTGCCGTTGTACTTTTCAAGAATGAAGCTCTTCACTTCCGGGCTCTGGTAGGATTCGACCAGCGTCTTGACCCACGGCTTGTCCTTGTCCTGCGAACGCACGGCGATGACGTTGGCGTAAGGGGACTTTTCGCTTTCGATGGCGATGGCGTCCTTCTTCGGGTTCAAGCCACCGGCAGTCGCATAGTTGGTGTTGATGACCGAGGCGTCGGTATCATCCAGCGAGCGCGGCAGCTGGGCAGCGTCGAGTTCGACGATCTGGATGTTCTTCGGGTTCTCGGTGATGTCGGCAGGCGTGACCTTCAGGCCAGCGTCTGGGTTGACCTTGATGAGACCCTTGGAGGCCAGAACCAGGATGGCGCGACCGCCATTGGTCGGGTCGTTCGGAATGCCGACGGTTGCGCCGTCCTTCAACTCGTCAAGGCTCTTCACCTTCTTGGAATAGACGCCCATCGGTGTGGTGATGGTGGTGCCGACGCTGACGAGATCGAACTTGCGGTCTGCGACCTGGTTGTCGAGGTACGGCTGATGCTGGAAGGAATTGGCCTGCAACTCGCCATCGGCCAGCGCCTGGTTGGGCACAACATAGTCGGAGAATTCGAGGATTTCGAGGTCGAGACCCTTGGTCGCGGCAATCTTCTTGACCTGCTCCATGATCTGCGCGTGTTCGGCAGGGGTGACGCCGATTTTGATGGTTTCAGCCAGTGCGCTGCCTGCAAACAGGGCTGCGAGCGAGGCGGCGATGATGAGTTTTTTCATGGGTGTCTCCTTTGTTTTGTGTTTTTAGTTTTTGCGGTTGCGCTTGTCGAAGCTGCGGGCAAGGGCATCGCCCGCGCTCTGCACGATCTGGACCAGCACGATGAGAACGACGACGACGGCCAGCATCACATCCGGCATGAAGCGCTGGTAGCCATAGCGAATGCCGAGGTCCCCCAGACCACCGCCGCCGACGGCACCAACCATGGCCGAGTAGCCGATAAGGCTGACAAGCGTCAGCGTCAGCGCCAGCGTAATGCCGGGCTTGGCTTCGGCCAGCAGAACCTTGGTGACGATCTGGAGCGGAGTTGCGCCCATGGCACGCGCCGCTTCGATCAAACCTTTATCGACCTCGCGAATGGCGGCTTCCACCAGACGGGCTACGAAGGGAACCGTTGCCACCGTCAAGGGCACGATGGCAGCCGATGTGCCGATGGAGGTGCCAGCGACAAGCCGCGTGAACGGAATGATGGCCACGACCAGAATGATGAAGGGCGTGGAGCGGGCGGCATTGACGATGAGGCCGATGACGCGGTTCGTCATGGGTGCCTCGAACAATTCGCTCTTGCCGCTGGTGGCCAGAAAAATGCCAATCGGCAGGCCAAGCAACGAACCGACCAGACCCGAGACCGCCACCATGTGCAGCGTCTGGATCAGACCTTTCAAGAGAACATTCAAAATCATATCAGGCGACATAACCGAGGACCTCCGTTGTCAGGCCGGTTTCGGCATAGAACTGGTTGGCACGCGCCGTGACGTCGGACGTTGCCGGATAGGAGACCACCAGCGAGCCGAAAGGCTGGCCGGAGATTTCCTCGATGGTGCCAGCCAGAATGTTCACATCAGGCCCGATGGCTGCGACGAGGCGCGCCGTGAGCGGCTGGAAGGCGGTATCACCGAAGAAGACGAGGCGCACCAGCACGCGATCACCGGGCGCCGCATCCGGTTTCAAACCGGAGGTCACCCAATGCGGCAGCTTCACGCCGACGGCAGAGGAAAGCAGGCTGCGGGTCGTCTCATGGCGCGAGTTGGTGAAGATATCGAAGGTGCTGCCCTGCTCGACGATCAGCCCCTTGTCGATGACCGCCACCTGGCTGGCGATGGTCTTCACCACTTCCATCTCATGGGTGATGAGAAGCACGGTGAGGCCAAGTTCGGCATTGATCTTCTTCAGCAGTTCTAAGATCGATTGCGTGGTCTCCGGGTCCAGCGCCGATGTCGCTTCGTCGGACAGCAGCAGCTTCGGCTCGGTCGCCAGCGCACGAGCAATGCCGACGCGCTGCTTCTGTCCACCGGAAAGCTCTGCTGGATAGCGGTTGGCCTTATCCCCCAGCCCGACGAGATCGAGCAGCGGTCCGACCTTCTTCTTGATCTCGGCTTTCGCCACGCCCGCAATCTCGAGCGGCAGAGCGACGTTGTCATAGGCCGTGCGCGAGGACAGAAGGTTGAAGTGCTGGAAGATCATGCCGACGGAACGGCGTAGCGTTCTAAGCCCTGCCTCATCCAGCGAGCCGACATCCACACCGTCAACGATGACCTTGCCGGAGCTTGGCCGTTCCAACCCGTTGACGAGCCTGATGAGCGTGGACTTGCCAGCACCCGAGCGACCGATGATGCCGGAGATCGAGCCGCGTGGCACCACATAGTCCACACCGGCAAGGGCCGTAAACGAGGTTTTGCTGGCGGGGTCACCGAAGGTCTTGGTCGCGGCTTGAAAGGCGACCATGGGGTCGCTGGCCGATTGACCTGATGACACGGCGCTGGCCGCTGAAATGTCAGATATCATAAATTGCTCTTCGGACTGTATTTCCAAGGTCGAAACCCGGCGGCAGGGAAAACCGCTTCGCTCATGCTGCCATATGGCACATTCGACAACGCATGACGCTCCGGAGCATTAAGTTCAACTTTCCTTATGGAAGCCGGGATCGGCATCTCTGTATCGCAAACATGCCTGTCTGCGATACAGAATTATAGGTATGGTTTTTCAATTATCCGCCAGTAGCGGAAAAATCGACCGCAATCCGCGGCTGGACGATCACTCGACGGTGGAGACGAACTCTTCCAGCGGGCGGCGAACCTTCTTGAGGTTGACCAGCCAGTCGCCCTCTTCCTTGCGATAGCCAAGCGGCAGGATGACGGCAGAGCGCAGGCCCTTTTCGCGAAGGCCGAGGATTTCGTCCAGCTTGGCCGGATCGAAGCCTTCCATCGGGGTGGAATCCACGCCTTCAAAAGCAGCCTGTGCAACGGCCATGCCGAAGGCGATATAGGCCTGACGGGCGGCGTGCTGGAAATTCACCTCGGCATCACGCTGCGGATAGGACGACAGCAGAGACTGGCGATAGTTTTCCCAGCCTTCGTTCTTGAAGCCACGCTCGTCGTTTGTCAGATCGAACATGTGGTTGATGCGGTCTGCTGTGTAGTTGTCCCAGGCAGCGAAGACCAGCAGATGCGAACCTTCGGTGACCTGTGCCTGGTTCCAGGAAATTTCCTGAATCTTGGCGCGTGTTTCCGGGTTGGTGACGACGATGATTTCGAAAGGCTGCAAGCCGCTCGATGTCGGCGCCAGGCGGGCGGCCTCAATGATGCGGTCAACCTTGTCTTGCGAAACCGACTTGGAAGGGTCCATCTTCTTGGTGGCATAACGCCAGTTCAATTTCTCAATCAGCATAAAATCTCCTTGGGCAAGCCTCAGAACATGGCACGCATGCGCCATGCCGGGCTATCCGTAAAACCCAACACACATAGGTGATGTTGCGGTGCACACAAGAAGGCACAGACGAGTAACCAAGCAAAATCCTCACCGGCCCGCTCCATTCAAGACAGCGGGCCGGGGGATCAGGCATGTCCGGCAAATGCGGTAAGCATTGGCGGATTATGGTCTAGGTCTTGCATTTGCCGGACCCATTACAACTGCACGTCACGGTACCTATCGGAACGCCCGGTCCCTTGCCTGGCCAGTGGCAAGAGGTGGGTCCACGGAAACGGCTCTTTTGTTAAGCAACCGCTTGTCGATACCGGCCTTCGAACCGCCGGGATGCCGCGCGTTGCACCCCTTTGTTTCGAAAGCACTGGGATTATGCGGGAGGGTTGGAGGCCATGGAGAAAAAAATTTGAGAAATATTTTTATTTTTTTGTGGGGTTGGTTTGGCGATAAAATGGAGGCTTTTCAAGCATAGGCCTCGCCCCACTCTCCGTCATTCCGGCCTTGAGCCGGAATCCAGCATCGCCGCGTCTGCGGCGCGAAAGAGTCTTTTGCGATCAAGGACTTGATCGCACTGGACCCCGGCTCAAGGCCGGGGTGACGGAGAGTGGGGCGGGGAGAGGAAGTGCCTGCCACGGCGGCAGGCGACACCTTAAACGTAGCGGTTGACCACGTTTTCCAGATATTCCTGACGACCGGACTTCGGCTCCGGATTGATGTTGTCCCGCTCGACCATGGCCGCGATCTCATCCAGCTTCAGCTCGCCGCGCAGCAGCTTCTGCGCATCTGCCGAATCCCACTTGGCGTAACGGTCTGCCAGCGGCTGCGACAGGGCCTTGTCTTCGACCATCTTGGCCGCAGCCTTGAGGCCACGGGCGCAGCAATCCATGCCGCCGATGTGACCGATCAGCAGATCTGCTGGGTCGAGCGACTGGCGGCGCAGCTTCGAATCGAAGTTGGTGCCGCCGTTCTTGAAGCCGCCGCCTTCCAGCACGTGGTAATAGGCCAGCGCCATTTCCGGCACGTTGTTGGGGAACTGGTCGGTATCCCAGCCGGACTGGTAGTCGTTGCGGTTCATGTCGATGGAGCCGAAGATGCCGAAGGCGTTGGCCATGGCCAGCTCATGCTCGAAAGAGTGACCGGCGAGGATCGCGTGGCCCTGTTCGATATTGACCTTCACTTCCTTGTCCAGCCCGTGCTTTTGCAGGAAGGCGTAGACGGTGGCGACGTCGTAATCATACTGGTGCTTGGTGGGTTCCTGCGGCTTCGGCTCGATGAGGATCGTGCCTTCGAAACCGATCTTGTACTTGTATTCCACCACCAGATTGAGGAAGCGGCCAAGCTGATCGAGCTCGCGCTTTACATCGGTGTTGAGCAGGGTCTCATAACCTTCGCGACCGCCCCACAGAACATAGTTCGCGCCGCCAAGTTTTTTCGTGGCATCCAGGCATGTCTTCACCGTCGCTGCCGAATAGGCAAATACATCCGGGTCCGGGTTGGTTGCTGCACCGGACATGAAGCGGCGGTTGGAAAACAGGTTGGCCGTGCCCCACAGAAGCTTGACGCCGGTATCGGCCTGCTTCTGGCCAAAATAATCGACGATCTCGTTGAGATTCTTCGTGTTTTCCGCAAAGGTCTTGCCTTCGGGACGCACGTCGGCATCGTGGAAGCAGTAGAACGGCGAGCCCAGAAGCGAGAAGAATTCGAAGGCGACATCGGCCTTCAATTTTGCCGCCTGCATCGTATCTTCAAACCATGGACGCTCGAATGTCTGGCCACCGAAGGGGTCGCCGCCTGGCCATGTGAAGGTGTGCCAGTAAGCCACCGCAAAGCGCAGATGCTCTTCCATGCGCTTGCCGCCGACGATCTCATCGGGGTTGTAATGGCGGAAGGCCAGCGGGTTGGTGCTGTCTGGACCTTCATATTTGATTTTCTGGATGTCGCCGAAAAAGCCTGTGGTCATGGTTCTCTCCCTGGTTTGCATAGTGGTAAAATAGTGAAGTGTTCTTAGGTGATATTCGCTTATGTTGGTGGGTGGGGCTTACCCCCCTCTGCCCTGCCGGGCATCTCCCCCACAGGTGGGGAGATCGACTCGTTGAAACCTCTCGCCCCATCTTGAAGCCTGCGGATAGAGCTAGGAGCAAGCGTCTAGCCGATCTCCCTCCTTGTGGGGGAGATGTCCGGCAGGACAGAGGGGGGTGAATCCCACCCGCCGACCATCAATGCGAAAGCGTCCGGATCGCCGGATAAAGCGCCCGATAACGCCCATAAGCCTCCTCATAGGCATCTCCCAGTGCCGCCACCGGCTCGATCGTCTCCTCCGTTTCCGGGTGCGAGCACACGGCAACCGGGTCTGCCCCGGTTGCCGCAATCAACCCAAGCCTTGCGGCACCGAAGGCCGCACCGAAGTCACCCTCCGCTGGAATATCCACTGATACCCCGAGCGACGTGGCAATGGAGGCCAGCCAGTAGCGGGAGCGCGAGCCGCCGCCGATGGCGGTGACGCGGTCGATCGATGTGCCTGCGGATTTCAGCGCTTCGAGATTGTCCCTGATGGCAAAGGTCACGCCTTCCATCACGGCTTGCGTCAGCGCCTTGCGGTCGCTTTCGTGGGACAGGCCAATGAAGGAGCCGCGGATGGCGGCGTCGTTGTAGGGCGTGCGTTCACCCGAGAGATAGGGCGCGAAGGTGACGCCTGTGGGCGCCTTCAGCTCGTCGCCCAGTTCGGTGGAGAGATCGCCAGCGGATTTGCCGGTGATCCCAGAGTACCAGTTCAGTGCATCGGTGGCCGAGAGAATGACGCCCATCTGGTGCCATGTGTTGGGCAAAGCGTGGCAGAAGGCGTGAACGGCGCTTTCCGGCTTGGGCAGATAGGAGGCGTTAGCGGCAAACAGCACACCGGATGTGCCGAGCGACACGAAGGCATGGCCTTCCGAGACCGTGCCCATGCCGCAGGCCGATGCCGCGTTATCACCTGCGCCACCGGCTACCACGACCTTGCCGGAGATGCCCCATGAGGAGGCAAGTTCGGAGCGCAACGTTCCGGCTTCATCCGTACCTTCGACCAGCGATGGCATATGTTTTTCGTCAAGGCCGGTGGCCTCCAGCAATTCCGGCGACCATTTGCGCGCGCCGGTATCGAGCCACGAGGTGCCTGCGGAGTCGGACATCTCAGAGATATATTCGCCCGTCAGCCAGAGACGCAGATAATCCTTCGGCAGCAGCACCTTGGCGACCTTGGCGAAAATTTCCGGCTCGTTGTTGGCGACCCACACCAGCTTCGGTGCGGTAAAACCGGGGAAAACGATGTTGCCGGTAATCTTGCGGAAGCGCGGATCGGCGTCGAGTTTTGCTGCCTCGGCATAAGAGCGGGTGTCGTTCCAAAGAATGCAGGGGCGCAGCACATCGCCCGCCGCATCCACCAGCGTTGCGCCATGCATATGACCGGAAAGGCCGATACCTTTGACGGCGGCCAGCTCCTTGGGGTGCTTCGCCTTCAGACCGGCAATCGCCGTTTCGGTTGCGGTGATCCAGTCCGCCGGGTTCTGCTCGGACCAGCCATGGTGGAGGCGTGAAACGTCCAGCGCGCCATTGGCCGAACCGATGACGTTTTGATCGCCATCGATCAACAGCGCCTTGACGCCGGATGTTCCCAAATCGAGACCGAGATACATGTTTCCTCCAGTGCTATGTCAGTGTCAGGGGAGATTATCCCGCAAGAATATGTCGATACGAATGCGCTCCTGCGCCTCGATGACCGCAAGGCCATCGGCGCGGGCTTTCAGCACCCTGATAGCGCTGCGCACCTCGTGGCCCGCATCCTGGTTCAGCACCGCATCCAGCACGCCTTCGCGCAGGGCATTGGCGGTGTTTTCGGTCAGTTCATGGGCGATGATGCAAGGGGACGATGGCTGGCGCGATGATTTCAGCGCCTTGATGAGACCGCGATTGCCCGCGCCCAGGCTGTAAAGACCGAGCAGGTCAGGATTGGCATTAAGGCATTCCGCCACCAACTGCTCCACAGTTTCGGGGTCATCGCGCCCCTCCAGAACCGGCAGGAGGTGGAGATCGGGGAACTCTTCTGCGATCACCGACTGGAATCCGGCCAAGCGTTCGCGGTGATCCTTGACCAGCATCGAGCCTGCCAGCACGGCGACATCGCCACTGCTTCTCGGCAGAAAACGCCCCATCAAGCTGGCAGCGGTGCGGCCTGCGGCGGCATTGTCCACACCGGCGAAATGGTCGCGTCGGGAGCCGGTGATATCGGAGACGAGCGTCACCGCCACAATGCCGCTATCGGTCAGCCGATCCACCGCCTCCACCACATCCTGCGCATCGATAGCGACGAAAGCGACGCCGGACGGCTTTTCCAACCGCGCCACATCCAGCGCCTGGGCGAGCGCCGCCGCATCGAAGGGTGGCACCTCGATGATGCGGATGGATGTTCGTTCGACGTAAGACCGAGAAGCGGCCGCCCGCACCTCGGCACGCAAGCCCGCCATAAAGGAATTGTCGTTGTTGGGCAGAATGAAGACCAGTGCATAGCTGCGCCCCTTGGCCAGGTTGGCGGCAGCCATATCGCGCACATAACCCAGCTCTGAAATCGCCGTTTCCACCTTGGCGCGTGTCAAGGCATGCACGCCCGGACGCAGGTTTATCACCCGGTCGACGGTCGCAAGGCTGACGCCCGCTTTCGACGCGATATCGTGAACTGTCGGCTTCATGCATCCTCCGGCCATGGTCCATAGAGGAGTTTTTGAGGTACGTAAATCAAAAAATGACGTACGTACCTCAACAGCGGTGTCGTGGTCTTGTCTTTCGGGGTTATGGGTGGTGCTTAATCGTTGGAACTCATCGTCGCTCGCAGCGAAAAAGCTTGCGCCAGCTCACGCCGCAAGGTCGGGACAGTCCTTGGAGGCATCCATGCCGACGATAATGTCCTTCTTATCCCATCCTTGCCCAAGCAGGCTTTGCTCGCGCACGCGGGACTGGCGGCTGCTCTGGGACGATGGAACGGCGGATGCCCAAACTAGGCTCTGCTAGGGGGCCTCGGCCTCCCCGGGGCTTCTCTCTATCCGCCACCGCACTTGGGCAGTACACACCCAAATGACGGTGAAGGGAGGTTATAAGGGGAGGGGAAGCCTACTCTGCCACCCACATAAAACGCTATTACTGCTTAGCAGCCGAAACCGTGGCCTCGATATGCTCCACCAGCGCATCCGGCAGGCCAAGGCGTCCGGCCAGCAGATCCAGATATCCGCGCTCGGCGCGGCTGTCGGGTTCGATGGTCAGGCGCGAGGCGGTATAGAGTTCCACCTTCTGCTCTTCGGTCTTGGCGGCGGCGACAAGTGCGTTGATGTCCAACGGATCGGCCAGTTCCTTTTCGATGAAGGCACCTGCTTCGCTATCAAGCTCGGAGACCTGCACCTTTTCCATGATGCGGGCGCGTTCAGCCTCATCGATGTGGCCATCGGCTTTGGCAGCCGCAATCATCGCCTGCACCAGTGTCAGCGCAAAATTGTTGGAGAGGGTTTCAGACTGCGGGTGAAAGGGGGAGTCCACCGGTGGCGGCAGAAGTTCCTGGGTCGGCCGCGGTTGCTGCACCGCCTCTGGCTTCTGGCCAGACTGGTAGTTCTTGTAAGCGAGATAGCCGAGACCGGCGATGGCGGCGATGCCGCCAACCGCTGCTGCGTTACCTGCCAGCTTGCGACCGGTCTTGGTGCCGAAGATGGCGGCGGCGATGGCGCCGGCCTTCATCGGATTGTTCTTCGCGATCTGGGTGGCCTGTCCAGCCCGATCCCGCACGCTTCCCGACAGGCCCGGTACATTGGAGCCCAAAAACTGGTCTAGAAGCTTTTTCGCGTCGAACATTCAAATCTCCTGTTTGTTGAATATAAACAGGAGATAGGAAGTGCTGACACGAATACAAATGGCAGGTGCGTTCACGCCGTCGTGAACGCCTCGACCTTAGACGGCAAGCGCTGCCGCTTCCGCTGCAAGCTTGGTGATGCCATCCCAGTCGCCCGCTGCAATCAGTTCCTTCGGTGCAACCCAGGAACCGCCAACGCAAACGACGTTCGGCAGCGACAGGTAATCCCTGGCATTCTTCAGCGAAACACTACCCGTGGGGCAGAACATTGTGCCTGCCAGCGGTGAGGACAGCGCCTTGAGGTAAGGGGCGCCACCGGCCTGTTCGGCGGGGAAGAACTTCAGAACCTTGTAGCCCTTGTCACGCAGATGCATGACTTCGCTCGCCGTCGCAGCACCGGGCAGCAGCGGAACCTTGGAACCCTTGGCGGCTTCCATCACGCTCTTGTTGATGCCGGGGCTGACGATGAAGGTCGAGCCTGCCTTGGCGGCGGCTTCGAAATCCTTGGCGTTGAGAATGGTGCCCGCACCCACATGCGCGCCTTCCACCTCATCGGCAACAGCGCGGATGGCGTCCAGCGCAACGGGCGTGCGCATGGTTATTTCGATGGCTTTGAGACCACCTGCCACAAGAGCGCGCGCCAGCGGTACGGCAGAGGCAACGTCATCGACGATGAGGACAGGCACCACCGGCTGGAGTTTCAGGATGGAAAGCAGCTTTTCGGAATCCTGGGCCATGATGGTGTCTCCTCTATTGAATCGATTGAATTTCGCACTCAATTACCGCGCAAAGCCTGACGTGTCGAGGCAAAACGAAATATTTCAGTTTGATTGCTTTTTCATGACAACGTCATAGGCTAGGGTTGCCGAAAATCGGGCAGGCTGTTGAATGGCAAAAGAAATCGAACGCAAGTTTCTGGTCGCGGATGACAGCTGGCGCGAGGAAATCGCGACCCGTACCCGCTTTCGCCAAGGTTACATCGTTTCGCTGGAAGACCGTTCCGTTCGGGTGCGCATCAAGGAAAACGAGGCGGCGACCCTGACCATCAAGGTGGGTACCAACAGCCTTGTGCGTGACGAATACGAATATGACATTCCGGTCGCCGATGGCGAGGAACTGCTGGCCACCGCACCCGGCACCATTATCGAGAAAATCCGCTACACCGTTCCCCATGAAGGTTTCGTCTGGGAAATCGACGTGTTCGATGGCCTCTACCGGGGGCTGGTGGTGGCAGAGGTGGAACTGACCGCCGAGACGGACCAGCCAGCTCTACCGGCCTGGGTTGGAGACGAAGTGACCGGCGACCCGCGCTATTCCAACCAGCACTTGGCAACAGACGATCTCAGCAGCGAGCTGTGCTATGTCATTCAGGATTGACCCCAGAAAGCCGCTCGATAACGAGGTACATCGCATCGGCACGGAGCTGATCGACGATGCCATCGCTCTCCTGTCCAGCCAGCCGGATGGCCCGCATGCCGCCGTGCACGGTGCGCGCAAGAAATTCAAGCGCCTGCGGGCGCTCTACCGCTTCGTGCAAAGCGAAGAGCCGAAATTTCGCAGCGCTGAAAACCTGCGGTTTCGCGATATCGCCCGCTCGCTCTCGCAGGCGCGGGATGCAGCGGCACTGGTGGAAAGCATCCACTACCTCCAGAACTTTGCCAGCACCGACAATGAGCGGCAGGCCCTGACCGCCGCTGAAACAGCGCTGGCCAGCAGGCGCGATGCCCTGACCGGAGACGAGGGCGACCTCAAGGCCCGGATCGACGCGGCTATTGCCGAATGCGAAGCGGGCAAGGAAGCGCTCGCGAAACTCTCCCTTCCCAAGGGAACGAAGACGGCGGCAAGGCTGGTGCGGCAGACATGGCGCAGGCAGCGCAAGAAGGCGCTGACAGCACTTCAGCAGTGCCACGAACAGGCCCATGACGAGAGCTTTCACGATCTGCGCAAGAGCGGGCAGGTCTACTGGATGCATCTGGCGCTGCTGCGCCGCGTCTGGCCCTCCGCTTTGCGCGCCAAGAAAGTCGATGCCAAGCGGCTGGTGGACCTTCTTGGCCACGAGCATGACCTGTCGGTGCTCGCAGCCTTTGCAGACCGGGAGCCCGAGCACTTTGCCGGTGGCGATACGTTTACGTTCTTGCTGGACACCATCACCCGCCGCCAGCAGATACTGCGGCAGGACTGTCTCGATCTCGCCGATCATGTCTTTGCCGAATCCGCCGGGGCCGAGAGCCGCATCATCGCGGCTTTGTGGGAACATGCGGCCCGGTAGCGGCTGTGGCCTCGTCTTGACGAAAATCAAAACTTCACCGACGGACGCTGCCAGCGCGAAATAAGATTGCGCAAACGCTCGTCTGGCTGTATTTCAGCCGCCATGACCGACACCTCTATCCTACCCCGCCCGGACGCCGCCGGTAATTTTCTCGTGGCAGCGCTGTACCATTTCGCCCGCTTCCCGAGGTTTGAAAGCGTGCGCGAGCCGCTGTTCACGCTGTGTCAGGAACAGGGCGTCAAAGGCACGCTGCTGCTGGCTGCCGAAGGTATCAACGGAACCATCGCCGGGACCGATGCGGGCGTCGGAGCCGTTCTTGCCTATCTGCGGGCCCAGCCAGAATTCGCTCATCTTGAGCACAAGGAAAGCCGCGCGTCCAAGATGCCCTTCGTGCGCATGAAGGTGAAGCTAAAGCAGGAAATCGTCACGATGGGCGTGCCGGATATCGATCCGAACCAGATCGTCGGCACCTATGTGGACCCGAAGGACTGGAACGCGCTGATCTCGGACCCGGATACGATCCTCATCGACACCCGCAACGATTATGAAACCGCCATCGGCATCTTTCAGGGCGCTGTCGATCCGCAGACCAAGACGTTCCGCGAGTTTCCAGACTGGGTGAAGAACAATCCCGGCCTGCACAACAAGCCCAAGATCGCCATGTACTGCACCGGCGGTATTCGCTGTGAAAAGGCCACAGCCTTCATGAAGGATCAGGGCTTTGATGAGGTCTACCACCTCAAGGGCGGCATTTTGAAGTATCTGGAAGAAGTGCCGCAGGAAGAGAGCATGTGGGAAGGCGCCTGCTTCGTGTTCGACGAGCGCGTGTCCGTTGTCCACGGTCTGGCCGAGGGCGACCACAAACTCTGCCACGCCTGCCGCAACCCTATTACGCCGGAAGTTCGCCTCTCGCCAAAATTCGAAGAAGGCGTCTCCTGCCCCAGCTGCTACGACGACCGCACCGAAGAAGACCGCACCCGCTTCCGCAACCGTCAGAAGCAGATCGATCTGGCGAAGAAACGCGGTGAGAAGCATATCGGTCGGTAACAAGCGCCCTCCATCACCATACTGGTCTTTCAAGCGTATGGCGTCGACTTTTCGCGATACGGCCACCCCTGCTTCCGTCATCCTCGGGCCTGTCCTGAGGATCTGCTACCTCTCATCCGCAGGACCGTGATTAGACCCTCGGGACAAGCCCGAGGGTGACGGGAGAGGGTGTGCCGTCGTTCGTTTCCAATAGCGAAAGTGCCAGAAGCCTGTGCATCCAGGCACCTTTAGTAAGCGCAAAACTGCCGACGTTCTCTAACACCCCCGAACCGAAACGGACTACACCTAACCCAAACAAAAAAACCGGAGACATCGCTGCCCCCGGTTTTCGTAACTATTCGTAAAACTCAATCCGCCTTCTGGCGACGCGCCGGGAACAGAATAACGTCGCGGATCGATGGTGCGTTGGTCAAGAGCATCACCAGACGGTCCACGCCGATGCCGAGGCCACCGGCGGGCGGCATGCCCTGGTCGATGGCGTCGAGGAATTCGTCGTCCAACTGCTTGTCCTTTTCGCCACGCGCATGAGCCTGCTCCAGCTGTTCGACCATGCGCTTGCGCTGTTCTTCCGGGTCGTTCAGCTCGGAAAAGGCGTTGCCTACTTCCCAGGCGTTGCAGTAGCTTTCGAAACGCTCGACCAGACGCGGCTCGCCCGGCACTTCCTTGGCAAAGGGCGAGATGTCCTTGGGGAAATGTGTGACGTGGCTTGGCTGGATCAGTGTGCTCTCGACCTTCTCTTCAAAGATGAAGGCCAGGCATTCGCCCCAAGTCCAGTCCTTCTCGACTTCGAAACCGGCGGCCTTGGCGGCAGCGCGGGCTTCCTCATCGGTCTTGATGGCCAGGAAGTCGATGCCGGTGGCTTCCTTCACCGCATCCGGCATCGGCACGCGCTTGAACGGGCCCTTGAAGGAGATCGTCTTGCCCTGGAAGTCCAGTTCCGTCGTGCCGTGAATGGCAATGGCCAGCGTTTCGAACATGCGCTCGACCAGACCCATGATGTCTTCGTAGTCGGCATAGGCCCAGTAGCATTCCAGCATGGTGAATTCCGGATTGTGCCGGGTGGAAACACCTTCGTTGCGGAAGTTGCGGTTGATTTCGAACACCTTGTCCGAAAGGCCGGATACAAGCGTGCGCTTCAAAAACAGTTCCGGCGCGATGCGCAGATACATGTCCATCTTCAGCGTGTTGTGGAAGGTCTTGAACGGATCAGCCGTTGCGCCACCATAGACGGTCTGCAGCATCGGCGTTTCAACCTCGAGGAAGGCTTCCTCTTCCATGAAACGGCGAATGCCGGAGATGATCTTGGACCGCTGCTGGAAGCGCAGCTTGGATTCCTCGTTGGAGAGAATATCCAGATGGCGCTTGCGATACCGGATTTCGATGTCGGAAATCCCGCTCCACTTCTCCGGCATCGGCAGCAGAGATTTGGTCAGCATGGTGATCTCTTCGGCATTGATCGTCAGCTCGCCACGCTTGGTGCGGCGCACCTTGCCGGTCACGCCGATGATGTCGCCAATATCGATCATCGGCAGCAGATCGCGGGCTTCCTGCGGCGTCGTATCCTTGTGGGAGAAGATCTGCACCTTGCCTGAGGCATCATGGATATCCATGAACATGCCGGAATTGCGGTTGGAATAGACGCGGCCTGCAACGGTGACGGTGTCGCCGGTTTCGACGTCAGGCTCGATGTCTGCGTATTTCTCGGCCAGCTCGGCATTGGTCAGCGTGCGATGAAAATGGGCGGGATAGACGTCGCCAACCTTCTCGCGCAGCATCGCCAGCTTCTGGCGGCGCACTTCTGTCACATCGGAGGAAAGGGCGGTGGTTTCGGTTGTCTTGTCGGTCATCGTCGGGGCCTTCTTCGGGCAAGTTGTTCTGTTTGGTGATGCGGTGACTTTGTTGTTTGCCCCGTATCTTCCCATCTCGTCATCCTCGGGCTTGTCCCGAGGATCTGCTGCGTCATCGGCACATTCGACGTCTCACCCCTGGCACCGTGCGTAGATCCTCGGGTCAAGCCCGAGGATGGCGGAGAGGTGGGCGGACGACGGCCGTTGGTATCGGCTCGCCCGCCGCGTTGCCGCTTAACTTCCAGCGCCAACCATCGTCGCCGCAACCGCAATCGCCACCTTCAACCGCTGGCGCACCACAGAGCGACCCAGCACCGCCATGCTATCGAACAGCGGCAGCGAGCGCGAAGAACCGGACATGGCAACGAACAGCGGCGGGGTCACCACGCGCAGCTTCTTGCCGGTACGTTCCGCCACATCGCGCAGTTCCTGCTCGATGGATTCCAGCGTCCAGTCCGGCATTTTCTCCAGATCGGCAGCAACCGTGGTCAGGATTTCGTGGATCTCTTCCGGCTTGCTCTTCAGGCCAGCAAAGGATGCAGGTGTCAGGCCGACATCGCTTGATAGCAGGAAGCCAGCCAGGTTCGGCAGATCGCCGAGCTTCGAAATACGGCTCTGCGAAAGCTTCAAGCCCTCGGTCAGACGCGCATTTTCCATCGCCCATTCCAGCGTGCGGGCGATGAACTCGTCCTGGGTCAGCTTTTCGCGCAGCCAGCGGCCGTTCAGCCAGTCCAGCTTTTGAATGTCGAAGATGGCACCGGCCTTGGACAGGGCCTCGGGGTCGAACTTTTCAGCCAGCTCGTCCATGGTCAAAAGCTCTTCGCCTTCGCCGATCTGGATGAAGAAAAGGCCGAGGAAGTTCATCAAGGCTTCCGGCAGATAGCCGAGCGCGGAATAATAGGAGATGGACGTCGGGTTCTTGCGTTTCGACAGCTTGGATTTGTCGGCATTGCGCATCAAGGACAGATGCATGAATGTCGGCTGGTCCCAACCGAAGTAGCGATAGAGCAGAATGTGCTTCGGCACCGATGCCAGCCATTCCTCGCCACGTGCAACATGCGTGATCTTCATCAGATGGTCATCGATGACATTGGCCATGTGGTAGGTCGGCATGCCATCAGCCTTCATCAGAACCTGCATGTCGACGCTGTCCCAGGGGATCGAGACATCGCCGTAAACGCCATCGGTGAAGTCGCAGGAGCCTTCGGTCGGAATTTTCATCCGCACGACGGAGGCTTCGCCCGCTTCCATCTTGGCAGTCACTTCCTCGGCCTTCAGATGCAGGCAGAGACCGTCATATTTCGGTGGCTTGCCAGCGGCGCGCTGTCCCTCGCGCATTTCCGTCAGGCGCTCCGGCGTGCAGAAGCAGCGGAAGGCATGGCCTTTTTCCAGCAGTTCATCGGCAAACGGCTGATACATGTCCTTGCGGTCGGACTGGCGGTAGGGGCCGTAAGGGCCGCCGACGTCAGGACCTTCGGACCATGTCAGTCCGGTCCATTTCAGCGCTTCCAGCACCTTGTCTTCATATTCGCGCGTGGAGCGCGTGGCATCGGTATCTTCGATGCGCAGAATGAATTCACCACCGTGCTTTTTGGCAAACAGGTAGTTGAAAAGCGCGATGTAGGCTGTGCCGACATGCGGCTCGCCAGTGGGGGAAGGTGCGATACGGACGCGGACGCCGGAAGTGGTCATTGAAATTCACTCGTGCTGACGCAGGGTGATACGGGGCAAGCCACGTGTCACTGATGTGTTGTTGAATGCATGGAAAAAGCGGAAATACGGCTGAAGATGCTGCTATCCCACAGTTTCCTGTTGTCATGGCTTAGGCCACATTCAGCCGCATGCGTCAAGAAAATTAGGTTGTTTTGACCCGCCCTGGACTGATCCTTAGACTGGCCAGACATAGAGCAGCATGGGAATGGAAACCAGCACGATCATGATGGATAGCGGAGCCCCGAGGCGCGGATAGTCGCTGAACTTGTAACCGCCCGGCCCCATGACCAGCGTGTTGCACTGGTGGCCGATGGGGGTGAGGAAGTCACAACCGGCGCCGATGGCAACCGCCATCAGGAAGGCTTCGGGGCGAAAACCCAGCGTCGTCGCAAAGCCCGCTGCAATAGGCCCCATCACCAGCACGGTCGCGGCATTGTTAAGGAAAGGCGTCACGGCCATGGCCGTCAGCAGGATCATGCCGAGCGCCGCAAAAGGCGGCAGGCCTTGGGCGGCATGGCCCAGCCAACCGGCAATCAGGTCGCTGGCACCAGAGGTTCGAAGCGAGTCACTGACGGGAATGAGCGCTGCCAGCATGACGAGGATCGGCCCGTCGATGGATTTGTAAACTTCGGTCAGCGGTATGGCGCCGACGAGTATCATCGCAAAAGCGGCAGCGAAGAAGGCAACCGCCACCGGCGCAATGCCCGTTGCCGCTGCCAGCATGGCAGCCGCGAGGATCATCACGGGAATGAAGGCGCGGCGCTGCACGCCCAGCAGAATTTCGCGCTGCGCCAACGGCAGCAACGAGAATTCCCGCAACACCACCGGCAGGTTCTTGCGCGATCCCTGCAAAACGATCACGTCGCCCGCTTTCAACGTCAGGTCGCTCAATCGCTCATTGACGCGGTGGCCCCGGCGGCTGACCGCAATGAGGTTGACGCCGCGCGTGTAGGAGAGCGCCAATTCCTTGGCAGAAAGCCCGCTTAGCAGGGATTCGTTGCTGATCACCGCTTCCATGGCGATGAGATCGACCGTTTTCTGGCCATTTTCGGTAATCGGCTTGCCCGATAGTGTCAGCTTGGCATTGGAAACGATGCGGTCCAGCCCCTCGGACGTGCCCTCCAGAAGAATGGTATCGCCTGCCTTCAAGGTCACATCAGGGAACGGTGAGACGCGGCGATGGCCGCGAATGATGGTGTTCGCAATGACGTCTCCATCCGCCTGTTTCAGAAGGTCGCTCAGCGGCTTGCCGATCATCAGGCTGTCGGCGGGCAGCGTGGCCTCGGCGGCGTAGCTCGCCTCTTCCAGAATGTCCTCGACCGAGGCGCCATCCTTGGCGCGGGCCGGAAGCAGCTTGTAGCCGAAGGTCAGAAAGGCGATGCCGACCACGGCTAGCGTCGCACCCACGGGCGTGAAATCGAACATCGAGAAGCTTTGCCCGGTCATCTCCTCGCGCAGACGCGAGACAACGATGTTGGGCGAAGTGCCGATCTGCGTCATCAACCCGCCCAGAAGCGCAGCAAAAGCCATCGGCATCAGATAATAGGACACCGGGCTGCCGGACTTGCGGGCGAACTGGAAGGCGACCGGGATCATGATGGCCAGCGCGCCGATATTCTTGATGAAGGCCGACATCACGGCGACCACGATCATCAGGAAGGCCAGTTGCAGATGTTTGGAGCGCATCTCCGGGAAGTATTTCTTGATCGTCGTATCGACGATGCCGGACCGCGCCACCGAGGTGCTGACGATCAGCGCGCTGGCAACGATGATGACGATATCGTCCGAGAAACCCGAAAACGCCTTGTCAAACGGCACGACGCCGAGCGCGACGGCAATCAGCAGCGCGCTACACGCCACCACGTCATATCGGAACTTGTCGATGATGAATGCGACCATCATTCCGGCGATCACGCTGAAGGCTAAGATCTGCTCGATGGTCATGAAACTGATTTACTTTCGGAATCTGGAAAACGAAGAATACGTTTTGCATGATGCATGACCAACAACGCAAGCCCGCATCGGCAGTTCCTGCGCGCCTGTCGAAAACTTTATGCGGCGTCACATCACGCGACGTGTCCCTCCAGAAAAAGGGCGGTCGCCTCGGAAATGCCGACGATCTTGTTTGTCGCCTGTCGGTAGAGTTTGAAATTGAGTTCGGTTTCGGGCTGGCCATCATCCCAGTCCCTGAAGGGCTTGAGCTGCGTGCGGCCCAGGGGCTTTGTCGCCATGGCGGTGCGCTTGAGGATGATGCTGACGCGCGGCGTCTGCCGGTCAATATCAGGCGTTCTGGCCACAGCTTCCGCGCTCGAGACGGTGCCTTTTGCTACAAGACCCCGTCCGCCCTCGTTCTCGCTCGCAAACAGAAACACCGTATCGCCTTCGGCAATATGCTTGCCGCCATACATGGATTTCTGCGCGGTAAAGGTGAATGTCTGCGCATCCGGGTCTGGGATATCTGTCTTGATGACAAATGCCATGTCGTCGTCCTCCGTGGACATCATATCACCACGGACGCAAAAAGGCCCGCATGACACGGGCCTTTCGTTTGTCTCAGATGGGCTCAGCGCAATTAATGCACAGTGCCCTTTTTCTTCCGGCGCGAGTTGCGCGATACCATGTTGAGCACCTCCACCAGCGCTGAGAAGGCCATGGCGGCGTAGACGTAGCCCTTGGGAACGTGGAAGCCCATGCCTTCGGCAATCAGCGTCGTGCCGATCATCAACAGGAAGGCCAGCGCCAGCATGACGACGGTCGGGTTCTTTTCGATGAAGTTGGCCAGCGGGTTGGCGGCCAGCAGCATGACGGTGACGGCGAAGACGACGGCCACGACCATGATCGGCACATGCGGTGTCATGCCGACGGCGGTGATGATGCTGTCGAGCGAAAAGACGAGGTCGAGCAGAAGAATCTGCACGATGGCAGACGAGAAGCTGGTGATGGCAGCGTTGCCGACCATGTCTTCCTTGTGGTCTTCCGGGTCCACATTGTGGTGGATTTCCTTGGTGGCCTTCCACACGAGGAACAGGCCACCGCCGATGAGGATCATGTCCTTCCACGAGAAGCCCTGACCGAAGACTTCAAACACAGGCTCTGTCAGCTGCACGATCCAGGCAACGGTGCCCAGCAGGCCCAGACGCATGATCAGCGCCAGGCCGATGCCGATTTTTCTGGCCTTGTCGCGCTGATGCTCAGGCAATTTATTGGTAAGGATGGAAATAAAGATCAGGTTGTCGATGCCAAGCACGACCTCCATGACGATAAGGGTGACGAGGGCCACCCACGCAGCGGGGTCGGACAATAAAGGGATTATGGAATCCACGTGCCTGTTTTCCTTTTCAGCTTTCCGGCTTCGACAATTCGAAACTGACCAATGTTTATATTCGAATGCGCGAGAAACAAGCGTGTGACAGATGTGTCATGCTCTATTTTCTCGAAATTTCACGCAATACGAGAAACCCGGATGCTGAATGGACTTAAACTGTCTTGGTTCCGTAGGCCGACATAAAAACATGAATGGCGCTGGACAGTACGCGCTCCACCTCATCTGCCGGTGGCTCGCCCACCAGCTCGCCGAAAAGCTTCATCTTGAAAAACGTGCCCGTGGCCAGCTCGATGAACTGGCGTGCCGCCATATCGACATCCTGTATGGAAAGCGCGCCCTGTTCCACATGATGCTGGAGAAAATCATGCAGGACGACACGGACATTGTTTGGTGCCGCCACGAAAAAGCGCTGTGAGAGTTTCGGCATGCGATCGATGACGCCAAGCGCTGAGCGCATGGCAGGTATCATGTCAGTGCATGTCACTTTGTGAATAAACGCATCGCCGAACTGCCAAAGCCCATCCCGCACAGCTTCCGTCCCGGCAAGAATATCGCGCATGGACAGCGCAAACTCGGCACGGTGGCGGTCTATGAGGGCTGCGAAAAGGTCGTCCTTGTTCTGGAAGTAGACGTAGATTGTTCCTTTGGAAACAGCAGCTTCCCGGGTAATGTCGTTCATGCTGGCGGCGTCGAAGCCCTTTTGCTTGAACACCCGCCATGCGCCATCGAGGATTTGTTCGCGCTTCGTCGGATCTTCGCCAGCAGCAAAACGGCCTGCCGAAGGCGCAGGACATTCATGCAGGATTTGTTTGTCTTCGCTCACGTGTCGATCCGCCAATCGTTTTAGATTCAATTCAATATATCGAACCAAACGGTTCGATGTCACTTGATATGTGTCAGCAAACGGATTATGTCAATCGAACCGAACGGTTCAGTTCGAAATCATTTTCTACATTCCAGTGAACGGTGTTACCTATGTCGGTGCAAAAAAGCGGCGCAATTCGAGCAGTGAATTCCTCTGAAGAGACCGAAGCACGGGCCGACGAGGCAAAACCCTTGGCGGCGGAACAGAGTGCTGCGCCAAACCAGGCGGCCGCGCCAGATAAGAAAAAGCGCAAGTCGTTCGTTCTGCCCATCATCGCCATTGCCGCATTGGCCGGTGGCGGCTGGTACGGTTACCAGTGGTGGACGGATGGTCGTTTCCTCATCTCCACGGATGACGCCTATGTAAAAGGTGACATCGCAGTCATCTCGCCAAAGGTTTCCGGTTATGTCGCCAAGGTCGATATCGTCGCCAACCAGGAGGTGAAGGCGGGCGACCCGATGGTGACGCTGGACGACGGCGATTATCGCAACGCGCTGGAACAGGCGCAGGCCCAGCTTGAAACGCAGCAGCTTTCGCTCAACCGTATCGATGCCCAGATTGCCGGTGCGGAAGCATCGCTTGCCCAGGCCGTCGCCCAGAAGGGTGCGCTTGATGCAGCCCTTCGCGGTGCCGATATCAATCTGAAGCGCGCCACCGAACTCCAGTCCAAGGATGTCGGCACGGCTGCATCGTCGGATAACGCACAGATCGCCATGGAACAGGCCAAGGCCAATCTGGTCGCCGGTGAAGCGGGCGTCGTGTCCGCTCAGGCCAATATCGATTTGCTGCGCGCCCAGCGCAAGGAAGCCGAGGGATCGGTCAAGTCGTTGGAGATTTCCCGCGACAAGGCTGCCCGCGACCTGTCTTTCACCGTCCTGCGCGCACCCTATGATGGCGTCATCGGCAACCTTTCGGTCCAGACGGGTGATCTCGTTTCCGTCGGCAAGCGCCTTGCATCGCTGGTGCCGATGGACGATCTCTACATCGACGCCAATTTCAAGGAAACGCAGCTTGCCAAAATCGAGCCCGGTTCCAAGGTTCGCGTCCACGTGGATGCCTTTGGCGACCACGATATCGAAGCCACGGTGCAGTCGATTTCGCCAGCCTCCGGCTCTGTCTTCTCCCTGCTGCCGCCGGAAAATGCCACGGGCAATTTCACCAAGGTCATTCAGCGCGTGCCGGTTCGTGTGGTCTTCTCCAAGGAAGATCTGGCCAAGCACAAGCTGCGCGCCGGTTTGAGCGTCGTGGTGGATGTCGATACCCGCACCGCACCCAAAGAGACCAATACTGTGCAATCGAAGTAAGCTTCGATAGGAACCAAGATCATGGCGGCAACAGCCAGCATGGCGGTGGGCACAGCCCCCGCCGCCGATCCCCCGATGGATCGCAGACGCCTCATCGCCTTCTTCGCGATGGTGTTCGGCATGTTCATGTCGATCCTCGACATCCAGATCGTCTCCGCCTCGCTGGCGGAAATTCAGGCCGGTTTGGGTGCCGGTTCCGATGAAATCGCCTGGGTACAGACCTCCTATTTGATTGCGGAAGTCATCATGATTCCGCTGTCGGGAACGCTTGCGCGCATTCTTTCAACGCGGGTGCTGTTTGCCACCTGCGCCGCAGGCTTCACCATTTCCAGCGCCCTGTGTGCGACCGCGACGAACATCGACCAGATGATCGTGTACCGCGCCATACAGGGCTTCATAGGCGGCGGCATGATCCCATCCGTCTTTGCCGCCGCCTTCACCATCTTCCCGCCCTCCAAGCGGGCGGTGGTGTCCCCCATCATCGGGCTTGTGGCAACACTGGCCCCCACCATCGGCCCGACGGTCGGTGGCTACCTCTCCAATGCCTTTTCCTGGCACTGGCTGTTCCTGGTCAACATCATCCCCGGCATCATCGTCACCCTGGTGACGTGGAACTTCATCGATTTCGACAAGCCCGAACGCTCCTTGATGAAGAAGTTCGATTGGTGGGGCTTGCTGTCCATGGGCGTCTTTCTGGGCTCCATGGAATATGTTCTGGAAGAGGGCAACAACAACGACTGGTTCAACGACAGCCACATCGTCATCGGCACGTTTGCCATGGCCATCGGCGGCATCGTGTTCTTCTGGCGCGCCTTCAAGGTGGATTTCCCGGTCGTCGACCTGAAAGCCTTTGCGGACCGGAATTTCTCCATCGGCTCGCTGTTTTCCTTCGTCATGGGCATTGGACTTTACGGGCTGACCTACATGTACCCGCTCTATCTGGGGCGTGTGCGGGGTTACGATGCGCTGATGATCGGCGAAACCATGTTCGTTTCGGGTCTCGCCATGTTCTTCACCGCGCCAATTGCGGGCAAGCTGTCCACCAAGCTCGATCTGCGCATCATGATGGTCATCGGTTTCATCAGCTTTGCTTCCGGTACATGGATCATGACCTATGTCACCGCCGACTGGGACTTTTACGAACTGCTGATCCCGCAGCTGCTACGCGGCTTCGGACTGATGATGTGCATGGTGCCGATCAACAACATCGCGCTCGGCACCCTGCCGCCTGCGCGCATGAAGAACGCCTCCGGCCTCTTCAACCTCACCCGTAACCTTGGCGGTGCCGTGGGCCTTGCGATCATCAACACCCTGCTCAGCCAGCGCACGGATGATCACTATGTGCGCATCGCCGAACACGTCAATTTCGGCAACCCGGCAGCCCTCGAGTGGATGAACAGCGTCGGCGCCAACTACGATTCATACGGCCTCGACGGCGCATCCGTCGCCGTCAAAAAACTCGTCGGTGTCGTCTCGCAACAAGCCTGGCTGCTGGCCTTCGCAGACGTCTTCCTGCTGCTGACCTGCCTCTTCAGCGGCCTCATCTTCCTCACCGTCCTGATCAACAAACCCAAAGCCGCGCCACCACCCGACGCCGGCCACTGATTCCCCTATCCACCGCAGCGCCAGAGGGTCGCCAGAAATGGCGGCCCTTTGTTTGTGGGGTACTGACGTTCAACACCCCAATCCCTGTTGTCTTCGCCCCCTGCCTGTCTTAAGTCTTTTCCGTCATTTTATGAGGAAAAGAATGCGCGATCTCAGCCAGTTCAAAGGATGTCCAGCTCCGCAGCCCGTAACTCTGGAGGGGCGGTATGTGACGGCTGTGCCGTTCGATCGGGCGCAGCATCTGGAAAAGCTGTGGGACGCGCTGGGTGGTCTGGGTATCAATGATCTGCTCAAATATTTCCCGCAGGATGGTTTCCTCAATTCGCAGGCCTTTGGTGACTGGATCGACGGGGCGCAGAGCGCCTTTGGCTGGGTGACGCTGGTTTTCATCGACAATGCCACGGGTGACGTCGTTGGTATGGCGAGCTATATGCGACCGGACCCGAAGAACGGGGTGGTCGAGGTCGGCTCGGTGGCGCATGGCATCAAGATGAAACGTTCGCCGCTTGCCACCGAAGCGCACTACATGATGGCGCGGCATGTGTTCGATGATCTGGGCTACCGCCGTTACGAGTGGAAGTGCCACAACGAAAACCAGCCCTCCAGGGCGACGGCCAAGCGCTACGGCTTCATGTTCGAGGGCGTCTTTCGCCAGCACATGGTGTCCAAAGGCGGCAACCGCGATACGGCGTGGTTCTCGATGATCGATGGCGAATGGCCGCTGATCCGTCAGGCTTTCGAAGCATGGCTCGCACCGGACAATTTCGATGCCGACGGTGTTCAGAAGCAGAAGCTGGAAGACATTCGCGCGAGGTTGACCGCATGACCGGCAAAAGCAACAGCGCCTCTGCCATCGCCGCCATCGCCATTCTGGTCGGCTTCGGCCTGCTGTTCTTCATCATGCCCACTATCACGCTATGGCTGGCAGAACACTACTCGGTCTGGGTCGCCGCGGTGTTCGACGTGGTCGCGGTGCTGGCATTCTTTCTGGTTTTCTGGCTCAGGGCGCGGTATCAGCGACGTCACTAACGCGGCCTAGGCCTGAAGCGAAGCGCCCAACAGGGCGAGGCCCATCAGTAGCACGAATAGTGCGCCTGCGATTTCTATGCCGTGGGTGATGCGGGATGCTCTTTTGCTGCCGGTTCCGGCGAAGCGGACGGCTATGTCTTTGGCTTTGACGGCGAGGCAGGCCAGCAGCGAGACGGTGATGGCGGTGCCGATGGACATGGCGAGGACCGACAGGACGCCTCCGAGCAGCAGGCCGTTGAGTATCGAGAAGCTCATGACGATGATGGCGCCGGAGCAGGGGCGAAGGCCCACCGCGATGATGGCGGACCACGCTTCGTGCAGGCTGAAATCCTTGCCGCGCAGAAGCGATGGATCGGGCGCGTGGGCGTTGCCGCAGGTGGTGCAGATATCGCCAGTGCCGCTCTGGGCGTGGTCTGGGAAGACCGGCTTGCCCTGAAAGCGCAGGCCGCTGCCCATGCCGGTGCGCATGGGGCTGGAGTCCATGGTTGCGGTCTTTATCGCCGGGGCGGCATATTCCACTGAAAGTGCCGGGGCAGGGCGGGTCAGCAGGCTGTGCAGCTTGCGAAACAAAAGCCATGCGCCGAACAGCGCAACCATGGCAAAGCTGGCGATTTCCATCGTCTGCGTGGCCTTTGTCATGGTGATGGAGGTGCCGCGCAGCACCAGATAGGCAGCGCCGACAAGTGCGATGGCGACCGCACCCTGAATGATGGCCGAAATGAAGGAGATCAGAATGCCGCGCTTCAGCTGCGTTTCATTGGCAATCATATAGGAGGAGATAACCGCCTTGCCGTGGCCGGGGCCAGCCGCGTGGAAGACGCCATAGGCAAAGGACAGCCCGATCAGCGAGGCCAGTGCCCACGGGTCTTCACGCATCGCCTTCAGCGCGCCGGTGAGGGAACGGTAGAACATCTGCTGGTGGATGTTGATCCACTGGAAAAGGGGGCCGAGCGGCCCGCCGACGGAGATGGATGGTTCTGCCGAGCCGATGCCGAGGGGTGATTGGGCGTGGGCGGCGGTGATGGTGGCCAGAAATATTGCGCATATGATGATAAGGAAGCGGGTGGCGGGAGATGCCCGGCAGGGCAGAGCGGGGTGGCCATTGGCACCGCCCGACACTGGAGAGCACAACGTACTTATGGTCCTCAGCATGACAACTCCAGCCGTGTCGCGAACAGCTTGGTCATATCCGTGCCGGTGGGGTCGTTGAAGAAGGCGTCGGTGAGGTTGTTCTGGTTTTGGGCGATGATTTCGTCCGGGTCGGGCCTGACGACTTTATGTTTGCAGGCCGCCAGATGCGGCCCCTTGACGACGATGTCCGTGTCCTTGGCGAAATCGATTGCGGTGTACATCGTCGGGTCCCAGGCGCCGAAGCTCAACAGGCCCTTGATGGGCAGCGGCTGTTTCGGCTGGACGGAGAAGAACATAAGGACCTGATTGTCCTTGTAATCGACATGGATCGTATCCGGCTTGTTGAAATCGACGGCTTTGCCGTTCAGCGTGATGAAGGTGTAATAGGAAAATTCGGCCAGCGATTCGTGGACCGTATTACCGATTTCGGCCAGTTCTTCCTTGTCGAGCTTGGCGTCACTGTTCTTGTCGTAGTCCAGCACGACGCTGGCCGAGAACATCTCGTCGAAACGCCAGATGTTGCGCACTTCCTGAATGTTACCATCGGAGCCTTCGATGATTTCCATGCGGGCTTCCGCGAAAATATGCGGATGCGCGAAGGCGGTGAGCGGTGCAAGGCAGGCGGACAAGCATGCAGCCAGTGGGACGATGACGTTTTTCATGGATGCTGTCTGTCTCGATTGTTCGATGTGTGTTTCTGAGTCTAGCGCGAATTGGGACCGAATTTCGGCTTTGCGCCCTATGGAGCGTAAAAGCTCATTCGTATGTCTTGAACCAGTTGGACAGGTAGTCCACGAAGCTGCGAACCTTTGCAGGCAGATAGCGCCGGTGCGGATAGACCGCATAGATGCCGCGGTCTCGGGAAATGTAGTTATCAAACAGCGTCACGAGCTCACCTGATTGTATGGAGGGCTTGGCGATGAAGTCCGGCACGATGGCGACGCCGAGGCCCGAGCGGGCGGCGCGCAGCGTGGCTTGCGGACTGTTGACCTCGAGAGGGCCTGTAATGGCCACCGAATTGGTGCCGCCGCCGGGTTCGAAATAACGGATGTGATTGTGGAAGCGCGAGTTCGTATCCACGATGCAGGGCACCTTGGCCAGATCCTGCGGCGTATTCAACGGGCCGTAGCGCTCCACGAAATCCGGTGTGGCCACGGCATAGACGCGAAAATCGGCAAGCTTCTTAGCGATCATACCGGAATCTTCGAGCTTGGTGATTCGGATCGCCATATCGAAGCTTTCTTCGATCAGATCGACAAAACGGTCCTCAGCGACGATCTCCAGCGAAAGCTCCGGGTTTTCCTTGGCGAAATCGATGAGGCTCTGGCCGATTTCGGCATCGATGAAGGTGCGCGGCACGGATATTCGCAGCTTGCCTTTCAAATCGGCATTCTTCTCGCGCACGAGATCAGCGAGATTATCGATTTCCTTCAGGATATCGGAGGCCGTGCGGTAATAAGTGTGGCCCGCCTCGGTCATGGAAAACTGGCGGGTGGTGCGGTTGAGCAGCAGAGCGCCAAGATCATCCTCCAGCTCGCGCACATATTTGGACAACAACGCCTTGGAACGCCCGGTTTTGCGGGCGGCTGCGGAGAAACCCTCCGCCTCGACCACATCGATGAAAGCCCGGATGCGCGTGAGAGTGTCCATCGAAATCTCCTGTTCGTTCCACATAATTGAACGCTCAGGGCGCATCGTTCAAGAATAAAATGGTCTGCCAAAAAAATCCGCAACATGATGAAAAATTCCCTTGATTGTTACAGCGAATATTCTTATCTCCCGGTTGCCCAAAGTCGCACGTGCCCATGTGTGTCCGCCGGACCCTCGATGTGGTGAGGAGTTTGGTAAGGTACCTGGAATTAACCCCTCCAGTCGCTATTCCGGCCAACCGGGAAATGCGAGGACATACGAAGCAACGACGGTGCGGGCCTTTCTGGTTCTCTTCCGGCTTTCCATCAGCCGGGGTACTGAAGAGGCACACCATCATTGCCGTAAGTGCGGTTGGGGATGATTCCCGCCAATCCCATGGCAGACAAAGCCGAATAATGCTCCTGGCAGGGCGTTGTTCACATTTGCGCCTTGAGCGTATGCAAATGATTCTGCGCCTCCACCGGCTGAATCGTTCTGCATATCTTGAGCGCCCTTTGTCCTCCGGACTTTCCCGGAGTCGGAACATTCGAGGGAATACAACGATGACGACTGCACGCATCCTCGACTTCATCAAGACACGCCGCCCCGAAGGCCCATGCCTCGTGGTCGATCTTGACGTCGTGCGCGATAATTTTCACGCGTTCCGGCATGCTCTGCCAAACAGCTCGATCTATTATGCCGTCAAGGCAAACCCGGCACCTGAAATTCTCAAGCTGCTGGCTGGCATGGGCTCCAACTTCGATTGCGCCTCCGTGGCTGAAATCCAGATGGCGCTCGATGCCGGTGCGACCTCCGACCGCATCTCCTTCGGCAACACCATCAAGAAGGAACGCGATGTTGCGCGCGCCCATGCGCTCGGCATCGATCTCTTCGCCGTGGACAGCCATGAGGAAGTCGAAAAGGTTGCCCGTGCAGCCCCCGGCGCCCGCGTATTCTGCCGCGTTCTGACCGATGGTGAAGGCGCCGAATGGCCGCTGTCGCGCAAGTTTGGTTGCGTACCGCAGATGGCTGTCGATGTACTGGTCTATGCCCATCAGATGGGTCTGGAATCCTACGGCGTGTCTTTCCATGTTGGTTCGCAGATGATGAACCTCGACGCATGGGACGCGGCTCTCGGCGATGCAAAGCGTGTGTTCGCTTCGCTGGCCAAGCAGGGCATCCACCTGCAGATGGTCAACATGGGCGGTGGCTTCCCGACGAAGTATCTGCGCGACGTGCCTGCTGCCGAAGAATATGGCCATGCCATCGACACGGCGCTGCGCAAGCACTTCGGCAACCAGATTCCAAAGACCATCATCGAGCCGGGTCGCGGCATGGTCGGCAATGCCGGTGTCATCAAGGCGGAAGTCGTGCTTGTTTCGCGCAAGTCCGACAACGACAACCACCGCTGGGTGTTCCTCGACATCGGCAAGTTCGGTGGTCTGGCCGAGACGATGGACGAAGCCATTCGTTATCCGATCCGCACCGAGCGTGACGGCGACGAGATGGAGCCTTGCGTTCTGGCAGGTCCAACCTGCGACAGCGCCGACGTGATGTACGAGAAGAACATGTATCCGCTGCCGGTGTCCCTGACCATCGGCGACGAAGTTCTGATCGAAGGCACGGGCGCCTACACGACCACCTATTCGGCGGTCGCCTTCAACGGTTTCGAGCCGCTGAAGTCCTATGTGATCTGAATGGCTGACGCCTGTCTGGGGGCAGGCGATAGTCTTTAGGATCCTCCCGTTCCGGCTTGGCCATCCGCGCTCAGGCGCAAACCCTGCTTGCCGCACCTCTGTCCAGTTGAGGATAAGGCGTGGTCTGGCGGGCCGGAACGGTCTCACTTTTTTATCGCATGTCGTTATCGCAAAACCGCTCAACAGCTTTGCGCGACATGTTTTCATTTTAGGGTGCCGCTTTCGTGGGCGGCTTGGTGACGGGAGGCCGGGATGGCCGCTGTTCTCAATTCTGTTCGTGCATTCTTCACGCCACAGACGTTTCATATCGACGCCGAAAATCCGGGTGACGTCGTTGCGCGCGAGACCCTTCTCGACCGCGTCATGGGTGCAGGTCGCCGTCGCAAGTCTTCCGAAAAGCTGCGCGCGGGCCGCGTTCCCGCCGAAGGTCTGGCCCTGGTTGCGCGTGACGAAGACGGCCATGTCATCGGCACCGTGCGCCTGTGGAGCGTTCAGGCTGGCGTTAGCCGTGAGGGGCGCGCCATCGAGGCGCTTCTGCTGGGACCTCTGGCTGTCGATTGCATGCATGAAGGCAAGGGCATCGGTTCTGCGCTGATGCGCGCCGCGATCACCGAAGCTGCCCGCCGCGACCACGGCGCAATCCTGCTCGTCGGCGATGCACCCTATTATGAGCGCTTCGGCTTTTTCGCGAGCCACACCCAGCATCTGGTCATGCCTGGCCCATTCGAGCGTTCGCGTTTTCTGGCGCTTGAACTGAAAAGCGGCTGGCTCGCAGGTGCGGCCGGTATGCTGGTGGCAAGCGGCCGCAAGCTTTCCTGAGAGATTGAGTTGGTACGTCGAGGGGTATGGCTCAGCCATCACCCCTTGACGGGCGTTTCGGGCACCGGTGTCAGCACCTTGCCGTCGTTGACCCATCCCAGCACATTGTCCACGACCAGATCGGCCATGGCGTTGCGGGTCGGCACGGATGCCGAGGCGACGTGGGGCAACAGCGAGACATTGGGCAGCGAGAGGAAGCCTTCCGGCACCTTCGGCTCTTCGTAGAAGACATCGAGACCCGCTGCACCCAGTGTGCCATCCTGAAGTGCTGTCAACAACGCATCCTCATCGACGCTGTAGCCGCGACCGACATTGATGAACACGCCGTTTGCGCCTAGCGCAGACAGTATCTCGGCGTTGATGGCCTTATGCGTTTCCGGCGTGCCGGGCACGATGCAGATCAGTACATCGACGGCCTGCGCCATCTCCTTCAGCGAGGCATAATAGGTGTAAGACAGTTCGGCGCGTTTGCTGCGGGTGTGATAGCCGATTTCGACCTTGAAGGGTTCTAGCCGCTTGGCGATTTCCTGACCGATGCGGCCCATGCCGAACAGGCCGACCTTGCGGCCCCGCAGTGAAAAGGGCGACAGCGCGAAAGGTCCCTCAGACACCCATTTGCCTTCGCGAAGGTGGGTTTCGGCCTGATAGAAACGGCGCAGCGTGTTGATCAGCAGCGCAATCGTGGTGTCGGCAACCTCGTCGTTCAAAACGTCAGGCGTGTTGGTGACGATGATGCCGCGCGATGCCGCATGTTGCACATCCACGCCATCATAGCCGACACCGAAATTGGCGATGACCTGAAGGTTGGGCAGGGCATCCATCCAGGCGGCGTTAAAACCGCCGGAGACGGCGACAGCCGTGATGCGCTTCGCGTCATCGGCAGATAACGAAGGCTCTGGCCCTGCTGGCGCTTTCACCACCTCGACCTTGCCTTCGAAGCGCTCGAGAACGCGCGGGTGAATTTTGCCCGGAACGAGAACGACGGCTTTGCTATCTGACATGCTTTGGTATCCTCCTGCTATGCATGAGGCCAAGCTAGACGATCATTTCAAAAAGCGGAACCCGCATTCGGAACAACAATGGGGTCAAAGGCTCAACTGCGTGGAATGCAGGGGCTGGTGGACTGGCGGATGCGCATTTCCGGCTTGATGAGGTGAATGCCATCAGGCTCGTGGCTGCCTGCCAACCTGTCCAGCAGGGCACGCGCTGCCAGCCGCCCGACTTCTGCCTGACCATTGGAAACGGTTGTCAGGGCAGGGGTGGCGATGGCTGCTTCCTCCAGATCGTCGTAGCCGGTGACGGAGATATCCTTGCCGGGCACGAAGCCAGCGCGGGAAATGCCGTTCATCAGGCCAATTGCGACGAGGTCGTTCCAGCACACGGCAGCGGTTGGTTTTTGCGGCAGCGACAGGAAATTGACGGCAGCCTCGAAACCGCCTTGCTTCGAGCGGGCGCCGGGAATGCGCAGGTTCGGGTCCACCTCGATGCCTGCCTTGCGCAGGGCATTGACGTAACCCTGATATCGGTCGCGACCGGTCGATGTCTGGTCCGTTCCGCCCACCATGGCGATGGTGCGGTGGCCAAGGCTGATCAGGTGGTTGGTCGCCAGCGAAATGCCATAGCTGTCGTCACCCCGGAAGGTCGGCATATCCACGCCGTCCATGGAACGCGCCACGAGAATGGCGGGCATGCCGTTTTCCTCGGCCAGCGTCATGTCTTCCAGCGGCGTGCCGATGGCAGGCGACATGATGATGCCGTCGCTGCCCAGTTGCAGCAGCGTCTCGATGAAGGTGCGCTGCTTTTCGACGGAATCGTAATGGTTTGATAGAATGAAGGTCTGGCGGCTGCGGTCCAGCTCGCTCTCGATGGCCTTGAGAATTTCGCCGTAGAACGGGTTCATCACATCGTGGAAGACGACGCCGATAATGCCGGAGCGGGATGTGCGCAGGCTGGCGGCACGGCGGTTATAGATGTAACCCAGCGCGCGCGCCTGCTCCTTGATCTTCTCGCGCGTATCGGCAGCCACCAGTGGGCTGTCGCGCAAAGCGAGCGAAATCGTGGCTGTGGAAAGCCCAAGGCTTTCGGCAATGGTCGATAGTTTGATTTTTTGCGCCACGGTCCCCTCCTACGGTCACGCATGCCGTCAAAACGACATTTAAATTGTGACTAAACAATTTAAATAAAACGCGCAACTGGTTTTAAGAACCGAGATTATGATCTCAAAATTTTAATCGATTAGCTCCTGAGACTGCAAATTCGTGTCGATGGTGCGTAGCAGTTTCACGACGGTTTTGACCTCCTTGGCAGACAGTCCCTCCATGGCGCGGGCGTTGCAATCTGCCAGTGATGCATGGATGTGCTCGACGCTTTTCAGGCCTGTCTCGGTCAGTTTCACCATGGTCAGGCGGCCGTCGCCATCACCGGCACTGCGTTCGACAAAGCCTTGCGCTTCCATGCGCCCGATGGTGCGGGTCATGGTCGGAGCCTTGACGCCGAGCTTCTGGGCGATCTGGCCGGGCGACATGCTGCCTTCCTGCGCAAGTGCGAGGATGACGCCATCCTGACCGGCATAGAGCCCGCTTTCCGCCAGATTGTGACTGAGCGCGGTGCGCATGGAGCGGGCAGCCTGCGTAATGCTCTGCGCCAGCTCGTCCGGGCCGAAGGGCAGATCCTTCTTCTTGCCGGTCTTTGCCTTCTTGGCAGACTTGTTCTTTTTGGCCAGCTTATCCTTGCTCATCAGCAAATGCCTTTTCTGAGATCACGGAACGGTTATATGTTCTTGTAACACTTAACGAATGCAGGCGCGGATCGCCAGATGTCTGACACATATACGCATATTCACGACAATAACGTAACAGCACCCTCGCAGCCGCAAAATGATGCGATCGTGGTGCTGCCTCTGGGCGCGCATGAGCAGCATGGACCGCACCTGCCATTCGAAACGGATACGCTGATCGTAGAGGGTATTGTCGAGCGCTTGCGACAAGCGCTGCCTGCCGACGCGCACGTTAACTTCCTGCCCGCCGAGCCCGTGGGTTATTCGATCGAACACATGGATGTGCCGGGCACAAAGACGCTCGCCTTCGATGAGGCTGTGCACCGGTGGCTGGCGATTGCAGAGGCGCAGCACAATAAGGGTATCCGCAAATTCCTGATGCTGAACGCCCATGGCGGTAATTCTCCGCTGATGACCATCGTGGCGACCGAGGCGCGTGTGCGTTTTGGCATGCTGGCGGTGGCGACGAGCTGGACGCGGTTCGGCATGCCGGAGGGTGTCGTTTCGCCTGATGATAAAGCCATCGATATTCACGGCGGCGACATCGAGACATCGGTGATGCTGGCGCTGCAGCCGCAACGGGTGCGGATGGACAAGGCCGAAAATTTCCCGTCGAAACAGACGGAGTTTGCAAAGTGTTTCACGCATCTGCGTGCCTACGGGCCGCATGCTTTCGGCTGGCGCATGTCCGACCTCAACCCCCAAGGTGTGGCGGGCAATGCCGCAGCGGCGAGCGCGCAGAAGGGTGAGGCCATCATTGCCCATTCTATCGCCGGTCTGGTGGCGCTTTTGGAGGATGTCAGGGCCTTCGACATGAATTTGCTTGAAAGTACGGATCAAAAAACTTCGGCAGATTCTCTTTGAACTCATTCCGCCAGACGCCTATATGAACGGCAACGCTTTCAAGGCCGCATTGCGGCTCATCTCCTTCAGAGGTTTCTCATGACCGAAGCAGCAACAACCACAAAGCCTATTCCAGTCACCGTGTTGACGGGCTATCTGGGCGCGGGCAAAACCACGCTTCTCAACCGCATCCTGTCTGAAAATCACGGCAAGAAATACGCCGTCATCGTCAATGAATTCGGCGAGATCGGCATCGACAACGATCTGATCGTGGAATCGGACGAAGAAATCTACGAAATGAACAATGGCTGCGTCTGCTGCACCGTGCGCGGCGACCTCATCCGCGTCGTGGAAGGCCTGATGCGCCGCCCGGACCGTTTCGACGGCATCATCGTCGAGACCACCGGCCTTGCCGATCCTGTGCCCGTTGCCCAGACCTTCTTCATGGATGACGATGTGCGCGCCAAGACCGAACTCGACGCCGTGGTGGCGCTAGTGGATGCCAAGCACCTGCCGCTGCGGCTGAAGGACAGCCGCGAAGCCGAAGACCAGATCGCATTTGCCGATGTCGTCATCATCAACAAGACCGACCTTGTGACGCCGGAAGAACTGGCCCGCATCGAAGACATCGTGCGTGCCATCAACCCGTCTGCCCGCATCTACAAGGCGACCCGCTCCGGTGTCGATCTTGCCCGTGTTCTGGATCAGGGTGCGTTCAACCTGGAACGTGCGCTGGAAAACGACCCGCATTTCCTCGATCACGGCCATGAGGACCATGTTTGCGGCCCGGATTGCGACCATGACCACGGACATGATCACCACCACCATGACCACGGGCACGACCATCATGACCATGATCACCACGACCACGATCATGGGCATCATCACCATGGCGAAGTTTCGCCGATCCACGACGTGACCGTTCAGTCTATCTCGCTGCGCGGCGGCGAAATGAATGCCGAACGGTTCTTCCCCTGGATTCAGAAGGTGACGCAGACCGATGGCCCGAACATTCTGCGCCTGAAGGGCATCATCGCCTTTAAGGACGATGCGGAACGTTACGTGGTGCAGGGCGTGCACATGATCATCGAAGGTGATCACCAGCGCGCCTGGAAAGAAGGCGAAAAGCGCGAAAGCCGCCTGGTGTTCATCGGTCGCAATCTGGACCGTGAGAAGCTGGAGAAAAGCTTCAACGCGTGCGTTGCGGCTGCTTGATGCTTAGGCAGTTGCCTTCGTCATCCCGCACTTGATGCGGGATCCAGTGCGATCAAGTCCTTGATCGCAAGAGACTCTTCAAACCGCGCAGACGCGCGGCTGCTGGACCCCGGCTCAAGGCCGGGGTGACGAAAGATTGAACGTCTTGACCAGTCGCTTGCAGCAATCAAAGGCCAACGCGCCTGCTTTACTACGGAAAGACCACTGACCCATGCCCACCGTTGCCCCTCTTGACCTCGAAGGCCACGTCGTCGCGACGCATTTTCTGGGTGATATTCCGCTTTTTGCTACTGCCTCTGGCAATATTCACCGGCTGGATGGCGGGGAGAAGGTTGTGGAGGCGCATAAGGGTCTGCTGACCTGCGTGCGTGATCCACACAGTGCGACGCTTTTGACCGGCGGCGAAGATGGCCGTGTGCTGCGGATCGGTCATGATGGTGCCGTGACGGAGCTTGCGCATGTGCCGCGCAAATGGATCAGCGTCGTTGCCGGTGGTCCGCAGAATGCGGTGGCCTATGGTGTCGGCAAATCCAGTTTTGTGCGGTTGAACGACGGCACCACCAAGGAATTCAAGGAAGAGCGGACGGTGGAGGCGATTGCCTTTGCACCGAAAGGTCTGCGCATTGCCGCAGCCCGCTATAATGGCGTCACCCTGCACTGGGTAGCGAGTGCCGGTGATCCGATCGATCTGGACTGGAAGGGTGCCCATACGGGCGTGACCTTCTCGGCAGATGGAAAGTTTCTGGTGACGACCATGCAGGAAAATGCGCTGCATGGCTGGAAGCTGGACGCGGTCAAGGGTGGCACGGATGCGCGCCACATGCGCATGACCGGCTATCCGGCCAAGGTCAAATCCATCTCGTGGTCGCACAAGGGCAAGTGGCTGGCGTCTTCGGGCGCACCGGCTGCCATCGTCTGGCCCTTCGCGGGCAAGGACGGCCCGATGGGCAAGGCGCCGCTGGAGCTTGGCACCCGCGCCAACATCATGGTCACCAATGTTGCGTTTCACCCGGCGGATGAGGTTCTGGCCATCGGTTTTGCCGATGGCATGATTCTTGGCGTGCGGTTGGCCGACCAGAAGGAGGCGCTGCTGCGTCGTCCGGGCAAGGGGGCGATCACCTCCATGGCGTGGAGCAATACCGGCAATCTGCTCGCCTTTGCGTCCGAAGCAGGCGATTGCGGCATCGTCGACATCACCGTCTGATCCCGAGGGAACGGCCAAAAAAAGGGGAGCTTTTCAGCCCCCCTTCCGCAAGATTTCAGCAGAATGAATTAGCCTTTAGCGCCGTGCGTTAGGTCAGGACGCACGAGGGACAGCACGCTAGTGGCGACGCTTCTTCTTGTTATAACCACCACGGTCGTTATCGTTGTTCAGGGCATCGACCGATGTCTTATTGCCATTGAGAATACCGCTCAGAACACCCGTCTTGTTACCGGACAGGACGTTGCCCACGCCAAGATTGAGGTTCGGCGAGACATTGACGAGGCC
Source organism: Agrobacterium sp. lyk4-40-TYG-31 (assembly GCF_030209855.1). NCBI lineage: Bacteria > Pseudomonadati > Pseudomonadota > Alphaproteobacteria > Hyphomicrobiales > Rhizobiaceae > Agrobacterium > Agrobacterium sp. lyk4-40-TYG-31. The sequence goes on from NZ_JARVRE010000004.1 coordinate 149,237, forward strand.
GCCCTTGTTGCTGTTGCCGCCGAGAAGGCCGCCGAGCAGACCTCCGGCATGGGCAGGAGCCATGGAAGCAACGGTCAGAGCGACAGTAACACACGCTATTTTAGTCAGCATTTCTCTCTCCTTTGATCTGTAAACATCGCCGTCTGGCGTGTTTTGACAGTACAATTAGGAAAATCTAATGCAAGCATATGCTAATGTTATAATAAACCGTTAATATTAACATATCCAAGTTGATTAAAATGCTTGTTCACTGTGCTCAACGTACTGAAAGGTGGCGGATTTGGCACGGCACCCAGAGGACAGTTCCCCAGACAAAAACTTATTAACCATCTATCTATAAGATATATCTCAATTAGGTTTTGGAGATATTGATGGTTGTGCGCCTTGCTCTCGCGTTGCTGATGTGCAGTGTTTGCGCGCGCGCGGCAAATGGCGAACCCACTGTGACCTATGATGCCGAGACCAGTTACGACACCAATTATTTTGGCGACACCAACCGCGTCGCGGCCATGAGCCTGCGCACGGGCCTTGGCTTTGAGGGCGAGATCGAGCGCGAAGGTACCAAATTCGGCTATTCCTTCCATCATCAGGAGGTTTTCGTTCCCAAATACCGGTTCGCCGATGAGCACAATAGCTGGGTGAACTTTTCCCTCAGTCGTCAAATCTCGGAAAAGCTGGAATGGACTGCGCAGATGCGTGGCACGCGCAGCGATGCTGGCGACATCGATTATATCGATGGCGGTAAAACCTTTGGCTTCCGTCGTCTGGACCATAAGATCGACCTATCGACCGCAGCCACGCTGGATGCGTTGGGCGGGAAGAGCACGCTCACCGCGAGCTATACCAATCTGATGAAGGGAAAGGCGCGTTTACCCCAAGGGTTTGAGACCCGGATCGATGCCAACGAAGCGTTGCTTGGCCTCAAAGCCAGCCACGTCAGGGCGCTTGCCGGTGGGGAGGTCGGGGTAACGTTTGCCTATAATGCCAGCCTGATACCGGAGCGGCAGCGGGAGGCGGACCTCTACCTGCGCTTTCCCGCGACCAACATGCGCGGCTCGCTGGCCTATGGGCGCACGTTCGATGACAGGCTTACGGTTCTTATGGAGGCGGGACTGACGACGATTGCAGGTGATGAGGTCGGCAATCAGGTCAAGCGCACGCGTCCCTATCTGCGTGCGGAAGCGGAGTGGAAGCTCAACGACAGGCTTTCGCTGGGCGCAGCCTATTCAAGGGACTATGCGCTCTACGATATCGATGACCCGCTGGGTGAATACCAGCGCCGCTGGAAGGCTGTGATCAAAACCAAGCCAACGAAATCGCTAACATTCGATCTGGCGGTGGAACGAAGCCACAAGGACTGGATCTTTTACGACTACAACAGCGGCGAAAGACGGCTGGTTGCGACGCTGGGGCTGGATGCCGGGCATGATCGCAGGATAGAAATCGAGTTTGCACGCCTGCTGCATGACGAACTTGACACAGCTGACGCCTATCGCGGCAGCAGTGTCTCGACCCGTTTCAGCGGCAGTTTCTGACCGGAATGCGCGATCAGAATCGGTAGGTGACGCCAGCGCCGATCAGCCATGGATCGAGCTTCGCTTTGCCGCTGACAGGCGTGCCGTTGAGGTCGGCGCTCCATTTTGTTTCGAGGAAGATTTTCTTCACGTCGAAGTTCACGCCCCAGTTCTTTGTCACCATGTAGTCGAAACCGACCTGCAAGGCCGCGCCGAAATCGTTCTTCACATCGAGATTGGTAAAGCCGTTCTTTTCGGACTGGTTGTAGAACAGCGAGTAATTCAAACCCGCACCGACATAGGGCTTGAAGGCGCCGAAGTTGGTAAAATGGTATTGCAAAGTCACGGTCGGGGGCAGAAGCCATGTCTTGCCGACATCGATATCGCCGATGGAACCGGTGGTTTTGATCTTGGAGAAGGTCGTGCCCAGTATGAGTTCGGCGGCGATATTATCGGTGAAGAAATAGCTGACGTCGAATTCGGGAATGGCCGTGTCCGAGTAGGCAAGGCCAGCACCTGCGACACCATCTATCGAACCGCTATCATGAGTGACGACTCCGAGGCCACGCACGCGCAGCATCCATGGGCTGGACGCAGCAATCGCTTCTGCTGCCGTGGGCGCAGGTGCAAAGGGCGCGAGGTCTGCGGCGTTAGGGGCCGCTGGCAGCGACAGGCAAAGGCTGGTTGCCAGCAAGGTGACGGTGCGGAATTCGGCGAACATGTCTCTCTCCTTGGTCAATCCAGAGAGGCGCTTTGGACTTCTTTTCATAAAGCAAATCCGCAGGCCGCATCTCTTTGTGGCCAATAAGCACGGGCGAAAGCGGTGTGATTTGAGACAGATCAAATGTGAAAGTAAAAACAGAGCGTGAAAGCAGGAATTTCGACCGTCTGTATTTTAGATAATTAGACTATGTTAATCATTATGTGTCTCAGAAAATATTAATCAAAAATATACGTGTATAGTAAATGCTCTGTAAAAACACAGTCTTTGCAGATTTGCACGACCTGTCCCTGAGATGAACTCGGGTGGAATACATCATGAGCATTCTGGCAGACCTTTACGACGGTGCTGCCATCGTCAACACACCACGCCGCACATCGGCGCGCTCGAAATTCCCCCGTCCTTCTTTCTGGATCGCTCGCCATGAAACTCACTATCTCGGCCATCGTTACCGCCAGCGGCGTAGCACTCGCAACCGGCATCACGTTGACGTTGCTGATGGGTGCCTACGCACTCGACACGCTGAAGGTGAATGGGCCGATCTATCAGGAGATCATCGACAGCAAAGACCTGATTGCTGACATCCTGCCGCCACCGCTCTATCTGATCGAGACCTATGCTCTGACCAATGAGAGCGCGCTTGACGGTGGCAGGCTTGCGAAGAATGTCGAGCGGATCGAAGTTCTCAAAGGGCAGTATCAGGAGCGTCGCGAATACTGGAAGACGACGACGCTTCCCGATGCGCTGAAGGAGAAATTGCAGAATGACGTGCTGATCAAGGGCGATGCGTTCTGGAAGCTGCTGGATACCGACACGCTGCCAGCCCTGCAATCCAAAGACCCTGCCCGGATCACCGCATCGCTGCCGGCGCTGAGCGCCAGCTTTCACGCGCATGAAGATGCCGTGAACCAGCTTGTGGATATGGGCACGATATACGGCAAGCAGAAGGAAGTTGATGCGGCAGCGCAGACCTCGTTCCTGCAAAACACCAATTACACGCTGGGCGGCCTTCTGATCGTTCTCTCCATCGCCGCCACTATTTTCCTGCGACGCCGGGCCATTGCGCCAATCAACGAGATTACCGGCTCCATGACGCGCATGGCGGGTGGCAATCTGGACGATGCGCCACCGCATTTGCAACGGCACGATGAAATCGGCGCGATGGCCCGCGCACTCTCCATTTTCCGGGATGCCGGTCTGGCCAAGTGCCAGCTCGAAGATGAGGCAGAGCAGTCCCGCATTGCCAGCAACCAAGAGCGCGAAACGCGTGAGAAGGAGCGCATAGCCGAAGCGGACGCCCTGCGCTTTGCTATTGAGCAACTGGGCCGCGGTCTCAACAACCTGTCCAATTGCGATCTTCGCTTTACGCTGGAGCGGCAATTCGACGCCAAATTCGAGACGCTTCGTGGCGATTTCAACGCCACCGTCACACGGTTGCAAACCACGCTCGGCACGATCATGCATGAGGCTGACCACCTGCGCCAGCAGGGGCAGGAAATGAACGGTGCCGCCAACGACCTTGCCCGCCGCACCGAGCAGCAGGCGGCCGCGCTGGAAGAAACGGCGGCGGCGCTGGAAGAGGTGGCCACCACGGTCAAGACCTCGACGGCGCGGGTCAACGACACGCGCGACCTGGTCAAGGAGGCGCGCCGCTCCACATCGCAATCCTCCGATGTCGTCGGTGAAGCGATTGCCGCCATGCAGCGCATCGAAACCGCAGCCAGTGAAATCAAGTCTATTGTCAGCACCATCGACGAGATCGCGTTCCAGACCAACCTGCTGGCCTTGAATGCGGGCGTGGAAGCAGCCCGTGCCGGAGACGCTGGCAAGGGATTTGCGGTTGTGGCACAAGAAGTGCGGGAACTTGCCCAACGTTCTGCCAAAGCCGCCCGCGAAATTCGCGACCTCATCGGAAAATCGGGCGAGCAGGTGGAAAGCGGCGTGAAGCTGGTGCAATCCACCGGCAGCGCGCTGACCCAGATCGAAGATTTCGTCTGCCGCATCGACGCCAATGTCGACAGCATTGCCACCGGCGCGCGCGAACAATCCACGGGGCTTCAGGAAATCAGCACCAGCGTCAACACGCTGGACCAGATGACCCAGCAGAACGCAGCGATGGTGGAGGAAACCAACGCGGTCAGCAAGACGATTGCTGACGCTACATTATCTCTGTCCGCCATGGTCGGCCAGTTCCAGCTGGAACCCGGGACCGCCACGCGACAGGCTGCATAACTGGCCGGTACTGTCCTCAAGCCTTGGTTAATTGATAGGCTCGGACTGCATCGCCAAAAGCCTCGAATAGCGCGCGGGACGGGGCATCCGTCTGCGCCCAGTATTCCGGGTGCCATTGGACGCCGACGGCAAAGTCTTTGGCATCGATGACCGAGACGGCTTCGATGGTGCCATCCTCAGCCGTTGCCTCCACCTGAAGCCCGGGGGCGGTTTCCGCGATGGCCTGGCGGTGCAGGGAGTTGATCTGCACCTCGCCTGTTAAGCCGAGATGCTGGGCAATGCAGGAGCCCTCTCGGACAAAGACGGGCTGGCGAATGGCAAATGCCTTATCGCGGTCGATATCGTCAGGTTTGCGGTGGTCCCAGATGCCGGGCTGTTCCTGAATTTCGCTGGCGAGCGTGCCACCCAGCGCGACGTTGAGTTCCTGAATGCCGCGACATATGGCCAGCATCGGAATGCCGCGATCAATGGCGCGACGGATGAGCGGCAGGCTCGTGGCGTCACGGCCGGGGTCGAAAGGGCCATCGCTCTCTTTGGCTTCGATGCCGTAAAGGGATGGGTGAACGTTGGTGGCAGATCCGGAAACCAACAGCCCATCCACCCGGTCGAGAATGGCATCCACATCGTTTCCAGCCTCGAAGGCGGGGACGATAAAGGACATGACATCGGCCACTTTCAAGGCGGCGGCGAGATACTGCGTTTGTGCCGCGTGCCACTCCGCGCCATCGAGATGGCGAATATCGGCGGGAATGGCGATGATGGGCTTGGACATGACGGCTCCGGCGTGAATCTGCTGCCTGTTTTGAAACCGCAAAACCTGTTCGTCAAGCGCTCCGATCCAGCAAAATCGCGCGCCGCCTTCGCCTAAAGTATAGGGACGCTGCTGTATATTTCGATTGATTAAAAATATTGATCTGAACTGCCCGACAACAGGGCTTCCCGGGCATTTTATTCTTGGCTGTCCTGCTTGTCAGTGGCCCGGGCTCGTGCTTTCCTCTCGCTATGCCAGATAGCGGAGGGGAAATCGGCTATTGGCGAGCTTCATATCTGGGAGGATATTTATGGATCGTCGTTCATTCATCAAAAAAGGTGCGGTTTCCGGTGCGGGCGTGGCCGCCGCAACCGTTCTGGCCGCACCCGCCATCGCGCAACAGGCTGGCAAAGTCACGTGGCGGCTGACATCGTCATTCCCGAAATCGCTCGACACGATTTTCGGCGGCGCGCAGGACATCGCCAACCACGTCAGTGCCGCGACTGATGGCAACTTCAACATCCAGATTTTTGCCGCTGGCGAAATCGTTCCCGGCCTTCAGGCGGCAGATGCCGTGTCGTCCGGCACGGTCGAAATGTGCCACACTTGCTCCTATTACTATGTCGGCAAAGACCCGACCTTCGCCATCGGCACAGCCATTCCGTTCGGTCTCAATGCGCGCCTGACGAATTCTTGGTTCTATGAGGGCAATGGCAACAAGCTGCTCAACGAGTTCTACGCCAAGCACAATCTCTACGGCATGATTTCAGGCAACACGGGCGTGCAGATGGGTGGCTGGTTCCGCAAGGAAATCAACACCGTCGAAGACTTCAAGGGCGTGAAAATGCGCATTGCCGGTCTGGCTGGCAAGGTGGTCGAAAAGCTTGGCGTGGTGCCGCAGCAGATTGCCGGTGGCGACATCTATCCGGCACTGGAAAAGGGCACGATTGACGCTGCGGAATGGGTGGGACCCTATGACGACCACAAACTGGGCTTCCAGAAGGTCGCAAAATACTACTACTATCCGGCCTTCTGGGAAGGCGGCCCTGTCATTCATTCCTTCGTTAATCTGGACAAGTGGAACAGCCTGCCGAAACAATATCAGGCCGTCTTGCAAGATGCCTGCGCCTTCGCCAACACCAATATGATGGCTAAATACGACGCCAAAAACCCGACCGCGATCAAGCAGATCGTGGCAGAAGGCGCAACGCTGCGCCCCTTCAGTCAGGATATTCTGGATGCCTGCTATAAGGCCGCGCTGGAAGTCTACGCTGAAATCTCCGCCGTCAATCCTGACTTCAAGAAGGTCTATGAAGATCAAGTGGCTTTCAAACGCGAAGGGTATCTGTGGATGCAGCTCGCGGAATACACATTCGATACCTTCATGATGATCCAGCAGCGTAACGGCAAGCTCTGAACGACACCAACCGCAGGTGAGACTCGAACCCGGATCGAAAGGTCCGGGTTTTTGCGCTTTATAGTTGAAATTCGCTCGACAAAGTCAGTGGGCAATTTATGATAACAGCGTTCAGAGCAAAAGCAGCTCACGTCCTACCAGCAGGACGTATCGGCGGAGACGGGCCCCGCCGACCGTGGTAACGGCCTTGCTCTCGAATCGTGGAGGTGATGCGATGTGGAAACCACTGAGCATTACGTTTTTGATTAGGAAAAACCGGACAGGCTGGTCATTGACTGTCCGGCTCAATTTCTAGCAAGAACAAACGGAAGGCGGGGGTGCAACCCTGCCTTCCACTTCACCAATATAATACATCAGTCCACACGCATCAAGTGTTTCCCTTAAGGACCGATCTTCGGTGGCTCGTTGAGATTTGGTATGCCGGGCAATCCGTTTCCGCCCGGTTGGGCCGGTGCGCCGTCCATCGGCGGCAGGCCGAAATTAGGCATGGTATTACCGCCGCCATTGCCGAAGGCGGGGACTTCGATCTTGATGGTGTTGAGATCGACCTGCGGTGTCTTGTCCAGCCAGTAGGTAACGGATTCGGGCCAGAAGATGACAATGGCGACGAGGATGAGCTGCATGCCCAGCCATGGGATCGCGCCCATGTAGATATCGGAAGTCTTGACGCTACGCGGTGCGATGGAGCGCAAGTAGAAGAGCGCAAAGCCAAAGGGCGGGTGCATGAAGCTGGTCTGCATGTTGATGCAGATGAGGACGCCGAACCAGATAAGATCGATGCCGAGCGATTGGGCAATCGGGGCAAGCATCGGGATGACGATGAAGGCAATCTCGAAGAAATCGAGGAAGAAGGCTAGGAAGAAGATGAAGATGTTGACGAAGATCAGGAAGCCGATGGGGCCGCCTGGAATTCCCGACAGCATGTGTTCGATCCACAACGAACCATCCATGCCCTGAAAGACAAGGCTGAAGCATGTCGCGCCGACCAGAATGAACACCACCATCGAGGTGATGTGCATGGTGGAATGCATGCCCTGCTTGACGAGATCCCAGGTGAGGCGACGATGAGCAGCGGCCAGCGCCATGGCGCCGACAACGCCGAGCGCGCCCGCTTCCGTTGGTGTCGCAAGGCCCATGAAGATGGTGCCGAGCACGAGGAAGATCAACACGATGGAGGGAACCATGCCCGCCAGCACCTTGAACACCAGAGCGCGGTTCAACTCTCCGCGCGCTTCCGGCGGCAGGGCGGGCAGGTCCTTTGGTCGCAGCTTCGACATGACGAAGATAAACAGGATGAAGATCGTCACCTGCAGGATCGAAGGACCGATAGCCCCGAGATACATATCGCCGACGGACTTACCGAGCTGGTCTGCGAGAACGATAAGCACCAGCGAAGGCGGGATGACCTGCGTGATGGTGCCGGATGCGGCGATGACGCCGGTGGCGAGGCGCGGATTATAGCCGTATTTCAACATGATGGGCAGGGATATGACGCCCATGGTGATGACCGAGGCCGCAACCGTGCCGGTGATGGCACCAAGGATGGCGCCGACGAGAATGACGGCATAGGCGAGGCCGCCGGGAATGGCGCCAAATAGCTTGCCGGTGCCTTCCAGCAGGTCTTCGGCAAGGCCACATCGCTCCAGAATGGCACCCATGAAGGTAAAGAACGGAATGGCCAGCAGAAGATCGTTGGAGATGATGCCGAAAATACGAAGCGGCAGGGCTTGCAGGAAAGCAGGCGAAAAATGCTCCGTAAAAATGCCGATGACGCCGAACAGAAGTCCGACGGAGGCAAGGGAGAAGGCCACGGGGAAGCCGTAGAGCATGAAAATGATCATGCCCAGGAACATCAGCGGCGGCAGAATACCGTATTCGAACATGGAAATATCCTTAGCGATCAGCGCCTGAGTTACTGGAGCGGTTTTTCGTATTTGGTGTCGAGCTGATAGAGCCCGTTCAGCGCGCCGATGCGCTTCACCAGTTCGGATATTCCCTGAAGGACGAGCAGGGCAAAGCCCGCAAAGATGATGAACTTCACCGGCCAGCGAATGAGGCCACCGGCATTGGACGACACTTCGTTCTGGGCCAGCGAAAGCGTGAACATCGGCCAGCTGAGCCACGCCAGGAAGAAGCAGGCGGGCAGCAGGAAGAGGGTTATGCCGATGATGTCGACCCAGAGCCGCGTGCGGGCCGAGATCGCGCCATAGATGATGTCCACGCGCACATGCTCATTCATCCGCAGCGTGTAGGACGCGCCGACCAGAACGATGAAGGCGAACATGTACCACTGGATTTCCAGCCAGCCATTGGAGCTGTAGTTGAAGACATAGCGAACGATGGCGTTGCCAGCGCTGACGAGGCAGCAGATCAGGACAAGATAGCCTGCAAACTTGCCCATCGTCTCACTGAACCAGTCAATAAGGGCGCTTAGTTTTAGAAGAGCCGTCATTTTTTCCCCTCCTCGATCCCTTTGCGGGTTAATGCGCAGAATCCGTCCGTGCCGTTCCCTGATGGCGATGCTTTCGCTTGCCTTGCGAATGCTTCGGACGTCCTCCCCACTATTTCGTGTAGGAGTTGGTTTTACGAAATGCAACTGGGATAGCGCTTTGCACCGTGTAAAGAGGCGCTTTGGCAAGAATTGCTGGCGCGTCTGTTGCTTGGCTGCACTGTTTTCGACCCGTAGACCACAAGTCTAGCGGCGGTGAAAATGCATCCAATGCGGTGCAAGAGCGCGGGCACGGTCCGTTGCGTTTTTCATCGGTTCCATGTAGGTCTTGGCATTGGAGCATTCTGCACTGTTTCGCCCTGTGAGGAAAACGCCGTGGGCGTTTGGTAACGGGCGGAAATCTGGGTAATTGAAGGGGAAATGGCATGAGCGAACACCACACGGGTCCAGTCGAAGTCGGCGCGCCGATGAATTATCCCGAGCACGAAAAGACCTATGACGGTTTTCTGACTGCTGCCAAATACGGCACGATGATGGTGATCGTGCTGATGATCGCTATGGCGGTCGGCTTCTTTACCACCGGCGGCTTTTTCGGTGGCCTTCTGGTATTCCTGATCCTGAATGTCGCGGGATTTGTTCTGCTGCGTTGATCGCCTCTGGCACGGCGGAGCGTTCCTGCGCCGTGCTTACCCATCGATCCTGGATCGCTGCTACGGCGGGAAACTTTCCTACAATCTGCGTTAAAGGGTTTGCGATCACCGCAATCCATGGTTCAATGTTGGCTGTTACTGATACAGCCACCATTCTTTTCCAGTGTTACTGCAGAGCGCCATGGCTTTTTCAGACTTCGCTTACCGGCCCTTTGAGCGGCTGATCCGACCGCTCGACATTCCCTACAGACCCATCCCATCGAAAGGGCCCTTTCACCTGCTTTTGCACTTCGTGCGGATGTTTCGGGGCGTGCTCCTCGCGATTTCGGTTTTCGCGATGCTGATGGAAGCGACCAATCTTTTTCTGATCTGGAGCTTTTCGGCCATTGTCGACGGTGTCACCGCCAAGGGTGCGGCGGCATTTCTGCAAAGCGAGTGGCCGTTGCTGACCATCATGGTCGTCTTGCTGTTTCCGGTGCAGCCGCTGCTTTCCTTTATGGCCAACACGCTGACGTCGCAAACGGTCGCTGTGTGCATGCCCGCTGCCATTCAGTGGCAGGGGCACAAGGCGGTCGAGCGTCAGGATCTCGGCTTCTTCCATGATCTTTTTGCGGGCCAGGTCGCTTCGCGTCTATCGCAGGCGGCATCCGCGGTGCAGCAGCAGGTGACTGTCGCATTCTACTCGATACCTTATTTCCTCGTGCAGTTCGTAGGTTCGCTTGTGCTGCTGAGCACTGTGGCATGGCCTTTGGCGCTGCCGGTCCTTGTCTGGATCGTCGCCAGTATTGCGATTGCCGTTCTGGCCGTGCCGAAGTTTTCGGAGCTTGCACGCCGCTCTGCCAAGAAGCGCAGTCTGCTGGTGGGGTCCATGACCGATCTCTACAGCAACATTCAGATGGTGAAACAGTTCGCGGCGGAAGACAGCGAAGCCGGGGCTCTGCGGAATGTCTTTACCGAGGTCATCGATACCCAGCACCGCGAGCGACGGGTCTATCTGACGACCAGCACCGCCATTCTTCTCCTCAACGTCGTCCTGTGGATTGCAATGCTGAGTATCGGCTTTTGGGGCATTGTCGATGGCTTCGTGACGACGGGCCAGTTTGCGGGCTCGATCTACCTGACCCAGCGGCTTTCCGCCAATGCCCGGGCGTTTTTGGAAATGGGTCAGCAAATCTTTCAGGCTATCGGCACGATCAAGGATGCGATGCCGGTTATGACCACACCGCCAACGATCGTTGATGCGCCGGACGCAAAGCCGCTTGTCGTGGCGCGCGGCGAGATCAGTTTCGAGCATGTCCATTTTGCCTATCGCGCCGAAAAGACCGTGATCGATTATCTGACGCTGAAAGTGGCGGCGGGCGAAAAGGTAGGTTTGGTGGGTCTTTCCGGTGCAGGCAAGACGACGCTGGTCAATCTGCTCTTGCGATTTTACGAGCCGGGGCAGGGCAATATCAGCATTGACGGACAAAGCATTCGGTCGGTGACGCAGGCCAGCCTGCGCGAAAACATTGGTGTCATCTCACAGGACGTTTCGCTGCTGCACCGATCCGTTGGAGACAATATTCGCTATGGCAGGCCGGATGCCTCCCATGAGGAGATTGCTACGGCGGCGAGGGCAGCACAGGCCGACGGCTTTATTGCGGACCTTGCCGATAGCGAGGGACGGCGCGGTTACGATGCCTTCGTCGGTGACAGGGGCGTCAAGCTTTCCGGCGGTCAGCGCCAGCGCGTGGCAATTGCACGCGTGCTGTTGAAAGACGCGCCGATCCTTATTCTCGATGAGGCGACATCCGCGCTCGACAGCGAATCCGAGGCGGCAATCCAGGAAAAGCTGGAGATGCTTATGACGGGCAAAACGGTGATCGCCATCGCCCACCGCCTGTCCACCATCGCCCGGATGGACAGGATCGTGGTGCTGGATAAGGGTCGCATCGTTGAAGAGGGGGCGCCAACAGCGCTGTTGGCACAAGGCGGGCTTTATGCGCGCCTATGGCAGCGACAAACGGGTGGCTATATTGGCGATGAGGATAGCGCAGTGGAACCGGTTTTAAGGCCTGACAGCTCTCTGCGAGTTGATGAGCTTCCTGATCCCACCGATCGCGATGCCATAGTGGCGTTCGCGCTCTCATTTAATGGATATCAGCATTTCGGATCTTTCAACGCGGCGTCCGATGCTGCGCAGGCTAGCAAGCGTCAGACTCTTGTTGATCTTCGCAACGAGCTGTTCATGGCGTTTCGCGGTTCAAATCATCGCATGGATGATGATTTTCTGGAAACGTACAGAGCGTTGCTGCCTTTGTTCGAGCATGCGATAGCCCGCAACAATGGCGGGGACGCTGACTAAGGCACGACTCTTGGTTTCGGAGGGTGGCTTCAGGCCGTAGCGGGCCTGAAGCGCCGTTGTTTGTGATGATTACTTCGTCACCGTCAAGGCGGCGTGCATACCAGCCTGATAATGACCCTTGATGTTGCAGAGAAGCACATAGGAGCCGGGGGTGAGCTTTGCTTTGAGCTGGCCGTCTGCACCGGGTTTCAGTTCGGAGACCTCGCCCATGCTCTTCAGCTTTTTCTCGTCGATGCGGTTTTTTCCAGCGACGACGTCCAGTTTCTCATTGGGAGACTTGAGTTTCACCAGAACCATCTCGTGCTCTTCCGACATCGCGTCATTATGGACGTGGAAGGTTGTCTCGCCAGCCTTGATGGTGGATTGGTCGAGGGTGAGCGTCATGGGGCCACCGGCTTCGCCGCCTTCAACGACCTTGACGACTGTTGCGGCATAGCTCTGCGACGCCATCATCAGGATGGCGGCGGCGGCGAGTGTGGTGCGTAAGTGTTTCATGTCATGACCTTTCCACGTTAGACGTGGAGAGGTAAGCGGCCTTGCTGACATGAACCTGAACGGGTCTGTTAAGACGCGCTGCCACCGCGAGTACGTGCCAGACCATCAACGGCTGGCTTGTATTTGGGGTCGAGACGGGCGGCGTGGCCGTAGGATTTGGCGGCCTTGTCTCTTTCGCCACGGCGCTCATAGACCAGCGCCTGGTTTGCCCAGGACTCGGCAAGGTCGCCGTCGAGAGCAATGGCGTGGTTGAAGTCAGCGAAGGCGTTTTCATCGTCGTTCATCGCGACGTAGGAAATGCCACGGCCATTGTATGGCTCAGGCGAGTTCGGCGAGAGCGAGATCGCTTTCGAGAAGTCCTCGATGGCTTGGGTGTGCTGATTGCGCAGCTGGTAGATCAGGCCGCGATTGTGCCATGCGCGACCATCCGTCGTGTCCAGATTGATGGCGGCGGAGAAGTCGTTGAAGGCTTCGTTGACGCGACCGGTCTGGCGGTAAAGATTGCCGCGACCGATGAGGGCGACATCATAGCTGGGATTGATCTGCAGCGCCGAATTATAGTCCTGAAGTGCCAGTTGCTGCTGGCCGCTGTTGCGGTACACCAGCGCACGGTTAGCATAGGCCTGATAGAAGCGCGGATTGAGCTGCAAGGCGCGCTCGAAATCGGCGATGGCACGCTTGCTGTCGCCTGAGCGACCATAGGCGGAGCCACGAACGTTGTAGCCTTCCGGGTCTTGCGGATTTGCGTTGATGACCGATGTCAGCGAACTGATGTTTTCCTGCGACCCCTGTGCGCGGTCGAGCTGGAATACGTCGCTTGTCTGGGTGGTGGTGGCGCAACCGGACAGGGTTACAAGCACGCCGCATACAATTAGGGAGGACCAAAGCCGCATATTTTTTCTCTGAGATACGCCGCTTGGGATTACAAACGGATTTATAGAATCACGGGTATCAACAGCGTTCATACGATTTGGGTTCCCTCTACCAAGCCCGTTCCAAGATCATAAACTCAAAGAGCGGTGGCGAAAATATCGCCCCCGCCCCCTAAGCATTCAAAAACGTCTAAAAAACGGCCTTAAGCCCGGCCGGCTGGGCGTGGGCCTGCAATCAGACCTTCGCGCTGCATACGCTTGCGGGCCAGCTTGCGAACGCGGCGAACAGCTTCAGCCTTTTCGCGGGCGCGCTTCTGGGACGGCTTTTCGTAAAAATCACGCATCTTCATTTCGCGGAAAATGCCTTCGCGCTGCATCTTTTTCTTAAGAGCTCGAAGTGCCTGATCAACGTTGTTGTCGCGGACTAGTACCTGCACGTGAATCCCGTTCCTTTGGTTGGTTATTTTTGCCGTGTGAATTATGGCATTCGCAAGCAAACAAAAAATCGTTCGGTTGGCCGAGCGGCCACGCGATTGGTGAGCTACAATATCAGATCGTTACCCTAAAGTCCACCCGTTAACTGTTTAAAGCCTTAAAAAGCAAAGATAGAAGCGTTCTAAGGGCCTATGTCGAAACAATATGTCGCCGCGTCGCAAAATGAACATTGCGGTGCTTTTTGATTTGCGATGTGTATGTTTCTGCCGGAGCAGTCCAGCCGGTTTTCCAAGGAGTGGTTCGCGAATGCGCAAATTTTCGGTTTTTGCCGTGGCTCGCGAGGCCTTGCGTGCGCACAAGGGATGGGAGGCGCAGTGGGCTTCTCCCGAGCCGCGCAAGGAATACGACGTCATCATCATCGGCGGTGGCGGGCATGGGCTGGGTGCTGCCTATTATCTGGCCAAGGAACACGGCATTACCAACATCGCGGTGCTGGAAAAAGGCTGGATCGGCGGCGGCAATACCGGGCGCAACACCACCATCATCCGCTCCAACTATCTCTATGAAGAGAGCATGGATATTTACGAGCATTCCCTGAAACTTTGGGAAGGCTTGAGCCAGGACCTCAATTACAACGTCATGTATTCGGCGCGCGGCGTGATGATGCTGTCGCACAATGTGCACGACCAGCAGAGCTTCAAGCGACATATCAATGCCAACCGTCTCTATGGCATCGACAATGAATGGCTGACGCCAGAAGAGGCCAAGGCCTACTGTCCGCCGCTCGATATTTCCGCCAATGCGCGATACGCCATCAATGGTGCGGCCCTTCAGCGGCGTGGTGGCACGGCGCGGCATGATGCGGTGGCCTGGGGTTATGCCCGTGGGGCCTCGGATCGCGGTGTTCACATCATCCAGAACTGTGAGGTGACGGCTATCCGTCGCGGGCCGGATGGTGCGGTGACGGGCGTGGAGACGAACAGGGGCTTTATCGGTGCAAAGAAGATCGGCGTTTCCGCAGCCGGGCATTCCTCCGTCATCATGAACATGGCCGATGTGCGGGTGCCGCTCGCGTCCAACCCGTTGCAGGCGCTGGTATCTGAGCCGCTCAAGCCGATTTTTCCCTGCGTGGTCATGTCCAACACGGTGCATGCGTATATCTCGCAATCCGACAAAGGCGAGTTGGTGATTGGTGCTGGCACGGACCAGTATAACTCCTATTCCCAGACCGGCGGTTTGCAGATCATCACCCACACGCTGGATGCGATTTGCGAGCTGTTCCCGATTTTCCGCCGCGTGAAGATGATGCGGCAATGGGGCGGCATTACCGACAACACGCCTGACAGGTCTGCCATTCAGAGCGTGACGCCGGTACCGAACCTTTTCGTCAATTGTGGGTGGGGCACGGGCGGGTTCAAGGCCACGCCGGGCTCTGCGCATCTGTTTGCGCATCTGATTGCGCGCGGTGAGCCTCACAAGCTGGCCGAAGGGCTTAACCTGGAGCGGTTCCGCTCGGGACGGCTGATCGATGAGGCGGCGGCTGCGGCGGTGGCGCATTGAGGGCGGCAGCGGCCATTCTTGTGGCTGCTTTTGCAGCCTCGCCATCGCAGGCCAACAAGCTTGTGCTGGAAGAGAAGGATTTCCGCATGCAGACGATCCGCAAGGCACAGGGCGAGACGAACTGGCCGTTTGAGGCAAACGAAGGAAGGCTGCTTTGCGCGCCCATCATCGGCGACAGGGCTGTCTACTTCGTCGGGACGAAGGAGGATGGCGGGCAGGAGGAGCCTGTCGCACTCAGCGTCAACCCAATGTTGATGTCGATCATCAATATGGGCAAGGCCAAGATATTCCGCGACTTCACGACGATCGATGAACTGATGAACAGGCTTTACCCCTATATTACCATGGGAAAGCGCCTGTGTGACCAACCCGCCGGAACCATCGTTCCGGAAAGCTCTCTTTGAGGCGAAAACATGCTGCTGATCCGTTGTCCCTATTGTGAAGAAGAGCGTTCCGAGCTGGAATTTCGCTGGGCTGGGGAGGCGCATATTGCGCGGCCCGAAAATATCTCCACCATTTCCGATGAAGCGTTCGCCGAATATTTCTTCATGCGCGACAATGACAAGGGCATGGTGTTCGAGCGCTGGCGGCATATTCATGGCTGCGGGCGGTTCTTCAATGCCGCGCGCCATTCGGTAACCGACAAGATCCACCTGACCTACAAGGCCGGTGAGCCAAAGCCGGATGAGGCCACCGTTATGGCCGGCCATGAAGGAGCGGCACGATGAGCGGCGCCTATCGCATCAAAGGCGCTGGCCGCCTGACGCCTGCGCGCACCGCGCGCTTTACCTTCGATGGCAAGATCCATACGGCGCTTCAGGGCGACACGGTTGCCTCGGCACTTCTGGCCGATGGCGTGCATCTGATTGGCCGCTCGTTCAAATATCACCGTCCGCGCGGATTTCTCTCCGCCGGGCCGGAAGAGCCGAACGCGCTGATCGACGTTTCGCGTGATAGCAGCCGCAAGCAGCCGAATGTGCGCGCCACGGTGCAGGAAGTGTTCGATGGGGCTGTTGTCTCTTCGCAGAACCGCTTTCCGTCGCTGTCCTTCGATGTGGGTGCGGTGAACGATGTCCTGTCGCCGATGTTTGTGGCGGGCTTCTACTATAAGACCTTCATGTGGCCGAAGGCTGCGTGGGACAAGCTGTATGAGCCGATCATCCGCCGCGCCGCAGGTCTGGGCAATGCGCCAAAGGAAGGTGACACTGATCATTATGCCAGCCGCTATGCCCATTGCGACATGCTGGTGGCAGGTGGCGGCGTGGCCGGTCTGACGGCGGCGCTGGCTGCGGCAAAGACGGGCGCGAAGGTCATTCTGGCTGATGAGAACCCGGAGGTTGGCGGTGCGCTTCGCTTCGATACCGGCACGACCATCGACGGTTTGAACGGCTATAAGTGGGCGCAGAAGGTCTTTGCCGAGTTGAAGGCCATGCCGAATGTTGAGGTGCTGACGCGCACGACTGTGTTCGGTTACTACAACCACAATTTTATCGGCCTTGCCGAGCGGGTTACCGACCATCTTGCGACACCGGGACATGCGCCACGCGAGCGGCTGTGGCAGGTGCGGGCTAGGAAGGTGGTGCTGGCGACCGGTGCCATCGAGCGGCATATGGTGTTTGCCAATAATGACCGCCCCGGCATTATGCTCGCCTCTGCTGCGCGCACCTATCTCAACCAGTACGGTGTGACCGTGGGCCACAATGTGGGTGTCTATACCGCCCATGATTCCGCTTACGAAACCGCTTTCGATCTGAAGCGGGCAGGGGTGGCGATTGCGGCCATCGTGGATTGCCGCGCCAACCCGGATGCCAGGCTTCTGGACGAGGCGCGGGCGCTGGGCATCGAGGTGCTGGCGGGCCATAGCGTTTACAATACAGCCGGGCGTCTGCGGGTGTCTTCCATCACGGTGGGGCGCAATGGTGGGTCTTCCAAGCGCAAGATCAAGGTGGATGCGCTCATCGTGTCCGCTGGTTGGACGCCATCCGTGCATCTGTTTTCGCAATCTCGTGGCAAACTGAGATATGATGCGGAAAACCAGCGTTTTCTGCCGGATGTGCATGTGCAGGATTGCGTCTCCATCGGCGCCTGCAACGGCACGGATGATCTTGATGACCTGATTGCCGAGGCGGCAGCCGCCGGTGGCGGCACGGCTGAGTTTTCTGCCAGCAATGCGCATACGTGGACCGGCGGCATGATCGGGGCTGCGGATGGAGCGGGCGAAGGCGACAACGTCAAGGCCTTCATCGATTTCCAGCACGATGTCTGCGCCAAGGATATCCGCCTTGCCGTGCGCGAAGGCATGCACTCCATCGAGCATATCAAACGCTTCACCACCAACGGCATGGCGTCGGATCAGGGCAAAATGTCCAACATGCATGGTCTGGCCATTGCGTCCGAAGCCTTGGGCCGCCCGCTGCCGACCGTGGGGCTGACGACGTTCCGCGCGCCCTATACGCCTGTGACTTTCGGCACGCTGGTGGGCCATTCGCGCGGCAAGCTGTTCGATCCTGCCCGCAAGACGCCGATGCATGCGCTGGAAGAAGCCGCCGGTGCAGCCTTCGAGGACGTGGGCAACTGGAAGCGCGCTTGGTTCTACCCGCGCGCCGGTGAAGACATGCATCAGGCCGTGAACCGTGAGTGCAAGACGGTGCGTGAAACCGTGGGCGTGTTCGATGCCTCAACGCTCGGCAAGATCGAGGTTGTCGGGCCGGATGCAGCAAAATTCCTCAACCTGCTCTATACCAATGCCTGGGACACGCTGAAGCCGGGTCGCTGCCGCTATGGCATCATGACCCGCGAAGATGGCTTCGTTTACGATGACGGTGTTGTCGGGCGTCTGGCCGAAGACCGGTTCCATGTGACGACGACGACCGGCGGTGCGCCGCGCGTGCTGCACCATATGGAAGACTATCTCCAGACGGAATTCCCTGACCTCAATGTCTGGCTGACATCCGCCACCGAACAATGGGCTGTCATTGCCGTGCAGGGGCCCAGGGCGCGTGAGGTGATTGCGCCGCTGGTGGAGGGCATCGATCTTTCGCCCGACGCCTTCCCTCATATGGCCATTGCCGAGGGCAAGATTTGCGGCGTGCCGACGCGGCTGTTCCGCGTGTCCTTTACCGGCGAACTCGGTTTCGAAATCAACGTGCCCGCCGATTTTGGTCCCGCCGTTTGGAAGGAAATTGCAGAGCGGGCGCAAGCCGTCGGGGGTTGCCTCTATGGCACCGAGACCATGCATATTCTGCGCGCCGAAAAGGGCTACATCATCGTGGGGCAAGATACCGATGGCACAGTGACGCCTGACGATGCCGGGCTTGGTTGGGCGGTGTCCAAGAAGAAGACGGATTTCGTCGGCATTCGCGGCTTGCAGCGCCCAGACCTCACGCGTGAAGCTCGCAAGCAACTCGTGGGCCTCCTGCCGAAAAATCCGCATGATGTGCCGGAAGAGGGCGGACAGATCGTGGCCGACCCGAACCAGCCGAAACCGATGACCATGCTGGGGCATGTGACCTCATCCTACTGGTCCGAAAATCTTGACCGCTCCATCGCCTTCGGCCTGGTGGCCGGTGGCCGGGCGCGGATGGGTGAGACGCTCTATATTCCCTTGGCCGACAAGACGATTGCAGTTGAGGTGACGGACATGGTGTTCTTCGACAAGGAAGGAGGCCGCATCAATGGCTGATCTGGCAAACCGCACATTGGTTCTGGAAGGCGCCCGCGCCGGTTCCGCAACAGTCTCCATCAAGATGGCAGCGCCCGCTTACCGGCTGTCGCTGCGGGCAAAGGCGGATGCTGTCAGTGAGCTTTCTCAGGCGCTGGATATCCGCCTGCCGCAGACGCCCAAGACGTCCACCACCTCTGGCCTGCGCGCAGCGTTGTGGCTGGGGCCAGACGAATGGCTCGTCATCGACCAGGGTGAAAGCAACCTGCTCGACGCCTGCGCCACCGTCTCCACCCCCCACTCTGCCACGGATGTCTCCCACCGCAACGTGGCCATGACGGTTTCAGGTGAAGGTGCGGAAGCCACGCTGAACGCTGGCTGCCCGCAAGCTCTCTCGCTCAATGCCTTCCCCGTCGGCGCATGTTCGCGCACGCTGTTTGGCAAGGCAGAAGTGGTGATTTCGCGCGTGGCGGAGGATACGTTCCGGGTGGAGTGCTGGCGCTCTTTTGCGGATTATGTGTTCGGCTTGCTGGAAGAAGGCGCTCGGGATGCGTGAGAGAACGCCCTCTTAGGGTGTTTTCAGTTTCTCGTGCCGAGTGCCAGACGGCATGCAAGCCCGGCAAACACGGTTGCCAGCAAATATTGCGGCAATTTGGGAAAACGGCTGATTGCGGACAAGCGGTTGCGGATGCTGGTGCCCAACAGAATGACCGTGCCATTCACCACAAAACCCACGCCGTTCAGAATGCTGGCAAGCACCACCGTCTGAACGAGCATTGAACTGCCAGTCGGATCAATGAATTGCGGGAAAAGAGCCAGCACGAACAGCGCCATTTTGGGATTGAGAATATTGGTCGCCAGACCCTCGCTGAAAATCCGTTTCCCCGACAATTTCTTCAGACCTGCCGATGGCGCAAAAGCGGAGCTTTGTGACCGAAGTGTCTTGTACGCCAGATAAAGCAGATAGGCGCAGCCCGCCCAGCGCAGGATCTCATAGGCAATGGGAACATTCACAAACAGCTGGGAAAGGCCAAGTGCGGCAGCGATTGCGTGGCAATAGGTGCCCGCAGCTATTCCGGCATAGGTCAGAAAACCCGCAGACCGGCCCTGGCTGACACTGCGCGAAGCAATCAGCAACATATCGGGACCGGGCGTCGCCGTCAGAACGAGAGCTGCGGCGGAAAAAAGCATGAGCGTGGAAAAGTCCGGCATAATATTTCCTTTTGAAATGGGAGCCGGAATTCCGATGTATCATTGTTGCGGGGGATTGCAACTGTACTTTGCAACGTCTGTGATTTTTCGCGTGGATTACCCCACCTCCGTCATTCCGGCCCTGAGCCAAAACCCAGCAGCCGCGCGTCTGCGCGGAAGAATAGTCTTTTGACCTGACGCACGTCACGTCGCTGGACCCCGGCTCAGGGCCGGGGTGACGGGGCGGCGGAGTGTGGGTGCCTCTTAAGCCGCCTTCTCCTGCATGCGCATGTAACCGATCGTCGCCAGCCACAACAACACCCCGATAAACAGCAGCACGCCTGCAATCGAATACTGCACCGGGTCGCGGCCCGTCCATGGGCCGACGAGGAAGAAGCAGCTAATAGCGCCGATGATGGGCAGAATTGTCGGGGTGCGGAAATGCTTGTGCTCCACTTTGTCCTTGCGCAGCACCAGCACCGCGACATTGACGATGGTGAAAACGCCGAGCAGGAGCAGCGCCGTGGTGCCGCCCAGCGCCGGGACGCCGCCTGCGAAGGCAATGAGGCCGATGGCGATGAGAGAGGTGAAGATGATGGCGATGTAGGGTGTCTGGCGGCCCTTGTGGACTTTTCCGAGTGCCGGGGGCAGCACGCCTTCGCGGCTCATGCCGTAGATCAGGCGGCTGGCCATCATCATGTTGATGAGCGCGGAATTGGCGACGGCGAACATGGTGATAACGCCGAAAATGCCGATGGGGAAGTTGGGTGCGCCTGCCGCAATGACTTTCAGCAGAGGCGTTTCGCCTTCGCCCAGCTCTGCTGCGGGAACCAGCGTGATGGCAGAGATGGCAACCAGTATGTAGATGACGCCGGTGATCGCGAGGCCGCCGAGCAGCACCTTCGGGAAGATGCGGGCCGGCTGCTTGCATTCCTCGGCCATGTTGACCGAATCCTCAAAGCCCACCATGGCGAAGAAGGCAAGCGTCGTGGCCGCGACCACCGACCAGATGACACCGTGTTCGCCCGCAGGCTCGAATGTCCAGACGCGAGACACATCGCCCTGACCATTGCCGATGGCCCAGAAGCCGATGCCGATGATGATGAGCAGGCCGGTGAGTTCCACCACCGTCAGCACGACATTCATCTTCACGCTTTCGCCCACGCCCCGGAAATTGATGAGTGCGATGGCTGCGATGAAGGCGATGGCGACACCCGTGACACCGAAGGCACCGAAATCGAACCCGGTGACGGTGGTGAAATTCGCGGCAAAAGCGCGTGAGGCGGTGGAGGCAGAGGTGACCCCCGACGACATGACGGTGAAGGCGACGAGAAAGGTGATGAAATGCACGCCGAAAGCCTTGTGCGTATAAAGCGCTGCACCGGCTGCTTTTGGGTATTTCGTGACGAGTTCCAGATAGGAGCAGGCGGTGAGAAGAGCGACGCCGAAGGCGATGAGGAAGGGTAGCCAGACGACGCCACCAACTTCTGCGGCCACTTGGCCGGTCAGCGCGTAGATGCCGGTGCCGAGGATATCACCCACGATGAACAGCAGCAGAAGCCCCGGCCCGATCACGCGTCTGAGTTCGGTTGTCGGCTCTGCGGAATTGTCAGGTTTGGTAATATTTTGTGCCATTGAATTGTCCCCCTCAAGGCGTGTAGCCATCAACGCGTGACCTCGGGGACGGGTTCCCGCTGTGGGCGAACAAAAGGTTGCGCGCAATGCATGTTAGCCACGGGTGGAATTGGGTGAAGCTAATCGCGTATATGTCCTAGAAATAGCACATCTTGCGATGCAAGGTTCATGTAGACACGTATCAGCAGATTCAAGCGCTTTGCTGGAACCATGTTGAAAACGTAGTGCTGGTTGAGCTTCAAATTAACCCTGGTCGATGTAGCGCAATCATGTCTATATCCGCATCGGTAAAACCGTGGTTTCGCATCATCTTTCGGTGTTCATCCGAACCGAGGTATTGCGTCAAAGCTGCGTCGACTGCATCTTTCAGCTCGCTGTCTGATTGACGAAAGCCAAATGCACCGAAAGCGGCGGCTCTTTCCTTTACGGGGACGGGGATGACGTCCAGATTGGTATTTATATGTTGCTTGAGATATCCTTGATGCGCCATGGCAACGCTCGCATAGGCATCGACCCGGCCTTCAAGGACGGCGTTTGCGGCCTCATCATATGTTGCGTTTAAAACGATACGGTCTTCCGGAATACCAGCGGCAAGCGCTGCTTTGTGCTGAACCTGTATCGCAGTCAGCTTGTATTCCGCGTTTGTAGCAATGGAGGCGTATCCGCTCAGCTGTTCGGGATTTCCCTTGCGAACGAGCAGCCATCGGACAGTGCCCATATCGGGCGGCTGAATGTGGCTATTTTTCTGCGCTCAGGTGTGTCGAACAGGCCTGTCGTCATATCCCAACGGTGCTGCTCCAAGCCAGAGAGCAGATTTGAAAATTCCGTCTCGATGAATTCGACGTTTTCAATACCGGCCATCGACAGAACTGTTCGGGCCAGTTCCACATCACTGCCGGTCACAACGCCTTGCTTATTGCGGTAGTTGAACGGCGGCTCGATCAAATAAGCGAACTTCATAAATCTCCGTCGATAAATTGCCGCTCTTCAATCCTCCTCCGGCCTATCGTCCGGGTCGAACTGGCTGATTGTAATCCAGCGTGCCGTCAACGCTGGCTTCTTTTCGTCCTCGATTTCCACCGTCACGTCATAGGTGTTCATCAGCATCGCGCCACCGCGAAAGCGGGCTTCGGCCAGGGTGAAGTGACCGCGGATGCGGGCACCGCTTTTGACAGGGGCGACGAAGTGGAGTTTGTCGAAGCCGTAATTGATGCCCATTGTCTGTTCTCGGATTTTGGGCAGGGCGCTGTAATTCATGGCTGACAACAGGGACAGCGTCAGAAAGCCGTGGGCGATGGTGCCGCCGAACGGGCTTTCTGCGGCGGCGCGTTGCGGATCTGTGTGGATGAACTGGTCGTCCAGCGTGGCTTTGGCGAAGGCGTCGATCATCGCCTGATCGACAGTGATCCAGTCGGATATTCCAACTTCGGAACCGACAAGGTCTTTTACCTCGGACAGAGAGATTTCCTTGGGCATGGTTCCTCGCGACAAATGTTACGAAAGCAGCAGGGCGGAGTTTACAGGGGCAAGGCTAAAGAACAATCTTGTTTTTGCATCGCAGCAAACTCACCGGATGTAAAATACGACGGAGCGGGCGGGCAGGTAGGCCGGATTGCCGAAATCCGTGCCCAATGGCTTCCAGTCTCCCGGCAAGGTGAAGGGCACGACATCGCGGCTGCGGTTGAAGAGAATGGCCAGTTCGGCAGGTATGTCATGATGATTGTCATGGGTTTTCAACACCATGGCCAGTGGTACGCCTTGGGAGTCTTCCCAGTCCGCCACAGACATCGGCGCGCCGGTGGCCGAGAGCCATCGCACATCATCGGTGTTGGACGAGAAAAACGTGTCCTGCGAGAAAACATCGAAGCGTTTGCGAAGTGCGGAGAGATAGGCCGTGTGGGCGATGATTTCGGGTGATAGATTTGCCCAATCTACCCAGGTGATGGCGTTATCCTGGCAATAAGCATTGTTGTTGCCGCGCTGGCTGCGCCCGCCCTCATCGCCTGCCGTCAGCATGATGGTGCCACGGGTGACGAACAGCGTCGACAGTAGGGATTTGACATCGGCAATGCGCGCCGTGTTGATCGTCGGGTCGTCCGTCAGGCCCTCGACACCGTTGTTCCAGGAGTGGTTTTCGTTGTGACCATCCCGGTTGTCTTCGCCATTGGCATCATTGTGCTTGTGGGCGTGGGAGACGAGATCGAAGAGCGTGAAGCCGTCGTGGGCGGCGAGGAAATTGATGCTGCGGGTACGGGTGCGGTTATGGCGCGAAAAAATGCCGGATGAGCCTGCCAGCGCATCCGCCAACGCACCGGTCGGCCCATCATCGCCACGCCAGTAGCGGCGAAGATCATCGCGGGCACGGTCGTTCCATTCGAGGAAGTTGTCGGGAAAATTGCCGAGCTGGTAACCGCCGGGACCGATGTCCCAAGGCTCGGCAATCATGATGCGATCGTGCAGGATTGGGTCGGTGTGCATAGCATGGAGCGTCTGCGACGCCATATCGAAGCCATCGTCCGTGCGGCCCATGATGGGGGCGAGGTCGAAGCGGAAGCCATCCACGCCCGCATGGACCACAAAATGGCGCAACGTATCGAGGATGAGGCGACGCACATGCGGATGGTCGCAAGCAACGGTGTTGCCGGTGCCGGTATCGTTGACCAGCATGCCGGGGTTGTCTTTTGCGTGGCGATAATAGCTGAGATTATCGAGCCCGCGTAGCGATAGTGTCGCGCCGAAACGGTCGCTTTCGCCGGTGTGGTTGAAGACCAGATCGAGAATAGTGCCGATGCCGTTTTCATGCAGGGTTGCTACCGTATCGCGCAGCTCTTCAACGCCGCCGGGGCAAAGGCGCGGGTCGAGCGCCATGAAGCCGACGGGGTTGTAGCCCCAGCCATTGGTGAGACCGAGTGGCGGCAGGTGGCGCTCATCGATCCAGGCGGTGATGGGCATGAGTTCGATGGCATCGACGCCGATCGTTTTGAGGTGGGCGATGATGGCAGGGTGGGCGAGTGCGGCAACGGTGCCTCTGATCGCTTCGGGCACATCCGGGTGCAGCATAGTAAAGGGTTTGACGGCGATTTCGTAGATCAGGCCGCCAGGGGAAAACTGCGGCGGTTGCCTTGGGGGTGGCGCGTGATGTCGCACGATCGCCTTCGGCATTGCGGCGGATGTGTCTTCGCCGAACGTGTAGAGACTCGGATCGTGGGCGAATGGTCGGTCTATTTCCGTTGCGTAGGGGTCGAGCAGCAGTTTTGACGGGTCGAGCCATAGGCCGTGGTCCGGCGCGTAGATGCCGTTGGCACGGAAGTTGTAGCGGGTGCCGACTGGGGCGTTGGTGGTGATGCTGTGGATGTTGTTCTCATCGCGCTGCATCAGGATGCGAGCGGTTTCGGTGGTGCCGGTCGGGTCGAAGATGCAGAGGTCGATCTGTGAGGCGTGGCGGGAGTAGACGGAGAATGCCGTGCCGTTTGCCGTGGGGATGGCGCCTTGGGGGGAAACGGTGGGGCTGGGCATCGGGGTTCCGTTCGTTGAGGTTGCGTCAGCGCTTTAAGGCTTGTGGGTGGGGCTTTACCCCCTCTGTCCTGCCGGACATCTCCCCCTCAAGGGGGGAGATCAACTCGTGGCGGCCTCTGGGCAATCTCTGACGTCAAGATTGGGGCGATGTTGGTGCGCCTAGCTAATCTCCCCACCTGAGGGGGAGATGCCCGGCAGGGCAGAGGGGGGTGAGTCACACCCACTGCCCTAACCGAAAACCGCGATCGCGACCGTTACGTAATAACCGTCGGAGCATCACGCCCCGTGTGCTTTTTGATCCCCGCAATCGCATCTGCCACAGAGATCAGATCGGCCAGAGCCGCCTGCGTTTCGATATTGTGGCGCGACGCATCGGCTTCGTAGCGTTCGACATAAAGCCGAAGCGTAGCACCAGACGTGCCGGTGCCCGACAAGCGGATGACGATGCGGGAGCCGCCTTCGAAGAGGATGCGGATGCCCTGGTTCTTGCTGACGGACTGGTCGACCGGATCATTGTAAGCGAAGTCGTCGGCGGACTTAACCTTCAGCGCGCCATAGGTGGTGCCGGGCAGGGTGGCCAGCTTTTCGCGTAGGATGGAGACGAGCGTGTTGGCGGCGTCGCTGTCGACCTCTTCATAGTCGTGGCGTGAATAGTAGTTGCGGCCATATTCGGCCCAATGCTTGGTGACGATGTCCTTGACGCTTTCCTTGCGGCTGGCCACGATGTTCAGCCAGAAGAGTACGGCCCAGAGACCATCCTTTTCTCGGACATGGTTGGAGCCGGTGCCGAAGCTTTCTTCGCCGCAGACGGTGACTTTGCCAGCGTCCAGCAGGTTGCCGAAGAATTTCCAGCCGGTTGGCGTTTCATACATGCCGATGCCGAGCTTTTCGGCAACGCGGTCTGCGGCGGCACTTGTCGGCATGGAGCGGGCGATGCCGGCAATGCCGGAGGCGTAACCGGGTGCGAGTGTCGCATTGGCAGCGATGATGGCGAGGCTGTCGGATGGGGTGACGAACATGCCCTTGCCGACCACCATGTTGCGGTCGCCGTCACCATCGGATGCTGCGCCGAAATCCGGGCCGTCGGCGCTCATCACGTCGTCATACATGTCCTTGGCGTGGACGAGGTTCGGGTCCGGGTGGTGGCCACCGAAGTCTGGCAGGGGAACGGAATTCCAGACGGAACCCGATGGCGCGCCGAGGCGCTTTTCGATGATTTCGACCGCGTAAGGGCCGGTAACCGCGCTCATCGAGTCAACCACCACCTTGAAGCCGCTTGAGATCAGGTTGCGGATAGCGCCGAAATCAAACAGCTCTTCCATCAGTGTGGCGTAGTCGGCCACGGGATCGATGACTTCGACTGTCATGCCAGCCACATCGGAACTGCCGATGGTGTCGAGATCGATATCGGCGGCCTCGGCAATCTTGTAGGTCTGGATATTCTTCGTGCGGTCGAAGATGGCGTCGGTGATTTTTTCCGGGGCCGGGCCGCCATTGCCGATATTGTACTTGATGCCGAAGTCTTCGTTGGGGCCGCCGGGGTTATGGCTGGCGGAGAGAACGATGCCGCCAAAGGCCTTGTATTTGCGGATGATGTTGGACGCCGCAGGCGTTGAGAGAATGCCGCCTTGACCAACCAGAACCTTGCCGAAACCGGCGGCGGCGGCCATCTTGATCGCCTTCTGGATGACTTCGCGATTGTAATAACGACCGTCGCCGCCGATCACCAGCGCTTGGCCCGCAAAGCCTTCAAGGCTGTCGAATATCGACTGGATGAAGTTTTCCGCGTAGTTTTCCTGCGCGAAGACCGGCACTTTCTTGCGCAGGCCCGATGTGCCGGGCTTCTGGTCCTGAAATGCTGTGGTCTGAACGGTCTTGATGGTCATTTACTGGCCTTTCGAAATAAGTTGGGCGTAGAGCGCGGCGTAAAGGCCAGCGCTTTTTTCCCAGGAAACATCCGATTTCATGCCCTGCTTCTGCATCTGCGTCCACAGTTTCTGATCGTGATAATAGCGCACCGTGCGCCTGATAGCCTGTCGCAGGCCTTCTGGCGTGATCGACGTGAATTGCACGCCGGTCGCCACCTTCGCGGCAACGGCTGCGTGGTTGGCATCGATGACCGTATCGTTCAGCCCGCCGTTTCGCGCAACGACCGGGATACAGCCGTAACGCAGCGCATAAAGCTGGGTCAGGCCGCAGGGTTCGAAGCGCGAGGGAATGATGATGGCATCGCAGCCCGCCTGCATGAGGTGAGACAGCGGTTCGTTGTAGCCGATGGCGACGCCGACGCGGCCCGGATGGCGCGATGCTGCGGCCAGAAGTGCACCTTCCAGCGCAATTTCGCCAGCGCCCAGCACGACCAGACGTCCGCCCATCGCGACGATGTCATCCACCACCTCGGTGACGAGATCGATGCCCTTCTGCCATGTCAGGCGCGAGACCACGCAAAACAGCGGCCCGTCCCCCTGATCGATGCGGAAATGATTGGCGACCGAAACCTTGTTGCGCGCCCGCAGCTTGAGGTTGGCGGCGGAGTAATTGTCGTTGATGAGGTGGTCGGTCGCGGGGTTCCAGACCTCTGCGTCGATACCATTGACAATACCGTGCATGACATGGGCGCGGCTTCTGATAACGCCATCCAGCCCCATGCCGAATTCCGGTGTCAGAATTTCCTCGGCATAGGACGGGCTGACCGTGCTAATGGCCGTCGATGTCTGCACGCCGCCTTTGAGGAAGCTGATATCGTTGTAGTATTCGATACTTTCCGTGTTGAAGGCATGGGCGGGCAAGCCCAGCTGGCTGAAGATATTGGCGCCGAACTGACCTTGAAACGCGATGTTGTGGATGGTTAGAACGCTTGGAATTTCCGGGATTTCGGCATAGCGCATGTAGACGGGCGCCATGGCCGCCTGCCAGTCATGGGCGTGCAGCAGGTCCGGTTGCCAATCCGCCAGCTTGCCCTGCGCAATCTGAGCTGCGGCCAGAGACAGGGCTGCGAAGCGCTTCCAGTTGTCCTCGAAATCCTTGCCGGTCGAATCGAGGTAGGGGCCAGCCGGGCGGTCGAAGTAAGCGGGTGCATCGAGGATCAGGAGGTCCAGCCCCTCATGATGCGCTTCCAACAAATCGGCGCTTTCGCCCAAGAGGTCGGTGAATTCGGCGATCTTGACCGCATCCGATACCGCCGCCTTGACGGCGGGGTAGCCGGGAACCAGCGTGCGGGTGGTAACGCCATAGGCTTTCAGCGCGATGGGAAGCGCGCCAGCGACATCGGCGAGCCCCCCTGTCTTGATGAGTGGATAGACTTCGGATGCAACCGACAGAACATTCATGGGGTCTACAAATCCAGCTTGTCGATCATCGATTGGGTGATGAGGCAAATGCCGCTATCTGTCCGGCGGAAGCGCTTTGCGTCCAGGTCATGGTCCTCTCCAACGACGAGCCCTTCGGGAATGACGACGCCATGGTCGATGACCACGTTGCTGAGCTGCGCGTGGCGTCCGATTTTCACACTCGGCAGCACAACGGCATTCTCAAGGCGTGAGTAGGAATTGGCACGGACACCCGTGAACAACAGGCTGCGGTTAAGCGACGAGCCGGAGATGATGCAGTCACCCGCGACAACAGACGAGGTGGCCGAACCCCGGCGGTTTTCATCGTCATGCACGAATTTGGCAGGCGGCAGGATTTCCGCATAGGTCCAGATCGGCCAGGACTTGTCGTAGATGTCGAGGTCGGGAACGATATCGGTCAGGTCGATATTGGCCTGCCAGTATGCATCGATGGTACCGACATCGCGCCAGTACGGACCATTTTCAAAATCGGAACGTACGCAAGACGAGGCGAAACGGTGGGCTACGGCCTTACCATGCTGAACGATGTGGGGAATGATGTCCTTGCCGAAATCGCGACTGGAATTCGGGTCGGCGGCATCGCGGCGCAGGCATTCCATCAGGAATTTCGTGTGGAAGACGTAAATGCCCATGGACGCCAGGGCGAAATCAGGATTGCCGGGAATGCCCGGTGGATCGGCGGGCTTTTCGATGAAATCGATGATTTCATCCTTATCGTTGACGTGCATGACGCCAAAGCCGACGGCTTCCATGCGCGGCACTTCCAAGCAGCCGATGGTGACATCGGCACCGCTGTCCACATGCTGTTGCAGCATGTATTCATAGTCCATCTTGTAAATGTGGTCGCCCGCCAGAATGACCATATATTCCGGGCCGTGGGACTCGATGATGTCGATGTTCTGGAAGACCGCGTCGGCGGTGCCTTCATACCACTGCGTTTCGGACACGCGCTGGGAGGCGGGCAGAATGTCGAAGCT
The DNA here is from genome assembly GCF_030209855.1 of Agrobacterium sp. lyk4-40-TYG-31. NCBI lineage: Bacteria > Pseudomonadati > Pseudomonadota > Alphaproteobacteria > Hyphomicrobiales > Rhizobiaceae > Agrobacterium > Agrobacterium sp. lyk4-40-TYG-31. The sequence goes on from NZ_JARVRE010000004.1 coordinate 179,007, forward strand.
TTCATTGCGTTCCGGGCGGAAGAAGTCCCAGCCGCGCTGGAGGTGGCGGATAAGGGAGTGTGCCTTGTACTGGGTGGCAACGCCGATGCGGCGAATACCGGAATTGAGTGCATTCGACAGGGCGAAATCGATGATGCGCGCCTTGCCGCCGAAATAGACGGCAGGCTTTGCGCGACGGTCGGTGAGTTCCTTCAGGCGGCTGCCACGGCCACCAGCAAGCACATAGGCCATTGCATCACGTGCCAGTGGCTGAATTCTTTTTTCACTCATTGCATTCCTCCCATAAAATTCCCGTATTTTCTTTCATGTCTCCGCACCGGGCCTTGCGGCCCCGCAGGGTCAAGCTTCCAGTTCCAGCATGATGACGGCAAGCGGCGGCAATGTCAGCGTCGCTCCGATCGTGCCGCCTGCATCGACGGCCTGCACGCGTCCGCCATTGCCTTTGCCGGTGCCGCCGTAAATCTCGGCATCGGTGTTGAGAACCTCGCGCCAGCGGCCGGCGGTGGGCAGCGGCACGTAGAAATTCTCGCGATAGACAGGCGTCAGGTTGCTGATGACCGCCACCGGTTTTTCACCGGGTGCCAAGCGAAGCCATGCAAAAACGGAGTTTTCATGGTCATCCGCCGAAAGCCACTGGAAGCCCTCCGGTTCACAATCGCGCGCATGCAGCGCTGCCTTGGAGCGGTACATGAAATTGAGATCGCGCACGAGGCGGCGCATGCCCTCATGCATGTGATATTGCAGCAGGTTCCAGTCGAGTGAGGTCTTCTCGCTCCATTCGCTCCACTGTGCGAATTCCTGGCCCATAAACAGCAGCTTCTTGCCGGGATAACCCCACATGAAGGCGTAATAGGCGCGAAGATTGGCGAATTTTTGCCAGTCGTCACCCGGCATCTTTGCAATCATCGAGCCCTTGCCGTGCACGACCTCATCATGGGAAATCGGCAGGACGAAGTTTTCTGAGAAGGCATAGAGTAGGCCGAAGCTGAGTTCCTGATGGTGGAACTTGCGGTGCACAGGCTCGCGCTGGAAATAGCTCAGCGTGTCATGCATGAAGCCCATGTTCCACTTAAAGCCGAAACCGAGACCGCCCTCATGAACCGGCTGCGATACCTTCGGCCACGAGGTGGATTCTTCGGCGATGGTCATAACGCCGGGGTGGTTGCCGTAAATCAGCGTATTCATCTGCTGAAGGAAGCGGACCGATTCGAGGTTTTCGCGCCCGCCATATTCGTTGGGCACCCACTCGCCTTCCTTGCGGGAATAATCGAGGTAGAGCATGGACGCCACGGCATCGACACGCAGGCCGTCGAGATGGAATTTCTCGGCCCAATAGAGTGCGTTGTTGATCAGGTAAGACATGACCTCGACGCGACCGAAATTGTAGATCGCGGTATTCCAGTCCGGGTGGAAACCCTGACGTGGATCGGCATGTTCGTAAAGGGCCGACCCATCGAACCATTTCAGGCCATGTTCGTCTGTCGGGAAGTGGGCGGGTACCCAGTCCAGAATGACGCCGATGCCAACCTTGTGGGCGCCGTTGACGAAGCGGGCAAAGCCTTCCGGTTCACCGAAACGCGCGGTTGGCGCGTAGAGACCCGTCGTCTGGTAACCCCAGGACGGATCATAGGGGTGCTCGGTTAAAGGCATGAATTCGATATGGGTAAAGCCCATATCGGCGCAGTAGGGGATGAGCCTGGCGGCCAGTTCGTCCCATGTCAGAAACTCGCCATTGTCGTTGTACTGCCACGATGAGGCATGCACTTCGTAAATGCTGATCGGCTGGCGGCGCTGGTCTATGCTGGCCCAGTGCTTGCGGTGTGCCTCATCGCTCCAGTCCTGAACCAGTTCCGGTGTGGTGACCGAGGCGTTCTTCGGGCGCAGTTCGGCGCGGCGAGCATAGGGGTCGGCTTTCAATGGCAGCAATTCGCCATGCGGGCCGATGATCTCGAATTTGTAGCTGCAACCGGCGTAAACGTCCGGCGCAAAGATTTCCCAGATGCCGGTGTCCTTGCGGAAGCGCATGACATGGCGGCGGCCATCCCAATTGTTGAAATCACCGACGACCGACACGCGCCGGGCATTCGGTGCCCAGACGGCGAAGTGAAAACCTTCCACGCCTTCCAGCTTCAACGGGTGCGCGCCCATCTTGTCGAACAGGCGCAGATGCGAGCCTTCCCGCACGAGGTAGTCGTCCATGGGGCCGAGAACGGGACCGAAACTATAGGGATCGGTCACCGCCCACTCTGCATCGTCACGCAGGGCTCTGTAGCGAACAGGCTGGCGCTTCGAAATCTCGATCGGCCCTTCGAAGAAGCCATCCGCATCGGTGCGCGTCAGTTCCCCGGCGACCGTGCCATCGAGCGTCATGACCGTGACTTCTTCCGCACCGGGAATGAAGCAACGAGCCACGAAGCCGTCCGGCGTCTGGTGAACGCCGAGCACGGCAAAGGGGTTGGAATGCAAACCGCTCTTGATTGCCTCGATTTCCGCCGGGTTGATGGCGCCAGTCTTTTTGTCGTCGGCAGTGTTGAGCGGTTTCTTCATCAGGCCCTCCAGATTTCGGTTGCATATTGCCGGATCGTCCGGTCGGACGAGAACCAGCCCATGCGTGCCGTATTGCGTACGGTTTTTTCGTACCAGCTCGAAGGATCGCTCCAGATTGCGTCGACATCACGCTGTGCCTGGGCGTAAGCGTCGAAATCGGCGGCGACCATGAACCAGTCGTTGTTGTAGATGCCGTCCATCAGTTCCGAAAAACGGGACCGGTCGTCAGGCGAGAAGACGCCAGAGGCGATGGATGACAGCGCCTGCGACAGTTCAGCGGAATTTTCGATGATGGCACGCGGATCGTGACCTTCCGAACGTGCCTGCGAGACCTCTTCTGCGGTCTTGCCGAAAATGACGATATTGTCCTTGCCGACGTGCTCCAGCATTTCGACATTGGCACCGTCGAGCGTGCCAATGGTCAGCGCGCCGTTCAGACCGAATTTCATGTTGCCGGTGCCGGATGCTTCCATGCCAGCCGTGGAGATCTGTTCGGACAGATCAGCCGCCGGAACCATGATTTCCGCAAGGGACACGTTATAATTTGGAATGAAAACCACTTTCAGAAGACCCCGCACCGCCGGATCGTTATTGATGACACGCGCGATATCATTGGCGAGCTTTATGATCAGCTTGGCGTTGTGATAACTCGGTGCTGCTTTGCCAGCGAAGAACTTAACGCGTGGCACCCAATCCAGTTCCGGGCGTGAGCGGATTTGATCATAAAGAGCAACGGCTTCGACGAGGTTCAGAAGCTGGCGCTTATATTCGTGAATGCGCTTGATCTGGATGTCGAACATGGCTGATGGGTCAAGGCGGATGCCCATGCGCTGCGCCACCACATTGGCAAGCCGAACCTTGTTCTGCCGCTTGATTTCAGCAAACTTTTCGCGGAAGCCCTTGTCTTCGGCAAAACGGTCGAGTGTGACAAGCTTTTCGGCGTCGTCCAGAAATTCATCGCCAATGGACTGGCGGATGAGGTCCGTCAGGCCCGGATTGCACTGCATCAGCCAGCGGCGTGGGGTGATGCCGTTGGTCTTGTTGTTGATGCGGTCCGGGTAGAGCTTGTGCAGGTCGGAAAACACCGTGACCTTCATGAGCTCTGTGTGAAGCGCCGACACGCCATTGATGGAATGCGAGCCGATGAAGGCGAGATTGCCCATGCGTACCCGACGTTCTCCGCCTTCTTCGATCAGCGAAATGGAGCGGACCTGCTGGTCGCTCATCGTCTGTTCCTTGCGGGCAACCAGAAGGGTGTTGGCATTGATCGCGTAGATGATCTGCATGTGACGTGGCAGCAGGCGTTCCAGCAGCGGCACTGGCCAGCTTTCCAGCGCTTCGGGCAGAAGCGTGTGGTTGGTGTAGGAGAAGGTTCCGCGCGTCAGTGTCCAGGCTTCCTCGAATTCCATGCCGTGAATATCACACAGCAGGCGCATCAATTCGGCGATGGAAATGGCCGGATGCGTGTCGTTGAGCTGGATGGAGACCTTTTCCGGCAGATTTGTCAGGTCAGGATATTGCTGTAAGTGGCGGCGCAGAATGTCCTGAAGCGAGGCCGACGAGAAGAAATATTCCTGGCGCAGACGCAGCTCCTGACCGGCAGGATTGGCATCCGCAGGGTAGAGAACGCGGGTCAGGGCCTCGGCCTTGTTGCTTTCGCGGAGAGCACCGATGTGGTCGCCCGCATTGAAGGCGTCGAGCAGAATCGGGTCGATCGGCTGGGCCGACCAGAGGCGCAGCGTGTTGACGCGGGTGCCGCGCCAGCCGACGACCGGCGTGTCGAAGGCGGTGGCGATGACGCGCTCGGCAGGCTTCCAGACGAAGCGCTGCGGCTCTTCATAACCGCCGACGGTCTCGACGGAACCGCCGTAACCGATTTCGTAGGAGCTTTCGCGACGCTCGAATTCCCAGGGGTTGCCGTGGGCAAGCCATGTCTCGGGCAGTTCCACCTGCCAGCCGTCTGCCATCTGCTGGCGGAACAGGCCGTGCACGTAGCGGATGCCGTAGCCATAGGCCGGGATATCGACGGTCGCCATGGATTCCATGAAGCAGGCAGCGAGACGGCCAAGGCCGCCATTGCCAAGGGCCGCATCGGGCTCCAAACCGGCAATGACGTCGAACTCGACACCCAGCGATGTCAGCGCATCCTTGATTTCGCCCATGAGGCCGAGATTGGAGATGGCATCGCGCATCAGGCGACCGATGAGGAATTCCAGCGACAGATAATAAACGCGCTTGCTGTCGTGCTGGTAGGCCTTACGGGTGGATTCCATCCACTTGTCGATGACGCGGTCTCTGATGACCAGAATGGTGGCGGTCAGCCAGTCATGCGGCTTTGCAACCTTGACGTCCTTGCCGATGCGGTAGGTCAGTCGCTCGATGATTTCGGAAGCGAGAACTTCCGGTTCCGAACTACGCGGGGCGGGACGAGGAAGATCGTTGGTAACGAGTTTATTGATCATTGGTCGGTCAGCACCTTGTTGGGAGGAGAGTGTCTGATTCTGTCGATCCGGCATGCCAGCTATACCAGTGATTTATGCACCGATATCGGGCCGTGGCAACAGCCGTTTTGTCGGAAACGTGAATGACTTAGAGAGATATGACAGGGTTATGGACATGAGGTGAAAATAACAAAAAACCACGAAAACCGATGTGGTTTCCGTGGTCTATCAAATAGGCGTTAAGGATTTCAGTTGGTCAGGCGGCTGACATTTCCAGAGGCTTTTCGGGCGATATCACCAAAGGCAGCGACGATTTCTTCCATATTTTCCGGCGCGTAATAGTTGTCCGCGCTGGTGGCGCAGGCCTGGAGAAGCGATTTGCCCTTGGGCGGCGCCATGAAGGCGACGGTGAAGATGTCGATATCGTCGGCCTTCGCTTTGGCGCAGGTGGCGCGCACTGAAGCATCCACCGCCGCGTTCCAGCTGTTGCTCGATCCGGTCATTTCACCATCCGTCATCAAAACAATGTATCGCTTGAACGACAGATTGCCTTTCTTCTTGTGCTCATCACCTTCTTTGGTGTTGGTACTTTTCAGTGCGTTGAAGGCGGTAATGAGCGCGGCGTCCGCATTGGTTCCGCCTTCCGGGACGAGCGGGATGGCTTGCACATAGGCATTGGCCTTTTGCGTTCCCCAGTCGATATCCTGCCCGGCAAAGCTTTTGTCGTTATAGGCGATTGCACCGGTGCGAATAAAAGTCGATTCAGGTGATCCGCTCGCCTTGTAGCTGATATCGGATGTGTTGAGGGTCGCCACCAGATAGTTGACGGCGGTTTTGAGCGAGGTGCTCTTTGCCACGTAACACGGGCTCGAGGCTTTAACCGTCGAGGGCTTCGAGGTCCAGTTCTCCACCGTGAAATTCTGACAGGAGCTTTTGCTTTTGTCGATCGTGTCGGTCTTGAAGGACATTGAGCCGGAGCGGTCCAGGACAAGATACATCGATAGCGGCGAGCCGTTGTTGAAGCTGCTCTCGGATGTGCTGGTGGCGCTGAGTGTCAGCGTTTTGGCGCCGATGAAGCTTAGCAGCGGGTTCAGCGGCATTCGATAGCTGACGGTGGTGGCGATGCGGAAGCCATCGCCCTTGGATGTCTTGAACCGGGAAGCGACCGAGTTGACGTTCTCGTCCAGCTCTTGCTTTTGAGCTGGGTTCAGTTCCTTTGCGAAATCCGCCGAACCGAGGAAGAGTTTCACTTCTGCCTTGAGCTGGTCGTCGCTCAACTTGCCCTCGGTCTCACGAAACTTGGTGGCGGCAGCAAGCGTGCCCGAATCGGCTGCGTTTTGGAGATCGGATTTGACCTGCAGGGCCTTGGTCAGTTCAAGTCCAGCGCCCGCAAAACCCATCAGCAAAGGCAGCGTCAGCGCCGTCATCATGGCAAAATTGCCCTGCCTGTCGCTCAGCAGCGCACGCATCCGTTTCGTCATTCCGGCCCCATTGAACATCATGTCCGCCCGTTCGATTATCGTATGGATTCACCACTACCTACAGGCGATGTAGATTTTCCTAACGTAACGTGAGCAAATTTATCGAGTGCTCGAAACGGGACGGGTTTTTGTCGTGAAACGAGGCTCTGTGCCGTTGCGACACGGGTTTCATTCCATTTTGGTGCAGCCTCAATGCTTGACGGGAATGACGTCGACGGCCTGCGTGGTCTGCTGGTTGCCGTAGCTTTTCAGCACGCCGATAACAGGGGCGATATCGGCGTAATCTCGACCGTAGCCGACGACGATGTGGTCGCTGCCAGCGACGATGTCATTGGTGGGGTCGAGTTCGATGTAACCCGTCGCCTCTCCACACCAGACGCGCACCCAGGCATGCATGGCGTCTGCACCTTCCAGCCGTTCCTTGCCCGCTGGCGGGATGGTGCGCAGGAAGCCGCTGACGTAACCGGCAGGAATGCCGAGGCTGCGCAGTGCCGAAATCATGATATGCGAGAAATCCTGGCAAACGCCGCGTTTTAGCTTGAAGGCTTCTGCCGGTGTGGTGTCCACCGTGGTGGCCTCGCCATCATATTTGAAGTCCTTGTAGATGCGCTTGCACAGCGCCATCGCGATTTCGCGGATGCTCATGCCGGGCTGGATCGTTTCGCGAGCATAGGCCGCGATGGCGGCGTTCTCACCGATGCGCGGGCTGATGCCTGCCAGATGATGCGGTGACTGTGGATCGAGCGACCAGACGCTGGCCAGTTCGGCGGGCAGTCTCGCAAGTTGCGGCGAGAAATCTGCCGTCAGAGACGGGCTCTCCACGGACACGCGAGCCTGCATGCGGATATCCAGCTTGTCGTGGGAGGCGCGCAGGAAAACGGACGTAGCGCTTTGCTGGAAAAAATCATCGAAGACGGTGCGCTCATCCGGGGAGGGGGAAACGCTGAGCGTGCCTGCGATCAGCCTTTGCCTGCCGGGGATGGACAGCGGCATGATGCGGATGATGTGGCGCGCGCCGGATGCCAGCGTATCGTAGATATAGCCCATGTGCAGCGTCAGATCGTAAAGCATGGGTTATCCGAGATATGTCTGGGCGAGAAGGTCCGAGAGGTGTTCGAGATCCTGCTCCAATTGCCTGAAGACGGCGGGCGACAGGTTTTCTGGCGTCATCACGGCGAGGCCGGAGTGGACCCGCATCACTTCGCGGTAGAAGGGCGACATCTGCCCGTTGACGAAGGCGTTGGGTAGTTGCTCCACCTCGGTGCGGATTTCGTTGAGCTGGAAGAGGATGGAGCGCGGGTTGAGCGGATCGAGGCCAAGCAGGTCCATTACCGTCAGTGCTGCCGTGTTGACGTTGTAGCGGCGGCGATGGGTCATGACGCTGTCGCCGATTTCGAGCAGCATGTCATGGGAACCGTCAGGCGCATCCGGCCCGCTCATATGGCCCAGAAGACGGGTGAGATGCAGGCCGCGTTCCAGATAACGACCGATGGACAGGAACCGCCAGCCGGTGAAGCGGTACATGTTTTCATGCACCAAACCGGCAAAGCCCGCCAGCTTGCGCAAGAGAACCGTCATGGCGTGGGTGGCGTCATCACCCGCGGCCACCTTGCTCTGGAAGCGGCGGGCGGTTTTGGCCAGATCGTTCAGCGCCAGCCAGCCATCGGGTGAGAAACGGTCTCTGATATTGCTGGCGGAATAAATGGCGCTGTTGAGATTGGCGATGAGGCTTGCGGGAACGGCTTCCTCTACGTCAATATCCACGGTTTCGAGGTATTCGGTGACGTGGGCCAGAAGCGGCTGCTTCGGATCGGCGGATTCAGCATAGCGAGCGTGCCATGCGCGCAGGATGCGTAACGCCCCTTCTGCGCGCTCGATATAACGGCCCAGCCAGAAGAGATTATCGGCGGCGCGGCTCGGCAGGCTGCCGGGCATGTTGCGGATGAAGTTTTCTTCCGCTGGCAAAAGCGTGGTGCGTTCCACCGGCTTGTCGGAGACGATCCAGACATCGGCAGCACTGCCGCCTGCCTGCATGGCGATGGCCGCGGTATCGTTGCTGCGGCCGATGCGGGCAAAGCCGCCGGGCATGACCTGCCAGCCATCCTGCGTACGGGCCGCGAAGACGCGCAAGCTCATAGGGCGGGGCACCAGTTTGCCATCGACAAAAGCGGGGGTTGTGGACAGCGTGACGACTTCCTGGCCGACGAGCTTGTGGCCGTCGCTTGCCAGCCAGTCACCGATGGAATCCTTGGCCGTTTCGCGCAGCGAAGAACCGAGAACCGACTGGCCGTTATCGTCAAAGAAGGGCAGGCGCGAGTAGGCCGGGCCGATGACCATGCGCTCGATGTTGCGCGCCACATGTTCGCGCTCAGACGGCTGGCCGCACCACCATGTGGCGATGGACGGCATGGCCAGATCTTCGCCCAGCAGATGGCGGCAGATGGCGGGCATGAAAGCCAACAGCGCGCGGGTTTCCAGAATGCCGGACCCCAGCGCATTGACCATGCTGAGCGAGCCGGAGCGCAATGCCTGCACCATGCCGGGCGTGCCGATATGGGAGTTCTGGTCCAGCTCCAGCGGGTCTGTATAGGAGGCATCCAGCCGTCGCCACAGGATGCCGATGGGCTTCAGGCCCGCGACCGTGCGAACCATGACGCGGTTGTTGACGACGGTGAGGTCCTCGCCTTCCAGCAGCATGAAGCCGAGATAGCGGGCGATGTAGGCGTGTTCGAAATAGGTCTCGCTAGCGGGGCCGGGCGTCAGAACCGCGATGCGATCATCCGGATGCTGGCGGTGGGATTGCAGCGTATCGCGAAACGCGCCGAAGAAGGATGCAAGGCGGTGGACATGGGCTTCGGCGTAGATGTCGGAAAAGGCGCGGGTGGTGGCCACGCGGTTTTCCAGCGCAAAGCCCGCACCTGATGGGGCCTGCGTGCGGTCTGCCAGCACCCACCAGTTGCCATCAGGTCCACGACCGATTTCGAACGAACAGAAATGCAGATAATGGCCGTCTGCGGGTTTTACACCTGCCAGAGGGCGCAGATATTCCGGGTTGGAGGCGAGCAGCGAAGGCGGCACGTAACCCTGCTGGACCAGCCGGTTTTCGCCGTAAAAATCCGCAACGATGCTTTCCAGCAGATTGGCACGCTGGATGAGGCCATGAGAGACCGCTTCCCATTCCTTCTCGTCGATCAAGACAGGAATATGCGAAATCGGCCAGTTGCGTTCGGTATTTCCCTGCGCGCTGTAGTCTCGGTAAAACACGCCTGCGTCGCGCAGGTAACGGTCGGTGCGGGAAAAGCGCTCATGCAACTCGCGCTCTTCCATGCGAGAAAGCGCGTTGACGAAGGGTTGCCAGACGGGGCGGATGCGACCGTGGATATCCAGCATCTCATCGGCAATTCCGGGCATGGAACGATAATCCAGCATGGAGGCCATGCCGGGTTTACCGCTCGTCCGTTCCATTGCCGGTGCCTTTGCCAAGTCACACTCCCTGCGGGCGTCTTAAATCAAGCGTCAGCGGGAATTCCGGCGACGCAGCTTCCGGCCACAGCGTATACTGACCGGCAGTGTGTCCCCAGGGTTCGAAACGGGCAAGCCGTCTTGCTTCCGCTTCGTTTCCGTTGACGGGGAACGTCTCATAGGTGCGACCGCCCGGATGGGCAACATGATAGATGCAGCCGCCGATCGATCGGTTCGACCATGTATCATAAATGTCGAAGGTCAACGGAGTGTTGACCGGCAAGGCCGGGTGCAGGCCCTGCGATGGTTGCCATGCCTTGAAGCGCACACCGGCGACAGAAACACCTGAATCATCCGTCTGCTTCATCGGCACGGCGCGGCCATTGCAGGCGACGGTGTAGCGGGACGGGTTGGAGGTTTCCAGCCGGACCTGCAAACGTTCGACTGACGAATCCACATAACGCACGGTGCCGCCGATGGCACCCTGTTCGCCCATGACGTGCCATGGCTCCAGCGCCTGGCGCAGTTCCAGCTTGGAGCCTTCATATTCAACCTCGCCGAAGAAGGGGAAGCGGAACTCCAGTTGGGCGGCAAACCATTCCGGCTTCACGTCGAAGCCGTTGTCTTTCAGGTCTGCGAGTACATCGAGGAAATCCGCCCAGATGTAATGCGGCAGCATGAAACGGTCGGCCAGCGCCGTACCCCAGCGCACGAACTTGCCACCAACGGGGTTCTTCCAGAAGCGTGCGATAATGGCGCGCACCAGCAATTGCTGGGCCAGCGACATGCGCGCATTGGGCGGCATCTCGAAACCACGGAATTCCACAAGGCCGAGACGACCGGTCGGACCATCCGGCGAAAACAGCTTGTCTATGCAGATTTCGGAGCGGTGGGTGTTGCCGGTCACGTCCGTCAGGAGATTGCGGAACAGGCGGTCCACCAACCATGGCAGAGGCGGCGCGCCTTCGCCCGGCATCGGCACCTGCGCCATGGCGATTTCCAGCTCGTACATGCTGTCATGGCGGGCTTCATCGATGCGCGGTGCCTGGCTGGTCGGGCCTATGAAAAGGCCGGAGAACAGATAGGACAGCGATGGATGGCGCTGCCAGTGCAGCACGAGGCTTTTCAACAGGTCGGGACGGCGCAGGAACGGGCTGTCATTGGGGTTGGCACCGCCGACCACCACGTGATTGCCACCGCCGGTGCCAGTGTGGCGACCGTCGATCATGAACTTGTCGGCACCCAGCCGGGTCTGGCGAGCGTCTTCGTAAACGGCTGTCGTGATATCGACGCAATCCTTCCAGCTTTCAGCCGGGTGAATGTTGACCTCGATGACACCGGGATCGGGCGCGACGCGGATGACATTCATGCGCTCGTCATGCGGTGGCGTGTAGCCCTCGATATGGACGGGCAGGCCGAGATCGGTCGCTGCTGCTTCTGCGGCAGCTACCAGATCGAGATAATCTTCGATGCGTTCCACCGGCGGCATGAAGACGCAAAGACGCCCGTCGCGGGCCTCCACTGACATGGCGGTGCGCACTTCGCCGTTGATGTCGCTGATCGATTGCTCGATGCGCTCCTGCGTTGCCCCTTCCGATGCCTGAAACGACGCTTCGGGCAGAGCGCGGGCGGACGGAGCCTGGGTATCCGGTAGCGGTCCACGCGGAACCGAGGGGTCAGCCGGGTGGATATAGGGGAATTTGGATTCTGGAACATGAGGCAGGGTGCCGAGCGGAATGCGGTAGCCGACCGGACTATCACCGGGAACGAGGAAGATGCGGCCACGCCGGGTCTTCCACTTTTCGCTCATCCAACGCTTTTCGGAGGTGGCCTTGGCGTTCCATGCTTGGACCGGCAGGACATAACCTGTCGGTGTCGTCAGGCCGCGTTCGAAGACGCGGGCGATGCGGTTGCGCTCTTCCGGGTCTTTCAGTTTGGAGTTCGACGGATCGACATTGTCAGGCAGATTGCCTTCCTTGATCAGCCATTCCGCCGGGTCTTCGTAAGCGGGCAACACGAGTTCCGGTGCAATGCCGATGTTTGAGGCGATGTTGGTCAGCAGCTTCTCGGCATCTTCCGAGGTGACGCCGGTATCGGCCCCTTCGCGAGCGACCAGATCGGGATTGTGCCAGACGGGCTTGCCGTCCTTGCGCCAATAGAGCGAAAAGGTCCAGCGCGGCAGGCTTTCGCCCGGATACCACTTGCCCTGGCCGTAATGCAGAAAACCGTTGGGGGCGATGCGTTCGCGCAGCTTGCGGATCAGCACATCGGCTTTTTCCCGCTTCGTTGGCCCAACCGCGTCCGTGTTCCATTCGCCCGATTCGAAATCATCGATGGAAACGAATGTCGGCTCGCCGCCCATGGTGAGGCGCACGTCCTGCTGCGCCAGCACCTTGTCCACCTGTTCGCCCAAAGCATTCAGGCGATCCCAGCTTTCGTCCGAAAACGGCTTGGTGATGCGCGGATGTTCGGCCACGCGGGTAACCTTCATATCGAAGGCGAATTCGGTGTTCGCCTCGCCGTAATAACCACCGGAAATGGGGGCGGCATTGCTGAAATGCGGCGTGGCGGCTAGCGGCACGTGGCTTTCACCGGTCAGAAGGCCCGAGGTCGGATCGAGACCTACCCAACCCGCGCCGGGAAGATAGACTTCCGCCCAGGCGTGCAGATCGGTAAAATCCACTTCGGTTCCCGAGGGACCGTCGAGCGCCTTGAGATCGGGCGTCAATTGAATGAGATAGCCGGAGACGAAGCGGGCGGCAAAGCCGAGATGGCGCAGGATTTGCACCAGCAGCCAGCTCGTGTCGCGGCACGAGCCCTTGGCGGTTCCCAGCGTTTCCTCCGGCGTCTGCACACCGGTTTCCATGCGAATGACATAGCCGATTTCGCTTTGCAGCCTGGCATTGAGACCGACGACCATATCCACGGTCGGTTGGCCCGCCGTCCAGTCGAGGGTTTTCAGGTAGTTTTCCAGAAGTGGGCCCGTCGGCTCCGGTGTCTGGTAGATCGACAGGTCGGCTTTCAACGTTTCGGGATATTCGAAAGGCCAGTAGGTCGCGCTTTCCTCCACGAAAAAGTCGAAGGGATTGTAGACGGTCATATCCGCGACAAGATCGACCTCGATGCGGAATTCCGTTACCGGATCAGGAAAGACGTAACGCGCCAGAAAATTGCCGTAAGGGTCCTGTTGTAAATTGACGAAGTGATTGGCAGGCGAAACCTTGAGTGAGTGGCTGATGACGTGGGTGCGGGAATGCGGTGCGGGCTTCAGCCGTATGATTTGCGGTCCGAGGCGGATCGGTGTGTCGTATTTGTAGTGCGTCAGATGGTAGATGCTGGCTTTGATCGACATACTGGCCCTTGCCCGGTTTTTCCGGTTTGCGCGGATTGTCCGCCCCTCTTGATTGCTTGGACTTTGTGCAATGCACGCAAATAAAGCAAGGAACATTTCAGTGCCGGGTGGCATTGCTGCAGACCGTCTTGGTCCAGGCCATACGTGGGACGTAGACAAGCCCCCGCGTCATGCTATTGCTGTCACGACACGCACCTATAGTCGACGCCTGTAGAACTGCTGGAATTCGAATCATCATGGAAATGGCAAGGTACTGATGGCGCAAGGTAATCTGTCCACGGAGACAACCGGCCACCCGTCATTCGATCTGGATTTCAGGTCTCAGTTGAAGATGATGGGCAGTGCGTTCTGGACGTCTCCCGTCCGGGGCAGGCTGATTGCACTGATGTGCGCGCTGCTGACCATCATCCTTGTCACCGCCTACGGGCAGGTCAAGCTGAACGAGTGGAACGCGCCCTTCTATAATGCGCTGGAACGGCGCGATCTGAACTCGTTTCTGCACCAGCTTCAGGTGTTTGCGATGATCGCCGGGTCGCTGTTGCTTCTCAACGTGTTCCAGACATGGCTGAACCAGATGACGGCGCTGAACATGCGCGAAGGTCTGGCGAAAGACATGGTCGACCAGTGGTTCAAGCCGGGCCGGGCCGCAAGGCTTTCCGGCTTTGGCGCCATCGCCGTCAACCCGGACCAGCGCCTGCATGACGATGTGCGCAACCTTGCCGAAAGCAGCACGGCACTGGCCATCGGCCTCGTCAACGCCACTATTCTGCTTGTCAGCTTCATCGGTGTTCTCTGGGGTCTGTCTGCCGGTTTTGCCATAGAGATCAGCGGCAAGATGGTTGAAATACCGGGCTATATGGTCTGGGCGGCACTGATTTATGCGGGCTCGGCATCGCTGCTGAGCAACCTTGTCGGTTACCGGCTGGTGCCGCTGAATGCGGAGCGCTATTCCAAAGAAGCGGAGCTGCGCTTTTCCCTGATGCGGGCCAGCGAAAACCTGACGGCGATTACGCTGGCACGCGGTGAAAAGAACGAACGTCATCGCATCGGCGAAGATATCAACGCTGTTCTGGTCGTCATCCGTGGCCTTGCCATGGCGCTGACGCATCTGACGTGGGTATCGTCGGGCTACGGCTGGCTTGCCATCGTCGCTCCCATTCTCATCGCGGCCCCGGTCTACTTCTCCGGTCACTTGAGCTTCGGCGGGCTGATGATGGCGGTGGGCGCCTTCAACCAGGTCAATGTGGCGCTGCGCTGGTACATCGACAATTTCGGCCCGATTGCCGCGTGGAAAGCCAATTTGCAGCGGGTTTCCGTGTTTCGCAACGCGCTGATCCAGATGGACAGCGTGGAGCGCCACGGCAACGCCATCGACATCGAACGGACCACGACCGGTTCGATCCGGCTGACGTCTGTCGAGATATGCCCGGAGGTCGGCGGGCAGGACATGTCGCGGGTGTTCCGTCTGCGCGAGGCACCGGTGGAGATCAATGTCGGAGACCGGCTGATGGTCAACGGCGACCAAGGCGTCAACCGTCGCCTGTTCTTTGCCGCCATTGCCGGGCTGTGGCCGTGGGGGCGCGGCACCATTTCCATGCCGCCGCGAGAGGAAACGCTGTTCATCGCCCAGCACGGATATTTACCGGCAGCCCCGTTGCGTGAGATTCTGTGCTATCCGCGCAGCCCGCAGAAGTTCAAGGAACAGGATTTTCTGGATGCCATGCAGCAATGCGGTCTCGGCCACATCATCCCGCGTATGGACGACAATATTCGCTGGGATAAGAAGTTCGATTCCGACGAGCAAGCCTGCGTCAGGGTCGCCAATGCGGTGTTGCTGAAACCGCGCTGGCTGTTTATCGACGACCTTCTGGAAGGGCTAGAGAAAGAAACGGTCGATACGCTGTCTGCCGTGCTGGCTGGCATGACCGATACCGCGATCGTCTATATTGGCCGCTCCGAGACCATTCTTCAGGTCCTGTCGCCGCGCGTGCTGCATCTCGATCTGATCAAGGCGTAGAGCTTAGAGTTTTGCCAGCTTCGGGCTGGCGTCCACGGATGTCGTGTCAAAAACGGAGGTTGGTGTTGCCCCGCGCATGAGCGCCAGTGGTGTCGCCATGACGATGATGGCTAGAGCGAGCAAGGCAGCGATGATGGCCCAGTCGCAACGCTGCTGCTTGACGGTATTCCCACTCCAGTCATATGCCATAGCGATCCTCGCGTATATCAGTAGATGAAGATAAAAGAATTCAACGCCAGAGTGCCGTAGTATGGTTAATCAACGGTTACTTCGTCGTCTTATCGCTTTCATTTCGCGAGGATGATCCGGAATTTGGCGACATAGCGCGGTGTCGCCGTGGGAATAACAGCAACTTCAGCGCGTAATCGGGCTTACATTCCTGAAAGATGCGCAAGCGCCTGTGCATGCAGGGCCTTGCTGCCAGCGGCGATGATGCGACCGGCTGCCTCGGGCCTGCCGCCATCCCAGTTGGTGATGACGCCACCGGCCTGTTCTATGATGGGAATGAGTGCGCCGACATCATAGGGTTTCAGGCCGGATTCGATGACGAGATCGACATGACCGGCGGCCAGCAGGGCATAGGCATAGCAATCCACGCCATAGCGGAACAGGCGGACCTGTTCTTCCACCGGTTTGTAACGGGCAGCTTCCTGCGGGGTGAAGATATGCGGGGAGGTGGTGAACAGAATGGCGTCCGCCAGCGTCTCGCATTCGCGCGTCTTGATCTGTCGGTCGCCGCCGGGGCCGAAATACCAGGAGGCCTGTCCATCGGCAAAATAGCGTTCGCCGGTAAAGGGCTGGTCCATCACACCCATGGTGGCGCGGCCCGAAGACTGAAAGCCGATCAGCGTGCCCCAGACCGGCAGGCCCGAGATGAAGGCGCGGGTGCCGTCGATGGGATCAATCACCCAGACATGTTCGCGATCGATCCCCACGCTGCCGTGCTCTTCGCCCAGAATACCGTGATCAGGAAAATGCTGGGTAATCAGTGCGCGAATGGCCGTTTCCGCTGCCTGATCGCCCTCGGTGACCGGATCATATCCGCCATCCTGCTTGTTGGCGACGGCGGTGCCGATGCGAAACCGTGGCAACGTTTCGGCCTTGGCGGCATCGGCAAGACGAAAGAAGAAATCGCGATCTGGCAGCATCAGAACCTCACCATTTTGAACCCGAAGAGGACATAACCCGCTTCCATGGCTGACGTCCACCACGATGTGTCTCTGTGCCTGAAACTCAAAACGAAAGCAGTTTCGATGTCGCGGCGACCAATAAACGCGCAGCGAGCCCGAAACTGCATATAATGTAGGCGGAAATAAAATTGATTGACAAATGAGCAGGTTGTCGGTAGCTTCATGGCACAGTCTTTGACTGTAAATACCCTCCTTGGGTGTTTCCTCCCTAGACTTGACCGCGCCAAGGCGCGGTTTTTTTTGGCCGCGTGGCGGTGTTTTTAAAAAAGCGCTGGGGGAAGGAGACCGCTATTCTGCGGCGAAGGCCATGTCGAGGGCATATTCCGACACGAATGCCGAGAGCTGGCGCATGAAGGTATCGATCGCAGACTGCACGGCATAGAACTCAGCCGTTTTCAGAAGCGTTTTCTCGTCCACATACAGTGCCCGGCTGACCTCGATCTGCAAGGCGTGTAGCGAGCGGGTGGGGCGCCCGTAGTGTTCTGTTATGAAGCCACCCGCATAAGGCTTGTTGCAGACGGCGGTAAAGCCCAGCTCTTCTAGAAAATAAAGGGCGGCGCGGGAGATTTCCGCAGACGCGCTGGTGCCGTAACGGTCGCCGATGATGACGTCCGGCCGGATGTTGGAATTGGCAAGCCGGATATTGCCCGGCATGGAGTGGCAATCGATCAGCACCGCCATGCCGAAACTGGCGTGGGTTCGCGACACGAGCTTTCGCAGGCAGGCGTGGTAGGGTTTGTAGATGCTTTCGACGCGGCTGATGCCTTCATCCACGGACAGGCGATGAGCATAGATATCCATGTTCTCAGCCACGATGCGCGGCACGGTGCCAAGGCCGCCCGCCACGCGCATGGAGCCTATATTGGCGTATGACGGCAAGGCGCCATCGAACATGCGCGGATCAAGCTCATATGGCTCGCGGTTCACATCCAGATAGGCGCGGGGAAAGTTGGCCTTGAGCATAGGCGCGCCGATATCGGTCGCCCCGGAAAACAGCTCATCGACGTAATGATCCTCTGATCTTCGGATTTCATAGGCGTTCAGCCGGGATGATTCGAGGAAGGAAACGGGGTAGCAGCGACCGCTATGGGGGGAGTTATATACGAACGGAATGCTGTGAACGGCGGGTTCGTGCACCTCGAAGAGTTCGTACTCGCCCGTGACCCAGTCCATTCCGCCCCGTTTACCATGTCATAATTCTGCCAGAAGCTTCATGTTGCCAGTTAAGGCAGAGCAAGTCCATACTGTGCAGCAGTCGTCCGAGTCCTGATTCTACCGTTCACATGATATTTACTGAGAATGCGGTATGATCGCGATAAGGTAGTCCCAATAAATCAGAAGTTACGGTCATTTAAATGGTACAGAAAATTCTTCTTGCGGAAGATGACAATGATATGCGCCGCTTCCTCGTGAAGGCGCTGGAGAAAGCCGGTTACAAGGTTTCCTCCTTCGACAACGGCGCAAGCGCCTATGACCGGCTTCGCGAAGAGCCCTTCTCGCTGCTGCTGACCGACATCGTCATGCCGGAAATGGACGGCATCGAACTCGCCCGCCGCGCTACGGAGCTGGACCCTGACCTCAAGGTCATGTTCATCACCGGCTTCGCAGCTGTCGCCCTCAACGCTGATTCGAAGGCACCGAAGGACGCAAAGGTCCTTTCCAAGCCTTTCCACCTGCGCGATCTGGTCGACGAAGTGAACAAACTCCTTGTGGCGTAAGGCCTCGCATAAACCTTTCACAAAACTGAAAAAAAGCAGTTGACGCTTCCTCCGGTTTTGTGATTTATGCGCCTCAACGGAGGGCGTGTAGCTCAGCGGGAGAGCACTACGTTGACATCGTAGGGGTCACAGGTTCAATCCCTGTCACGCCCACCATCCAGTTACTTGAAGACACAGAGAAATCCGCTTCGGCGGGTTTTTCTGTTTTAGGGAAGCGACGCGCAGTCTAGGTTCTCGCTGGAAAGCCCAGCAATCTCAGTTGTCCGAACGAACCATCAATCCGATCCATGTCAATGATACTCCCTCCGAGTTCATGTGCGGTATCTAGCGGATTCAGTCGCCAGAAAAGCGCCGTGCTGGGCTACGGATCAGGTTGCATCTCTGCTTAAAATCATCTCTAAAAAGTAGAAAGCCGAACAGCCGCTTATGTGAAGGTAATAGCAGGGTCGTATGCCGACAAAACCGAACGGTCCTCAGCTAAGAGGCGAGATTTACGATATCGTAAGAGTTTTTCGGCTGGAACTTGATCGCCGGACTGTCGACATGCCACTTAGTGAGAAAGTGGCGCTATCAGGCAGCGTAGATGCGATGCGGATTGTAATACGAAATCGCAATGCTCGGTCTCGTTTTTTCACAGTTGAAGAACTGGACTACCTTGAGCAGGAAGCCGCGCGATTCATATCAATAGTAACAAGGTCACAGGTGGCAGAAAGGTTGATAGAACGAAATATTCTTGAAGAGGACGGTAGGACTGTGACTGGTCAAGAAACTCACAATTGGTTCTCTTTGGCCGAAAAATTAAGGGATGTGTTGCGTGGCATTCCAGCAAGTATTATCCAGCCTATCGAGGATTTCGAATTCGTACAGGGCAACTTGCCACTGCTGAGCGACATAGTACCTGATCAAAAAGTTTCGCCTGTTCATTTTGATATAAAGAACGATAAACTAATTCTAACGCATCTCAGGGCTAATAGTAGACCGGAAGATAGTCAGAACGTGCACAGAGCCCGTTCAACATTGATTGAAAGCGGGCAAAAAATCATTGAAGAACTGCGACAGTCAAATTGTGATCGGCGCTTTCTTGAAGACGTTATCGCTGTCCAAACTCGACTAGAAAGTACGCATGATATCGTACAACTCGGCATTCTCAACATTGCGTGCGAAGAGCAAAGAAGAGAATTTGAGCCCGAACTTCCAAGACTTTTGGCCGGTAAACTTAGAGCGCATTTTTCCAACATCGCTATGTATGTGGCGCAGTTTCCTGAATGGTTACGTTATGCAGAAAATGCGTTGGAAGTAGAACTCAGTGCTGCAGACATCCGCCGTTCACAAGATATTGCTAATGAGATCGCCGAGAAATTTGAAGCTGTTCCTGCTAAAGTTGATGCAGACGTGCCGCGAACCCTACGAGCAATAAGCGATGCCATTTCTCATCCTGCTACAGCCGCTAGGCGCGTAGCTTTCGCTCTAGTAAGAACGCTAGAAAACCTTTTCATCCGCGTGTTCAGCCATGTTGGCAAGTTTTTTGATGATGTGGCTTCTCAAAGTTTATCGAAGTCCGCTAAAATTGGTTCAAGCGCCGTCGCTATTTCTTTTGGGTCTATGATACTAGGGTACGCAACCAATCTCGCAGCAATTTATGAGAAGGTTCCCGGTATGGCTTGGCTTAAAACAGCAGTCGAAATCTTTACCAACGCTTTACCAGCTTTTTCGTTGTAGCAGCCTAAGTTCAAGATTTCATTCGGACTTTAACGCGTCCCTACACCCGCAGATAAACCACTCTGACGCATTTGGTGGGCTGCCCAATCGGTTATATGTTGATCGATAGCCTCGGAAATCTCTTTCTCGACGGATTTGGAATGACACCGTCATTCCGCGGGATTACACTTGAGCCGATCGTTTAAACGTTGATCTGCGGCGCAAATGCAGCGCTCCTTTGCGCAGCCGCATAGTCGCCCACCGCTATACGCGTCTACAGTGACGACTACCCTATTTTTGGGGCGTTACCGCCGTCGGGTTCCCCTCGTCATCCACCGCGACCATGATGAACACCGCTTCGGTGACCTTGTCGCGGGATTGTTGCGAGTGGCGGCGGGTCCAGGCTTCTATTTTGAGGGTGATGGACGTGCGGCCTACTTTTTCGATGCGGGTGTAAACGCAGAGCGTGTCGCCGATCTTGACCGGTTTCTTAAAAACGATTTCGTTGACGGCCACTGTGACCGTGCGACCGCCCGCCACATCATTGGCGCGAACGAAGGCGGCCAAGTCCATCTGTGACATGACCCACCCGCCGAAAATATCGCCTGCCGGGTTGGCGTCGGCGGGCATGGCGAGGGTACGTAGGGTCAGTTCCATATCTGCGGGTGGGTGCAAATCCATGTCTTGAAAACCTTTTTATACATCTGACAATGGACAGCATGCCTACAGCATCGCTATCGAATTCAGAATTGATTTTCAGGAAGATAAGAGATGCATCTGTTGCATGGTGCAGTGCAGCATGACACTCAAATAATGAGACTTGGATCAGCGAGAGAGCAACCGAGCCCTCACGAGGCGGGCGGGGAACCAGCAGCTTTTCAGTTCGGAACCTGCTCCACGGTGAGCGTGCGCCCGTGGGCAGAGGCGATGCGGACGCGGGCACCGGCGGGCGCGTCCTTGCCCTGTACCGGCCACCATGTGTCATCCAGCTTGATACGACCACGACCTTCCGCAATCGGCTCATGCAAGGTCGCTGTTCGCCCGATGAGGCTGGCTTCACGCTGATTGAGGAAGGGCTCGTCTGTCTTGGCGTGGTCTCTGCCGTAATATCGGCGGCCAAGAAGCGCAAATGCGATGGACAGAACGGCAAATAGCAACAATTGCAGCTGCCAACTCCAGACAGCTGTATCCCAAAGTGCAAGCGAGATGGCGCCGATGACGAGGGCGGCGGCACCGATCCAGATTAGGAAGACGCCGGGTGCCAGCAGTTCTGCGGCCAGCAACAGGGCTGCCAGTATCCACCAGCTCCACGGGCCGAGATCGGTGACGAGCCTGGCGATCATCTCATCTCTCCGAGGACGGGCCGAACGGATTGTTGGGGATGGTCACGTTGATGGTCTGGGCCGATGGGCGGCTGGAGGATGGTGGAACAGAGCTGCGCTGGCGTGTCGGGGCAGGGCTTTCAGGCGCTGCCGCAGCATCACTGTTCTTGCCGAACACTTCCTTGGCAATGGCCCCGATGCCGCCGAGCGAGCCGATCAGCGAAGAGGCTTCCATCGGCATCAGCACGATCTTGGAATTCTTCGCGGTACCGATGGCCGCCATGGCTTCGGTGTATTTCTGGGCGATGAAGTAGTTGATGGCGTGGATATCACCTGCGGCGATGGCTTCCGAGACCATGCGGGTGGCGTTGGCCTCCGCTTCGGCCAGACGTTCGCGCGCTTCAGCATCGCGGAAGGCGGCTTCGCGCTGGCCCTCGGCCTCGAGGATGGCGGATTGCTTGGCCCCTTCGGCGCGCAGGATCTGAGCGGCGCGCGACCCCTCCGCTTCCAGAACCTGTGCGCGCTTTTCACGCTCTGCCTTCATCTGGCGGCCCATGGATTCCACGAGATCCTTTGGCGGTGCGATATCCTTGATTTCTATGCGGGTGACCTTGATGCCCCACGGCCCAACCGCCTCATCGACAACACGCAGGAGGCGCTCATTGATGGCGTCACGGTTGGAGAGAAGCTCGTCAAGATCCATCGAGCCCATGACCGAACGGATGTTGGTCATGGTCAGGTTCTGGATGGCATTTTCCAGATTGGAAATCTGATAGGCGGCCTGCGCCGCGTTCAGCACCTGATAGAAGGCAACGGCATCTGCGGTGACGCTGGCGTTATCACGCGTGATAACTTCCTGGCGTGAAATATCCAGCACCTGCTCCATGACATTCATGCGCGTTCCGATGCTTTCGATGAACGGAACGATGATGTTGAGGCCAGGTTCGAGGGTGCGGGTGTAGCGCCCGAAGCGTTCCACCGTGTAACGATAGCCCTGCGGTACCGTCTTGATTCCGGCAAAGAGCGTCAGAATGACGAGCCCCACGACGACGATCACGACAATATCGAAACCACCCAGATCAAGCATCCCCATCTCCCTCATATGCTGCATGTGTTGTGTCGGCTGCGTTTACACCCAGCCCTGCAACTCCCTGCGTACAACCTTTTCGAGAACCCGCATACCCTCTGAACTGTCGTTCAGGCAAGGGATATGCGAAAATTTCTCGCCACCGTTGTGGTGAAAGATTTCGCCAGCCTCGCCCGCGATTTCTTCCAGTGTTTCCAGACAGTCGGACACGAAGCCCGGGTTCATCACGGCAATGCGCTTGACGCCTTCCTTGGCCAGCCGCTCCACCGTCTTGTCGGTGTAGGGCTGCAACCATTCTTCCGGCCCGAAACGGGACTGGAAGGTGATCATGAAGCGGTCCTTGTCCAATCCCAGTTTTTCGCGCAGCAGGCGACCGGTCTTCATGCACTGGCAATGATAGGGGTCGCCCTTTTTGAAGTAAGACTGCGGAATGCCGTGGAAGGAGGCGAGGATTTTTTCAGGCTCCCAATCCAGCGTTGCCAGATGCGCTTTGACGGAGTTGGCGAGCGCATCGATATAGGTTTCGTCATCGTGGTAGGGCGGCACGGTGCGCAGCGCTGGCTGCCAGCGCTGCTTCATCAGATATTCGAAGGCCTTGTCGTTGACGGTTGCTGTGGTGGCCGCCGCAAATTGCGGATAGAGCGGAAACAGCAGGATTTTTTCACAGCCTTGCGCCTTCAGCGCGTCCATGCGTTCGGCAATGCTCGGGTTTCCATAACGCATGCCCCAATCGACCACGACATTCGGCAGGTCGGTCAGCATCTTGCCAAGCGCCTCGCCCTGATTGCGGGTGTAGGTGCGCAGGTAGCTTTCGTTCAGATCATGGTTCCAGATTTCCTCATAGGCCTTGCCCACCTTCTGCGGGCGCTTGTTCAGCACGATGCCGTAGAGAATGGGGTACCAGAACAGCCGTGACCACTCGATCACGCGCTTGTCGCTCAAAAACTCCGCCAGATAACGGCGCATCGACTTGTAGTCGGTGCCATCGGGTGTGCCGAGATTGACGAGGAGAACGCCGACCTTGCCGAAGGCGACCTTCGGGTGATCTGCGGGGAAATGAGCGGTTTGAAGCGTGGAGTTATCTGCGATCATGAAATAGTCCTGAACCTACATTGTTTGGCCAGACATACGCCAGGACCATCGTGTTGGATCATGTTGTAGAGCATTGATCCGCCAATCTGAATTGATTTTTGATAGAACCTGCGCGGCATTTCAACGCGTGGTGAGGGCTGAGTGATATATAGATATAAGTGTAGCCATCTGAGTTCTGAACAGTGATGCAGCAGAGGTCAGCATGCGTGGCTTACCCCCCTCTGTCCTGCCGGACATCTCCCCCACAGGTGGGGAGATCGATATGCCGCAACGTTGCGGCCATCTTTAGCGTCGATCAATTTAGCGAAGGTCTCTCGCCTTGCCGATCTCCCCCCTTGAGGGGGAGATGTCCGGCAGGACAGAGGGGGGGGGTAAGCCACACCCGCTGATCTCTGCTGCAAGCGGCATTTATGCGTCCGCGATCAAAATGAAGTCTTCTATCGAAGCCCGTCACCGAGCAGGCTTCGATAGAGTGATGTCGAACAATTACTGTGCCGGAACGTTCAGTTCTTCACCAACTTCGATGTGGTTCGGACGCTTCAGCGCGTTGGCTTCGGCGATCTTCTTCCACTCCGCACCATTGCCGTATTTCTCGGCGGCGATTTTCCACAGCGAGTCACCGCGGGCAACGATATATTTCGCAGCCTCTGCCGGTGTTGTGGCAGGAGCCGACGTCGTGGTTGCCGGTGCCGGGGTGGTTGGTGTCGTCGAGGCTGGAGCGGGAGCCGCAGGTGTCGTGGCGGCTGGCGCCTGGGCTGTCGTTGCGGGCGCAGGTGTTGCGGGCTTAGCTTCCTTTGGCGGGGCAACGTAGTCGGCTGGCGTTACATCCATCACGCGGCCATCGGTGTAGGGCTTGTAGGGGCTGTGCGCGCCGATATAGGCGGCCACGGCATCTTCAAGGCTTGGTCCGAAGTCGTAGGGGTTGATGGCCTTGGTTGCGAAGGTCTTGAAGCCATCGCCGCCGGTGCGGGTGTAGTTGTTGGTCACAACGCCATAGGTCTTTTCAGGGTCGAGCTTGACGAAGCCGTCGCCTTCCTTGACCTCGACGGAGACGATGCGGCTGCCGGCTGGCTTGGAGCGGTCGAAGCTGTATTTCAGGCCAGCGGTCTGCACGAAGCGGCCTGCGCCTTCCTCGATCTGGCTGGCACCGTTTTCAAGCGCTGCGACGAGATCGACGCCCTTGATCTGGAAGGTGGCGATGGAATTCTGGAATGGCAGAACCGTCAGCACTTCGCCCATCGTCACAGGACCGGCGTCGATTGAGGCGCGCAAGCCGCCGCCGTTCTGAATGGCGATGGTGATGCCCTGGTCCTTGACGCGGTCGAGCAGCGCATCCGACACCAGGTTGCCCATGGTGCATTCCTTGACGCGGCACACTTCACGCGCGCCATCGATGGCGGCTTCGCTGGTGCCGATTTCCTTCTGCTTCATCTCTTCCAGCGGGGCGGCCAGTTCGGCCACGCGCTTGGTGAAGGCTTCGTCAGGGGTGACGGAGGCGTCGAGCAGCTTCGGTGCGCCGCTGGTGGATTTGACAACGCCGTTATCGTCGAAGGTGACAGTCAGATCGCCAAGATATTTGGAGTAGGCATAGGCGGTGACGATCGGAACATCGATACCGGATGGGTCTTTGACGAGCGTCGGGTAGGGCCCTGCTGCCTTCGGATCGGTGCTGGAGAGCAGCGTGTGGCTGTGGCCGCCGACGATAACGTCGATGCCATCGACAGAGCGGGCGATTTCCTGATCCTTGACGTAACCGACATGCGAGAGCACGACGATCTTGTTGACGCCCTGATCCTGGATTTCCTTGACTGCACCCTTGAGGTACTCGATCTCGTTTTCAAACGTGACCTTGTCGCCGGGCGAGGATGTTTCGTTGGTGTCGGTGGCCAGCACAGACACGACGGCAACCTTCTGGCCACCCATTTCCTTGATGATGTAACCCTTGAACTTGTCTTTCAGCTCGGAGCCGTCGGCAATCTTGGTGTTGCCGGAAATGATTGGGAATTTCACCGCATTGATGAGCTTCAGCAATTCTGCCGGGCCGTCATCGAATTCGTGGTTGCCGATGGCCATGGCGTCGAAACCGATGCCGTTCATGAATTCGGCAACAGGGCCGCTTTTATACTGCGTGTAGAACAGCGAACCCTGAAACTGGTCGCCAGCATCCAGCACGAGGATATTGGCATTGGCACCCAACTCTGTGCGGCGGGCGTCGATGGCGCTTTTGACGCGGGCGATGCCGCCGAAGCATTCTTTCTTGTCGGCTTCAGCCGTGGAGCAGGTGGAGTCGAACTTGTTGATCGCTTCGATACGCGAATGCAGATCGTTGATGTGGAGAATATTGAGTTGGTAATCGGCCAGGGCCGCACCGGCGGAAAGCGCAACGACCGAGGCGGTCATCAGGCCAAATCTCAAAATCCTGTTCATCGTCTTCTCTCTCCTGTTTTGCCGTATACGAAGCCGGGAGGCTTGTCCTGCCACCATAGCTACCGCGAAATCATGACACTGGTTCAAAGGGCGATGTTTTCATCTCGCAGCATCTGCCGCAAGTAGAAATATGACAGGGTTGTGCAAATAAAAAACGCGCGCTGCACGCGCGCGTTGAAATTAACGCAAGAACTCTGTTTTTGCTGGCTTAGCCCTGACGCGTCAGCGTGAACTGGCTGTTGCTGTCCGTGGTGCAGTTGAGTTGCGAACGGGAGATCAGCGCGCAATTGACGCGCGACTGGGTGTTGCGCACCAGCGAGGTCATGTTGATCTCGTAAAGCGTTGGCGACAGCGTCACATAGGTGCCGGATGCCAGCAGCGTGTTGCTGTCTGTCGAGCGTGTGGAGAAGGCGCCCGCCTGGAAGGTGGAGACGATGCCGTTCTTGTCCACCCAGCGGCCATCAACCGCCGGACCCTGCGGCATGGCGGATGCCATGGGGCGAGGCGATGGCGCGTTAGGAGCGCATGAAGAGGCGGCAATTGCGGCCAGAACCAAGGCGGCGCCTGTCTTGAAATTCATCTCTTTCGTCTCCTGCGATTCTGCCCGATCTACTTTGAAAGACCATGGATGGAAGTTTAATTTAATGCAAGCGAACGACAACCGCTATGCACCGGTTCCCCGCGCAGCCGACAAAACGGCCAGCGTTGCAAACCGGCACCAGTAGTCGCCAAGTGCTTAGCCGCGCACCAAAATATTGCGGAACTGCCATGGATCGCTGGTGTCGATATCGTCAGGAAACAGGCCGGGCCTGCCATCGAGCGGCGTCCACTCGGTGTAGTGACCTTCGACCGGGCCAAGATAACGCTTCTGGATCCCAAGGCAACGACGGTAATCGATCTCGTCGGCTTCGACGATACCGGCCTGCGGGTTTTCCAGCGCCCAGACCATGCCGGAGAGAACAGCCGAGGAAACCTGAAGGCCGGTCGCATTCTGGTTGGGAGCAAGCTTGCGAGCCTCTTCCAGCGTCAGGCGCGAGCCGTACCAATAGGCATTCTTTTCGTGACCGTAGAGGAGAACACCGAGTTCATCCGCACCATCGGTCAGCTCGCCTTCGGTCAAGACGTGCTGGACAGGCTGGGCCGCGCCGCCATTGCCGAACATTTCATAGAGCGACAGCACCGCGTCGTTGCACGGGTGATAGGCGTAATGGCAGGTGGGGCGGAAATCGACATGACCGCGCTTGTCGCGCACGGTGAAATAGTCGGAAATGGAAATCGCTTCATTGTGGGTCACCAGCAGGCCATATTGCGCCCCAAGCGTCGGGCACCATGTGCGCACGCGGGTGGTGGCACCGGGCTGATCGAGGAAGATGGCGGCCTTGCAGCCCTTCTTCTGCTTCTTGGCGTTTTTTGGCATCCATTTTTCGTGGCTACCCCAGCCGAGTTCCGCCGGCTGCATGCCCTCGGCAATGAAGCCTTCGACCGACCATGTGTTCCAGAAGGTGTTGAACGGCTTGGGGTCTTTTGCGCGCTGCGTGTCGCGTTCGGCAATATGAACGCCCTTGACGCCCAGCGTCTGCATCAGCTTGGCCCAGCCTTCGCGGTCGCTGGCAACAGGCTCTTCGAATTCCAGACCGGTATCGTTTGCCAGATTGACCAGCGCCTGTTTGACGAACCACGAGACCATGCCGGGGTTTGCGCCACAGGTGGAAACGGCTGTGGTGCCGCCGGGGCGCCTGGCCTTTTCCTTCAGCATGGTTTCGCGCAACGTATAATTGGTGCGCTGAGCGTTATCCGCATCGGTGTCGAAGTAGAAGCCGGGCCAGGGTTCGACGACGGTGTCGATGTAGAGCATGCCGTATTTGCGGCACAGCTTCATTAGGTCTACCGAGGAAGCATCGACAGACAGGTTGACGCAGAAACCCTGTCCCTCGACGTTCTTGACGAGCGGCTTCAGCACATCCTTGTAGTTTTCCTTGGTCAGATGCTCGCGCACATGCCGGATGTTGCGACTTTGCAGGTAGTCGGCGATGTCTTCACGCGGATCGATGACGACGAGCCTGGACAGGTCGAACTTGAAGTGCCGCTCCAGCAAGGGAAGCGTGCCGCGCCCGATGGAGCCGAAACCGATCATGATGATGGGACCGGTGATTTCGCCGTAAATCGGATGTTCAACGTCCGTCATTCTGAATTTCCTTTGTGAAGACAATGCTTAAGCTAAATGAATACCCACCAACAATAAAGGGTAGCCGGATGACGGGCGTATGAAGATTGCGCAAAAGGTAAATCGTCAGGCCCCGGCTCCTGATAAAATCATCGATATAGCTTCGGACTACGAATTTTCAATTCGTCAATTATAATGGGGCGGATCAGAAGTTGCAGTTAGGTTCAATCGGAGAAAACGAGAGTGCGTCAGGAGACTGCCAGTTTGGATAGTCTTATCGAGCGCGTCATCGCGCTTCAGGACATGACGCCTGTCTTTATCGCCCTTTACGACACGGAAGACAGGCTTCGCCACGCCAATCGTGCATTTCGGCAGGCCTTCAATGTTCCTGATGACGAATTCCCGACATGGGCTGACCTTCTGCTCGCGAATTACCGCGATCGGAAAGGCCTGATCATCACCACGTCCGATTACGAGGCGTGGTTTCTGTCGGCGCAGTCACGTCGCGGCAAGCTGCCGTTTCGCGGGCTGGAACTGGACCTGCATGACGGGCGCTGGATCTGGATGACGGAGACGGTACAGGCGGATGGCTGGATGCTGTGCGTGGGCAGCGATATCACCGAATTGCGACAGAACCAGCGCAGCCTGCGGCAAGACCGCGACATTGCCATGCGCGCCGCCCAGACCGATGAACTGACCGGAACCGCCAACCGCCGCTTCGTTTTCGCCAAACTTGCCGTCCAAGTCGAGAACGTCCAGAAGGGCCTCGAAAGCCCGTTCGGCCTTTGCATCATGGACATCGATTTCTTCAAGGGAATCAACGACCGTTTCGGCCATCAGGGCGGCGATATCGTGCTGCGTGATTTCGTGCGCATTGCCCACTCCACCATCCGCCGCTCCGACACGTTCGGTCGGGTGGGCGGCGAGGAATTCGCTCTCATCATGCCTCGAACTGTTTTGTCCGAGTGCATCGGCATCGTGGAGCGGCTGTTGGAAAAGGTGCGGACGTCTTGCCCTTTCCCTGGCGCTGCGGATTTTTGCTATAGCTGCTCGGCAGGGCTTTCGCTGTTCCAACTGGGGGAGAGTGGTACGGAGCTATATCAGCGCGCGGACCGTGCACTGTACGAGGCGAAGCAGAAGGGGCGGTCACGGGTGGAATGGGTGTTGGGGTGAGGGGCGGTAATGTTGGGCTGTTTTGGGTGTGGCTCAACCCCCTCTGCCCTGCCGGGCATCTCCCCCTCAACGGGGGAGATCGGCTGGGCGCGCTGACATTGCTTTGACCTCGACGTAGGAGATGGCCTGAAGCTTGCCACGGGTCGATCTCCCCACCTGAGGGGGAGATGCCCGGCAGGGCAGAGGGGGTAAGCCACACCCTGTGCCCACCAATTAATCCACCTCAAACCAACTCCGCCGCCACCAACCCATGCAATGAATTACCAACAAACAATTTCCGTCCCGCCAAATCCGCGGGCTTCAGCGCCTGTCCGCGCGCCTTGCGTTCCCGAATGAGGTCGGCCCTCAGCACGCCCGGCAGAATGCCGCTGTCGAGCGGCGGCGTCAGCAATTGGCCTTCCGCACCCTCCACAAAGACGCTGGTGGTCGAGCCCTCGCAGATTTCGCCGCGTTCGTTCAAAAGCAGGACTTCATCCGCTTCCTTGGTTGAAAACTCCGCGCGTGCGGCATCATAGGGTTCACGGCGCGAGGATTTGTGGCGGTAGAACGTGTCGCTGGAATCGAGCCGCGTCTTCTCCGCGATCTTCACCCGCCATACGGCACCTTCACAAAGTGGAACGAATGGCTCTGCTGTTATGTCCAGTTCGCCCTTGTAGTTCATCACTACACGAACGGTCATCGGCTCGCTGCCGCTGACGGCGGCGTTCAACGCTTTCACGGTATCGGCGGGTGCGCGAAAACCCAGCGCATCGGCAGAGCGCAGCAGGCGGCGCATGTGCTGTTCCAGCCGCTGGAAGCCGGTGGTGGGCTCCCAGCGGAGCGTTTCCCGCAATGTCAGGTCACCCGGTTTGCGTTTCATGCGCGTCGTCCGTCATGCTGTTTCCGTAAAGTAAGATATGTAGAACCGGCGAAGCTTGCCCGAGATTGGAGCGTTGCCGGTCCTCTCATTCTTTATCCAACGCTTCCAACTCGTCGATCAAGCCTTCGATCATCGACAGGCCCTTGTTCCAGAAGGACGGGTCGGTGGCATCGAGACCGAACGGCTTCAGCAGTTCGGAATGATGCTTGGTGCCGCC
Organism: Agrobacterium sp. lyk4-40-TYG-31; assembly: GCF_030209855.1. NCBI lineage: Bacteria > Pseudomonadati > Pseudomonadota > Alphaproteobacteria > Hyphomicrobiales > Rhizobiaceae > Agrobacterium > Agrobacterium sp. lyk4-40-TYG-31. Next base: position 209,254 of record NZ_JARVRE010000004.1, read on the forward strand.
AGCCTTCAGCAGCTCGAAATACTTGTCCTGGAAACCGGTTTCGGCATTCTGGTAGACCGCATAGAGCGAGTTGACGAGGCAATCGCCGAACGCATAGGCGTAGACATAGAAGGGTGAGTGGATGAAGTGGGGAACGTAGGTCCACCAGTTCTCATAGCCCTCGGAAATCTTGATCGCTGGTCCAAGGCTTGTCTGCTGGACGGAGAGCCAGAGCTCGCCGATCTGCTCTGCGGTGAGCTCGCCGTCCTTGCGGGCGGTGTGCACCTTGCGCTCGAATTCGTAAAAGGCAATCTGGCGCACGACCGTGTTGATCATGTCTTCGACCTTGCGGGCCAGAAGCGCCTTGCGCTCGCGCTTGTCCTTGGTGCCATCCAGCAGCTTGCGGAAGGTCAGCATTTCGCCGAAGACCGATGCCGTTTCGGCCAGCGTCAGCGGTGTGGCGCACATCAGTGCACCCTGTCCACCGGCTAATACCTGGTGCACGCCATGGCCCAACTCGTGGGCCAGCGTCATCACGTCACGCGGCTTGCCGAGATAATTGACCAGCACGTAAGGGTGTGCGGAGGGCACGGTTGGGTGCGCGAAGGCGCCGGGTGCCTTGCCGGGGCGTGCAGGGGCATCGATCCATTCCTCATCGAAGAAGCGGCGGGCGATATCGGCCATCTCGGGTGCGAAGTCACCATAGGCTGTGAGCACCATGTCCTTGGCGTCGTCCCAAGGAATGACGGCATTGGATGTATCGGGAAGCGGCGCGTTGCGGTCCCAATAGTTCATCTGCTCCATCCCGAGCCACTTGGCCTTCATCTTATAATAGCGGTGCGACAGGCGCGGATAGGCTTGCGTCACCGCCTGTGCCAGCGCATCCACCACCTCGCGCTCGACGCGGTTGGCCAGGTGGCGGCTGTCGGCGATGTCTTCGAATTTGCGCCAGCGGTCGGAGATTTCCTTATCCTTGGCGAGCGTGTTGGTGATCAGCGTGAAGACGCGCAGATTGTCCTTGAAGGTTGCGCTCAGCGCCTGCGCTGCCTTTTTACGGGTTTCCGTGTCCGGTTCCTGAAGCAGGTTCAGCGTCTCTTCCAGCGCCAGGCTCTTGCCGTCGACCTCGAAGCGCAGCTCCGACATGGTCTCATCGAACAGGCGGTTGAAGGCGGCGGCACTGGTCATCGACTTCTCGAGGAACAGCTGTTCCAGACTGTCATCCAGCTGGTGCGGCTTGTCCTTGCGCAAATCCACCAGCCACGGCTTGTAGTGGCCGGTCAGCGCATCGTTGGCGATGGCTGCATCGATCGTCGCATCATCAATGCGGTTCAGCTCAAGCGCGAAGAACAGCAGGTTCGACGACATCTCGGTGAGCTTCGACTGGGCGTCCCCATAAATCTTGCCGTTGGCCGGGTTGGATGTATCGGAAAAATAGGTGAGGCCCGCGAAGGAGCCGATGCGGCCGAGAAGATCGTCCAGCGCTTCATATTCCTTCAGCGCGGCACCAAGACCCTGATCGCCTGAAAGTTTGGCGGCTGCTTCCAGCTTGCCCTTCCATTTTGCCTCGAACGCCTTGGCGTCACTGGCTGCCTTTTCCAGTGCGCCCTTGTATTGCGGTGAATCGGCAGAGGGGTAGAGATCGGACAGCTTCCATGTCGGGAGGTCACCGAGGGCGGCGGCCCCTGCGTCTGCGGGCGAAAAGGCGGGCAGGGGGATCGATGTCGTCAAGGTCATGTCGGGCTTTCCTCTTTATCTCTTCGCCAAAGCATATGGGGGCTCTGTTTCCCGTGGCAATGCATAAAATGCAAGCAAATCTCAAAACTGGATGTTCAAGCCTTCCGTGCCACATTCGGTTCAAAGGGCCAGCATGAAGCAGGTCCATAAACCGGAAACCGGAGCCTGACATGACAGCGCAAGTACTCGTTATCGATGACGACCCTGTTCAGCGCCGCCTGCTTAAACAAGCGGTGGAGCGTTATGGTCACCACCCAATCCTTGCCGAAAACGGCAGGGTCGGACTGGAGCTGTTGAAACAACACAGCGGCGATATCAGCGTGATCGTTCTTGATCTGATGATGCCGGAGATGGACGGTCTGTCTTTTCTCAAGGCTGTCGGAGAGCTGGGCACGGATGTGCCTGTCATCGTCCAGACCGGCCAGGGCGGCATCGATACGGTGGTGCAGGCCATGCGCGCCGGTGCTTTCGATTTCGTGGTCAAGCCCGTGTCGCCAGAGCGCATCGGTTCGGCCATTGCCAATGCGTTGAAGCTGGACCAGCGTGAGGCGAAGGCCCGCACCGGCAAACGTTCGCGCAACCACGCCGTCAATTTCAACGATATCGTGTCGGCAAGCCCGGCCATGCTGCGGGTTATCGAGCTAGCGCAGCGGGCAGCGCAGTCCAATATTCCAGTGGTGCTGGAAGGCGAATCCGGCGTCGGCAAGGAAATGATCGCGCGCGCCGTTCAGTCCGGCAGCGACCGTTCTGGCAAGCCGTTCATCACCGTCAATTGCGGTGCCATTCCCCATAATCTTGTCGAGAGCATCCTGTTCGGACACGAGAAGGGTGCCTTTACCGGTGCCACCGAAAAGCACATGGGCAAGTTCATGGAAGCCGATGGCGGCACGCTGTTTCTGGACGAGATCGGCGATCTGCCGCTCGAAGTGCAGGTCAAGCTTTTGCGCGCGGTGCAGCAGGGCGAAATCGAGACTGTCGGTTCGGCACGTGTCCAGAAGGTCAACGTCCGGCTGATTTCGGCCACCAACAAGGATTTGATCGAAGAGGTCAAGGAAGGCCGCTTCCGCGAGGACCTCTATTATCGCCTCAACGTCTTCCCCATCACCATTCCGGCTCTTCGTCGCCGCAAGGAAGACATTCCCTATCTGGCGCGGGTGTTTGCAGAACGCTTCTCCGTCGAGCAGAAACTGCCGCATTCGCTGGGTGTGAGCGCCGGTGCGCTGGCCTTGCTGACGGCGTACGACTGGCCGGGCAATATTCGCCAACTGGAAAATGCCGTGTTTCGCGCGGTCGTTCTGGCCCAGGGTGACGAGTTGACGGAAGCGGATTTCCCTCAGATCGCGCTTCAGGTGCCCGAGTTCATGGACGGCGTGGCCGTGGAAGACATGCCGCACCGCCCGAGCGAGCGTTCCCTGTTGATCGCACCGCCACCGGTCGAAACACGCAGCAGCACCGCCGACATCGTGTCCGTGATGGAGGCTATGGCGAATGACGAGGATCGCTCGACCGGCGCCGTCTTTCCCGGCGGTAGCCTGATTGCCTCGACCGATGACAGCGGTGATGTGCGCAAGATTGCCGATATCGAAGAGGAACTGATCCGGTTTGCGCTGCGGTTCTATCGTGGACAGATGAGCCAGGTGGCCCGCAAACTCGGCATTGGAAGGTCGACACTATACCGTAAGTTGAAGGATTATGGCATTGATCCCGATGATCCGCTGCGTGATGCCGCTTGATGGCGGCAAAGCCGGCTTAGTTTAGCAAAACCGATATTTGTTAACTCCTGGGCAAGGATATTCACTTACGGTCTATAAACCTCTTGTTAGTATCGCATTCACTATATAGAGGATGAATGTCCATGTGTGGCAAAATTGCCATCGTGTGACCGTAATTGAGGTTCATGTGGGACAATGTGACGAATTGTCTGCCAGGCGGGGATCAAATTGCTTTATCTGCATCGGAATATCGCGCTCTCGGGCAAGATAGCGCGCGGCTTGATTAAAGATATAGGCACGAAGCTATCGGCAAGCGTCGTTACATGCGTGTGCCTGATGCTGGTCGCCATGCCCGCTCTTGGACTTTCGGCGACGCAGGCCGCCGCCGAAACCCGTAGTCTCAAGCTCTATTATATCCACACCAAAGAAAAAGCCGTCATCACGTTCAAGCGAAACGGCAAGTATGACGCCAAAGGTCTTCAGGAGCTGAACCGCTTCCTGCGTGACTGGCGTCGCAACCAGCCGACCAAGATGGACCCGCGTCTGTTCGATCTGGTGTGGGAAGTTTACCGCCGTTCCGGTGGCACCGATTATATCAATGTCGTCTCTGCTTTCCGCTCGCCAGAAACCAATGGCATGCTGCGGTCGCGCACCAAGGGTGTCGCAAAGAGCAGCCAGCACACATTGGGCAAGGCCATGGATTTCTACATTCCGGGCGTCAAACTTTCCCGTCTTCGCGAAATCGCCATGCAGATGCAGATCGGTGGTGTCGGTTTCTACCCGACCTCCGGCTCGCCTTTCGTGCATCTCGATGTCGGCAATGTCCGTGCCTGGCCGCGCATGAGCCGTCAGGAACTCGTGCGTATTTTCCCCAAAGGCAACACCATCCATCTGCCTGCCGATGGCAAGCCTTTGCCGGGCTATGATGTGGCCCTTGCCGATTACAAGAAGCGCGTCAGCTCTTCGTCGGTTCAGGTCGCCGGTACAGCCGGTGACGGTCCCGCCAGCTCTTCCTCCGGCGGCAAGCGCAAGACCCTGCTGGCCACGCTGTTTGGCGGTGGTGACGAGGACGAAGATTCCGAAAGCATTGCAACACCTGCACCTGCAGCCCGGTCTTCGGCGCCTGCCGCTGCGCCCGTTGCGCAGGAGCCGGAAGAGGCGCCAGCCGCAGTTGCTGTCGCATCCGCTCAGCCGCTGCCGGGCGTTGTCGATGCCCCGTTGCCAACGGCACGTCCTGCATTCCGCAATCAGGAAAACCAGACGGGTCTGGCCACGGCACTCTATTCACCGGCTCGTAATGCCGCGCAGGATGCGCTTCAGGCCGCAACCATGCCAACGCCGACAGCCGCACCTGCCGAGCAGCAGTTCGCCGATCTGGCACAATATTCCATTCCTGTGCCGACCCTTCTCGGGCCGCGCCGCATGAAGGGTGACGCCGATGGTTCCGTCATGACCGCAGCTCTCGGCTCCGAAGATATGCCGGGTGATGCGCTGGCGGCCCACGTTCCGGTTCCGGCCAACCGTCCGGCTGTTGCCGAAGCGCTGCTTGCTTCTGCCAATGCAGACACCGATGGCCAGGAAGACGATGCCGAGCAGCAGCAGGCAAGCCTTTCGCCCGTGGTTGTCGCTGCCCTTGAGCAGAGCGGACAGGATGCTCGTTCGTCCATCACGGCGACTGCCATGCCATCGGCTGCACAGTTCCCGGCTTCGCTGGATCGTAGCGCCGCGGCGACACAGCCTGCCGCCAAGCGTATAGAGACGGCCAAGGCTGCTCCGTCTGCCGCTGCCGCCTATGGCGACGCATTCGACGTGAAGCCCCGTGCAAAGGACAGCGGTCTGGTTGCCGGTCTTCCCACCAAGGGTGGCCGCCCAAGCAAGCAGGATGCAGCCGTGTCTGAAAAGGCCATGGTCAGCGGCGGTCGTCTGACGCAGGAAGCAATCTCCGACTGGGCACTGAGCCAGGACAAGGGTGCAACCGGTCGCGCAGTCAAGGCCCCACGCGTCGTCAACAACCGTATGCTGAGCCACGACATGTCCGCCTCTGCCGCAACCGCCAGCTTCCGCCCGGGTGCCGCAGCGATCGACTCCAGCCGCTTCAGCACACCGATCAAAATGCCCTGAATTTTGCACTGATTGTGCATCCAGAAATAGAAAAGGCCCTGTCATACCTATGACAGGGCCTTTTTGTTTTATTTGGTAGTGGGGGTTGCATAAACTTGGCGGTGTGATCTTGACGAGAATTATCTGTATTGTTATTGTACAGATGGTTAGTATAGTAAGTGTCTCATTTAGATTTTTGCTGATTAGACCATGTAGATCGAGACGGTTTCGTCTCTCGGCGCACAGGCAGAGTTTATAGAATTCTGCACGCATGAAGCTAGTTTGATGCGCCCGGCTCTTATGAGCCATGTTCCCGACTATAGCTGTTTGCAAGATGACTCTGCCTTTTGGCTGCGATGGAATTTGTGCGCCGTGTTACGACGGCTGTCACAGTCTATCGCGCAATACCGGGGCAAGTTTCGTTGTGTAGACTTCATTCCTGATCAGTAATTTACGGTGTCTCGCGCTCATGACTTCTGTACTCGCCAATATCTCACCGCGGCAGATTGCGTCTCTTGCAACCTCCATGATTTCGACGTTGACGAGTGACGACTTTGTTGGTCTCAGTGCGGCGCAAGTCAAAGCTCTAACATCGACGCAGGTCAGTGTCCTTGACACTGGGGTGATCTCTTCTCTCAGTAACCAGGTCATCAGTCAGCTCGCGCCCAAAGCGGTGACCGGCCTGTCCCTGGACCAGCTGGACGCGATCGGCGCAGGACAGATTTCCGGTCTGACGACTCAGCAGATCAGCGCGCTTTACGCCGACCAGCTGGATTCCTTTTCCGATGAGCAGATAGAAGCGCTCGACAGCAGGCAGGTGTCGGCACTGACCTCGTCGCAGATTGCGATCCTGTCCGCAGACGATTTGAACAGCTTCACCGGCGCTGAAATTGCTTCCATCAAAAAGACGTCGATTTCCTCCATCGATCCGACGGCGCTCTCCGGGTTGACGACAGAAAAGCTTGCTGCCCTGACGACGGTCCAGATTGGCGCTTTGTCGTCGACCCAGATCGGATCGCTGACGAAAACGCAGTTCGGCGCACTGAGCGGAGCGCAGTTTTCTGCCTTTTCTCCCAGACAGATTGCTGGTCTCTCGGAAGAAATCATCACCGATCTGACGTCTACGCAATTCAAGGCGATGACGAGCAAACAGCTCGCATCGCTGACGACCAGCCAGTTTGGGGCGTTAAGTTCGGCTAATATCGAAGCGCTCGACGCGTCCCAGGTTTCCGCGCTGGGCGCAAAGCAGATAGCGACACTCTCGGCAGAGAAACTCAATAAGTTCACGGCTTCAGAAGTCGCGTCCATCAAGAAGACCGCTGTCTCCGCGATATCGACGGAAGCGATGGCAAACCTTTCGACAGCCACGATTGCCGCATTCACGAGTGTCCAGATTTCTGCCCTGTCGTCCGCCCAGATGCAGGCACTGACAGATACGCAACTGTCGTCGCTGTCATCGGCGCAGTTTGGAGCGATGACGGCCAGGCAGATCGCCGGGCTTTCTACGGATACGATTGCCACTCTGGCCGGCGGCAAGCTGGACGGGATGACCACCAAGCAGATCGCAGCCTTTTCTTCCGCGCAGTTTGAAGCCTTGAATTCATCGAGCATCGTGGCTTTGAACGACGGACAGATTTCGGGACTTGGTGCCAAGTTGATCGCCACACTAACGGCTGACGAACTCAACAGCTTTACAAATAGCGAGATCGCTTCGATCAAGAAGACGTCGATTTCCGGCCTTACGACGGATGCGATTGCGGGTCTTCAAACCAGCAAGATTGCGGTTTTGACCACCGCGCAGATATCGGCACTGACGTCTACGCAGATGCAGGCCTTGACCTCTTTGCAATTGGCGGCCCTGACATCGAGCCAGTTCGCAGCATTGACGGCAAAGCAGATCGCAGGTCTCTCGACTGATACACTTGCCAATCTCTCGGGTATCAAACTCGACGCCATGACGACGAAGCAACTGGCGGCCTTCTCCACGGCACAGTTTGATGCTTTGAGTTCCGTCAGCATCGCCGCTTTGACGGATGGTCAGGTTGCCGGCCTCAGCGCAAAGCTCCTCGCCACGCTATCGGCTGATGAACTCAACAGTTTCACTTCCAGCGAGATCGCTTCGATGAAGAAGGACTCCATTTCCGGCCTGACGACGGATGCGCTTGCGGGGCTCTCCAGCAGTAAGCTTATGGCTCTCACCACTGCGCAGATCGCTTCTCTGACGACGGCTCAGATGAATGCCCTTTCGACCGCACAAATGGCGGCACTGACGGATGACCAGTTTGGCGCCTTGACGGCAAAGCAGCTCAGTGGTCTTTCGACCGATCTCATGGCTGGTCTCGATGTCAAGAAGCTGGAAGCGCTGACATCAAAGCAGATCGGGTCCCTCAGTACGGCCAGTTTCGACGCTTTGACCCTTGCCAACATTACCGCTCTCAACAGCGTGCAGATATCTGCATTGAGTGCTAAACACACCGCGACATTGTCTTCTGATGAGCTCAGCAGCTTTACGGATGTGGAGATCGCATCGATCAAGAAGAATGCCATCTCTGGACTGAGCACCGAAACGCTTTCGGGGCTCTCGGCTGCGAAGATCAAATCCTTCACGACCGAGCAGGTTCAGCAGATGAGCGATGCTCAGGTCGATGTGATTGTCAGGGCGTACTCTTCGAACTGATATTCCGGCAGAGGCCAGCCACAAAAAAAGCGCGGAAAGTTCTGCGCTTTTTTCATTTCAGGATATGGGCAGCGGCGTTCAGGCCGCTGCTTGCATTACGTCAAACGCCGCTCTGGCCGTCGGAGCCGATATAGGCGATGCGGACCATGTTGGTGGCGCCTGGGGTGCCGAGCGGGACGCCAGCGGAGATGATGATGCGGTTGCCCGGCTTGCCGAAGCCTTCGTCCACGACGATGCGGCATGCGCGGTTGACCATGTCGTCCTGGTCGCTGGCATCGCCCGTGACCACACAGTGCAGACCCCAGACCACCGAGAGGCGGCGGGCTGTCTGGATGATCGGCGAAAGCGCGATGATCGGCACCTGTGGGCGCTCGCGCGCGGCACGCAGACCGGTGGTGCCTGACGATGTGTAGGTCACGATGGCAGACAGACCGAGCGTTTCGGCGATCTGGCGCGCTGCGAGCGAAATCGCGTCTGCGCCAGTGGCTTCAGGCTGTGGGCGCTGTGCGTAGATAATGTTGGAGTAGTAGGGATCCTGCTCAACGGTGCTGGCGATGGAAGCCATGGTGGAGACGGCTTCGACCGGGTAGTCACCGGAGGCGGATTCGGCAGACAGCATAATGGCGTCTGCACCTTCGAACACGGCGGTAGCCACGTCGGACACTTCGGCGCGCGTTGGAACCGCAGCCGAAATCATCGATTCCAGCATCTGCGTGGCAACGACAACCGGCTTTCCAGCCTTGCGGCAGGCGCGTGTCAGCTGCTTCTGAATGCCGGGAACGGCTTCCAGCGGCATTTCCACGCCAAGGTCACCACGGGCCACCATCAGAGCGTCTGATAGCGCGATGATTTCCTCGATGCGTTCAACAGCCTGCGGCTTTTCGATCTTGGACATCAAGCCGACGCGGTTGCCCGCAATCTTGCGCACTTCGACCAGATCTTCGGGGCGCTGAACGAAGGAAAGGGCGACCCAGTCCACTTCGTTCGTGGCCAGAACGGCGTCCAGATCGACGCGGTCCTTGTCCGTCAGAACACCGACGCCCAGAAGCGTATCAGGCAGGCTGATGCCCTTGCGGTCGGAGATTTTCGTGCCGGAAACGACCGTCGTGACGATGCTCTTGCCGTCGCATTTTTCAGCGCGCAGATGCAGCTTTCCATCGTCGATCAGCAGACGGTCACCCGGCTTGACGGCTTCCAAAATTTCTGGATGCGGCAGGAACACGCGGTTCTTGTCGCCAGGCGCTTCATTGTTATCGAGGGTGAATGTCTGTCCCTGAACGAGATCGACCTTGGTCTCGGCAAACTTGCCGACGCGCAGTTTCGGGCCCTGAAGGTCGGCCAGAATGCCGATGGGGCGGCCAACGCGGCTTTCCACGGCGCGAATGCGCTGGATCAGGCTGCGCATCACATCATGGCTGGCATGGCTCATATTGATGCGGAAAAGATCGGCGCCAGCCAAATGGAGCTTCTCGATCATTGCCTCATCGGACGAAGCAGGCCCGAGAGTTGCAAGGATTTTGACTTTACGATTGCGCTTCATCAGTTCTGACTTTCCTGTGTACCTGGCGTGTCCGAAAGCTGGACCATCCAGCTTCCTTGTCTGCCCGTATCGTATTCCTTGAAACCCATGCGCTGGAAACTACGGGCGTAACAATCGTCTACACCGTTGATCTTGAACTCGTTTTCGGCAACGCACATGTTGACGTCACCAGTCCATCGGCCACCACGGGCGGCGTCTTCAGCGTAGAGATAGTAATAGCGTGACTGCAACTCGCCTTCGATTAGCGTGGCGCAGGTGGAGGCAGGCACCTGCCACCAGCCTTCGCTGACCCAGCCTTCCTGTCCGCGATAGCCAATGGCGACGCCGACGAGGTTCTGCGTGCTGTTGCAGACACGGAAGTCCGCCCATGCCGGCTGGGCAACGAGGAGGGGGGTGCTGAGAACGGCGGCTGCAGAGAAAAAGCGTATCGCGCGCCGGTATTTAGCAAGGAGAGCGGAGAATGTGTGTGGCACGGCTTCCATCCGGATTCCATGGTTATGATAAGAGAACACTTCTTGGCGCGGACGCCCGAGAAAGTCAACGCGAGTTCAATCGATTATATCTCCGGTGGGGTCTCTCGTACGTCGGTGCCGATGGCTGTCCGGGCTTCCAAACTTGCGCGTGGCGTCTAGCCATGCCATCAAGCGTCTCTCCTCAGCGGCTATCAAGAAATCCCAAATGTCAGACTTCCAGCCATACGAAATCCTAGAAGGTGATTATGACAAAGGCATGGTCCTGCTTGCAGATCACGCCACGAACCTTCTGCCGTCAAAATACGGGAATCTGGGTCTGCCGCAAGCCGCTTTTCACAGGCACATCGCTTTCGACATCGGTATCGAAGGTTTGACGCGCAAACTGGCCGCGCAACTGGGTGTGCCCGCAGTGATGAGCCGCTTCTCCCGCCTGCTGATCGATCCTAACAGGGGCGAGGACGACCCGACCCTCATTATGAAAATCTCCGATGGAGCTATCATTCCCGGCAACCATCCGATTACCCCTGATGAGTGGAATTCGCGTCTCAACACGTATCACCGGCCCTATCACAATGCCGTGGGCAAGGTACTTGACCGCGTGGCCTCGACATCCGGCAAGGCGCCACTGGTCTTGTCGCTCCATTCCTACACGCCGTTTTGGAAAGAGATCGCGCGCCCATGGCATGCAGCGGTGCTGTGGGACACGGATCACCGGGCGGTCAGGCCTCTGCTGGCGCATCTGCGAGCCGCGGGCGATATTCTGGTGGGAGACAATGAGCCCTATGACGGCGCGCTGAAGGGCGACACGATGTATCGTCACTGCATGTTGAAGGGCGTTCCCCATGCGCTCCTTGAAGTGCGCCAAGACCTGATTGGCGATGAGGCGGGTATTGCCGACTGGGGAGCACGGCTCGCCCCCATTTTTGCCGCAATGAACGATGATCCCACCCTGCACGAATACCGGCAGTTCGCCTCGCGAACCGGGCCCTATTGAGCGGAGACCATGATGAGCGAACTCGACGAACGGCAGAAAATGGAGCTCGAAGCGGCGGCGTTTCGCAGGCTGGTCAGCCATTTGCAAAAGCGAACGGACGTGCAGAACATCGACATAATGAATTTAGCTGGGTTCTGCCGCAACTGCCTGTCCAACTGGTACGCGGAAGCGGCCAGGGATGCTGGCCATGAGGTGAGCAAGGACGTTGCGCGCGAGATGGTCTACGGCATGCCCTATGATACGTGGAAAAGCCTGCATCAGGCCGAGGCGAGCGACGCCCAGAAAGTCGCATTCGCGCAGAACTCACCAAAGGAATAAGGGCGCTGTGGCCCAAAACGGCTTGACGTGAGGCTCGCAGCCGGGCAGTTCACCAGCCGGGAATTTCAGCTGCCCGCAACGGCAGCAGGCGAAGACTTCGCCGTGTGACGCACAAGGCTCCAGACGAGCCGCCACCATGAAGGATGAAATGATGGACGAAACAGCCACAACCGAAACCGTCGCCGCCGCCGAACTGCGCCAGTTCATTGAGCGCATCGAGCGTCTCGAAGAAGAAAAGGCCGCGATTTCGGGCGATATCAAGGATGTGATGGGCGAAGCCAAGGGCCGCGGTTACGACACGAAGGCCATTCGCACGATCATCCGTCTGCGCAAGAAAGACGCCAACGAGCGTATCGAGGAAGAAACGATTTTGCAGACCTACATGGCCGCACTCGGCATGGAATGATCATGCTTATGGCAAGGCCTTGGCCTCGCCACAGCTTCATCTAAAAAATCCTGATGGCGGCTGCTTTTGCGCCGCCATTTTTTATTCAGGGCGTGCCAGTCGAGTGGGATAATTCCCTTCAACTGGGACATGCTCTCTCGCCGCCTCAGTCCTCCGGCGCGAAAAACGCGTCGATGGCGGCTAGGGCCTGGGTGCGATAGACATCCCGTTCCAGAAACAATTCGTGGCGGGCGCCGGTGATGGGGATGAGTTGGGCAGCGCGGAAGTTGCGGGAAAGTTCTTCCAGCGCGGCGTAGCGGGAGATGGTGTCGAGCATCGGCGCGAGGATGAGTGTGGGGACGGTGATCCTGGTCAGATGATCCTGTCTCGTTACCCAGGGCATGGTCTTCAACACTTCGAACAGCCAGCGCGCCGTGGGAGCACCGATGAAGAGTTCGGGATGTTTGAGGCCGATGGACGCATTGCGGGCAAAGCGCACCGGGTCCGATGTCAGGGGATTGCCCTCGAACTGGCGTTCTCGCTGGTCCTTGCCCAGTTGGACGCCGCCAAAGCCGGTGAGGGTCAGCAGTGTAGCGATGATCCTGATCCACCCTGCTGGCAGCGACTGGCCGCTGAGCGACACGAAGGGTGAGCTCAGCACCATCCGCTCGATGCGGTTGGACAGCATCGGTGCAACGGAAAGGGCGGCAAGTCCGCCGGTGGAATGGGCGATCATGAAAAAGGGCAAGCGCGCGTCGGGAAGCACCACCTGCTCTAAAAACAGCGAGATATCCTTGCCGTAATCGGCAAAGCGTCGGACGTAACCAGCCTGCACTTTCTTCAGCAGCCGGTCCGATCCGCCCTGTCCGCGCGTGTCGAAGGTGGCGACCCAGAAGCCTTTTGCGGTGAGGTCGTTGATCGTCTCGAAATATTTCTCGATACATTCGTTGCGACCATGCAGCAGCACAATCGTGCCGCGCGCCACGGACCGGCTGGAGCGGAAAATGGCGTAGCGCAGCTTTCTGTTTTTGTGACCGGTGAAGAAGCCTGCAATGTGGTTTTCGGGCACGGGGTTGCCCGGGGTGGCGTGCAATATGGCTTCGGTCATGGGTGCTGTTTCCGACTTGGCACTGAGAAGGTGTTTCAGAACGGGATAGGTGGCGGGCCGGTTGGCGTCAAAGGAAAAGGTGCGCATTGCGGGAAAAATTGCCGGAACCGTCGGTGTTAGCAGTCGCGGTTCCGGCGAAGATGACAGAAGAAGAAGGGACGTTACACTTCTGCCGCCGGAGATAGCCTCCGATGCTGCTTATTTAGCGATGGTAAAATGAACGATTTCGGAATCTCTCGTTCAGATAAAGTTCACATCGCAGCTGGGGCGAAAAATCCTCTTGAACTCCGCGACAGGCCTTCCCATCTCTTGGTCACGGTCGCCAGAACGGGGCCGTATCCGGTCACTCATCGCCCAAACGGGGTGAGGGCCATAACCGCAAACAGTCGCTTCCTAGGAGGACACCATGCGTCACGTTGATTTTTCCCCACTTTACCGCTCCACAGTCGGTTTCGACCGTCTTTTCTCCATGCTCGATGGTCTTGGCCAGCCGGAGCAGGCACAGGCCTACCCGCCCTACAACATAGAGCGCACCGGCGAAAACACCTACCGCATCACCATGGCGGTCGCTGGCTTTGACGAGAACGAACTCAGCATCGAGTCTCGCGCCAACGTGTTGACGGTCAAGGCTGAAAAGGCAGAAGACACCAAGGACAATGAGGGCGAATTCCTCTATCGCGGCATTGCCAAGCGCGCCTTTGAGCGCCGCTTCCAGCTTGCCGATCACGTCGAGGTACAGAACGCTTCTCTGAAGAACGGCCTGCTGCACATCGATCTCTTCCGCAACATTCCAGAAGCGATGAAACCACGTCGCATCGCGATTGTTTCAGACGTGACGGATGAGCCAAAGCAGATCGAAGCGCAGGTTACGCCAACACAGGTCAACTGATCTTCTCATCCGATGATACGAACGGCCCCTTGCGGGGCCGTTTTTGTTTACGCTTCCGGCAGTACAAGCTCGTCGGCTATGCGCTGCGATTTTTCCTTGGCCTTGTTGGCATAGCGTTGCGCAATCACGGCGCAGGCCATCAACTGAATCTGGTGAAACAGCATGATCGGCAGCACAATGGCGCCGATGCTCTGACCCGCGAAGATCGCGCCCGCCATCGGCACACCGCTCGCAAGGCTTTTCTTGGAGCCGCAGAAGGTGATGGTGATTTCGTCTTCTTTCTTGAAGCCCAGCAGACGACTGCCGAACATAGTGACGCACAAAACAACCGCTAGCAGGAGCATATTGATGCCGATGAGGACGGCAATGTCTCGCAGGGTGAATTCCTTCCAGATACCTTCGATGACGGCTTCACTGAAGGCGAGATAGACGACCATCAGGATGGAGCCGCGATCCACCGGAGACAGCAGTGTCTTGCGGGCGCGTATCCAGTCGCCGATCCATGGCTGGAGCAACTGACCTGCGATGAAGGGCAGCAGCAATTGCAGGAAAATCTGGGCGAACGCATCCAGTGAAAAGCCTCCACCCTGACCACCGACGGTAAACAGCAAACCGACCAGCAGCGGTGTCAGGAACATGCCGAAAATATTGGAGGCCGACGCCGAGCAAATTGCAGCTGGGACATTGCCACCTGCCATGGAAGTGAACGCGATGGAGGATTGCACCGTAGACGGCAGCACACACAGAAAGAGGACGCCGAGGTAGAGCGGGGCGGGTAGGATGCTTTCAGGGATATAACCCAACCCGACGCCGAGCAGCGGAAACAGGCCAAAGGTGACGAGCAGAATGGCGAGATGCAGACGCCAATGCAAAATGCCCGCAACAACGACGTCCCGTGCCAGCCGTGCACCATGCAGAAAGAACAGCAGTGCAATCGCACATTTGGTCGCGATAGAGAAATAATGCGCCGGCTCTCCGCTGATCGGCAGCAGTGAAGCAACGATGACAGTGGCAACCAGCATCATGGTGAAGCGGTCTGGCAGGAAGCGGGACATGGTGGGACGTCTTTCCGTTATTCGGTTTCGTCTTGAACTCGTGCGCAGTATCGCTCATCATGAAACGAGATGCAAAAACTAACAGTTATCACGTTCCAGGATGATCATGCTGAACCTCCAACACCTCGCCAGTTTCATTGCGCTGGAACAGACCATGAGTTTCACCCACGCCGCAGAACGCCTGGGGATCGGCCAGTCCACGCTCAGCCAGCATATTCAACGGCTGGAAGCCTTTCTCGGTCAACGCCTGATCGCGCGTGATACCCACCGCGTGCGCCTGACGCCAGAGGGGGAGGCCTTGCTGGGGTACGCCCGCAACATGCTGGATATCAATAACAAGGTCGCGGCTTTGTTCGGTGAAAGCAGGCTGCGTGGCCGCCTGCGCCTCGGCGTCTCCGAAGACTTCGTCGCCAGTCGCCTGACCGTCATTCTGGAGGAGTTCACGCGGCTCTACCCGCTGGTCGATCTTGAGCTGACGGTGGCACTCAGCGGCTCTCTTTACGAAATGCAGGACAATGGTGAGCTGGATGTGGTGCTGGCCAAAAGAAGGCTGGGCGATCACCTCGGCCATTTCCTCTACCGTGAACCGCTGGTCTGGCTGGCAAAAGACCCGGATGCCGTTTTGTCGCGCGAAAACGCCCTGCCGCTTATCGCATTCCCGCCGCCAAGCATCACCCGCAAGGCAGCCCAGGAAGCGCTCGACCGCGCCAGTGTCGCCTGGCGCATCGTCTGCACCTGCGGCAGCCTCAGCGGCCTAACCGCCGCCGCGCGCGCCGGAATGGGCGTTCTGGTCCAGCCCCGCAGCATGGCCCCATCGGGCTTGCGGGAGCTGCCGAAGGGCGCGCTTCCGGCACTGGAAGATGTGGAATTCGTGCTCCAGCCGAGGAAGGGGGCTGATGCGGAACTGGTGGAGGCACTGTCAAAACTGGTGATGGCGAAAGGGATGGTGCCGGGGAGTGTTGTATAAGTTTATGCTTCTGCCGTTCCGGCCTTATTTGCCAAGCCCACTGACGTCATCCTCGGGCCTGTCCCGAGGATCCAATCACGTTGCCAAAACCGAGAGGTGGATAGATCCTCGGGTCAAGCCCGAGGATGACGCATGGCGCGAGTTTTGCGCACATCAGACCTTGTTGGCCTCAAGCCCCGCCACAAATCCGCAAGAAATCATCCACGTCGTTTTCCAGCGTTGCAAAGCTGGTCACAAGCCTGATGAGCTGTTCGTTCTCGCCCACAGGTTCCGGCATGTCATGCGGCACGGGCCAGTCGTAGAAGCTGGCACCGGCTTCTTTGGCGGCCTTGGCCTTGTCCTTGTTCAGCACCACAAAAAGCTCGTTGGATTGGGTCGGCCAGGCCAGGCGTGCACTGTTGGAAGCCGACAGGCCTTCGCGCAGGCGGGTTGCCATAGCGTTGGCGTGGGCGGCCAGTTCCAGCCAGAGATCATCCTTGAAATAGGCATCGAATTGGGCGGCCATGAAGCGGGTTTTGGAGAAGAGCTGGGCGGAGCGCTTGCGGATGAAGGGCAGGTCTTCTGCGGTTTTCGGGTCCATGTAGACGATGGCTTCGGCGCACCAGCAACCGTTCTTTGTCGCGCCGAAGGAGAGAATATCGACGCCGCGCTTCCATGTCATTTCGGCTGGTGTCGTGTTCAGCGCCATCATAGCGTTGCCGAAACGCGCGCCGTCCATATGCAAGGGAACGCCAGCCTTTTTGGCAATTGCCGAGATGGCGTCGATTTCATCGAGTTCGTAAACCGTGCCCTGTTCGGTCGCCTGGGTCAGCGTCACCAGCATCGGCTGGCCCTGATGGATGGAGCCGGGCGGGAAGCGGCCGATGGCGGCTTCGAGGTTTTTCGGCAGCATTTTGCCGTTGGGTCCGGCGACCGGCATCAGGCGCGAGGCGTTGGAAAAATAGACCGGCGCGCCGCATTCGTCTTCGATGACATGCGCTTCGGAGTGACAAAAAGCGATGCCGCCGGGGCGGGCGACGCTGGCCATGGCCAGAGAATTGGCAGCGGTGCCGGTGCCGACGAAGAAGACAGCGACTTCGCGCTCGAAAATCTCGTTGAAGCGCTTCTCGATGGCGCGGTCCAGTTCGCTTGTGCCGTAGGCGGCGGCAAAGCGGGTGGATTCCTTCATCAGCCGCTCATTGATGGCGGGGTGGGCGCCTGCCCAGTTGTCGGAAGCAAAAAACATGGGTCTGCACTTTCGATGAGTTGACGATGGCGGGAGTGGCTGGTCTGCCAAACGATTGTCGTTTTATGGCCTTATCTTCGGGAACGCAAATCCGGCAATGAAAGCAACGATTTCGTGGTTTTTCCGGAAGAAAATTGCGCGAAGATTCACGACCGAGACATTTAGCGTCATTTTGTACGTTTATAAAATGTTGAGGTGGACTTGCAGAGCGCGGCCGTTTCTGTCAAAATCCAACCAGAATTAAGACAGCAATGCTGTCCTAAATTGACAAGCGGAAGCGAAACCACTATCCGGAAACGGTGAAGAGGTCGAGCGCCCGCCTCTCTGCGTGAAGCCATGCAACCTGTTGCAGGAGGGACGAAAAATGACGATCAAGCTGGAAGGCGAAAACGCCGCGGCGATGTTGACCAATGACTGTCCGACGAGCGCCCAGCCCAAGGCTGCCGTGCGCGCGACGATTGGTGGTCTGCCTCCAAAGCAGGGTCTTTATGATCCGCGCAACGAGCATGATGCCTGCGGCGTCGGCTTCGTCGCCCATATGAAGGGCCAGAAGTCGCACCAGATCGTCAAGGATGGGCTGTTCATTCTCGAAAACCTGACCCACCGCGGTGCCGTCGGTGCCGACCCCTTGATGGGCGATGGTGCGGGCATTCTGGTGCAAATTCCCGACAAATTCTTCCGCGAAGAAATGGCGCTTCAGGGCGTCACACTGCCGAAGGCTGGCGAATATGCCGTTGGCCACATCTTCATGTCGCGCGATGCAGCCCAGATCGAGCACTATAAGAAGGTCATCATCGACGTTGTTGCCGATGCGGGACAGCAATTCCTCGGCTTCCGTGATGTTCCAGTCGACAACTCCTCTCTGTCGGAAGCGCCCGATATCGCTGCAACAGAGCCGCACCATGTGCAGGTCTTCATCGGTGCTGGCCGCGATGCCGCAACCAATGCCGATTTCGAGCGTCAGCTGTTCTTGATCCGCAAGGTCATTTCCAACACCATCTATGATGCAGGCGGCGGCAAGGAAGCGCAGGATTTCTATCCGGTATCGCTGTCCTCCTCGACCATCGTCTACAAGGGCATGTTCTTGGCCTATCAGGTCGGCGCCTACTACAAGGATCTGTCCGACCCGCGTTTCGAAAGTGCCGTGGCACTCGTCCACCAGCGTTTCTCGACCAACACCTTCCCATCCTGGAAGCTGGCGCACCCGTACCGCATGGTGGCCCATAACGGCGAAATCAACACGCTGCGCGGCAACGTCAACTGGATGGCGGCGCGTCAGGCTTCCGTTGCCTCGCCGCTGTTTGGCGAAGATATCTCCAAGCTCTGGCCGATTTCCTATGAGGGACAGTCGGACACCGCCTGCTTCGACAACGCGCTCGAATTCCTCGTGCGCGGCGGCTATTCCATGGCGCATGCCGTGATGATGCTGATCCCCGAGGCGTGGGCTGGCAACCAGTCCATGTCGCCGGAACGCAAGGCGTTTTACGAATATCACGCCGCGCTGATGGAGCCATGGGATGGCCCGGCCGCCGTTGCCTTTACCGATGGCAAGCAGATTGGCGCGACGCTGGACCGCAACGGTCTGCGTCCGGCCCGTTATCTCGTCACCGATGACGACCGCATCATCATGGCATCCGAAGCCGGTACCTTGCCAGTGCCGGAAGAGCGCATCATCAAGAAGTGGCGTTTGCAGCCCGGCAAGATGCTGTTGATCGACATGGAAAAGGGCGCGATCATCTCCGATGAGGACGTGAAGCGCGAACTCGCGACCAAGCACCCTTACCGCACATGGCTGGATCGCACCCAGCTGATCCTCGAAGACCTGAAGCCTGTCGAGCCACGCGCGCTGCGCCGCGACGTGTCTCTGCTCGACCGCCAGCAGGCCTTTGGTTACACCAGCGAAGACACCAAGCTTTTGATGTCGCCGATGGCGACGACTGGTCAAGAAGCCATCGGCTCGATGGGTACCGACACGCCGATTTCGGCCATGTCGTCCAAGTCCAAGCTGCTTTATACCTATTTCAAGCAGAACTTCGCGCAGGTTACCAACCCGCCGATCGACCCGATCCGCGAAGAGCTGGTGATGAGCCTCGTCTCCTTCATCGGTCCACGCCCGAACATTCTGGACCATGAGGGTGCCGCCCGCGCCAAGCGTCTGGAAGTGCGCCAGCCGATCCTGACCAATGGCGATCTGGAAAAGATCCGCTCCATCGGCCACACAGAAGACCGTTTCGATACCAAGACGCTGGACTTCACCTATGATGTGGAGCGTGGCGCCGAAGGCATGCCTGAAATGCTGGACCGTCTCTGCGAGCGTGCGGAATCCGCCGTGCGCGGTGGTTACAACATCATCGTGTTGTCTGACCGTCAGCTTGGGCCTGACCGCATCGCCATCCCAGCGCTGCTGGCCACCGCTGCCGTCCACCATCACCTCATCCGCAAGGGTCTGCGGACATCGGTCGGTCTCGTCGTCGAAACTGGCGAGCCGCGTGAAGTCCACCATTTCTGCCTGCTGGCAGGTTATGGTGCCGAAGCCATCAACCCATACCTCGCCTTCGATACGCTCCTGGACATGCACAAGCACGGCGCCTTCCCCAAGGAAGTGTCCGACGACGAAGTGGTTTATCGCTACATCAAGGCTGTCGGTAAGGGCATTCTCAAGGTCATGTCCAAGATGGGCATTTCCACCTACCAGTCCTATTGCGGCGCGCAAATCTTCGACGCCGTCGGCCTGTCCTCGGAGTTCATCGAGCAATATTTCTTCGGCACCGCCACGCAAATCGAAGGCGTTGGCTTGACGGAAATTGCCCAGGAAACCGTATCGCGTCACACCGACGCCTTCGGCAAGGACCCGATCCTTGCCAGCACGCTGGATATCGGTGGCGAATATGCCTACCGCATGCGCGGCGAAAGCCATGCCTGGAGCCCGGATGCGGTTGCCACCTTGCAGCATGCCGTGCGCGGCAACAGCCAGGAGCGCTACCGCGAATTCGCCGAGATGGTGAACGACACCAACCTGCGCATGAACACTATTCGCGGTCTGTTCAAGCTCAAGGGTGCCGAAGCGCTCGGTCGCAAGCCGATCTCTGTCGATGAAGTCGAGCCTGCCGTCGATATCGTCAAGCGCTTCTCCACCGGTGCCATGTCCTTCGGCTCTATCAGCCGTGAGGCGCACACCACGCTGGCCATCGCCATGAACCGCATTGGCGGCAAGTCGAACACGGGCGAGGGCGGCGAAGAATCCGACCGTTACCTGCCGCTGCTCAACGGCAATCCGAACCCGGAACGCTCCGCCATCAAGCAGATCGCGTCTGGTCGTTTCGGCGTAACGACGGAATATCTCGTCAACGCGGATATGTTGCAGATCAAGGTCGCGCAGGGTGCCAAGCCCGGCGAAGGTGGCCAGTTGCCCGGCCACAAGGTGGATGCAACGGTTGCCAAGACCCGTCACTCCACACCGGGCGTCGGTCTCATTTCCCCGCCGCCGCACCATGATATCTATTCCATCGAAGATCTGGCGCAGCTGATCTACGACCTTAAGAACGTCAACCCGGAAGCCGATGTTTCGGTGAAGCTCGTCTCCGAAGTCGGCGTCGGTACGGTTGCGGCTGGCGTTGCCAAGGCGCGCGCCGACCACATCACCGTGTCCGGTTTTGACGGGGGCACGGGTGCGTCGCCGCTGACATCGCTCAAGCATGCCGGTTCTCCATGGGAAATTGGCCTTGCCGAGACCCAGCAGACGCTTGTCATGAACGGCCTTCGGTCGCGCATCGCCTTGCAGGTGGATGGCGGCTTGAAAACGGGCCGGGATGTCATCATTGGCGCGCTCTTAGGCGCCGATGAATTCGGTTTCGCGACGGCTCCGTTGATCGCGGCTGGCTGCATCATGATGCGCAAGTGCCACCTCAACACCTGCCCTGTCGGCGTTGCCACGCAGGACCCGGTTCTGCGCAAGCGCTTCAAGGGTGCGCCGGAACACGTCATCAACTACTTCTTCTTCGTCGCCGAAGAAGTGCGCGAAATCTTGGCATCCCTTGGCGTGTCCAAGCTGGATGAGATCATCGGTGCTTCCGAACTGCTCGAAAAGGATGAGATGCTGGCCCACTGGAAGGCCAAGGGGCTCGACTTCAGCCGCATCTTCCACAAGGTCGATGCGCCCAAGGAAGCGACCTATTGGACAGAGCGCCAGAAGCACCCGATTGACGATATTCTCGACCGCAAGCTGATCGAGAAGTCCATGCCGTCTCTCGAAAACCGCGAGCCGGTGGTCTTCGAAGTGCCGATCAAGAACGTCGACCGTTCCGCCGGTGCGATGCTCTCGGGCGCGCTGGCCAAGCGTTGGGGCCATAAGGGTCTGAAGGACGATACCATCCACGTGCTGCTGCGCGGCACGGCGGGTCAGTCCTTCGGCGCGTTTCTCGCTCGCGGCATCACGTTCGATCTGGTGGGTGACGGCAACGACTATGTCGGCAAGGGTCTCTCGGGTGGCCGCATCATCGTGCGTCCACCGGAAAATGCCCGCATCGTCGCGGAAAACTCGATCATCGTCGGCAACACGGTGCTTTATGGCGCCATCACCGGCGAGTGCTATTTCCGTGGTGTGGCAGGTGAACGTTTCGCTGTTCGCAACTCTGGCGCTATCGCCGTTGTCGAAGGCGTGGGTGACCATGGCTGCGAATATATGACGGGCGGCATCGTCGTGGTCCTAGGTGAAACCGGCCGCAACTTCGCAGCCGGCATGTCCGGTGGCGTGGCCTATGTGTTGGATGAGCAGGGCGATTTTGCCAAGCGCTGCAACATGGCCATGGTCGAGCTGGAGCCGGTGCCGGAAGAAGACGACATGCTGGAAAAGTTGCACCATCACGGCGGCGACCTCATGCACAAGGGACGTGTGGACGTCTCCGAAGACATGACGCGCCACGACGAGGAGCGCCTCTATCAGATGATTTCCAACCACTTCCACTACACCAACTCCAACCGCGCCAAGGACATCCTCGACCGCTGGAGCGAGTTCCGCCCGAAATTCCGCAAGGTCATGCCGGTCGAATACCGCCGTGCCCTTGAGGATATGGAACGGATGAAGCTGGGCGTTGCTGCGGAGTAATCCGACACGTGAAGTCACTACACCGATTGATCTCGCTGACGATCACGCTCGCCGTTCTCACGGCGATCTATTTTACGAGCGGCGAGATCAGACTTGAATTCATTGTATTGGGGGCGGCTATGGGTGGCGCTTACTGGTACTGGGGCCCGACAGGCGCTCCACTTTGATGTGAGGATTAGACATGGGCAAGGTTACAGGTTTTCTGGAAATAGATCGTCAGGTTGGCAAGTATCAGCCGGCGTCGGATCGTATTCGCCATTTCCGGGAATTCACCATTCCCATGTCGGACCCGGAAGTGCAGAAGCAGGCGGCGCGCTGCATGGACTGTGGCATTCCCTATTGCCATGGCCCGACCGGCTGCCCGGTGCACAACCAGATCCCCGACTGGAACGATCTGGTCTATAATAACAATTGGGAAGAGGCGATCCGCAACCTCCACTCCACCAACAACTTCCCGGAGTTCACCGGCCGTGTCTGTCCCGCCCCTTGCGAGGAAGCCTGCACGCTGAACCTCGAAGATGCGCCGGTGGCGATCAAGACGGTCGAGCAGGCGATTGCGGATAAGGCCTATGAACTGGGCTTCATCGTGCCCAAGCCTGCTACGGTTCACACCGGCAAGAAGGTTGTCATCATCGGTTCTGGCCCGGCAGGTCTGGCGGCGGCCCAGCAGTTGGGGCGTGCGGGCCATGATGTGCATGTCTATGAGCGCGAATCCAAGGCTGGCGGCTTGCTGCGCTACGGCATTCCCGACTTCAAGATGGAGAAGAACTTCATCGACCGCCGCGTCGAGCAGATCAAGGGTGAGGGCGTGACCTTCCATTACGGCGTCAATGTCGGTGTTGATATGACCGTCGAAACGCTACTCGCGGAACACGATGCCGTGCTCTATTGCGGCGGTTCAGAAACACCGCGTCCTGCCGGTATCGGCGGCACGGAGTTCCACGGCGTGCATGATGCCATGCCGTATCTCGTGCAGCAGAACCGCCGCGTTGGTCGCGAAAGCATCGACAGCGTCGGCTGGCCTTCCGATCCGATCCTTGCCGGTGGCAAGCATGTCGTGGTCGTCGGCGGTGGCGATACGGCGTCGGACTGCGTCGGCACGGCGTTCCGTCAGGGCGCTGTAAAAGTCACGCAGCTCGACATTCGCCCCATGCCGCCGGAGAAGGAAGACAAGCTTGCCGTCTGGCCTTACTGGGCAACCAAGATGCGCACGTCCTCGTCTCAGGCGGAAGGTGCCGCCCGCGAATTTCAGGTCGCAACGCTCGAGTTCGTCGGTGACGAAGACGGCGTGCTGACAGGCGTGAAGTGCTGCCAGGTGGATGAGCGCCGCAAGCCCATCGCGGGCACGGAATTCATCATCAAGGCCGATCTCGCCTTCATCGCCATCGGCTTCTCCGGCCCCGCTACCGATAGCGTTCTGAAAGAGATGGATGGCAAGCTGACGCTCAACACAGACCGTCGCGGCTCCACCAACGTCGTCGCCAACGACAAGGACTACAAGACCTCGGTCGACAAGATGTGGGTTGCAGGCGACGTGCGCCGCGGACAGTCGCTGGTTGTCTGGGCCATCCGCGAAGGCCGCCAGGCCGCGCGTGCCATTGATGAGGCACTGATGGGCGTAACGCTTCTGCCGAGCTGAGGCATTGCGATTGAAGAATTTGAATCTCCGAGGGTCGCTCCTTCGGAGGTTTTTTGAAGGCAAGATGTCGTCCTTCGGGTATCAGCTAGTTTTGACTCACCAGAAGCCTGATGCCCGCAAACGCGAAAAATGTACCCAGTGCGGCTTGAATGGAGCGGCGTGACTTCGAGTAGAGCTTCACCATGGTTTGCGTTGAAAATGCGATAGCATAAAGCAGGTGGATAACAATCGACAGGAAGGACGTACCGGCAACGATGACCAGTGCGACACAGCCAGGGGTATCATTTGTTATCCCCAGCGAAATGATTGCGATCCAAGTGAGGGCAGCTTTGGGATTCGTAAGTTGGATGGTTAGGCCTCTCACCCAATATCCCCAAGTCGTACACCTTCCGCCGGAAAGCTCCCTGGCTTCGATATCATGGCTGGACAATGCCGATCTGAACGATTTGAAGGCGAGATAGATGAGGTAGAGCCCTCCACCAATTTTTATCGCTGTCAGTGCCATTGCGTAAGTCGATCTCAATGCCGATAGGCCAAAAACGGTCGCGCTCGCCCAGCAAAGAGAGCCAGTGGCAATACCCAACGCGAGTGCCATTGCGGGCAACCTACCAACGCTCATGGATGTGCCAATAACAGCCAGAACATTGGGGCCGGGACTAGCGATCCCCAAAAGAAAAGCGCCATACGCAAATAATATTCCGGGTAGATAAATAGAAACTTCGCTCATCGATATCTCCTTTAAAACAACCAGTTGAGGCTGGTTTACAGGAGCCGTTGCCTTCGATGTTTCGGGCTCTACCGAAGTTTCAATTTATAAACTTACTTCGCCGCCGTCTCCGCAGGCGCTGGCACGCGGTAATCGTCGACGCGCCCCAGCGGGGCGTCGTCCATAAGTCCGCGTTTGGTTAGTTTTTCGCGGGGGGATTCCATGACGGAGAGTTTGGGAGGGGTTTTGCCTCCCAATAGCACATCGCCACCATCGAGGTCGGGGTCGGTGAGGCTGATAGGCTGGGTGCGGACCTGTTGGGCGTCGATGCCGAGTGCGGGGAGCGAGGTGAGCGCTGGTAGGTTGCTTCCGTCGAGTTTCATCAGGTCGGGGCCTGCGCCATCCAGGTGGCGGCGGACGAATTTTTCGACGTAGAAGGCGAGTTTTTGTTTGCCCGCCTGCGTCATGCCGATGCCGTCTGCCTCGCGCAGGCGCGCCTGCTGGCCGTTGACATCGGACCCGGTTGTCACGAATTTTCCGGCCTCATCGACGAAGCCGTCCCAGACATCCACGAATTCTCCGCCTGCCTTTTCGATATGGCTGCGGTACAGGCGGTTGAAATTGACAAAATCGGCGGTCAGCGAGGGCGACTGAAAGGCCGGAAGGCCGACCCAGAGAACGGGTACCTGCTGACGTTTGGCCAGCGTAATCAGCGCATCGATGCGGCGTTCATATTCCTTGAGCCAGAGATCGGTGCCATATTTTTCCTTGTCATCGCCGATGACCATCTGCTGGCGGTCATTGGAGCCCAGCATGATGATGATGGTGGCAGGGCTGGTTTCCTTGATGAATTGCGGAAGGTTGGAAAACCAGTCGTAATAATCCGTGCGCACAAGGCCGGAGGAACCGTTGGAGCGCACATCCACGGCAATGGCGGGTGAGCTTTCAAAGGTCGAAACCAGCGCTTCGCCCATGGCCCCGGCCAGAAAGTCACCGATGACGAGAACGCGGCGTGCATTTTCAAGCTTGGCAACCGGGCCGGGCTTTTCAGTACGCATCTGGACCACGGATGGCGTCTTGCGCGGGGCCTGTGGACGGGTCACAGCGCGATTTTCCCGTGAGGGCTGTCTGCGCATTCTCGGCTGCTCTCTGTCAGGCGCATACATGCGATCATCGCGCCGGTTGGGGCTGCCGAACATCATCTCGAACAGGGTGCGACGCTCACGCATTTCCTGTGCGTGGGCAACCTGCGATGTCACCGGCAGGCAGATGACGAGGGACAGAAACACGGCACTGCTGCGCCGTGTTATCCTCCAAAAATTGCCTGCAGTCTTGTGCACCACGGCGTTAGCCTCCCGGGCGTTTTTTATTGTCTTCTAAGTTTGAGGCCGCAAGCCAAGTCTGTCAATTGCGCAGGGCGCGCAGCAGCAGGCGCGAGGGCTCGCCGTCATTTTCCATGCCCATGCGTTTCTGGATGGCGCTGATGGCCGCCTTGGAACCGGAGCCGAAATTGCCGTCGACCTCGCCGTCGTAATAGCCGAGTTCTTTCATGCGGGTCTGCAATTCGAACTTTTCCTTCACATCTAGCGTATTGTCCGGGCGTGGCCAGCGCTGCTGCATGCCGCCGGTTCCAGCGATTTCATCCGCCAGAAGGCCAACGGCCAGCGCGTAGCTATCCGACGAATTGTATTTCTTGATGGTGAAAAAGTTCTTCGTCATCAGGAAGCCTGGGCCATTGGCACCGCCCTGCATTTTCAGCATGGCGCGGTCTGCACCGCGTGGAAAGCCCTTGCCGCTGGGGCGCACGAAACCGAGCTTCTGCCACTCGGCCATGCTCTTTGTCTGGCCCTCATAACGTCCGCCACCATTTGGAACGACGGTTTCGTAACCCCAGGTGCGGCCCGGTTCCCAACCGTTTTTGGCCAAGAGATTGGCAGCCGTTGCCAGCGCATCGGGAATGGAGTGCCAGATGTCACGCTTGCCGTTACCATCGGCATCAACCGCATAAAGCAGATAGCTGGTGGGAATGAACTGTGTGTGGCCCATGGCACCAGCCCAGGAGCCGGTCAACTGCTTTGGCGTCACGTCGCCGTTCTGAAGGATTTTCAGGGCTGCGATCAGCTGCGTGCGGGCGAATTTTCCGCGTCTGGGGTCCGAATAGGCAAGGGTTGCCAGCGCCTGCGGAATATTGTGCAGGCGTTCCGGCTTTTCCAGAACCGCGCCGTAATTGGATTCCATCGACCAGATGGCGAGGATGACGTGCTTGTCCACCTTGAAGTTCCGCTCGATCCAGTTGAGCGTGGTGGCATGCTTCATCTTCATTTCGCGGCCGATGCGCACCGTGTAAGGGTTGACGCGGCTATCGACGTAATCCCAGATCTTGGTGGTGAATTCCGGCTGGAAGGTTGCCTTGCGCAGCGCATCCGGGTCAGGCTCTGTCACACCGGCAAATGCCTTTTGATAGGTCGATTTGCTGATGCCTTCCTTGGCGGCAGTGGCGTAGAACTGGTTGATCCACTGGCGGAAGCCTGCATCGGCGTTCGCTGTTGCAGGCGCAAGCGCGATTGCGATACCCGCAAACGCGATGCAGCCAAATTTGCGGATGGGGGAAAGGATCAGCTTTTTCATCGGCAGTCTTTCGTTTCTCTCGAATTTCAGTTCGATTGCGAGATACGCATCGGGCTTAGCGATGTTTTAGCAATTCAAAGTCAACAAATTCTTTACCATTAACCAAAGGTAACGTCATCTTTTACAAAAGTTTGCCACTTTTGGGATAACAAAGTCGTGCGCGATTATTGATGCAGTTGAGTCTCCCAGGAGGAACGTGTGGTAGAACAGAAGAAAATTCGGAAAGCAGTTTTCCCGGTGGCGGGTCTTGGAACGCGTTTCCTGCCGGCAACCAAGGCGGTTCCGAAGGAAATGCTGACCGTGGTCGACAAGCCGGTCATCCAATATGTGGTGGATGAGGCAGCCGAAGCCGGTATCGAGCATTTCGTTTTCGTAACGGGCCGCGGGAAAGGGGTGATCGAAGACTACTTCGACATTCAGTTCGAACTTGAGCAGATGCTGCGCGAGCGCAACAAGAATGCCGAACTGACTCTGCTGGCCGGTCTTCTGCCAAAGGCGGGCACGGCAAGCTTCACGCGTCAACAGGTGCCGCTCGGCCTTGGCCACGCTGTCTGGTGTGCGCGTGACATTGTCGGCGACGAGCCGTTTGCGGTACTGTTGCCTGACATGATCATGCACTCAGAAAAAAGCTGCCTCAAGGGCATGGTCGATCTTTACGACCAGACCGGTGGCAACGTCGTGGCGGTTCAGGAATGCGAGCCCGACCAGACGCACAAATACGGTATTGTCGGTGTTGGTGACGCCGTGGGCAATGACGGTTTCAAGATCACGCAGATGGTGGAAAAGCCAGCCAAGGGCACGGCTCCTTCCAACTTCTACATCAATGGCCGTTATATCCTGCAGCCGGAGATTTTCGACATTCTTGAAAACCAGGAACGTGGTGCGGGCAACGAGATTCAGTTGACCGATGGCATGTTGACGCTGGCGAAATCCCAGGAATTTGCCGGTTACAGCTTCAACGGCGAAACATTCGATTGCGGCGCCAAGGATGGCTTCATCCTCGCCAATGTCGCTTTCGCGCTGGAACGCGGCGATATTCGCCCAACCATCGAGGGACCTTTGAAGGCCCTCGTCGACAGGCTGAAGTGATAGTTTTCTATCGAAATGCAGATATCCCGGCCTCGCGCCGGGATTTTTGTTTCAGCGCCGCAGGTTCAGACCGGCGCCGATGCGCCACTGCCTGTTGTCGGTTACGGGAGTCGTCTCGTAGCTGATATCGGTGGTCAGATCGAGATATCGGTTGATGCTCCATGTCAGCCCGGCCCCGGCGACATATTCGGTTTCATCCTGAATGCTGGATGTGAGGTAGGAGCGGCGCTCTATTCCGGCGGTCAGTCTTGCCACGAGATCGCTTCGCAACTGCTGCGTCAGGCCAGCCGTCAACTGCCGAGAAATCCAGCCGCCGCTTGCGCCGCCCGCGAAATCCTCGATGGTGGTGCGAAGGCCCAGGCTGATATTCGTGCCGCGCTGCGGTGACCATACGACATTGCCATCCATGGTCAGCGCGTCGATGGCGGAAAGCCTGTTGTCGTCATAACCCTTGCGGAGATAGCCGATGGCCGCTTCGCCCTTCAGCTTCTCGCCCAGATCGATCTGCGCACCCACTTTTGCGCCGTAGGATTGGGATGACCGTTCATAACCGGTGTTGTCCCGCGTCTGGTCGTAGTTCGTCAGGCCAGCCGTGACTTCGAGGAAGGGTATGAGGGCAGGGGACAGCTCGTAACCCAGCCTTCCGCGAATGCCTGCGCCGTAGCGGTCGCGATCGCTGAGGCTGATCGCCTGCCCGTTGACGCCTTTTGCATCCGTGTAAATGGTGCGGGAAAGATCGAGCGCCGCAAGGGCTTTCAATATACCGACATTGCGCTCCACGGATGCGCCGCCGGTAAACACATGTTCGCCGCCCTGCACCGAAGCGCCGGAGACGGCGTTTGGATCATTGGTATCTTCACGGCTGAAGGCATATCCGGCTGTGAGGTGTGCTTCCGTGCCATCGCCAAGGTCGAGGCGCAGATCGGCACCGATATTGGCGCTCGGCTCCTCTCCGGCGCTGCTGCCGCCGAGATTGCGTTGATAGGCCCCGTCGCCGGTGATCGTCAGTGCGTGGCGGGCCCAGTCACTGGTCAGCGTGCCGCGAATTTCCGAGGTCAGATAGTTGCGGCTTGTGGAGCCGTTGGCGAATGTCTTGTTCTCATGGTTCAGCGTCTGGCTGATCGAGGGGCGCAGGGTCAGTGTTCCCACGCGGATGCCGGGGGCGGTGCCATCGTCTATCGTTGCGTTCTCGCCGCCATCGACGGTTGGCTCAAACGTGTTTTCGCGGGTATCGATGGATTCGATCGCTTCATCTGTCGGCTCGACCACCGCGCCGCCGGGTGTATAGGGTGGGCGAACGCCGCCCGTCGTGGTCGTGTCGCCGGTGCGGTCGGTCTGGGCTTGCTGTCGCGGGATGCTGTTGCTGTCAGGATCGATGACGGACAGATCGTTCTGGCCAAAGTAGGGGTCTGCGCTGGTCAAAGGGCGTGTGGTGGCAGGCGATGTCTGCGGCGGCGTGGCTGTCTGCGCAAACGCCTCCACCGCCGGGCACAGCACGGTGCAAGCCAGCAGCGCTGCCGCTGCCTTCCGCCACGTCGACAGACGTCCTGCGGTGCTTTTATCAACCATGCTCACTTCGACCCGTTTCCATTTATTACCCGAAAGTAAAAGCATGTGGTTAACATCTGGTTGACCAATGCAGCATGATAGTCGTCAAACTGCGCGACTGGCCGATAGACACCGTTTATTGAAAAGAGTATCAGTCCGGGCATGATTACGAGAGCTGTCACACTGGTTGAAAACGATGCCGTCGAGTCTGCATTGCGGACCGTGTCCGTCGAGAAGAATGGCCTGATTGCGCTGGAAAACGCGCTTCTGGGCGGACTTGGAGATGGTTTCGCGCGGGCCGTGGAGACCATCGGTAAATCCGGCGGACGGCTCATCATCACGGGTGTTGGCAAGAGCGGGCATATCGGTGCCAAGCTCGCAGCGACCTTCGCGTCCACGGGAACGCCTGCCTTCTTCGTGCATGCGGCAGAAGCCAACCACGGCGATCTGGGTATGATCGGCGGCAATGATGTGGTGCTGGCCATTTCCAAGGGCGGTGAGAGCGCCGAGCTTCGCAGCATCATCAACTACACCCGCCGCTTCTCCATTCCGCTGATTGCGCTGACTTGCGCGCCCGATGCCTCTCTCGCGAAGTCGTCAGATATCGTGCTGCTGATCCCGAACGAGCAGGAGGCGTGCCCGCACGGTCTTGCGCCCACCACCTCGACCATGATGCAGCTCGCGCTGGGGGATGCGTTGGCCATCGCGTTGCTGGAAGCGCGCAGCTTTACCGCGGGTGATTTCCGCGTCTTTCATCCGGGCGGAAAACTCGGTGCTAGCCTCGCGCTGGTCGGCGACATCATGCACACGGGCGAGCGCCTGCCGCTGGTGGCCAAGGGCACGCCGCTTCAGGACGCCATCGGCGTTCTGGCGCGCAAGCATTTCGGTTGCGTGGCTGTGCTGGATGATGAGGGGCGTCTCTGCGGCATCGTCACCGAGGGCGACATGGCGCGCAACTTGACGCGCAATCTATCTGAGCTTGCCGTCGATGATATCATGACGGCAACCCCTAAGACGGTGACCAAAAACGTTCTGGCAACGGCTGCGCTAGCGACGCTGGAAAAGCATCATATCGGTGCGCTGATCGTGATCGATGAAGACAACCGCCCCATCGGCCTGGTGCACTTCCACGATCTCTTGCGCATAGGCGTCGCTTAAGGCATCGCCTTTTGCTAACCGGCTGATGTTAGCTGCGCGTTCCGGCCAGCTTCTCCGAGAGATCACTGGCTTCCTTCTGTGCTTCCTTGTCGGCAGGATAGATCGCGAGGTATTGCTCCCATACCTTCAAAGCGAGTTCGTTGCGCTCGGAGCTTTCGAGAATATTGGCAAGGCTGGCGAGGGCCGGGAAATAGCGTGGCTCTTTTTCCAGTGTTCGGTTCAGGTCCGACATGGCCTTGCGCGTGTCGCCGTCGGCAAAATGCACCAATGCGCGGCGATACCATGCCTCGGCATAATCCGGCTCCAGTAGAATCGCCTGATCCAGAAAATCGTAAGTCGCGGCCTTGCGCTTTTCTTCGGCGGCTTCCTGCGACCATTTCATCAGGAGATTGATGGTTGCACTGCCCGAATCGGTCCACTCGCCGACGATCTCGTTGGCGATGACACGTGCCTTCTGGGCATCGCGTTCTTTCTTGAGACTGGAAAACAGGCCGGTTACCGCGTCGTCGGATAGCGTTGCCGGTGGTGTCGTCGCTTGAGCCGTGGGTGGCGAATCGGGAGCAGGGGAGGCCGTCGTCAGAGGCTCGGCGCTCGCAGATGTTGCGAGACAGACGGCGAGAAAGGCGTAAAAACAAAACTGGCGCATACGGACAGGATAATCCGGCTGCGCCAATTATGAAATCAAATTTTGTGGTCTATCAACAATGTGATCCGCCACGACAAGGCGGGCACAGATACAACCCGTAATCAGCCCTGACGAGCCTTGAAACGTGGGTTCATCTTGTTGATGATGTAGACGCGGCCCTTGCGGCGAACCAGACGGTTATCGCGGTGACGGGCCTTAAGCGCTTTAAGCGAGTTCTTGATCTTCATTTTACTGGTCCGCAGTTTGGCGTGACGCTTCTTGCCACGCATATCTAAACAATCAAAAACGCGCTACGAGGGCGCGCTCTTTTCGGTTGGCAGGCAATTACCTTGTCATCCCCAGCGTGTCAACACGCTAAGAGTCAATTTGGCTGGAAACACCGGGTTTTCCGGCATTCACGAGTTGTGTCACGTGGCCCATCTTGCGGCCTGCACGCGCTTCCGTCTTGCCGTAGAGATGCACGAGGCAGTCCTTTTGGGCGAGCCATCGCGGCACATCGTCAACGTCATCGCCGATCAGATTGGTCATGACGCAGTCCGAATGGCGCTCAGTGGAGCCGGGGACGAGCCCTGCAACGGCGCGAATATGCTGCTCGAACTGCGAGACCACGCAGGCGGCCTCCGTCCAGTGGCCGGTGTTGTGAACGCGGGGGGCCATTTCATTGGCCACCAGCGATCCATCCGCCAGCACGAAGAACTCGATGCCGACGACGCCGATATAATCTAGGGCTGCCAGCAGCTTTTCCGCTGATTCCACCGCAACGGTTGTCGCAGCATCGGAAAGCTGCGCCGGAACCGTCGATGTGTGGAGAATGCCGCTCAGGTGCACGTTTTCGGCCGGGTCGTAGCAGGTAACGGTGCCATCCAGAAAGCGTGCGGCGATGATCGATATCTCACGCTCGAAGGCAACGAAGCTCTCCAGAATGAGCGGTACGCTGCCCAGTGCATCGAACGCACCGGTCAGGTCTTCGCCACCCTTGAAGACACGCTGGCCCTTGCCGTCATACCCCATGCGGCGGGTCTTCAGAACGCCCTTGCCGCCGAATTCGGATAGCGCTGCTTCCAGTTCGGCCTGATTGTCCACTTGACGAAAGCCGGCGGTTGGAATGCCGCAATCGTTGAGGAAGCTCTTTTCCGTCAAGCGGTCCTGCGAGGCGCTGAGTGCGCGCGGGGGCGGGTAGACGGCGACCGAGGCGGCCAGCATTTCGGCGGCAACCACCGGCACGTTTTCAAACTCGTAGGTAACGACATCGCACACGCTGGCAAGTTCGCTCAGAGCCTTTTCGTCGTCATAGGCGGCGACGATCTGCCGGTTGCAGACCTGTGCAGCGGGACAGTCGGCCTGTGGCTCCAACACGATGGTGCGGAAGTTGAGGCGGGCTGCGGCCATGGCCAGCATACGCGCGAGCTGACCGCCACCGATAATGCCGATGGTTCGTGATTTGCCTGACGTCGTTGCTGTCATTGCGCGCTATCCAGGGGATATTCGGCAATCGCTGCCGTCTGGCGGGCACGGTAGTCATCCAGCCGGTCGGCGAGGTCTTCGTCCGATAGCGCAAGCACCGCTGCGGCCAGAAGGGCGGCGTTGATGGCGCCCGCGCGACCGATGGCCAGTGTGCCGACAGGAATGCCGGCTGGCATCTGCACGATAGAATAGAGGCTATCCTGTCCAGACATGGTCTTGGACTGCACGGGAACACCGAACACCGGAAGCGGCGTCAGCGCTGCTGTCATGCCCGGCAGATGGGCCGCACCACCGGCACCGGCGATGATGACCTTGAAGCCTTCTTCGCGCGCGCCGCTGGCAAAGCTGAACATGCGCTCGGGCGTGCGGTGGGCGGAAATGATGCGGGCTTCATATTCCACGTCCAGCGCATCCAGCGTGTCGGCGGCGTTTTTCATTGTTTCCCAGTCGGACTGGCTTCCCATGATGATGGCGACGGGCGGTGTCTCTGTGCTCAACGGTCTCTCCGTATCAGGCAATGATGTCGGGGATAATCTGGTCTTCGATCTGGGTCATCTTGTCCTTGATGACCAGCTTCTTCTTCTTCATCCGCTGAATGCGCAAGGCTTCGCAGTTGGTCTGGATCATGGCGTTGATCGCCGCATCGTAATCTTCATGTTCCTGGCGAAGTCGCGCAAGTACCAGCCGAACGTCGGCCTGATCCTGATCGGGCATCTCTTGTCTTCCCCATATGGTACAACCGGACCGCCATCCGGCCATTTTGTTGTCGGTCTTCGTGCCTGTACCACCAAATGACGGTAACGGGAAGTTTCCCGTGTCAGCATTTTGCCCAGATATTGCCTTGATTTCTCCTTCGACAAGGGAGGCGTTCCATGTCACATTGGTGTCGTAAACCTGAAACTCCAGCGATGGAGCGCTGGAGGTAGGTTCAACAAGGAAGGACGTGCCGCATGACCATTCAGGCTCATATAGCATCGCTGGAAAAGAAACACGGTGCTCTTGAGGAGGAGCTCGAAACCGTTCTCGCTTCCCCCTCTTCGGATGATAAGCAGATTGTGGATCTTAAACGCAAAAAACTGCGCCTGAAGGACGAAATGCAGAGGCTGCAAGCCTCCACGAAGCATTAAATTTCCAATATCTTTGTTGCCTGACGTCAGTTTCGTTTACGTCGCAGCCTGAAAGCCCGGCTCTGATTGCTATCGCGATCAGGGCCTTTTGTTTGGCCTGTTCAGACCACGGCGTCCCACAGCAATTTCAGGGCCGCCAGCAGAACCATCGTATACATCAGCGGATAAAACACTGCTGGTTTCAGATACCGCACCACCCGCGCACCCAGCATGGTCGAGACGATGGCGATCGGGAGCAATGTGAACGATGCGAGGAGGTTGGTGGTATCGATCGCTTCCAGTGCGAAGTAGGAGACGAGCTTGATGGCGTTGACGATGGCAAAGAAGCGAACGGAAAGGCCGGTGTAGCTTTT
The DNA here is from genome assembly GCF_030209855.1 of Agrobacterium sp. lyk4-40-TYG-31. Classification (NCBI taxonomy): domain Bacteria; kingdom Pseudomonadati; phylum Pseudomonadota; class Alphaproteobacteria; order Hyphomicrobiales; family Rhizobiaceae; genus Agrobacterium; species Agrobacterium sp. lyk4-40-TYG-31. Next base: position 243,872 of record NZ_JARVRE010000004.1, read on the forward strand.
CGGGTCAAGCTTCAGCGGCATTACGTAAATCTGAAATGGCGGTCCACCGGCATGCGCAACGAAGCTGCAATAGCCTGAAAACGAGCCCCAAAGTGTCGCCTTGGCGCGGTTTTGAGGTTTTGCGACCACCTCCACCTTGTGGCCTTTGACGAAACGTTCGTAGAAATATTGGGCCACGAAGGCGATGGTGACGATGGCCAGCATGAAACGCATCGTATCTGCAGAGATGATGGCAGAGGTCGCCCATCCCACAGCGATGCCGGTCAGGGCGCCGGGCAGCAAGATCAGCAGCGTTTCGCGATGATTGTAGTGCCGCCAGGCCCATAGAGCGACGAGGTCCATGGCGATCAGGATCGGCAGGAAGATTGCCGCAGCCTGCACCGGTGGAACCGCCAGCGCCAGAAGTGGCACACCCATTAGCCCCAGTGCGCCGCCCAATCCACCTTTGGACAGGCCGACGAGTGCGACTGCGGGAATGGCAACGAGGAAAAAATGGAAATCGGTCAGCATGGATGGACGGTTGATCCTTTTGTCTGTCCGGTTTATCGGAAGTATGACATGAAAACGAGTGCAGATTGCGCGTGAAGCGTTCTGTCTGCGGAAATGGAAAAACCGATGACTGCCCCCAAAGATCGCTGCCGCCTCGTTTTGATCGTTCCAGCGCATGACGATGTCGCCCATCAGGCCAGCACATTGGCTGATGCGCTGCGGGGCGGGGATGTCGCGTCTGTCATAATTCCGCAATACGGTCTCGACGATGCGACCTTTCAGAAACGTGCCGAAACGCTGGTGCCAATGGTTCAGGAAGCCGGTGCTGCGGCGCTGGTTGCGGGCGACAGCCGCACGGCAAGCCGCGTGAAGGCAGATGGCCTGCATGTCATCGGCGGTGCCGAAGCTCTGTCCGAGGCTGTCGAGAACTTCGCACCCAAGCTCATCGTCGGCGGTGGCAATGCAGATGACCGCCACAAGGCGCTGGAGCAGGGCGAAAGCAACCCCGACTACATGTTCTTCGGCAAGCTGGAAGGCGATATCAAGCCGGAAGCGCACCCCAAGAATATGGCGCTGGGCGAATGGTGGGCTTCCATGATCGAGATTCCCGCCATCGTCATGGGCGGTTCGGATGTCGCCTCTGTCGTCCCCGTTGCTGAAACCGGCGTCGAATTCGTGGCGTTGCGACTGGCGGTGTTTGACCATGCCGCGGGCGCGGCTCAGGCGGTTGCCGAAGCGAATGCGTTGCTTGACGAAAAAGCGCCACGGTTTGGCGGTTGATACACGCGATGATCGCTCGCTTGCTTCGTTTCCGTCTCTCTGCCACAGCCCTCGCACTTGCCGGGTTTGTGCTGCCGCATGCCGCTTTTGCACAAGACCAGCAGCAGCCGCTGTTGCCGGGTGTTGAGACGCAGACCACGCCTGACGACGCGACGCCGATGGGCGAGGACACGGATTTCGGCCCCGCCAGTAAGCCAGCACCCGACGTCCTGTCGCGCCCTTCTGAGGCGGATGCCGAACCGATCCGCAAAGGACGCGTGGGCTCCGAAGAGCAGAAGGATTTGCAGCCATCGGGCGGCGTCAATGTCTATCAGCGCATGGGGGCGGAACTGCCCGCACTTCCGCCCGAGAAAAAGTTTACCGGCAAGATCGACGAGGCCTACGGCCATTATCAGCGCGGCGAATATGTCCAGGCGCTGTCCAAGGCGCTGACCCGAGCCCAGACAGGTGATGCCGCCGCCCAGACACTGGTGGCCGAAATGATGTCGCGCGGCTTTGGTATCGCCCGCGACGACAAGACGGCGGCCTTCTGGTACGAGCAGGGGGCCAAGGGTGGCGATCCCGTCGCGATGTTCAAATTCGCTTTGCTGTTGATGGAAGGCAAACTGGTCAAGCACGACAAGACACTGGCCGATGACTACATGCGCCGCGCAGCCGAGGCGGGCAATGCCGAGGCGGAATTCAACTGGGCGCAGATCCTCGTGTCGCAGACGCCGGGGCCGAACGGCCTGCATGCGGCCCTGCCGTTTTACGAAAAATCCGCCGAGAAGGGCGTCGCGGATGCCCAATATGCGGTGTCCCAGCTTTATTTCAGCCTGAAAGACGTTCCGCCGGAAAAAAAGGCGAAGGCGCGTGACTGGTTGACGCGCGCTGCAAAGGCCGGGTTCGACACCGCACAGGTGGATCTCGGCATATGGCTGGTGAACGGGACAGGCGGCGAACGAAACTTGGAAGAAGGCTTCCGCTGGCTCTACGGTGCCGCCCAGCGCGGTAATGTCGTGGCGCAGAACAAGGTCGCGCATCTCTACGTTCAGGCGCTGGGTACCAAGCCCGACCCGGTGGAAGCCGCGAAATGGTACGTGCTGTCTCGTCGTGCAGGCCTGAAGGACCCCGGTCTTGAGGATTTCTATCTGGGCATCGAAGAGGACCAGCAGAAGAAGGCGATCGAAGCAGCCAACCGCTTCCGGCCTGCCTGAGCTGCGGGCGGAATAGGCTTTTTGCCTTGAAATCCAGCGCGTTTTGTGGTCTTGAACCGCAAACTTTCCATCAGAAACCATATCCGCGTGCCTGCCAGCAATTTTGGCTAGCAGGTTTAGCCACCTTTCAGGAACATTTTTATGGCCCGTTCAGCCCTTCTCAATGTCATGGTTCAGGCCGCCCTCAAGGCCGGAAAATCGCTGTCGCGTGACTTCGGTGAAGTGCAGAACCTGCAGGTGTCGGTCAAGGGTCCCGGCGATTTCGTGTCGCAGGCCGACTTGAAAGCCGAAAAGATCGTTCATGACGAGCTGATGAAGGCCCGCCCGACCTATGACTTTCTGGGTGAAGAGGGTGGCGAGGAAAAGGGTTCTGATGGCGCACACCGCTGGATCGTCGATCCCTTGGATGGTACCACCAACTTCCTGCACGGCATTCCGCAGTTCGCCGTGTCCATCGCGCTGGAGCGCAATGGCGAAGTCGTCGCGGGCGTGATCTTCAACCCGGCGACGGACGAGCTTTATACCGCCGAGCGTGGCGGCGGCGCGTTCCTCAACGATCGCCGCATTCGCGTTGCTGCACGCAAGCAGATCACCGATTGCGTCGTCAGTTGCGGCGTTCCGCATCTGGGCCGTGGCGATCACGGTAAGTTCCTTGTCGAGCTTCGTCACGTCATGGGCGAAGTGGCTGGCGTGCGTCGTTTCGGCGCCGCATCGCTTGATCTCGCCTATGTCGCCGCCGGCCGCCTCGATGGCTTCTGGGAAACCGGTCTTGCACCATGGGACATCGCAGCTGGCCTCGTTCTCATCCGTGAAGCGGGCGGTTTCGTTAGCGACATGAAGGGCGGACAGGACATTTTCGACAATGGCAGCGTCATCGCTGGCAACGAATATATCCACAGGGCGCTGACGGAAGTGGTCAATCGTCCGGTTCCGGGCCGTTAAGACATCCTCCACCGTCATACCGGCCCTGAGCCGGTATCCAGCAGCGCCGCGTCTGCGGTGCAAAAGAGTACTTTGCGATCAAGGACTTGATCGCACTGGATCCCGCATTGAGTGCGGGATGACGGACGATGGGTACGGTCATACAATCTGGATTTCCCGCCAAACAGCACCTTCGACAACCATGGCATGACCACGCCGTGCAAAAACCCTTGTCACGTTACCGGCTTTTCACTTCAATTCGTCGTAATTTTCCACTAGCCTCCGGTCGTAACCGTAACAAGCTTGCCGAATCCTTTGAGTTTTCGCGCGGGCGTTGCGGCAATACCAGAGGGAATGGGCATTATGGCGGATACGGAACGGCTTGATCTCGGTGTGGAGAAACCGGTGACGAAGCAATATCATCACAAGCTGTCGAGCCCCACGCCATTTTTATGGACGATGATCATCTTCCTCATCATCGTTGCGTTTCTGGCTGCCATTTTGTTCAGGCAGGCACAAACGGCCTTTATGACCAATCCGGGTCTGAACGGTTTCATCCTCGGTGTTCTCGTCATCGGCATCATTCTGGTCTTTACGCAAATATTCAGCCTTCGCCCGGAAGTGCGTTGGTTCAACGGTTTTCAGGCTGCTGGCACCGTCGATAAAGCGGGCCGTGCGCCGAAGCTTCTGGCGCCCATGCATTCCGTCATTGGCAAGCGTGGCGAAGTGCGGCTTTCGACCGTTACGCAGCGCTCCATCCTCGATTCCATCGCCACCCGGCTGGATGAATCGCGCGATACATCTCGCTATCTCATCGGGCTGCTGGTGTTTCTTGGTCTGCTCGGCACCTTCTGGGGTCTGATCGGCACCATAGGCGCCATCAGCGATGTCATTCAGGGGCTGGACCCAACGGCGGGCGACAGCACCGATATTCTGTCATCGCTGAAATCAGGCCTTACGGCACCACTTGCGGGCATGGGCACGGCGTTTTCCTCGTCGCTTCTGGGTCTGTCCGGTTCGCTCATTCTCGGCTTTCTCGATTTGCAGGCCGGTCGCGCCCAGAACCGTTTTTACACTGAGCTTGAAAACTGGCTGTCCTCGGTGACCGATCCCGGCACGGATGTGACGGGTGAGGCGAGAGGCGCAGGCTATGGTGCTGTCGGCACTGAGCGTTCGTTGGCGGCCATGACCAGCCTTGCAGAAGGTATTCAGGGCCTCGTCAAGAACATGCGCGGCGAGCAGCAGATGCTGCGGGACTGGATCGAGGCCCAGCAGGAGGAATCCCGGTCCCTGCGGCGCACGCTGGACCGCTTGTCGGCGCGGATCGATGCGGAGCAGAAGAATGCTCCGCGCTCCATTCGCCACGATAACGGGAGCGAGTGATTATGGCGCTTGGGCGCAATCGCCGCCGCGACCGGAGTGTCGATTATTGGCCGGGTTTCGTGGATGCCCTGTCCACATTGCTCATGGCCATCATGTTCCTGCTCACGGTCTTCGTGCTGGCGCAGTTCATTCTCTCGCGTGAAATTTCCGGCAAGGACGAGGTGCTGAACCGCCTCAACAACCAGATTTCCGAACTGACCGAATTGCTCGCGCTTGAAAAAGGCAGCAAGCAGGACATCGAAGACACGCTCGCCAACTTGCAATCCACACTCGCCTCCTCGGAAAGCGAGCGATCGCGCCTGCAATCCTTGCTGGATGCCGGTGCGGGCAACAGTTCTGCTGCCAATGCCCGTGTGGGTCAGTTGAGCGGCGAGTTGGAAGATGCGCGTCAGGCCGGAACGCGGGCCTCGGCCCAGATCGATCTCCTCAACCAGCAGATCGCCGCGCTGCGTGCCCAGATCGCCTCGGTCGAATCCGCCTTGCAGGCATCCGAGGCAAAGGACACGTCCTCGCAGGTCAAGATCGCCGATCTCGGTCGTCGCCTCAACGTCGCGCTGGCGCAGCGCGTACAGGAGCTCAACCGCTACCGCTCGGATTTCTTCGGACGACTGCGCGAAATCCTGTCGGACCGCGAAAACATCCGCATTGTCGGTGACCGTTTCGTGTTCCAGTCGGAGGTGCTGTTCCCATCCGGCGGTAACGATCTGAACCCGCAGGGGCAGGCCGAAATGGCCAAGCTTGCCGCCGCGTTGATCGACCTAGCCAAGGAAATTCCCGCCGAAATCAACTGGGTTCTGCGTGTGGATGGCCACACCGACAATGTGCAATTGTCCGGTTCCGGTCGCTACCGCGACAATTGGGAGCTGTCGTCAGCGCGCGCGACATCGGTTGTGAAGTATCTAATTTCCAAGGGCGTTCCGGCCAACCGCATGGTTGCGGCAGGGTTCGGCGAGTATCAGCCGCTGGCCGATGGCGATACGCCGGAAGCCAGATCCCAGAACCGCCGCATCGAGCTGAAGCTGACCGAGCGATAGGCCGGTGCATCAGGCGGGTCCTGATATACGCGATATGGCTCGGTTTCGCACGTCGGGGCTCATGGGCGCAGCAGAAGCACCAGTGTCCATAAAACGAAGGCTGCGGCGGCAATCTTCCAGCAATCGCCACGACGGCGCAGACCCGGCAGCCCGAGTGGGCGGATGAGTTGAATGCACATCGCCAGCAGCAGAAAAAGCCCGATTGCCTTCGTCATCGCGAAACCTTTTGTCTTTATTGAATGAGCGTCACAGGGCGGACATTTTTATGTTCACCTATGGCGGCAACCTATTCGCGCACATTCCCGTCTATCCCGATACAGTGCATCGCAGCAGCATGAGAGTGGCTTTTATGAGCAGAAATCTTCTACCCGTATTCGCACTTTTATCCAGCACCCTGTTTCTGTTTCTCGGTAACGGCCTTCAGGGCCTGCTTTTGCCCGTGCGTGGCTCGGCGGAAGGTTATTCCAACGAAGTTCTTGGTTTCCTCGGTACATCCTGGGCGGCAGGGTTCGTTATCGGCTGCTTCGTGGCACCCGCCATTGTGCGGCGGGCAGGCCATATCAGGGCTTTCGGCAGCTTCGTCGCCCTTATCTGCCTGACAGTGCTGCTGACGGGTCTGTTCATCGATGATGTATCCTGGGTCGCCCTGCGTGCCATTACCGGCTTTTGCACGGCGGGCACGTCGATGATTATCGAAAGCTGGCTGAACGAGCGCGCCACCAATGAAAGCCGTGGCGCGATCTTTTCGCTCTACATCGCCATCACGCTGTTCGGCGTGGTCGCCGGTCAGCTCGTCGTGCCGTTCGGCAATGTCAGCACCACGTCGCTGTTCATGGTCTGCGCCATCATTTACTGCGTCGCGATCATGCCCGCCATGCTGTCGAAAGCAGAAAGCCCGCAACCGCTCAAGAAGGTCAAGCTGGATCTGCCTGCCCTCTACCGCACGTCTCCGGTCTCTTTCGTCGGCATCCTCCTCATCGGCATCGCCAACGGTGCCTACGGTACGCTGGGTGCGGTTTTCGGTGCACGGGCGGGGCTGCATCCCACCACCATCGCCATTATGGTCAGTGTCACCATCTTCATCGGTGCACTGGCGCAGTTTCCTGCCGGTAAACTTTCAGACCGCATAGACCGCCGCTTTGTTCTGGCGGGCCTGTCGGGCATTGCTGCCTTTGCCGGACTGGCCGTCGCCGTCATTCAGCCGTCCCATGTCTATGTGCTGATCGGCATGGTCGCGGTCTACGGTGCCTCGGCGAACGCGCTCTACCCCATCGCAGTCGCCCATGCCAACGACTTCGCGTCGTCGGAAGACTTCGTCAAGGTCTCCGGCGGCCTGCTGCTGCTCTATGGTATCGGCACCATCATCGGCCCCACGCTGGGTGGCCCGATCATGACGTCTTACGGTCCTTACGCCTTGTTCGGGGTCACGGCGATTTCCCATCTTCTCATCACCGCCTATGCTATATTCCGCTCCAGGCAACGCGCGGCCCTGCCCACGGCAGAGAAGGATAACTTCTCCACAGCCGCCGCAGCACCGATGGCCACGCCTGAAAGTGTGTCGCTCGATCCGCGCGCGCCGCAGTATATCGAGGACGATGCGGAGCTGGAAAAAGGAGCCGGAATATGAGTGTATTCGAGGACGACCTGCCCACACCGCCCGCCACGACTCACGTGGTCGGCGGTGATATCAGCCTTCTGTCCGTCGATGAGCTGACGGGACGCATCACAATTTTGCGAGGGGAAATCGAAAGGCTGGAAGCCGAGCGCGAGAAGAAGTCCGCCGGTCGCAAGGCTGCCGAAAGCCTGTTTCGCAGCTGATGGAGTGAGGAACGTTTTGTTAACGTTACAGCGTGGTGCAGTTTTTCGTTTACCATTAACGATAAATTAAGCTTTTTAAGCGATTACTATACATGTTCAGTTCTTCTGGACTTCAGGCAGTTTCTCCCGACGGCGAATTGGTCTGATTTTTCTCCCTGTTTTACCTTGAGAGCCGCTTTTGCGGCTCTTTTTTTGTCGCGCTGCAATATTGCCAAAGCTGTGGGTATTAACCTTTCTTTAATAATCAGCTTGCGCATTTGGGCTATTGGTATCATCCTGAAAATACAAAGAGGCCGGAACTATTAAGCCTCTATCCCGTTGCCAGTTAGTATGGTGCGTAAGCAGGATTTGGAAAAATGTCAGAACAGGTTTTGAATACCATCAGCTTTGCTGGCCGCGCTGCAGCATCCAACCAGTTCAAAACTCTCTATACAGAGGGTATGACTCTGGTGGAAGAGACAGCGACCTATCTGGACGGCTCCGGCCGTGCTGCCTCCAAAGTTTTGCCCCGCATGGCATCAGTCCTCTACGCAGCAGAATCCATGCGCCTCACCACGCGTCTCATGCAGATGGCCTCCTGGCTTCTTCTTCAGCGCGCTGTCAACAATGGTGAGATGAGCCGCGATCAAGTATTGAGCGAGAAGAACAAGGTTCGTCTAGATAACTTCAACGTCGATCGCAACGCACCCGGCTGGAACGATCTTCCCGAATCCTTCCGCGACCTCGTAGAGCGTTCCCTGCGTCTCCAGAACCGCGTTGCTCTGCTGGACCGCGAAATCTATCGCCCTAACGAAGCGACGAAGGTTCCTGACAATGAAAACAGTGTTCAGGCTCAGCTCAACCTGTTGCGCACGGCGTTTGCTGGAAACTGAGTTTCAGTCAAATCGTGAACTTTGAAAGCAGGCTTCGGCCTGCTTTTTTGTTGTCGATATATCTGACGCGTCAGCGGGGACACTCACCTTCCTAAAACAACAAAAAACCCCGGATCGCTCCGGGGTTTTGCATTCATAGGTATCAACCGAATTAGAGGCCGAGGCCGCCGAAACGCTTATTGAACTTGGATACGCGACCGCCGCGGTCCATGAGCTGCTGGTTGCCACCAGTCCATGCCGGGTGCGACTTAGGGTCGATTTCGAGGTTCATAGTCTGACCCTCGGAACCCCAAGTGGAGAATGTTTCGTATTCTGTGCCATCGGTCATGACCACTTTGATCATGTGATAGTCTGGATGGATTTCAGCCTTCATGACAATATTCCTGCTTTGGTGACTTGCGGACCATTTGCCGCAATTGCGTCAACTGAGCCAATTCAATAATGAAGCCATAGACCATTTGGCCATGGCTTCCCAATTCGATGCGGAGCCTATACATGAAGGTCACCGAGATAACAAGTGCCTGCCGATGCTTGGCTTCACACTTGGCAGCACACATTGCGAGAGATGCGGAATTTGCCGCAGGAATGGCTGAAAAGCCACGGATGAGCGGCAAAGCAGGAGTAGAACGTGGCAGTTATTCAGGACCAGAAAACGGCAGGCCGCAAGACGCCGAAACCGCTGGCCAGCCTCTTTCCGTATCTTAAGCGGTATCGCGGGCTGGTTGCCGCCGCCCTGTTTGCGCTTGTTCTGTCGTCCGCCACCACGCTTGCCCTGCCGCTGGCGGTGCGCCGCATCATCGACCACGGTTTCGAGGGTGCCGATGGCGCCATGATCAACAACTACTTCGCAGTGCTGATGGCGATTGCGGTCGTTCTGGCCCTGGCCAGCGCCATGCGCTACTATTTCGTCATGACCATTGGCGAGCGTGTGGTGACCGATCTGCGCCGCGATGTGTTCGCTCATCTCACCTCGCTGTCGCAGGCCTTCTTCGACACCAATCATTCCGGTGAACTTGCCTCGCGTCTGACCGCCGATACGGTGCAGATTCGATCCGCCTTCGGGTCTTCCGCCTCCGTTGCGTTGCGCAACATCCTCCTCTGTCTGGGTGGGGTGGTGATGATGGTCTATACCAGCCCGCGCCTTGCGGGTCTTGCGCTGCTGGCTATTCCGCTCATCGTCTTTCCATTGATCGCCTTTGGTCGCTCGGTGCGCTCGCGCTCCAGAACGACGCAAGATACGCTGGCGGCGTCCTCGGCCTTTGCGGCTGAAACCATTTCCGCCAGCCGCACGATCCAATCCTTCAATGCTGAGCCGCTGGCGAACAGCCGGTATAACGAAGCCGTCGAGAAGGCCTATCAGGGCGCCCGCGCCGCGATCAGCGCCCGCTCCGTATTGACGGCGGTTGCTATCAGCTTCGTCTTCGGCAGCGTCGTCGCCATTTTGTGGTACGGCGCCCATGGCGTGTTGACGGGTACGATTTCGGCGGGCACGCTCAGCCAATTCGTTCTCTACTCCGTCATCGCGGCCAGTTCTCTTGGGCAATTGTCCGAGGTCTGGGGTGAACTATCGCAGGCGGGGGGTGCTGCAGAACGCCTGTCGGAACTGCTGAACGAAAAATCTCCAGTTGAAGAGCCTGCTGTGCCCGCGGCCTTGCCGCGCCCCGCACGCGGTGAAGCGTGTTTTGAGAACGTTGCCTTCCATTACCCGCAAGGGGCGGGCAGGCCGATCCTTTCGGACCTGTCCTTCACGGTTGTCGCCGGTGAAACGGTTGCCATCGTCGGCCCATCCGGTGCCGGTAAAAGCACGGTGTTTTCGCTGCTGATGCGTTTTTACGATCCGCAGTCGGGCCGCATTACGGTTGATGGCACCGATATCCGCTCTGTCTCGCTGGAAGAGCTGCGGTCGCGTCTTGCCATCGTGCCGCAGGACGTGGCGATTTTCGCGACTTCGATCCATGACAATATCGCCTTTGGCAAGCCGGATGCGACCCGCGAGGAGGTGCGCGCAGCCGCTCTTGCAGCCCAGGCGGATGGCTTCATCACCAAGCTTCACGGAGGTTATGACACCGTTGTCGGCGAGCGCGGCGTAACGCTATCCGGCGGCCAGCGCCAGCGCATTGCCATTGCCCGTGCCATCCTTCGAGATGCGCCGATCCTGCTGCTCGACGAAGCCACTTCGGCGCTGGATGCGGAAAGCGAAACGCTGGTGCAGAAGGCGCTGGATCAGGCCATCAGCAAACGCACCACCATCGTTATCGCTCACCGTCTTGCCACCGTGCTGAAGGCAGACCGTATTCTGGTGATGGATGAGGGCCGCATCATCGAAGAGGGCACCCATCAGAGCCTCATTCGCCAAGGTGGCCTCTATGCCAAGCTCGCCCGCCTGCAATTCGAGACGGGTAGCGACGAGGTCGTGACATTGGTGAAGACGAGCTAAGCGCCAACGCTGCGACCGGCAACCCGGCCCGAAAACAGGCACCCGCCCAGAAACGTGCCTTCCAGCGCGTTGTAGCCATGCATGCCGCCACCGCCGAAGCCTGAGACTTCGCCTGCTGCATAGAGCCCCGAAATAGCGTTGCCAGTCTCATCCAGCACACGGCCCTGAAGGTCGGTATGCAGGCCGCCCAGCGTCTTGCGCGTTAAGATGTGCAGGCGCACGGCAATCAGCGGTCCTGCTGCCGGGTCCAGCAGGCGGTGCGGTTTGGCGGTGCGCATCAGCTTGTCGCCGAGATAATTGCGCGCGCCTCTGATGGCGGTGATCTGCGCGTCCTTGCTGAAGCTATTGGCAAGCTCCCGGTCCCGTGCCTCGATCTGTGTGCGGATGTGGGATACGTCCAGCCTGTCCTCGCCGCTGATCGCGTTCATCGCCTGCACCAATTCTTCCAGCGTATCGCGCACGGCGAAATCCTCACCGCGCTCCATGAAGGCCTTGATCGGGCCCGCCGGTTCCTTGCCCAGACGTTTCAGCAGCAGGCGGATATTCTTGCCCGTCAGATCCGGGTTTTGCTCCGAACCGGAAAGCGCAAACTCCTTCTTGATGATCGCCTTCGTCAGAATGAACCAGCTGTAATCGCTGCCGCGCTCGCGCAGGATTTTCAGTGTCCCCAGCGTATCGAAACCCGGCATGGCAGGTGCCGGCAGGCGGTCGCCACTGGCATCGCACCAGAAGGACGAGGGGCCGGGCAGGATGCGGATGCCGTGCATGGGCCAGATGGGATCGTGGTTCTTGACGCCCTCGGTATAATGCCACATGCGGTCGCGATTGATCACCGCGCCTCCTGCCGCCTCTGTGATGGCGATCATGCGACCATCCACATGCGCGGGCACGCCACATACCATTTCCCTTGGCGGTTGGCCCAAACGGTCAACCGGCCAGTTTTGTCTCACCAGATCATGGTTGCCGCCAATGCCGCCAGAGGTGACGATGACAGCGGATGCTTCGAACCGGAAGTCGCCTACCACGTCGCGACTGCTTTTCTCCCCGCGCTGGACCGGATCGGCAGCCAGCAGCGAACCGGAGATGCCGGTCACCGCGCCATCAACAGTCTCCAGCGCATCCACCTGATGGCGGAACCTGAACGTGATCAATCCCCGTCCTGCGAGCCGCTGCGCCTTCTCCACGAAGGGTGCCAGCACACCGGGACCGGTGCCCCATGTCACGTGGAAACGCGGCACGGAGTTGCCATGGCCGTGTGCATGGGCACCACCACGCTCTGCCCAGCCGACAACTGGAAACCAGCGCATGCCCAGCCCGTGCAGCCATGCCCGCTTTTCACCCGCTGCAAACTCCAGATAGGCCTGCGCCCACAATCGCGGCCAGTGGTCTTCGGTACGGTCAAAGCCCGCAGAACCAAGCCAGTCCTGCCGTGCAAGCTCGAGGCTGTCGGAGATACGCATGAAACGCTGCTCGGGGCTATCGATGAAAAACAATCCGCCCAGTGACCAGAAGGCCTGTCCGCCAAGGTTCTGCTGCCCTTCCTGATCGACGACGCAGACCGCCAGACCACGCTCCGCCGCCTCCGTCGCCGCAACCAGCCCAGCCAACCCGGCACCCACAACCACAACGTCAAACCCCTCCATCAATCCCTCCCGATAGATTCGAGTTACTTTTACGCGAACATCAATATGATGCAATGTTAAGAGGTGCCTGAGGAGATCTACGTGAGATCTCGAAAAAACAAAAACGCCCGCAACAGTGTCACGGGCGGTGGTCGATCATCTTTTGAAACGTTGTGTCGCTAGACTAAAGGCTCAAGCGGCCTTTTCCTGCTCTTCTGTCCAGTTGCCAAGGGCAGCCAGCGAGTTCATTTCCGCGCGGTGACGGAAGGCGCGCTGTCCAGCCGCGACGTTTTCCTGTTTGCCGCCCCATGCGGTGAGGGCGGTCTCCTGAAGCGCGCGGCCATAGGAGAAGGTCAGCGCCCATGGCAGATCATAGCCGCTGTTCATGGCGGAGAGGTGAGCCGTTGCTTCTTCGGCAGACTGACCGCCGGACAGGAAGGCAACGCCCGGAACGGCAGATGGTACTGTGGCTTTCAGAACCTTGACCGTCTTTTCCGCTACTTCATCGACCGAGGCTTTTCGGGCGTTTTTGCCATCGATGACCATGTTCGGCTTCAGGATCATGCCTTCGAGGTTGACTCGGGCGTCATAGAGATCGGTGAAGACGGTGCGCAGGACCCATTCGGTCACTTCTGCGCAACGGTCGATGCTGTGGCTGCCTGGTTCACCGTCCATCAGCACTTCCGGCTCTACGATCGGCACGATGCCAGCTTGCTGGCAGAGAGCTGCGTAGCGGGCCAAAGCCTGCGAATCCGCCTTGATCGAACCCCATGTCGGCAGACCGTTGCCAATGTTGATGACGCCACGCCACTTGGCGAAACGTGCACCGGCTTCGTAATATTTTGTCAGGCGCTCGGCCAGGCCATCCAGACCTTCCGTTACCGTTTCGCCGGGGAAGAACGCCTGCGGCTTGGCGCCCATATCGACTTTGATACCGGAAAGGCTACCAGCAGCCTTGATGATATCAACGAAAGGCGTGCCGTCTGCTGCCTTCTGGAACAGGGTTTCCTCGTAGAGAATCACGCCCGAGATACAGTCACTCATCGCGTCTTCCGTACGAAACAGCATTTCGCGATAATCACGACGGCTCGTTTCGGTGGATTCCAGACCGATAGTGTCAAAGCGCTTTTTGATGGTGCCGGTGGATTCATCCGCCGCCAGCAAACCCTTGCCATTGGCAACCATCTTCACTGCGATGTCTTCAAGACGTTCCGTCATTTTAGATCTCCTTTGGCACAATGATTTTGGGGTACCAGAAGTTCCAGGGCAGGAAAATGGCAGGCTAAATCATTGAAACGATTGAAATGATTTCAATCGTTTGAAACTTTAGAAAATCTTTAAAAAATTTAAAAGGCGAAAGGTTGGTCTTGCTTGAGCTTTGAACGTTACCAAAAGTTCGTCATGCTTTGGGCCTTTCCCGAGCAACTTCTACGTCGCATTTTCGGAGAGGTGAATAGATCCTCGGGACAGGCCCGAGGATGACGTTGAGGTGTTGAAGCCGCACGCGCCCCACAGTCGTGGGGACGGGTCGCGGTCGTTACTTCTGGTCTTGGAGAATAGCGACGCCAGGCAAGACCTTGCCTTCCATCCACTCCAGGAAAGCTCCGCCTGCGGTGGAGATGTAGGTGAAGTCGTCCGCCACGCCTGCGTGGTTCAGTGCGGCCACGGTATCACCCCCACCGGCGACGGAGACGAGTTTGCCGTTTCTGGTGCATTCTGCTGCGTGCTGGGCAGCGGCGACCGTTGCCTTGTCGAAGGGGGAGATTTCGAAGGCGCCGAGCGGGCCGTTCCAGACCAGCGTTTCGGCGCGGGAAATCCAGCCCTTGATGGCTTCGACGGATTTCGGACCGACGTCCAGAACCATCGCATCATCGGGGATTTCATTGATATCAACGACTTCGTTTTCGGCATTGGCCTTGAACTCACGCGCAACGACGCCGTCTTCCGGCAGCACGATGGCGCAGCCTGCGGTCGCGGCTTCGATCATGATCTGCTTGGCGGTTTCAGCCAGATCATGCTCGCAGAGCGACTTACCGACATGGGTGCCGCGTGCGGCAAGGAAGGTGTTGGCCATGCCGCCACCGATGACCAGCGCATCGACTTTCTTGACGAGGTTCATCAGCAGGTCGATCTTGGAAGAGACTTTTGCACCGCCGACGATGGCAACAACCGGACGGGCAGGTGCGCCGAGACCCTTTTCCAGGGCTTCAAGCTCTGCCTGCATGGTGCGGCCAGCGTAAGCGGGCAGGTGGCGGGCGAGGCCTTCCGTGGAGGCGTGGGCGCGGTGGGCGGCGGAAAACGCATCATTGACGTAGATATCGCCGTTCTTGGCCAGCTCTGCCACGAACTCGGCGTCGTTCTTTTCCTCCCCCTTGTGGAATCGGGTGTTTTCCAGAAGCAGAATGTCGCCATTCTGCATGGCGGCAACAGCGGTTGCCGCAGGCTCGCCAATCGCTTCCGAGGCGAAGTGAACGGTATGGCCGAGAACCTCTTCCACAGCAGAGGTGATGAGCGATAGCGACATGTCGGCGACGGGCTCACCCTTCGGGCGACCGAAATGGGCTAGCAGAATGACTTTCGCGCCTTTTTTCGACAGTTCGAGAATGGTGGGCGCAACGCGCTCTATGCGGGTCTTGTCGGTGACCTTGCCGTCAGCAACCGGAACGTTGAGGTCTACGCGCACAAGAACGCGCTTTCCGGCGATATCGGTGAGGTGATCGAGGGTCTTGAAGGCGGGCATAGGTCGATCCTGCTGTCGTTGATGGAATGGCTTTGCGCGCGAACATACTATGCTTGACCCGAGGTGCAAGCCGCTCAACGATCATTTTCTGCCTGCGTACTGTCATCGCCCGCCACTGGTATGGGGTTACCGGTGGCTGCTGCGCGGCGCGTATGCCGTTTCTCGGCAAAATGGGTGCGTGTGCGCTGGACGATTTCCTTCAGGCTGATGAAGACGGGCAGGGTGATGGCGGGCTCCACGGGTTCCAGTGAAATGCCGACGCTGGAAATGGCGTGGTTTTCATCGAGATCTCGGACGATGAGGATCAGCGAGCCCAAGCGCACACGGTCGGCATATTCGGCCTTGCCACCCAGACGGCTGGTGATGAGTTCGGCAACCGTCAGCGATTGCTCCTGCATGGTCAAAAGACCTGGACCATAGGAGGCATCCAGTTCCCGTGCCGGGCGCTGAGGCGAGATGGCGAAAGTGCCGAACAGGTCTTCGTCATCTTTTGTCACGGGTTTTGCGCTGGCAAACAGCCGGTCAAGAAGCCGTGAATTGATGGGAATGACGAAGAGATAGACCAGATCGTTTTCGCGTAGCCGGCCAGCATATTGATAGCGGATGGACTTGCCGTCCCGCACCACCAGCGACGGCATGGCCCAGCGCGGAATGCGCTCCCCCTGTAACACCGCGCTGCCTTTTGCAACGCGGTAGGATATGAGTTCGTGGGTGGCGGTACCGGGCAGGTCCACTTCGAGTTTGTCGACATCGCCCATGCGTGGCGGCACGATGAGGCCGAGGCGTGTGGCAACGGGTTTGATGGTCCAGCCCTGCAACAGAAGCGAAACGAGAACGATGATGAACGCCGCGTTGAAATAGGTTTCCGCACCTTGCAACCCGCCCAGTGCTGGCAGAATGGCCAGCAGAATGGAGACAGCACCGCGCAAGCCCACCCAGGCGACGAAGGTCGTTTCCTGCTGGGTATAGTTGAAGGGCATGAGGCTGAGCCACACGGCCAACGGTCTTGCGATGAAGATGAGGAACAGCGCAAGTAACACTGCAGGCACGATGATGGCAGGAAACTGCGAGGGCGTTGCGAGAAGGCCGAGCATCAAGAACATGATGATCTGCGCCAGCCACGTCATGCCCTCATGAAATCGGCGGATGGCGCCCTTGGCGAAAATCTTGCGATTGCCTGCAACGATGCCCGCGACATAGACCGCCAGAAAACCGCTGCCATGCAACGCTCCGGTGGCGGAAAATACCAGCAGCGCCAACGCTAGAACAAGGATCGGCACAAGGCCGCGATCCACCTGAAAGCGGTTGACGACAGTGACGATCATCAGCCCGCCGCCCAGGCCGAAGATGACGCCCAACGCCATTTCCTGCATGAACAGGAGAAGGAAGCTGGTATCGAAACCCGCAATGCCCTGACCTTTCGAGACGACTTCCACGAGCGCGACAGTCAGGAAAATCGCCATTGGATCGTTGGTGCCGGATTCGACTTCAAGGGTGGAGCGCACCTGATCGCGGATATGAATACCGCCGATGCGCAGCAGAAAGAACACTGCGGCCGCATCCGTGGAGGCGACGATGGAGCCCAGCAACAGGCCTTCCAGCCAGGAGAAGCCGAGAAGCAGGGCTGCGGCACCTGCAAAAAACACCGATGTCAGCACCACGCCGACAGTGGCCAAAGAAATGGATGGCCCGGCGGACAGCTTGAAAGACTGGATCGATGTGCCGAAGCCGCTATCGAACAGGATAACGGCCAGCACCAGCGAGCCCAGCATGTAGGCCAGCGGATTGTTGCTGAAATGAATGCCCAGCCCATCTGTGCCCGCTGCAAGGCCTATCATCAGGAAAAGAAGCAGCAGCGGCGCGCCAAAGCGGTAGGCGATGAGGCTGGAAAAGGCAGCGACAAGAACGAGGACGGTGGCGACGAGCAGCAATAAATAAAACGATTCCACGCACACGTCCTTTTCCTGAAAGGCCGCGTGGCGCACATGCTCCCTCACGTCAGCAGTCAATGCGCCACGTTTTGGACGGCCACGGCGCAGGGGTTTCGCGCAGCGGGCAGGGCAAGGCGAGGTGTATCGAATGATACGGCAGGGCAAGATGCGCAGAGCGACGCGGCCGATTCCCTAGGTGGATTTTTCCGGGCGAATATGGACCAGAGCAAGGCAGTGATGTGAAAAGGAAGCGTATTTCCCAATCTATCAAGTGTAGGATTTAATCGTGTCGCATGGTATTTTGGATTTGGAGACGGAAAGGTGCCCCGAATGCGAACGACGAAATCACTCAGTGTTACGCTGCCTCTCGATATGGCGGAGATGGTGAAGGCCAAGGTTGCCTCAGGAGAATACGCGACTGAGAGCGAAGTCGTTCGCGACGGGCTACGCACGCTTGTGGCGCGCGATGCAGCGGTGGAACGCTGGTTGAAAGAAGATGCTTCCGCCGCCTATGATGCGCACAAGGCGAAGCCTGAAAATGCCATGCCGATCGGGAAAGCCCTGTTGCAGCTTAACCGTCGTTTTGATGAGCTTGATGACGACAAGTGATGAAGCGCTATGACGTCAGATTGTCTCCCGAAGCCGAAACGGACCTCGTCGATATCTATAGATATGTTAGCGCTGCTTCCCAGTCCCAGACGATGGCAAGGCAATATCTCGACCGCATCACATCCTACCTGTCTTCCTTCGAGGTTTTTCCGGAGCGGGGTAGCCTGCGCAACGATATCCGGCAAGGTTTACGCGTCGTCGGTTTTGAACGCACGATCAGCGTCGCGTTCATTGTTGAAGACGGAAGCGTGATTATTCTGCGGGTCGCTCAGAATGGCCAGCAGTTAAACTTATCTGATACGCGCCAATAGGGGTGTTCGAAGGAATGGATCAGGCTGATTTCAAGTAAGCGATAGTCCCAAAACACAAAACCCGGCAGGATCGCTCCCGCCGGGTTTTGCTTATTCACTATCTGCGAAAAATCAGATCGTCTTGGCCAGCGCCACTGCCGTGTCGGACATACGGTTGGAGAAGCCCCATTCGTTGTCGTACCAGGTGAGGATGCGCACGAAGTTGCCTTCCATGACCTTTGTCTGGTCCGTTGCGAAAATGGAAGAGTGGCTGTCGTGGTTGAAGTCGCGGGAGACCAGCGGCTCGTCCGTATAGCCGAGGATGCCCTTCAGCGCGCCGTTGGAGGCGGACTTGATGGCGTTGTTGATTTCCTCGACAGTCGTTGCCTTCTTGGCCACGAACTTGAAGTCAACGACCGAGACGTTCGGCGTTGGAACGCGGATAGACGTGCCGTCGAGCTTGCCTTTGAGGTGCGGCAGGACGAGGCCAACGGCCTTGGCGGCACCTGTCGAGGTCGGGATCATGGACAGGGCAGCGGCGCGGGCGCGGTACAGGTCCTTGTGCATGGTATCCAGCGTTGGCTGGTCGCCGGTGTAGGAGTGGATCGTGGTCATGAAGCCGTGGTCGACGCCGACGAGGTCATCCAGAACCTTGACGACTGGAACCAGGCAGTTTGTCGTGCAGGATGCGTTGGAGATGACGAGGTGATCCTTCGTCAGCTGGTCGTGGTTGACACCGAAGACGACCGTCAGATCAGCACCTTCAGCAGGCGCCGAGATGATGACGCGCTTTGCACCGGCGGTAAGGTGAGCGGCGGCCTTGTCACGGGCAACGAAAATGCCTGTGCATTCCAGCGCGATATCGACGCCGAGTTCCTTGTGCGGCAGCTGGGCTGGATCGCGCACAGCTGTGACCTTGATCGGCTTGCCGCCAGCAACGATGATCGTGTCGCCTTCGACCTTCACGTCAGCCGGGAATTTGCCGTGGATGCTGTCGTAACGCAGCAGGTGGGCATTTGTTTCGACCGGGCCGAGGTCGTTGATGGCAACGACTTCAATGTCGGTGCGGCCGGATTCCACGATAGCGCGAAGGACGTTACGGCCGATGCGACCAAAACCGTTAATGGCAACTTTTACAGTCATGTACATACTCCCTGTCAATATCTCGATTTTGTATGGGTGGTCGAGGGCACGAAGCCCTCAGCCGAGCTTCGCTTCTGCCGCAGCAACGACGGCTTCTGCCGTGATGCCGAAATGCTTGTAGAGATCCTTGGCAGGGGCGGATGCGCCGAAGGAGTGCATGCCGACGAACGCGCCATCGTTGCCGATGAAGTAATCCCAGCCCTGACGAATGGCGGCTTCGACACCAACCTTGACCGGCGAGTTGCCGATGATCGCCTTGCGATAGGTTTCCGGCTGCTCCTTGAAGAGTTCGAAGCAGGGAACAGAAACGACGCGGGTTGAGATGCCCTTGACCTTGAGGTCCGCGGCAGCCTTCAGCGCAATCTCGACTTCCGAACCGGATGCAAAGATCGAGACCTTGGCGTCACTTGCCGAAACCAGCTCGTACGCGCCGTACGAGACGAGGTTCTTTTCCTCATATTCCTTGCGGGCCGGAGCCAGGTTCTGGCGGGTGAGAGCCAGAGCAGACGGGCGGTTCTTCTGGTGCAGGGCGAACTGCCAGGCTTCCGCCGTTTCGGTTTCATCCGCAGGGCGGAAGACGAGAAGGTTTGGAATGGCGCGAAGCGCTGCGATCTGCTCGACCGGCTGGTGGGTTGGGCCGTCTTCACCAACGCCGATCGAGTCGTGCGTCAGAACGTGAACGACGCGGATGCCCATGAGGGCGGCAAGGCGGATCGACGGACGGCAATAATCCGAGAAGATCAAGAAGCCGCCAGCGTAAGGGATAAGACCGCCGTGCAGCGCAATACCGTTCATGGCTGCTGCCATGCCATGTTCGCGGATGCCGTAATGCAGGTAACGGCCCGAGAAATCGGTCGGTGTGATCGACTTCATCTGGCTGGTTTTGGTGTTGTTGGATGGCGTCAGGTCGGCAGAGCCGCCGATCGTTTCGGCGAGAATGCCGTTGATGACTTCGAGCGTGTCTTCGGATGCCTTGCGGGTGGCAACCGTTGGGTTGTCGGCGGCAACCTTCTTCTTGAAGGCGTCGATGGAGCTGTCGAAATTACCGGTCAGGTCACCGGCAAAGCGGCGCTTGAACTCAGCCTTCTTGTCGCCGTCGGTCGCTTCCAGGCGGGCTTCCCACTCCTGGCGCGTCTTGGTGGAGCGCAGACCGGCCAGACGCCATGCATCGAGCACGTCCTCTGGAATGACGAAGGGTTCTGCTTCCCAGTTCAGGCTCTTGCGGGCAGCTGCGATTTCTTCGGCACCCAGCGGGTTGCCGTGCACCTTGTGCGTGCCCTGCTTGTTCGGCGCGCCAAAACCGATGACGGTTTTGCAGGCGATGAAAGTTGGGCGGTCGGATGCGTGGGCGGCTTCGATGGCGTTGGCAATCGCTTCCGGGTCGTGACCGTCGATCTCGATTGTGTTCCAGTGAACGGCCTTGAAGCGGGCGATCTGGTCTGTCGAGTCGGACAGGCCGACTTCGCCATCGATGGTGATGTTGTTGTTATCCCAGAACAGCACGAGCTTGTTGAGCTTCAGGTGGCCAGCCAAGGCAATCGCTTCATGGCTGATGCCTTCCATCAGGCAACCATCGCCGCACAGCGCGTAGGTGAAGTGGCTCTGAAGGTCGGAGCCGAATTCTTCTTCCAGCTTGCGCTCGGCAATGGCCATGCCGACGGCATTGGCGATGCCCTGACCCAGCGGACCGGTCGTGGTTTCGATGCCGGTGGCGTGGTGGTATTCCGGGTGACCGGCGGTCTTTGAACCAAGCTGACGGAAACGCTTGATCTCGTCGATCGTCATGTCCTCGTACCCTGTGAGGTAGAGGAGCGAGTAAAGAAGCATGGAGCCGTGACCGGCCGACAGCACGAAGCGGTCGCGGTCTGGCCACTGCCATGCCTTCGGATCGAATTTCAGGTAACGCGTGAAGAGAACCGTGGCCACATCCGCTGCGCCCATTGGCAGGCCCGGGTGGCCGGAATTGGCCTTCTCCACAGCATCCATGGCAAGAAATCGGATCGCATTGGCCATCCGGTCGTGTTTATCGCGAGAAATCATGGCTTTTCCGTCTGTTCCGGGTGAAAGGAGATAGCCATTGTGACTATCCAAAAAGCGGGTTGATCCATAGCAGGTAGGGCGGGCGAGTCAATAAAACCAACGCCGCTTGCAGTTCGATCTGCAACAAAAATCGTTTCGTATTTTGGCAATATTCAGGCCGTCGCCAACTTTCTGCCCTTGGCGTGCTGCATTCATCCACAGCGCAAAGTGCTTGAATGTATTGGTTTGATTGACGTGGCCGTTAATCAGGTCATATCGTGCAGGAGCCCTGATTGACACCAAGCAATAACGATTCGGCTTGCTGCTTGCGGTTTGGAAGAAACGATGACGGCGGATAAAACCATACAGATCGCGTTGTCGGAGCTAGGCTCCGCCATCAATAGCCTTGAGAACGCCATCGATATGCGTATCGAGCGTCAGCGCGAGAATGGCGAAGTCGAGAGCGAGGTGAAGCGTGTGCATGTGGACCGCGCACGGCTGGCGCAGGAGCTCGACCAGTCGCAGTTTCGCGCCAATCGCCTCGAAGAAGTCAACCGCGAGGTTTCCCGCCGCCTGGTGACCGCGATGGAAACGATCCGCGCCGTGCTGGACCGATAAGGAGTTTTATCCATGGCTCAAGTCACCGTGATGATCGACGGCAAGGCCTATCGCATGGCCTGCGAGGCAGGGCAGGAGGCCCATCTGACCGATCTGGCCAGCCAGTTCGACCAGTATGTCGGCCATCTCAAAAGCCAGTTCGGTGAAATCGGCGACCTCAGGCTGACGGTCATGGCGGGAATCATGATCACGGACGAAATGTCGGAGCTTTCGCGCAAGATCGAAGCGCTGGAAAGCCAGGTCGCATCCTTGCAGGAAAATCATGACGGCATGGCGCAAAGCAAGGCGAAGAATGACGAGCTGGTGGTGAATGCCATCTCCGATCTTTCCTCGCGCCTGAACGGGATCACGGAGAAACTGGTGGCACGACCGAAGCCAGTCGTGAATTGATACGTCTTTAGTTTTTTTGACGTTCTGGCAAAGGGTTTGGGCTTGTTTCGATTGGGCAATCACATCCAAACTGTACGGATTGTTCGTGCCACAAGATCCGCCGCAACATTCTCACCATTGACCCCCTTCCGCTGCTCCCAGAACCGTCCTATATAGAAGATGCGTTCTGCGCTTCTCGACAGGAAACTCAATCCCTGGGGCCATACTCGATCCAAAGGGAGCTGTCCCTGGCCAGGCCCGTGGGCTTGGACATATGGCGCCCACCTACGTTTGTAGGCACCCAGGATCGTAAACCTCCATCGGTCGCCGCGGATCGCACCTTTCACTTTTGCCTCAACGCGGTTGTCAGTGGTTCTCCACGGACCAATGCCGCCGTCACGCGCTCCGGCAGTGCTTTTTTGCATGGCCAACTGGCTGTGCCGCTTGTTTTTTAATCCTCTGGTCATTGCATTGGTGGAACAATTCCCTATTATCCGTGTTGGTATGTGCGCTCCCGCTCTCAACTTTAGCGATTGTGGTTGCAGCCGCGACATGCCGTTCAACAGCCCAAAAAGAGCTAAACTTGTTTACTGAAATTATGATCGTGGTTCTGCTCACCGTACTCAACGGTGTGCTTGCCATGTCCGAACTTGCCGTTGTCTCCTCCAGACCGGCGAGGCTAAAAGTGCTTGCCGCGCAAGGCAGCAGAGGCGCCGGCATGGCGCTCACCCTTGGAGAAAACCCCGGACGCTTTCTTTCCACCGTGCAGATTGGCATTACGCTGGTCGGTGTTCTCTCTGGTGCCTTCTCCGGCGCCACGCTGGGTGCCCGTTTTACCGGATGGCTTCTTGAACAGGGCGTGCCGGACCGCGCAGCTGACGCTATCGGCGTCGGTGTCGTGGTTGTCGCCATTACCTATCTGTCGCTGATCGTCGGCGAACTTGTGCCAAAGCAGATTGCCCTTCGCGACCCTGAAAAGGTGGCCGTGCGGGTGTCTCCTGCCATGGTGATGCTGTCCAAGATCGGTGCGCCCGTCGTTTGGCTGCTGGATCGTTCCGGCAAGCTGGTCCTGGCGCTGCTGGGCCATAGCGGTGAGTCCAACGCGTCCGTCACCGACGATGAAATTCGCACCGTTTTGGCCGAAGCGCACAGCGCCGGTGTCATCGAAACCGAAGAATCCGCCATGATCACCAGCGTCATGCGTCTGGCCGACCGCAATGCGCGCGGCCTGATGACGCCACGCCGCGACGTGGAAGTGGTGGATATCGAAGATACGGCAGAAGAAATTCGTGAGCAGTTGCGTGCAACGCAGCGCTCGCGCTTGCCGGTACGCAATGGTGCTTCCGATGAGATTCTCGGTGTTCTCTTCGCAAAGGATGCGTTCGACGCGCTGGCCTCTGGAAGAGAGCTGAATATACGCGAATTGCTGCGCGAAGTTCCAGTTGTCTCCGACCTGACGAGTGCCGTGGATGTCATTCAGTCCTTGCGCCGCTCTACGGTGCACATGGTTCTGGTTTACGACGAATACGGCCACTTCGAAGGTATCATCAGTTCCGGTGACGTGCTTGAGGCTATCACCGGTGCGTTTCAGGAAGACGATGGCGAAGAGCCCGCCATGGTGCAGCGCGAAGACGGCAGCTTCCTCGTCGCAGGCTGGATGCCAGCCGACGAATTTGCCGACCGCATGGGTTTCCAGATTTCCGACGATGCCGAATTCGAAACGGTGGCCGGTCTGGTGCTGGACGAGTTCCGTCGTTTGCCGGAACTGGGTGAGCACATCACCCGCAACGGCTGGCGCTTCGAAGTCATCGATCTCGATGGTCACCGCATCGACAAGGTGCTGGTCAGCCGGGCGGCCTGATGACGGCGGGTCTGTCTGACAAAGCACGGATCAGAATGGAGCGTCTCGCCTTGCGGGACGCTTTTTCCGTTGAAGAGCGCCGTGCAAAAAGTCTCGGTATCGCTGCACATGGTGCGATGGCGCTGGATGTGACGGATGGTCCGATTATCTCCGGTTTCATGCCAATTCGCTCCGAGCCGGACCTGCGCCCCTTGATGGAGACGTTGCGCTGGAAGGGCGCCAGGATTTGCCTGCCCGTCGTCCTGAGCCCGGAGACGATCGTCTTCCGGGAATTTGCCGAGGGAGGCGAACTGGTCAAAACCGGCTTCGGCACCACTGGCCCGGATGAAAATGCGGCGGTGCTGGACCCTGAGATTTTGCTGGTGCCGCTATCGGCTTTCGACGCGGCAGGCCACAGGATTGGCTATGGAGCCGGGCATTACGACCGGGCAATCGCCAAACTTCACGCAAAAGGACTTGATACAACCCTTATCGGCATTGCATTCGACTGCCAGGAAGTGCCATCAGTGCCCGCGCAGCCGCATGATGTGGCGCTGGATGCCGTTCTGACCGAGAGCGGCATGCGTTACTTCAAGGGCAGGACGGCTGGATGAGACTTCTTTTTCTCGGGGATATGGTTGGCAAGTCGGGCCGCACGGCGGTGTGGGAGCGTCTTCCGGGGCTGATCTCCGATCTGAAGCTGGATTTCGTCATCGTCAATGGCGAAAACGCCGCTGGCGGTTTCGGCATCACCGAAGAGATTTATCTAGAGACGATCAATGCCGGTGCCGACGTGGTGACGACCGGAAACCATGTCTGGGACCAGAAAGAGGCTGTGTCTTTTTGCGAACGGCATGACCAGTTTCTGCGGCCTGCCAATTACCCAAAGGGCACGCCAGGTAAGGGCTCCGGTCTGTTTTATGGCCGCAATGGCGCGCGTATTTTGGTGGCGAACATCATGGGGCGTGTCTTCATGCACCCGGAACTGGACGATCCCTTTAGCTCGGCAGAAAGCATTCTGGGTGCCTGCCCGCTGGGTGAACAGGCGGATGCCATCGTGTTCGACTTTCACGCGGAAGCGACCAGCGAAAAGCAGTGCTTTGGCCATTTCGTAGACGGTCGCGCTAGCTTCGTCGTCGGCACCCACACGCATGTGCCGACCGCTGACGCGCAAATCCTGAACGGCGGCACGGCCTATATGTCAGATGCTGGCATGTGCGGCGACTATGATTCCTCGCTCGGCATGGAAAAGGAAGAGCCGATCAACCGCTTCATTTCGAAAATGCCGAAGGGCCGTTTCGAAGCGGCAAGCGGTCCGGCTACCATCTGTGGTGTTGGCGTCGAGATTTCGGACCGCACAGGGCTTGCCGAGAAGATCGCGCCGCTGCGGATGGGGCCGAGATTGGCAGAGACGGTTCCGGCTTTTTGGGCTTGATGCTTAGTATTATATGACGGTGAGGGGTGTAAACGCCACAGGCCAACCTCACCATACCCCACCTCCAATGACGACATTGTGAGCGGCATCCTGCTCTTGCGTCTGGACGATCTTCCAGCCTTGCCGCATCCTTTCCTCACTCATCTCGTTTCCGGGAGTGGTGTTGATGCTTCGCATGCTCATTCTTGCAGTGTCAGGGCTTTTGATTGCTGGCGCCGCGTCGGCTCAGCAGCAGCCGAGCCGTCCCTCCGTCAACCGCCCGCCCATCAGCCAATGTCAGGCCATTGCCCAAAATCTGCCGGGCGTGACCTTTGCAAGCGTCAAGTCTGCGGATGTCCGACTGGCTCAATCCACGGCGAAGGAAGAGGTGGCGATACAATATATCGGTCA
The DNA here is from genome assembly GCF_030209855.1 of Agrobacterium sp. lyk4-40-TYG-31. NCBI lineage: Bacteria > Pseudomonadati > Pseudomonadota > Alphaproteobacteria > Hyphomicrobiales > Rhizobiaceae > Agrobacterium > Agrobacterium sp. lyk4-40-TYG-31. The sequence continues at coordinate 269,808 of NZ_JARVRE010000004.1, forward strand.
CTCGACATTTCTGATCACCTCGCCGGAAGGCGTGACCATTGCCACTGATTATAATGGCGTCTACCGCCCGCCCGTTACGCCAACCGTCGTGACGATGAACAATGCGCATTCGACGCATTATACGATGCACCCTGACCCCGGCATCAAACATGTTGTGCATGGCTGGAGCGATGTGCCGGGCGAAAAAGCGGTGCATAAATTGCAGGTTGGAGATGTCTATATTCGTAATGTCACCTCAGACATCCGCAACCGCTGGGGCGGCGGTGGGCTGTTGCAGAAGGATGGAAACTCAATCTTCATTTTCGAGGTCGCAGGTCTGTGCATCGGTCATCTCGGCCATCTGCATTATGAGCTGACGGAAACGCAATATGCCGAAATCGGGCGTCTGGATGTGCTGATGGTGCCAGTGGATGGAGGGCTGACCATGGGCTCCGACAGTATGAGCCGGATCGTCAAACGCCTTCGCTCGGCGCTTATCCTGCCCATGCATCAACCCAATGCGCTGGAGCAGTTTCTGGTGACATTCGGCAAGCAGTTTACGATCGCCTATGCCTCCGACCCGGTGATCCGGGTCTCGATGAGAAGCCTTCCCCGCCAGCCGCAAATTCTCGTGCCGCAAGGCATGTAAGAAACGGATGACGGGGAGGTTGTTCAGGCGAACGTCAGGTGCTGGCGAACGCCGACGTCAGGGGTTTTATCGTCAGACAGATTTGCCTTGGCGATTTCCCAGCCGAATTTCAGCGTGCTGTCGGTGGAGGCCCAGATATCCGCGTCATCGACATGAAGCGCAAGCATCGTCAGCTGCGGGTCGCTCTTGCCGTGCTCATACCAAGCCGCCGTGACCGAGTTCCAGTATTCGTCCAGCTTGGCGCGGTCTTCGCGCACTTCCAGCTTGCCCGAAAGGCAGGCATGGTAATCATGGTCCTTGCCGATGACGCAGAAATGCGCCCTTGCGCCCGATTTCAGCGATTGCACCAACTCTGCGTCTTTCTTGGTGAAGAACCAGATGGTGTTGGTCTTGGGGTCGGCGTGTGGAGCCATCGGCTGCATGTGGTTGTGCAGTCCTTCGAGACCCAGCATTCCGGCGTGAACGGAATTGATCTCATCCCAAAGCTGGCGGGCGGGGGCTTCGCGTGCTTCACTCAGACTGACCATGAAATAGTCTCCTAACGTTTTTTCTTTTGACAGTACGACAACCGGGCAACCGCCCGCCGACGCTCTCCTATCCACAACGAAGAGCATAGATTTCAGTTCCTTCATGTATCGCGAGAAGAGTGGCTTACGGGCTTGAACCGCAGGGCTAACGCACTTATAAGGCCCCCAATCCAAACAAACGATCCGATCAGGGGTGCCATGGCTGGCCATTCACAGTTCAAGAACATCATGCATCGCAAGGGAAAACAGGATTCGATCCGTTCGAAGATGTTTTCCAAGCTCGCACGTGAAATCACCGTTGCGGCCAAATCCGGTCTGCCGGATGTAAGCATGAACGCGGCGTTGCGTCTGGCAGTGCAAAACGCCAAGGCGCAATCGATGCCGAAGGACAACATCGACCGCGCCATCAAGAAGGCGTCCGGTGCCGATGCTGAAAACTACGATTATGTGCGTTACGAGGGCTACGGTCCGGGCGGCACGGCGGTTATCGTCGAGGCGCTGACCGACAACCGTAACCGCACGGCGTCCAACGTGCGCTCGATCTTCACCAAGGCTGGCGGCGCGCTGGGCGAAACGGGTTCTGTTTCCTTCTCCTTCGACCGGGTTGGCGAAATCACCTACAAACCCGCCGTTGGCGATGCCGACAAAGTCATGGAAGCCGCCATCGAGGCCGGTGCCGACGACGTTGAAAGCAGCGAAGACGGCCACACCATCATCTGCGGTTTCGAAGCGATGAACGAAGTGTCCAAGGCGCTGGAAGGCGTACTGGGCGAAGCCGACAGCGTAAAATCGATCTGGAAGCCGCAAAACACGGTGCCGGTCGACGAAGAAAGAGCGCAGTCGCTGATGAAGCTCATCGACAATCTCGAAGACGACGACGACGTGCAAAGCGTTTACTCCAACTTCGAAGTCTCCGAAGAGATCATGGCCAAGCTTTCGGCTTGATAACCACCACCATTCGTCGTCATCATCAACCCCGGGCCTCACTGCTCGGGGTTTTCTTTTGGGAAACAGGTATAGGGCGAGCAGGCCGTCGTGATTGATGGCGATATAGGAACCGCTGATCGTGAATGTGACACTTATCGGGTTACCTGGTGCAGGAAAGACGGCGCAAGCCGCTATTTTGTCGCAAAGCAACGGAGCTGCTTTTATCAGTAATCGAAACTTGGTTCGTGAAGCCATGTGTTCTCATACGGCGCTCGCGCAGCAGGCGCAGGAAGCAATTTCATCGGGATGGCTTATTCCCGATCATGTCCTTGTCGGATTGCTCGAACAAACGCTCGTGAATGAGGCAATTGGGAGAGACTATATTCTGAGCGGCCTGCCCAGAAGCGTTCCGCAGGCGCAGGCAGTGCATGATATGCTTTCTCGTATTGAGAGGCCGCTCGATTTAGCCATGTTTTTCGACATGAGCTTCGACATGATGGTCGACCGGCTGAGTGTAGCCGCAACCCACATTCAATCCGACATCGGATCGCGGCTTTCGACGCTCAAGATTAACTACGATAATTTCTTGTCTGCGACAGAACCACTTTTGAGATTTTACGACAAGCTTGGTAAAGCCTGTCGTATCGATGCTGATCTTTCCGCGGCACAGGTAAGTGTGCAGATCGCGGCAGCACTGGCTGCCGCCTCGCCGTGAACCACGTGTCTGGTTCTACTTAAGCGGCCTGCCTCAGACCGCTACGCACCTCTGCAAAGATTTCCACAGAGCGCAAACGTTTTTCTATGCTGTGCACAGGCATTGAGACGATCAGTTCATCCGCTGCCGTTTCAGACAGGAAGTCCGCCAGTTTCCGCTCCACCGTCGCGTGAGAGCCAACAACTGCGTAGCGCAGTGTGTGGTCGACGGTGATGCGCTCCATATCGCTCCAGTAATCGTCCATGCTCTCCACCGGCGTCGGGAACTGGGTGCGGACGTTTTTGCGCAGGTTGACGAATTGCTGCTGGGCGGAGGTAAAGAGGTGCTGCGCCTCTGCATCCGTATCCGCGCCCACACCCATGACGCCGACCATGACGTAGGGCTTCTGCAGGGTGGCGGATGGCTGGAAGCGTTCGCGGTAGATTGCAATGGCGTCCATCAGCATATCGGGTGCGAAATGCGACGCGAAGGAATAGGGCAGGCCGAGGGCTGCAGCGAGATGGGCGCTGTAGGTGCTGGAGCCCAAAAGCCATATAGGCACATTGGTGTTCATGCCTGGCACTGACAGGATCGACTGCTCCGGCTGCGGCGCGCCAAGATATTGCTGCAACTCGATGATGTCGTGCGGGAAGTTTTCCGCACTCGCATCGAGGTTCCGGCGCAGCGCGCGGGCGGTGCGCATATCTGTTCCCGGTGCGCGGCCAAGGCCGAGATCGACACGTCCGGGCAACAGTGCGGCCAGCGTGCCGAACTGTTCGGCAATGACCAGTGGCGAGTGGTTTGGCAGCATGACGCCGCCGGAACCGACGCGAATACGCGAGGTCGCTGCCCCGACATGGGCAATCACGAGTGCGGTGGCGGCACTGGCGATGCCCGGCATGCCGTGATGTTCGGCAAGCCAGATACGCTCATAGCCATGTTCTTCGGCTTTGATTGCCATGCGGCGCGAATTCTCAAGCGCCTTGCTCACGGTCTCGCCTTCACCAATGGGCGACAGATCGAGAATGGAAAAAGGGATCATCGGACGCTCCTTCGGGATTTCAGCTTTCACACGATGTAAGTTGCAGTGCAGAATTTGCCAGAGCGGTCGCGCCGAATTGATCGTTGCATCAAAAAAACTGGTCCAGCGGTGCGACGTTTTGGAGTGCTGGGTCCAGAAGCTGTGCGTTCGTCACGGATGTTGTCGTTTTGTTCACTTATCGCTGGCAGGTTTCACCGCTGAACGGTAGGGTTACATATGCAAAATGCGATTCGAATTATCGGGATTGATCCCGGGCTGCGGCGAATGGGCTGGGGTGTCATCGAAACACTCGGCAACAGCCTGCGTTTCGTGGCCTCCGGTACGGTGACGTCTGATGGCGATATGGATCTGGCCTCGCGGCTTTGTCAGTTGCATGATGGCCTGGCGGATGTCGTCCATTCGCATCAGCCGCATGAAGCTGCAGTGGAGCAGACCTTCGTCAACAAGGATGCGGTGGCAACGCTGAAGCTTGGTCAGGCACGTGGCATTGCTATGCTGGTTCCCGCACGCGCAGGTCTGCCGGTTGCCGAATATGCGCCGAATGCTGTCAAGAAAGCCGTTATCGGTGTTGGCCACGGCGACAAGCAGCAGATCCATATGATGTTGAAAATTCTGATGCCCAAGGCGGAGTTCAAGGGCAATGATGCGGCGGACGCTCTCGCCATCGCCATCTGCCATGCTCATAATCGCGTGGGCGAGCGCATGCGGCGCGTGCTGGCGGCCAGCTAATCTCTTACTCACCGGACGGGCATCAACATGATCGGAAAACTCAAAGGCACCATTGACGAAATCGGCGACGATTACGTTCTCGTCGATGTGCATGGCGTCTGCTACGTGGCCCATTGTTCGGCCCGCACCCTGTCACGGCTGGGATCGGCCGGTGAGGCGATCGTTCTCTTCATCGAAACCTACGTACGGGAAGACCAGCTCAAGCTGTTCGGCTTCATGAGCGCGCTGGAACGCGAATGGTTCAACCTGTTGCAAAGCGTGCAGGGCGTGGGCTCCAAGGTGGCCCTGGCGGTGCTTTCGACGCTGTCTCCCTCCGAGCTTGCCAACGCCATCGCGCTGCAGGACAAGGTGGTCGTTTCGCGTGCTCCCGGGGTCGGTCCCAAGGTGGCGGTCCGTATCGTGACTGAACTGCGCAACAAGGCCCCCGCCTTTGCGGGCGAAGCATCCGCGTCCATCGGTCTTAAACAGGAGTTGGGCGAAGGGGTCGCCTCCGCGCCGGTGGCTGATGCCGTCTCGGCACTTACCAATCTCGGTTATTCCCGCGATCAGGCCGCCAATGCGGTTGCTGCGGCGCTGAAGAACGGCGGGGAGGGTGGTGACAGCGCCAAGCTAATCCGGCTGGGGTTGAAGGAGCTTTCGCGGTAAGCCTTCCTGTGTTATTTTCCTTACAATTTCCAAAAAGTAAGAAAGTTTGCGATCATGGGATTTCAGACCACCATCACATCCAAAGGACAGATGACTGTTCCGAAGAGCGTTCGCGAACAGCTTGACATCAGACCAGGTGACAAATGCTACGTCTGGGTCCGTAACCGTGAGATGGTCGTCGTGCCGCGCAACCAGTCATTCAACGATCTGGCTGGTTTGCTGGGCGCCCCACCCAACGGCAGGAAGCTGACGATTGACGACATGAATCCGGCAATCGGGTATTCGGTGTCTGAAGCCTACGAGGAATCAATGCGCAACGAGGACGATGAATGAGCGGTCGATTTGGTATCGATACGAATATTCTTCTGCGTGTTGCCGTCAACGATGATCCTGCTCAAAGGGACCGCGTCGTAAACTTTATAAACGAGCTTGGGAAGAACGATACGCTGGTCGTTAGTGTGGTCGTGATGATGGAAACGGCTTGGGTTTTGGAGCGGTTTTATGGCTACTCCAAAGACGCCGTTCTTGATTTTATTCAGGCTATCCTCGAACGTCGTGAAATCGAGGTGCCGGATTATGAAGTGGTCGGCAACGCGATCGATATTTGCCGCAATTCCGGCGCGGATTTTTCCGATGCCGTCATTTCGGAAATGAACAGAATGGCTGGCTGCACCGTGACCTATACATTCGACCAGAAAGCAGCGCGTAAAATACCCGGAATGGAAATGCTGACATGAGCGACGCGGCACGGCTTATTTCTTCGGAAAAGCGCGGTGAGGATATCGATACGACGCTGCGCCCGCAGACGCTGGATGATTTTACCGGTCAGGCGGAGGCGCGCGCCAACCTCAAGATTTTCATCGAGGCGGCAAAGAACCGTGGCGAGGCGCTGGACCATGTGCTGTTCGTAGGCCCTCCAGGCCTTGGCAAGACGACGCTGGCGCAGATCATGGCCAAGGAACTCGGTGTCAACTTCAAGTCAACGTCCGGGCCCGTGATTGCCAAGGCGGGTGATCTGGCAGCGTTGCTGACCAATCTCGAAGAGCGGGACGTTCTGTTTATCGATGAAATCCATCGCCTGAGCCCGGCTGTGGAAGAAATTCTTTATCCAGCGATGGAGGATTTTCAGCTCGATTTGATCATCGGCGAGGGGCCCGCGGCACGGTCGGTGAAGATCGATCTGTCCAAATTCACGCTGGTCGCCGCCACCACACGACTCGGGCTTTTGACGAACCCGCTGCGGGATCGTTTTGGTATCCCCGTTCGCCTGTCTTTCTATACCGTCGAAGAGCTTGAAATGATCGTTCGGCGTGGCGCGCGCATCATGGGATTGCCGATGACAGAGGAGGGCGCGCGCGAAATCGCCCGCCGTTCGCGTGGAACGCCGCGTATTGCAGGACGGCTGTTGCGACGGGTGCGGGACTTTGCCGAAGTGGCGCGGGCGGAAGCCGTGACGCGGCAGATTGCCGATGAGGCGCTGACGCGGCTGCTTGTGGACAATATGGGGCTCGATCAACTCGACATGCGCTATCTGACCATGATCGCTGTCAATTTTGGTGGGGGTCCTGTCGGGATCGAGACGATTGCGGCGGGCCTGTCGGAGCCGCGCGATGCGATCGAAGATATTATCGAACCCTATATGATCCAGCAGGGCTTTATCCAGCGCACCCCGCGTGGCCGTATTCTCACCGCAACGGCGTGGAAACATTTGGGCATGCAGCCTCCGAAGGATATGGAAGCGGCTCAGTTTCGCATGACGCTTGAGGACGATTGATCGTGATCACCCGCCGCGCACTGCTCAAGACCGCTGCGACCATGGCGGCGGGGCTGGTCTCTCTCGGTGCCTATGCTGGCGGCATCGAGCCCTTAGCACGGCTTTCGACAACGCGCTACCGCATCAACCCGCCCGGCTGGCCCACGGGGCAGAGCCTGCGCATCGTAGCGCTGGCGGATTTTCACGCCTGCGAGCCATGGATGCCCGCCGATCGCATTGCCCGACTGTGCGATTATGCCAATACGCTGGGCGGGGACGTGATGCTGCTGCTGGGCGATTACATGTCCGGCATGAAGCTGGTGACAGGCGTCGTCCCGCCGGAGGATTGGGCGAAGGCGCTTTCGGGGCTGAAAGCACCGCAGGGCGTGCATGCCGTTTGTGGCAATCACGATTGGTGGCAGGACCCGGAAGCACAGCGGTTGAGATTGCGGGAAACCATCGCCCATCAGGCGCTGCGATCGGTTGGCATTCAGGTTCACTCCAACCACGCCGTCCGCTGCGGCACCAACGCGCAGCCGTTCTGGATTGCGGGCGTGGAGGACCAATGGGCCTATCTGACGGGACGCCGCACGACCGGCCTCGATGATCTGCCGGGCACGCTTGCACAGATTACCGACGATGCACCTGTCATCCTCATGGCGCATGAGCCGGATATTTTCGTGAATGTTCCGCAACGCGTTTCCTTGACGCTGTCGGGTCATACCCACGGCGGGCAGGTCAATCTGTTCGGCTGGCGTCCCGCCGTTCCCTCGCGCTTCGGCGCACGCTATGCCTATGGTCATGTTGTGGAGAATGACCGGCATCTCGTCGTCTCAGGCGGACTTGGCTGTTCCATCGCACCCGTGCGCTTCATGTCTCCGCCGGAAATCGTGGTCATCGAGTTGGGGCAAGCCTAAGGAACCAACCGGCCATTCCCACCATTTCCAAGCCTTTGGTGAGGAGTATGGCATGACGAAATTTCGCAAAGGCACGAAGGTCCAATGGAAATGGGGATCGGGCAAGGGAGAAGGCAAAGTCGCCGAAAGTTTCACTGAAGACGTCGAGCGCAAAATCGCTGGCTCCGTCATCAAGCGCAAGGCGAGCGAGGAAGAACCCGCCTACCTTATCGAGCAGGAAGACGGCGGCAAGGTCTTGAAAAGCCACTCGGAACTGGAAAAAGCCGGTTGATCTTTTAAAGATGGCTGCTCTTTCCGTTTAGACAATAGCAGCAAGTGAGAGAGCCATGAGTTACGACCCGTGCCGAGTGTTCAGAAAACTGGCGCGCAATAATTGCATGGCAAATCTGAGACTTCACACCGCCTGCGGTCTGCTCTCGCAGGAGGAATTCGTCGCTCCTCGCATCAGTTTCTTTCCGACGATCCGCGGGACGTTGAATCACATCTATCTGGTCGATCTGTTCTATGTCGATGCCCTGAAGGGCGGCACGTTGGGATATGCCGCGTTTGCTCAGGAAGAGCCTTTCGGTGAAATATCTGCTTTGCGGAATGCGCAAGCGCAGTTGGACGAGGACCTCATCGCATTCGTGGATATGTTGAAGCCGGATGATCTGGCCGTGACCGTGCGGGTGCATCGGGCAGAGCGGATCCAGCAGGACCGTTGCGACGACATTCTCACGCATCTATTCCAGCATCAAACGCATCATCGCGGGCAGGTGCACGCGATGCTGTCCGGCACTTTCGTCAAACCACCACAACTGGACGAATTTATCGTCGGCGACGATGCAGGGGTTCGCAAAGTGGAGCTGGACGCGCTAGGCTGGTCAGAACGCGACCTCATGTTCCCGGAAGACAAAACATATGACTGAAGACACTCGCATCCGCATGAAATTCAAACCCAAGCGTATCTTCCAGATGCGGGTGGCAGGTATTGCCTTCCGGAATGGCCATGTGCTGGTGCACCGGGCAACGCATGAAAAATTCTGGAGCTTTCCCGGCGGTCGTGCCGAAATGGGCGAGCAGTCGCAGGACACGCTGGCGCGGGAAATGGTGGAAGAACTCGGCGTCGAGGCCAGGGTCGGTCGTTTGCTTTGGGTGGTGGAGAACTTCTTCCATTACGAGGGCAAGGACTGGCACGAGCTTGGTTTTTACTACCTCATGGAATTGCCCGAGACGTTTCCCTTCCACGAAGAAAACATCGTCCACCGCATGCAGGACGGCAAGTATCCGCTCGAATTCCGCTGGGCTAGAGCGACCACGCAAGCCTTGACGGAGTTGGATATTCCGCCGTATTTCATCGCCGGTGAGATCGAAAATTTACCCTCTACCGTTCAGCACGTTGTTTGGGATGATCGCAATCTGGATGACAAATGAGGTGCTCTCTCGCCCCCTCATTCCTGTGCTTGTCACAGGAATCCAGCCAGCCCAAGTCCTTGGGCTGAAAAGACTCTCTCCGCCACGCAGACGCGTGACGACTGGATTCCTGTGACAAGCACAGGAATGAGGGAGGTGGTTTTACCGCCGCGTCTAAAGCAGAAAACTTCTCCAAGGGCCTTCGCATGACTGACCTAACCGTATCCCTCTCCGGCGAACTCATCGAACACGGCCACCGGTTGACTCAGCGGGTCTATTACGAAGACACCGATTTTTCCGGCCTCGTGTATCACGCCCGCTATCTGCATTTCCTCGAGCGTGGCCGCACCGATTATCTGCGTTGTCTTGGCTGCGAGCAGAGCGCGCTGCTGACGGCGGATGAGGAAGGGTTGGTTTTTGTCGTTCACCGCATGGAAATCGACTTCAAGTCACCGGCGCGGATGGACGATGTGTTGACCATCACCACGCTGACCGAGAAAGCTGGTGGTGCCAAGATGGTGCTCAATCAGGAGATACGGCGGGGCGATACGCTGTTGATTGTCGCGAAAGTGATTATTGCTGTGATCAACGCCAAGGGAAGACCGCGCCGTCTGCCTGATACCATTGCCGAAAAATTTATGAAGTAAGAAAGCCCTATCGGCCACTTCCTATTTAAAGTGCTTATTTCGTAACACTCTCTTAACCATAATGTAGTCTACCTTAACCATTCGGTATTTGTGCGCCGCACGCCTTCCTTTTACCAAATTTACCGGCAAGTAAGGCGTAATGGCAATATCGGGGCATGGCTCAAGGGGTTTTCGGCGTTGGCTGGAGGACCTCAAGCGTTGATGCGCGTTTAAATCGCCCGGTCATGCACCGGGCGTTTGGATTCGGGGATTGGATTTTTATGGAACAGGCAGGTTTGGCAGCGGCAACGCACGACGTAAGTCTTTGGGCTCTGTTCATGCAGGCTGGCCTCATCGTCAAGATGGTGATGATCGGTCTTCTTGCCGCGTCGGTTTGGACATGGGCCATCGTCATCGATAAATACGTCGCCTTCGGCAAGGCAAAGCGCCAGTTCGACCAGTTCGAACAGGTGTTCTGGTCCGGCCAGTCTCTGGAAGAGCTATATCGCAGCCTGTCCGATCGTCAAAACGGTGGTCTTGCCGCGATTTTCGTGGCTGCCATGCGCGAATGGAAAAAATCCTTCGAGCGTGGCGCACGGTCGCCTATCGGCTTGCAGATGCGTATCGACCGCGCAATGGATGTGACGATGGCGCGTGAGAGCGAGACCTTCGAAGCCCGCCTTGGTTCGTTGGCGACGATTGGTTCTGCCGGTCCGTTCATCGGCCTCTTCGGTACGGTTATCGGTATCATGACCTCTTTCCAGGCGATTGCCGGATCGAAGTCCACCAACCTTGCCGTCGTGGCGCCGGGTATCGCCGAAGCGCTGCTGGCAACGGCCATCGGTCTGGTCGCCGCTATTCCTGCCGTTATTGCTTACAACAAGTTCACGGGCGATGCGGGCAAGCTTCACGCACGGATGGAAGGTTTCGCGGACGAGTTTTCCGCAATCCTGTCGCGTCAAATCGATGAGAAGCTGCAGACACGTCAGGCTGCGCAGTAAGCGCGCACTGAAGCGAGTGGAGTAAACGATATGGGAATGTCAGCAGGCGGTGGCGGCGGTGGTTCCGGTGGACGCCGGGGCCGGGGACGCCGCAGAGGCGGCGGCGCAATCAGCGAAATCAACGTGACGCCGCTCGTCGACGTCATGCTGGTGCTGCTGATCATCTTCATGGTGGCAGCACCGATGATGACGGTCGGCGTGCCTGTCGATCTGCCGCAGACATCCGCCAATGCGCTGAATTCCGATACGCAGCCGATTACGATTTCTGTCAATGCTGATGGCGTCATCCATTTGCAGGAAACACCGATCCAAGCTGCCGAAGTGGCAGACAAGCTGCAGGCTATTTCGACGACCGGCTACAATGAGCGTATTTTTGTGCGTGCTGACTCCGTCGCTGCTTACGGCATCGTGGCCGACGTCATGGCACGCATTCAGGCGGCAGGCTTCAAGAATATCGGTCTCGTGACACAACAGAAACAGGGTAATTGATCTCAGCATGAAGGGCAGCGTCACCACATCCGCGATTGTGCACGCCTCGCTGCTGGCTGTGGCCCTGGTTTCCCTGGGCTCGCCGGCTCAGCTCGAGGTGTCTCAGGCTGAGTCTATGCCTGTCGATCTCGTGTCCGTGGAAGAGATGACGCAGATCCAGCAGGGCGCCAAGGATGCGCCAAAGGCCGAGAAATCTGCGCCTGTGCCCACGACCCGGCCTGATATCGTGGCGAATGCACAAAATGCCGGTAACAACACCACCGACATCGAGGCGCCGCCGACGCCGACGACCAAACCCAACAACAATGAAAGTGCTGCTGCTCCGCCCAAGCAGGAGAAGCCCGCACCTGTGGTCGATACCAAGCCCAACGAGGTGAAGGATATCGTCAAGGAAGAAACATCTGCGCCTAAGCCGCAGGAAACGGCGTCACTTCCCATTCCCAAGCCCGAAATAGCGACGCCACCGACGCCGACACAGCCGCCAGCCCAACAGCAGGCGCAGGAGCCTCCGCCGCAAAATCAGGAACCTGCCGAAATTCCCGTGCCGCCGAATGTGCCGCGTCCGAATTCGCGCCCGCAGCCGCCTGAGCCCAAGCCGGAGCCGCCCAAACAGGCCGAGCAGAAACCTGCGGAGACGAAACCTGCCGAAAAGCCCGCGGAGAAGAAGCCGGATCAGGCCAAGTCGAACGAAAAGCCATCCGACAAGAAGCCCGCAGACCGCAAGCAGGAAACCGCAAAAGCTGCCGCGTCCCAGGCCAGCGAGTTCAATGCCGATGAAATCTCGGCTCTGCTGAACAAGCAGGCACCGTCCGGTGGCGGCGCGAAGCGCTCCACCGAAACGGCCTCGCTTGGCGGCAAGAAGACGATTGGCACCGGCCTCAGCGCCAGTGAAATCGACAGTGTTCGCGGCCAGATTCAGGGCAACTGGAACATGCCGGGTGGTCTGACGGGTGTGGCTGAAGTGCGGGTGGTCATTCGCGTTTCGCTGGACCCATCGGGCAATATCGTGGGTCAGCCGGAGATTACGGCGACAGGTGGACCGGAAGGAACGCGCCGGGCTGTTGAAAGCAGCACGCGCCGCGCACTTTTGCGGTCTGCGCCTTTGCAGAACCTGCCGCGCGAAAAATATGACGGCGAAAAAGGATGGAATACCTTGGTGCTGAACTTCGATCCATCCGATTTTGCCATTTAACCGACAGTTTTGGGACCGATGAACGAACCACTACCCAAATCGATGTCCAATTTTTGTATGAAGCTGAAAGGCTTGTCTCGATGATCAAGTTGTCTCTCCTGCGCGCGGTGATGGTTGCCTCTGGCATGCTGTTGTCGTTCGCTGCGGTAACACCGGCTAGTGCTGAGGTTCAGATCAACATCAACAAGGGCAATGTGCAGCCGCTGCCTATCGCCGTCACGGATTTCATGTCTGCCGATGGCATTGGTGCGCAGGTCTCGCAGGTCATTGCCGCCGACCTCCAGCGTTCGGGCTTGTTTGCGCCCATCAACAAGAACGCCTTCATCGAAAAGATCAGCAATCCTGACCAGCAGCCGCGTTTCGAGGACTGGAAAGTCATCAACGCGCAGGCACTCGTCACGGGCCGCGTGACCAAGGAAGCCGATGGCCGTCTGCGTGCAGAATTCCGCCTGTGGGACACCTTTGCCAACCAGCAGATGACCGGCCAGCAGTTCTTCACCCAGCCTGAAAACTGGCGCCGTGTGGCGCATATCATCGCCGACGCCATCTATGAGCGGGTAACAGGTGAAAAGGGTTACTTCGATACCCGCGTCGTCTTCGTCTCCGAAAGCGGCCCGAAGACCGACCGCAAGCGCGCTTTGTCGATCATGGACCAGGACGGCTTCAACGTTCGCAACCTGACCAACACGAAGGACCTCGTTCTGACGCCGCGCTTCTCGCCCAGCCGTCAGGAAGTGACCTACATGTCCTTCGAGGGTCAGCAGCCGCGCGTTTATTTGTTGCAGCTGGAAACCGGGCAGCGTGAAGTTGTCGGCAATTTCCCCGGCATGACGTTCTCGCCGCGCTTTTCGCCGGATGGACAGAAGGTCATCATGAGCCTTCAGCAGGAAGGCAACGCCAATATCTACACCATGGACCTGCGTTCGCGCACGACGACCCGCCTGACGAATACCGGCGCTATCGACACTGCACCATCTTACGCGCCCGATGGTCAGCGCATTGCCTTTGAAAGCGACCGTGGCGGACGTCAGCAGATTTACGTGATGAACGCCGATGGCTCCGGCCAGACGCGCGTTTCCTTCGGCGATGGCTCCTATTCCACGCCGGTTTGGTCTCCACGTGGCGATCTCATCGCCTTTACCAAGCAGTCGGGCGGCAAATTCTCCATCGGCGTCATGAAGCCCGATGGCTCGGGTGAGCGCATTTTGACCTCGGGCTTCCACAATGAAGGACCGACATGGGCACCCAATGGCCGTGTTCTGATGTTCTTCCGCCAGGCAGCCGGTGCCGGTGGCCCGCAGCTCTATTCCATCGATCTGAGCGGTTACAACGAACAGCTGGTCAAGACGCCGACCTTTGCGTCCGACCCGGCCTGGTCGCCACTGCTGGATTGATCTGCCATTGTGGCGGCGTCCTTGTGAGGGTGCCGCCATATTTTCTACGCATGCCCTACCGGGAAATGCCCTGCCTTCTTCTGCAATTATGTCGTGAGGGCGCAAAAAAAAGCGGGACATTTCCTTTCTGTTAACCATAATTGTTTGGGGGCAATTAACTGCATTCGGTTATTGTCTGGCAACGTTACTGAATTCTAAGGAGAGACCGGCTATGAGCCGTACAAACACTTCGGCACTCGGCCCGATGCAGAGAATTGCCCGTAATCCGGCCATGATCGCACTGACGCTTGCGCTTGCGCTGGCTGGTTGCGCCAACAAGAAGAACATGCCGAACAGCGCTGGCGAGCTCGGCCTGGGTGGTGGTGCAGGTTCCGCAACGCCTGGTTCTTCGCAGGACTTCACGGTCAATGTCGGCGACCGCATCTTCTTCGATACGGACAGCACATCCATCCGCGCAGACGCACAGCAGACCCTGCAGCGTCAGGCACAGTGGCTGGCCCGTTATCCTAACTACGCCATCACTGTCGAAGGCCACGCCGATGAGCGCGGCACGCGCGAATACAACCTTGCGCTGGGTGCACGCCGTGCAGCCGCCACCAAGGAATTCCTGGCTTCGCAGGGTGTACCTGCAAACCGCATGAAGACCATTTCCTACGGTAAGGAACGTCCGGTCGCCGTTTGCGACGACATCTCCTGCTGGTCGCAGAACCGTCGCGCCGTGACCGTTCTGGGTGGCGCAGGCATGTAATTGCCTCGCAGTGAAGTGATGACATGTGAAAGGCGGTCTTCGGGCCGCCTTTTGTTTTTTTCATAGTTTAGCCGAAGTTAAGTTGCTTTTTTACGCAAGATGGAAAAAATCCGGTTTTGCGTCGTTGGGGCGCAAATCAACCAGACAGGACGCAATATGAAGAAACTTGTCGTGGCGGGAATGCTGGGGCTGGCAGCTTTCACCGGACTGAGCGGCACAGCCGTTTCAGGACCGTTGTTGGGCTGGGGTGGGAACTCGAGCACGGTAAAGACGCAGCAGGCACCGGTGATCAATGTTCAGGCGAACGATACGTACCGTGTCCAGCAGCTTGAAGAGCAGATTCGACAGCTGAACGGTCGTATCGAGGAAATGAGTTTCCAGTTGCTGCAAATGCAGGAAACGATCCGCAAGGCTCAGGAAGACAACGAATTCCGCTTTCAGGAGCTGGAAGGTGGCAAGTCTGCCGCACCGGCACCAAAAAAGAAGGCCGAAGCCGAGATTCCATCGGCTGGTCCTCAGGACGATGTCGCAACCATCATTGAAACGCCGTCCCAGGGCGGCGCTTCAATGGGTGGCGTAGCACCGGGCGCAACGGCGACCGGCCCGCGCAGCACGGCTGCGCCAAGCGAGACGACGCTCGGCTCCATCGAGCTGGATTCGCGTGGTCTGCCCGTTGGCGGTACGCTGAACTCCAATGCCAACAATTCCTCGGGCGCGCTCCCAGGCGTGGAAACGGGTCGCACTTCGAGCCCCGATCCGGTCAACACAGCAGCGCTGACCAGCGAAAACGATATCTACCAGGCCGCGTATAGCCACGTTCTCTCCGGCGATTACAAGGCTGCGGAAAAGGGCTTCGAGCAGTATATTCAGGGCTACCCCAAGGGTGCGAAGGCTGCAGACGCGAATTTCTGGCTCGGCGAAGCGCAGTATAGTCAGGGCAAGTTCACGGATTCCGCCAAGACATTCCTCAATGCGCACCAGACCTACAGCAAGTCGCCCAAGGCGCCTGAAATGCTTCTGAAGCTTGGCATGTCGCTGGCCGCACTCGACAATAAGGAAACCGCCTGCGCGACACTTCGCGAAGTGCCGAAGCGCTATCCCAGTGCCTCCAAGACCGTTCTGGGCAAGGTTACCAGCGAACAGAAGCGCCTGAGCTGCCAGTAAGATGGCGAAGCGGCGATGACGACATGTCGTTTCCCTTAGGCCCGGTTGCGCCGCTTGAGGCTGCACGGCAATTCATCGACAAGATTTCAAAACCCACCTTGATCCTCGTCGCCATTTCCGGCGGCAGTGATTCCACTGGCCTGCTGTTTACGCTGCGGCAGGCGGTGCAGAATGCGGGCAGAAGCGACATTTCCTTACACGCTGTTACCATTGACCACGCGCTTCGCTCTAAGGCGGCGGAGGAAGCGAAAGGCGTAGCGGCACTGTGTGCCAGTATCGGCATCCCAAGCCATATTCGCCGCTGGAGCGATGCCAAACCCACCACCGGCATTTCCGCCGCTGCCCGGCTTGCGCGTTATGCGCTGATTGCCGAGGTCGCAGACGAGATCGGTGCTGACATGATCGTCGTGGGACACACGCTCGGCGATCAGCGCGAGACGATTGCGATGCGCAGCGCCCGCAGTCAGCGGACGGATAATCTCGGCCTTGCGGGTATGGCCGATGCCGTTCTTTACGACCGGCGCCACTGGATCATGCGACCGTTTCTCAATTCGACGCGGCAGGACATCAGGGATTTTCTGACGAGCCTTGGGCAAGGCTGGTACGACGACCCCAGCAACGAAGACGCCAAATATGAGCGCGTTCGGGCGCGTAACGCCGCATCTGGGATATTGATTGATCAGTCAATCAACCGTTTCGATCTTTCTGCAGAAGCGGCGCATCTCATTAAAAATCATATGTCTTGCCATGCTGGCGCTGTGTTCACTCTTAATTCCGACGGCCTGAAATCAGAACCCGCGACGCTTCGGTACGCTATCTCGGCGCTCGCCAGCGTTGTCGGCGGACGGCGATTTGCGATGGCGGCTGACAGCATGGATCGGGTCATGGCTCTGGTGACAGACGGTGAGCCGGGCAGGGCGACTGCCGCGCGCGTGGTGTTCGATCTTCGCAGACAAGCGCTTCATCTCGTCAGGGAAAACCGCGGCGTGGCGACAATGCCGGTGGCCGCTGGTCAACAAATCGTGTGGGACGAACGCTTCGAGATAGTCAACGGCGCTGCCGCCGATATGATCGTGCGCGCACATGGTCCGTTGCAGGGTGGGGAGGAGCCGGGTTTCCCCTCCGTCGTTCCTGCCGGTGTTGCCCGCCGAGCCCTGGAAACTATGCCGTTCATCGTTGATAGCACCGGGCAAGCAGTGGCTGCCGAAGGGGTGTTGCTGAGCCGGGTGATGGCGCCTTACGATCTGTTTTTGCCGCGCTTCGACCTTCAATTGGCGAATGCCATTGCTGCTCTCATTGGTCGTCCGGCCTATCCGCAGGCTCCGGTCTAGGGCAAGCTGCGCTTTTCGCATGGATTTTTCGTACAGTTTTTACCTCAAATCGCATCTGATGCTTCCACCTGCCTTGGCAAGGGCAACTGTCGTCCTTATGTTAGGCACAACATAATGGCGGGCGCGCATTTGCCCGTTGGAGTTCGGGGAGTTCAATGAACCCAAATTTTAGAAATTTCGCCCTGTGGGCAGTGATCGCTTTGTTGCTGATCGCCTTGTTCAGCATGTTCCAGACGTCGCCTTCGCAGTCGAGCTCGCGAGAGATCCCCTATTCGCAGTTCCTGCGGGATGTGGACGCCGGGCGTGTGCGTGAAGTCACCGTCACTGGCAATCGCGTCCTCGGCACTTATACGGAAAACGCCACCGCCTTCCAGACATACTCGCCTGTGATCGACGACGCGCTGATGGAACGCCTCCAGAGCAAGAACGTCAGCATTGTCGCGCGGCCTGAAAGCGATGGTTCGTCGGGCTTCCTGAGCTATCTCGGCACGTTGTTGCCGATGTTCCTCATTCTCGGTGTCTGGCTGTTCTTCATGCGTCAGATGCAGGGTGGCTCGCGCGGTGCGATGGGCTTCGGCAAATCCAAGGCCAAGCTTTTGACCGAAGCGCATGGTCGCGTGACGTTCGATGATGTTGCAGGCGTGGATGAAGCTAAGCAGGATCTTGAAGAAATCGTTGAATTCCTGCGCGATCCGCAGAAGTTCCAGCGTCTGGGCGGCAAGATTCCCCGTGGTGTTCTGCTGGTCGGTCCTCCCGGTACCGGTAAGACGCTGCTGGCGCGCTCTGTGGCTGGCGAAGCCAATGTGCCGTTCTTCACCATCTCCGGTTCCGACTTCGTTGAAATGTTCGTGGGCGTCGGCGCAAGCCGCGTGCGTGACATGTTCGAGCAGGCCAAGAAGAATGCGCCTTGCATCATCTTCATCGACGAAATCGACGCCGTCGGTCGCCACCGTGGTGCCGGTCTTGGCGGCGGCAACGATGAGCGCGAACAGACGCTGAACCAGCTGCTGGTCGAGATGGATGGTTTTGAAGCCAATGAGGGTATCATTCTTATCGCCGCGACCAACCGTCCTGACGTGCTTGATCCTGCGCTTCTGCGTCCGGGCCGTTTCGACCGTCAGGTCGTCGTTCCGAACCCAGATATCGTTGGTCGTGAACGCATTCTGAAGGTCCATGCTCGGAACGTACCTTTGGCACCAAATGTTGATCTGAAGGTTCTGGCCCGTGGCACGCCTGGTTTCTCGGGTGCCGATCTGGCTAACCTCGTCAACGAAGCAGCACTTATGGCTGCACGCCGCAACAAGCGCGTTGTCACCATGGCCGAATTCGAAGACGCCAAGGACAAGATCATGATGGGTGCGGAGCGCCGCTCGTCCGCCATGACCGAAGCCGAAAAGAAACTGACAGCCTATCACGAAGCCGGTCACGCCATTACGGCGCTGAAGGTTGCCGTGGCCGACCCGCTGCACAAGGCGACGATCATTCCGCGCGGTCGTGCGCTTGGCATGGTCATGCAGTTGCCGGAAGGCGACCGCTATTCCATGAGCTACAAGTGGATGGTTTCCCGTCTCATCATCATGATGGGTGGTCGTGTGGCTGAAGAGTTGACGTTCGGCAAAGAAAACATCACGTCTGGCGCGTCATCCGATATCGAGCAGGCCACAAAGCTTGCCCGTGCGATGGTCACGCAATGGGGCTTTTCCGATGCTCTCGGACAGGTCTCCTACGGTGAAAACCAGCAGGAAGTCTTCCTCGGTCACTCCGTCTCGCAGTCCAAGAACGTTTCTGAGGCCACAGCGCAGACCATCGATACCGAAGTTCGCCGCCTGATCGACGAGGCCTATACCGAAGCGCGCCGTATTCTCACAGAAAACCATGATGGCTTCGTTGCTATCGCGGAAGGTCTTCTTGAATACGAAACGCTGACGGGTGAGGAAATCAAGGGTCTGATGCGCGGCGAGAAGCCACCGCGTGATCTGGGCGATGACTCTCCGAACAGCCGTGGTTCCGCTGTGCCAAAGGCTGGTACGAAGAAGGACGGCCCGAACGAAGCCAAGGGCGATGGTGAGTCTGAAGGCGGCATGGAGCCGCAGCCACACTGATCTGAAGTCCAAAATCAAAGTTATTCAAGGCCGTCCGTTCGCGGGCGGCCTTTTCTTTGCGGCTCTCTTTGTTGGGGAGAAGCCGGTGTGGTAACAACATATGTTGGATATTCGCGGTAATTGACGTGCTGTCAGCAGGCTTTTATGGCATCTAGCCTGAAAAGCCGGTCACGCTTCTAGCGTGCTGACTGCCCCGATACAAATCTGGAGTTCACATGACACGTCGCTATTTCGGAACCGATGGTATTCGCGGTCAGTCCAACGTCTTTCCCATGACGCCTGATCTTGCCATGCGTGTCGGAATTGCGGTGGGTACGATTTTTCGGCGCGGGCACCATCGCCACCGTGTGGTGATTGGCAAGGACACGCGTCTTTCGGGCTATATGCTGGAAAATGCGCTGGTCGCAGGGTTTACGGCAGCAGGTCTCGACGTGTTCTTGCTGGGCCCGATCCCGACACCGGCGGTTGCCATGCTGACGCGATCCCTTCGTGCAGATATCGGTGTTATGATTTCGGCGTCGCATAACCCCTTTGCAGACAACGGCATAAAACTGTTCGGCCCCGACGGTTACAAGCTGTCCGACGAGCTGGAACTCGAAATCGAGGACCTGCTGGACAAGGACATTTATGCGCAACTGGCCAAGCCCAGCGAGATCGGTCGTGCCAAGCGCGTGGATGGCGATATTTATCGCTACATCGAATTCGTCAAGCGCACGCTCCCGCGTGACGTAACGCTGAGCGGTCTGCGGATCGCCATCGATTGCGCCAATGGCGCAGCCTACAAGGTTGCTCCCGCAGCGCTGTGGGAACTCGGCGCGGAAGTCGTTACCATCGGCAACGAGCCTAATGGTACCAACATCAATTTTGAATGCGGCTCCACCTATCCTGAAACCCTTCAGAAGAAGGTGCACGAGGTGCGCGCCGATATCGGCATTGCGCTGGATGGCGATGCGGACCGCGTCATCATCGTGGACGAGCAGGGACAGATCGTCGATGGCGACCAGTTGATGGCAACAATTGCGTCAAGCTGGGCCGAGGATAAAATCCTGCGTGGCGGCGGCATCGTCGCGACCGTCATGTCCAATCTGGGTCTTGAGCGCTTCATGACGGACAACGGTATGACGCTGGCGCGCACGAAGGTCGGTGACCGCTACGTGGTTGAACACATGCGCAACCATGATTTCAACGTCGGTGGCGAGCAGTCTGGCCATATCGTCTTGTCGGATTATGGTACGACGGGTGACGGCCTTGTGGCGGCACTTCAGGTTCTTGCCCGCGTCAAGCGGTCCGGTCGCACGGTGAGCGAAGTCTGCCGCAAGTTCGAGCCTGTGCCGCAGCTGTTGAAAAATGTGCGGACCACCGGCGGAAAGCCCTTGGAAAACCCTGTGGTGAAGCAGGCCATCGCCGATGCGGAAAGTGCTCTGGCCAAAAATGGCCGTCTGGTCATTCGCCCATCCGGCACCGAGCCGCTGATCCGCGTCATGGCTGAGGGTGACGACAGCGCGCAGGTCGAGCGTATCGTTAACGATCTGGTCGGCGTTATCGCCAACGCAAGATCGGCAGCATAAACAATCGATCGGGTCAGCGGCAACGCTGGCCCTTTTTGTTTAACCCGCTATGCAGAGCGGGCGAGGACCGCGTTTGCGTCGCGTTCTTGGGCGAGGAAGCCGGGGATGGCGCTTTCGTCCATCGGCTTCGAGATCAGATAACCCTGAACGAATTTTGCGCCGAGATTTCTGATCACGGCCATTTCTTCGACAGTTTCCACGCCTTCCACAATCGCATCCAGACCCATTTCGCGGCCCAGCGTCAGCACTGAGCGGACGATTTTCTCGCTGGCAGCGTTGTCTTGTATTTCGTGAACGAAGCTGTGGTCGATCTTGATCTTGGTGAGCGGCAGAGAGTGAAGTGATGTCAGACTGGAATAGCCGGTGCCGAAATCATCCAGCGAAATGCCACAGCCGATCTGCCGCAGCATTTCCACCGACTGGCGCGCCTGGCGGGTGTCATGAATGAAAGCCGTTTCGGTAATCTCCAGATCGAGACGCGATGCTTCGAAGCCGCTGGTCTCGATGATGGCGATGATGCTCATGACCGCTTCCGGGCTGCTCAAATCCTGCGCCGAGAGATTGAAGGACAGGCGGAACCGGCCCGGCCATTTGCGGGCGGCGGTCAGCGCCTTCTTCAGCAGCGGACGCGTGAGGCTGCCGATGATGCCCGCGCGCTCGGCGATGGGAATGAACTGGCCGGGCGAGACCTGCCCCAGCACTTTGCTGTTCCACCGTGCCAGCGCCTCAAACCCCGTCGTCTCGTGTAGAGTGAGGTCAACGATGGGCTGGAACACGACGGACAGTTCGCTGGCCAGATCGGCCTGTTTCAGCGTCTGCTCGATGCGCGCATCGCGGTGAATTTCAGCAACGTGACGGGCGGTGAAGAGGGTGCTGTTGCCGGGCTTGCGGCGTTTGCCGTGATAAAGGGCATAATCGGCGCGATCGAACAGTTCCTCCGGCGTCGATGCCAGATCCGGGAAGACAGCGATGCCGATGGAGCCGGAAATCATGATGGTCGCATCCGGCAAGTGGAACGGCGAGCGCATCACGGTACACATGCGGTGCCCCTCGGCAACCACATCGCAGTCGTCGGCGACATCTGAAATAACGAAAGCGAATTCGTCTCCGCCGAGACGCGCGAGGAAGAGGTTGCTGGACGCGAATTCCTCTGTCAGGCGCTTGCTGACTTCTACCAACAGGCGGTCGCCTGATGAATGACCGTAGAGATCGTTGACCGGCTTGAAGCCATCGAGATCGATCACGCCAATGGCGAGACGCTTGCCGTCGTTCGTGGCGGCCTCGAAGGCTTCTGCCAGATGCTTGAAGAAGGCGCGGCGGTTGGGAAGTTCGGTCAGGCTGTCGATATTGGCCAGCCGCAGGTTTTCGTTGCTGAGCGCCTGGGTTTGCTGCTGGGCGCTGATCATGCGCTCGAAATTGCGGTAGTTCACCATCAATACTGCCAGCATGCCGAAGCTGACGAGGAGAATGTTGACGGCGATGGCGATAAAGGTGGCGTGGCCGGTGGCGGTGAAGAAGACGATGAACGTGCCATTGACGATGGTCGCGACGAAAAGTGCCGCGGAGCGAACATGCATCAAACAGAAAATGCACGAAATGACTGTGATCGCCATGTAGAAGGCAATGTGAGATTGCTGATAGGCGTCGCCATAGGGGTAAAGTAGAAGGGACCAGGCCGTAAAGGAAACGGAAATACCGACCGACAGGCGCTGTGTTCTTCTGAGCGCCGACAACGCATAATCAGGGGAGGGGATTTCGTTTCGCGATTTCCACCAGAAGATGACCCTGATCACGCTGATGATGGTAAAGGCGGCAGGCACAGCAACAGTCAGCCAAAGCGGAGCGACGAGCAGATGCGTTGCCGCCAGCGCCCAGGTGCTCGATATCAAAATGAAATACATCATCGGCATCTGCCGGCAAAATGCCCGGTATTTCGCGACCAGCAGCGGCGGATTGTTGTCTGGTATCTTCACCAACGCAATGAAGTATTTCAGT
Organism: Agrobacterium sp. lyk4-40-TYG-31; assembly: GCF_030209855.1. Taxonomy (NCBI): domain Bacteria; kingdom Pseudomonadati; phylum Pseudomonadota; class Alphaproteobacteria; order Hyphomicrobiales; family Rhizobiaceae; genus Agrobacterium; species Agrobacterium sp. lyk4-40-TYG-31. The sequence goes on from NZ_JARVRE010000004.1 coordinate 292,672, forward strand.
GGCGTGCTCAAGAAAGGATGACCTTGAAGTATTTTGAACGCGCCCTCCGGCGGATGGGGCCGTCAGGCGGTGGGGAAGGAATTCCCTCTGAGATCAGCACGTCATGTCTGACTATCGTCGGTCCGCCGCAGTCAATGGGCGCCTTATACTTACAATAGATGATGACTGTTGCGAGAAGGACAATAATATTAGCTAACAAAATATTATTTCAGTCGCATAGGCTTATGCATACCAATACGAAGTTACTCGCTGAAAATACACGCATATGGAGATTTTTATTCTTTAAAGCCGGATGGAGCTCTCTCACCGGTAAAAGAGTATTAACCAAGTCTGTTAGCAAAATAAGCAGATGTATTCCCGAATTTAACAGGGATTTAACCAATTTCATTCAGGCTTCGTAAATGATGAATTCACGGGTATTCGCCGCATCTGGCGTCGATACCGCTTAGGGAGCCTTGTAATGAAAAAGAGCCTGATCGGTGTCGTCGCCGCATTGATGGCATGCCAAACCGCTTTTGCAGCAGATGTCTATCAGGCAGAGCCGCAGCCAGCATTCGTTGATCAGGCACCGGAAGTGTCCGTTCAGGAAGCAAGCGGTTGGTATCTGCGTGGGGATGTAGGTTACTCGTTCAACAGGTCACGTGGTGCGGATTTTGACCGTGCGTTCGCGGGTCCAACCATTCAGCGTTTGAGCTTCGGCGATCGTTCTTTGAAAGACAGTTTCGTAGTGGGTGGTGGTGTTGGCTATCAGATCAACAATCATCTGCGTACGGATTTGACATTCGATTACATGGCGAAATCCAAATTCAGTGGCGTTGCACCTGAACTCAATCGTGCCGACTCGGCAATGCGCGCTTACGCTCTCATGGCCAATGCCTATGTTGATCTCGGAACCTACGGTCGCATCACGCCATATCTCGGCGCTGGTATCGGTGGTGCCTATGTGAAGTGGGACAAGTTGTCGAGCTGCGGTAACTGCGAGATCGATGGCGAGGGCAACTGGCGTTTCGCTTACGGTTTGATGGCCGGTGCGTCGATCGATGTCACCTGTAACTTGAAGGCCGACGTCGGCTATCGTTTCCGCCAGATCGGCAGCGGCAGCATGTTCGGCACGAGCGGAAGTGGCCTGACGTCTGGTGGCCGCGACAAGGGTATCACGTCGCACGAAGTGCGCGTCGGTGGCCGTTATGTCTTCAACGGTTGCGATACGGCGCAGTACATTCCTCCAGCCGATATTCCTCTGCAGCCGAGCGTTTACAAGTAACGTTCAAGCTACCTCAGTAAGTTCTGCCGCTCGTGCCCGAAAGGTGCGGGCGGTTTTCGTTTGGGGATAGATGGCGCGTTTCGGCCAGGATTCTTCGTGCAAGCGACATATTCCGCTTGACTGCGACAGGCGAGAGGCATAGCAACGACGGCAGGACACCTCTCCCTAACGAGAGGCGCCTATCTGAAAGGGTAGTCAAATGACTGATATAGTGAAGCCGGACACCCGTCCGGGCAATGCACATTTTTCTTCTGGTCCCTGCTCGAAGCGCCCCGGTTGGTCGCTTGAAGCTCTCGCCGATGCACCGCTTGGTCGTTCGCATCGCGCTAAGGTTGGCAAAGCCAAGCTGAAGCAGGCCATCGATCTCACCCGCGAAGTCTTGAATGTTCCCGCCGATTATCGCATCGGTATCGTTCCTGCATCCGACACCGGCGCCGTTGAAATGGCTCTGTGGTCGCTGCTCGGCGAACGTGGCGTCGATATGGTGGCGTGGGAAAGCTTCGGTGCCGGTTGGGTGACCGATGTCGTCAAGCAGCTGAAGTTGAAGGATGTGCGCAGAGTAGAAGCCGATTACGGCGTTCTGCCTGACCTTTCCACCATCGATTTCGACCGTGACGTGGTCTTTACCTGGAACGGCACCACATCGGGTGTTCGCGTTCCAAACGCCGATTTCATTCCCGCTGATCGCAAGGGCCTAACCATCTGCGATGCGACATCTGCCGCATTTGCACAGGACATGGACTTCTCCAAGCTCGACGTTACCACCTTCTCCTGGCAGAAGGTTCTGGGCGGCGAGGGCGGCCACGGCGTCATCATCCTGTCGCCACGCGCCGTCGAGCGTCTGACGACCTACGTACCGGCCTGGCCGCTGCCGAAGATTTTCCGCATGACATCCGGCGGCAAGCTGATCGAAGGCATCTTCACCGGCGAGACGATCAACACACCTTCGATGCTCTGCGTCGAAGACTATATCGATGCGTTGCTGTGGGCGAAGAACCTCGGTGGTCTCAAGGCCCTGATGGCCCGTGCCGATGCCAATGCCAAGGTGATCTTCGACTTCGTGGCTGAACACAACTGGATTGCCAATCTGGCGGTTGTTGACGAGACGCGTTCCAACACCTCCGTCTGCCTCAAGATCGTCTGCAAGGATGTTGCCGCTCTTGATGCCGCAGCCCAAGCCGATTTCGCTAAGGGCATGGTTGCTCTTCTCGAAAAGGAAAACGTCGCGCTCGATATCGGTGCTTACCGCGATGCTCCATCAGGTCTTCGCATCTGGGCCGGTGCGACCGTCGAAACGGCTGACATGAAGGCCGTCATGCCCTGGCTGAAATGGGCATTCGAAACGCAGAAGGCTGCGACCTTCAAGGCTGCTGCCTGATCCATTCCGGCCCTGCCACGGCAGGGCCGCGTATTTTCGCTTTCAAGACTGAACCCTTTTCAAGGAGCCCACACAATGGCACCTCGCGTACTCGTATCTGACGAACTGTCGGAAACCGCCGTCCAGATTTTCCGTGATCGCGGCGTAGAAGTCGATTTCCAGCCAAAACTCGGCAAGGATAAGGACAAGCTGGCCGAAATCATCGGCAACTACGATGGCTTGGCCATCCGTTCCGCCACCAAGGCAACGGAAAAGCTGATCGAAGCCGCCACCAACCTCAAGGTCATCGGTCGCGCCGGTATCGGCGTCGATAACGTGGATATTCCAGCCGCGTCGCGTCGCGGCATCATCGTGATGAACACGCCATTCGGCAACTCCATCACGACAGCCGAACATGCGATTGCGCTGATGTTTGCGGTTGCCCGCCAGCTTCCCGCAGCCGATGCCTCCACGCAGGCTGGCAAGTGGGAAAAATCCAAGTTCATGGGTGTCGAAATCACTGGCAAGACGCTGGGCGTCATCGGTGCGGGCAACATCGGCGGCATCGTCTGCTCGCGCGCCATCGGCCTCAAGATGAATGTTCTCGCCTATGACCCTTTCCTGTCGCCAGAGCGCGCGCAGGAAATGGGCGTGACCAAGGTCGAGCTGGACGAATTGCTCGCACAGGCCGATTTCATCACGCTGCACGTGCCGATGACCGACAAGACACGTGGCATTCTGGGCGCTGAAAACCTTGCCAAGACCAAGCCCGGCGTTCGCATCATCAACTGCGCCCGTGGTGGTCTGGTGGATGAGGCAGCGCTTGCCGACGCCATCAAATCAGGCCATGTCGCTGGTGCCGGTTTCGACGTCTTCGAAGTCGAGCCTGCGACCGAAAGCCCGCTGTTTGGCCTGCCGAATGTTGTGTGCACACCGCATCTTGGCGCCTCCACAACGGAAGCTCAGGAAAACGTGGCGCTTCAGGTTGCTGAACAGATGTCGGATTACCTCGTCAAGGGTGCCGTTTCCAACGCCATCAACATGCCGTCCATCACGGCTGACGAAGCTCCACGCTTGAAGCCGTTCATCAAGCTGGCCGACGTTCTCGGCTCCTTCGTCGGTCAGGTGCAGGAAAGCGCCACCAAGGAAATCGAAATCCTTTACGATGGCGCAACCGCCAGCATGAACACCAAGGCACTGACATCGGCACTGTTGGCCGGTCTCATCCGTCCGCAGGTGTCTGACGTCAACATGGTTTCCGCGCCCATCATGATCAAGGAAAAGGGCATCATCCTCTCCGAAGTCAAGCGCGACAAGACCGGCGTCTATGACGGCTTCATCAAGCTGACCGTGAAGACCGAAAATCAGGTTCGCTCGGTTGCCGGTACGGTGTTTTCGGATGGCAAGGCACGCTTCATCCAGATCAAGAACATCAACATGGACGCCGATGTCGGTCAGCACATGATCTACATCACCAACACCGACGTTCCCGGCATGATCGGCTTCATGGGCATGACACTGGGTGAAGCGGGCGTCAACATCGCCAACTTCCAGTTGGGCCGCGAAAAGGAAAGCGGCGATGCCATCGCGCTTCTTTACGTCGATGGTCCTGTGTCCGAAGACGTACTGGACAAGCTGCGCGCCAACCCAGCCATCCGGCAGGTCAAGTCGCTGTCGTTCAACGTCGACTGAGCATTCGGGCATACATTCGAGAACCATCATCACCCGGCAGAGGAGAAATTCTCTGCCGGGTTTTTTGTATTATCGCGCTCACAATTACCAAAGGTTGCATATCACGAAAAATTTTATGCCATTCCCCTAAAAATGATGATCCATAGTTGCTATATCGACCGTCAAGAGCCGCTCAATGGGAGGGCGGTGTAATAGGAGAAGACGATGTTCGCTGCCTTCAGGCGCTTTAAAGGATTGTTTGCGGTTGCCGCACTCGGGATTGCCGTTTCGTTCGTTGCCGTTGACATGGCCGAAGCAAGACGTGCCGGTGGTGGTTTTGGTAGCCGTGGAACGAGAACGTTCTCCGCGCCGCCTGCCACGAACACAGCACCCGGCCAGTCCGCGCCGATCAACCGCAGCATGACGCCGAACACCAACCAGGCGACTCAGCCCAATGCAGCACGTCCTAATACGGCCCAGGCTCCGCAGCAGAGCCGCGGTATGTTCGGTGGCATGATGGGCGGTCTCATGGGCGGCTTGCTGATGGGTGGCTTGTTCGGCATGCTCATGGGCGGCGGCTTCGGCGGCATGGCCGGTTTCTTCGGTCTGTTGATCCAGGGTCTGCTGATCGGTGGTCTCGTCATGTTGGCCATGCGCTTCTTCGCATCGCGTCGTCAGGGCCAGCCCGCTTTCGGTGGTGCTACGGGCACCAACTCGGCCCGTAACGATCAGTCTTCCTCCCAGAACAATCAGGGTTCTTTCGGCGGTTTTAAAATTCCGCAGATGGGTTCCAAGGCGACAGGTGCAGCCGTGGGCGCAACAACGGCTGCCGCAGCCACAACGCCACGCGGCCCGGCACATGCCAATGCGGTATCCGAGGGTGATGAAATCGGCGTGACACAGGGCGATCTCGAAACCTTCCAGAAGACGCTGGAAAACGTACAAGCTGCCTATGCTGCCGAGGACTACAGCGCGCTTCGCCAGTTGACGACGCCGGAGGCAATGTCCTACCTCGCGGAAGAACTGAGCGACAATGCCACGAGCGGCGTCAAGAACGACGTTCGCGATGTGACGCTGTTGCAGGGCGATGTTGCCGAGGCCTGGCATGAAGAGGGCAAGGACTACGCAACGGTTGCCATGCGCTACTCTGCCATCGACATCATGCGCGACCGTAACACAGGTAAAGTGGTTCAGGGTGACGAGCACAAGGCTGAAGAATCAGTCGAGATGTGGACGTTCGTTCGTCACGATGGTTCGCCATGGCAGGTCGCCGCCATTCAGGCTGCTGCCTGAACCGATAAAAAAACTCGCTTTAATTGTGGCCGGTGCAGGCATCAATCCTGCACCGGCCACATCTTTTTGTAGGCCCTTGCGGTGCAGGGTTTTCGCCGATTTGGCCCATTCCAGGCCGATCCCGTGCGCCGCAGTTGGTCCACGCAATCGCCTTTTTTCATTCATCCGACGTTCAGTCTGGCCGCTCTAACCAAGGCGCTACACAGCAATGTGAAACTGCCGCGAGCAGCAAATCGTTCTTTTTGGCGGAACCGTAGCTTAGAAATCGCGTTCACGGTCCAAGTTTGAATGGCGTCCCAAGGGCCATTCAGTCGTTCGGATCAGGCACCCCGTCTTACAGGTGTCTGCGAGTATGGAGAGCAATCTAGATGAAACGCTTCGACCTGATCGATGGGATGCGCGGGTATTTTCTCGTCTTCATGCTTATCAACCACCTCGTTTTCGCCGGTGGCCTGTGGCTGATGGAAATCAATCACCGGCAGTTCGCGTTCGTGGAAGACGCGCAAGGCTTCGTCTTCCTCTCCGGTCTTCTCATCGGCATGGTCTATGCCCGCAAGATGATGAAGTATGGCTATGAAGCCGGGCGCGACATGATCTGGAGCCGTGCTCTGGAGCTTTACAAATACGCAATGGGCCTCGTCATCGCAGTGCTATTCGTGCGGATGATCATCCCGCATGCACCGTACATCTGGTACAACTGGCTCGGCATGACGTCGTTTGACGATCCCCTGCGTCTGGCTGCTATCGCGACATTCCTGTTCCAGCCGACCTTCATGGATATTCTGCCGCAGTATATCGTCTACATGATCTTCGCGCCGATTTTGGTGAAGCTCTGCCTCGACGGCAAGTGGGCCTACGTGATGGCCGGTTCGCTCCTCGTGTGGATGGCCGGTCAGCTTGGTTTGCAGCAGCTTTTCACGACCCCCTTGAACGAACTGGTGAAGGGTGCCGACGAGCAGGGCATTCGTGTCAGCTTCAATCTCTTCGGCTGGCAGTTGGTGTTCTACTCGGCCCTGGTGATGGGAGCTATGACGGCTCAGAACAAGATCGCCTGGACGAAGATATTCTCGCCACAGCGTAGCTGGATTGCCAAGGCAGCCCTTCTCGTCTGCCTGTTCTTCGTACCGTTGCGCATCGCAACGGCCTGGAACCTGATGCCGGAATTCATGATGGGCAAATTCTCCACTATGGAAATCCGTGCTGACTTCGGCCCTGTATACCTGATCAACTTCCTTGCCGTCGGCGTTGGCCTGACTTGGTTGCTGATTGCCGGTCCGAAGCACCACAATCCGCTGGTTCAAAAAGCTGCTGCCGCAGTGATCTGGGTTCTGTCGCTGAAGTTCCTCCAGCTTCTTGGTCGTCACTCGCTTCAGGTCTACGTTTGGCACGTCGCCATCGTCTACGGCATCTACTACCTTGATGGCCGTACTGCAGAGCTCACGCAGGTGGAGAAAACCATCATCGCGCTGGTGGGTGTGGCCCTTCTGTCGCTGCCTGCCCTGTGGCGCGAGCGTGACAAGTGGCTGGGCGACGGTCAGAAGACCGCTGGCGCCTGAAGCCATCATCACAGTAAAAATCACAGTAGAGGGCGTCCACCGCCCTCTACTTGCGTTTTCAGCCGTTTTTTCTTATATGCAGCACCTTAATTCCGGTTGAGCCGGATACGACAGGCGGCGGGGCCTTGAACCCCGGTATGACTGACGATTGGAAAACACGTGAACACGCTCGACTTTGATAAAAAGCCGGAAGACACCCGGATTGTCGTCGCCATGTCCGGCGGCGTGGACTCCTCCGTAGTGGCGGGAATCCTGAAACGCGAGGGCTACGATGTCCTCGGCATCACCCTTCAGCTCTATGATCACGGCGCTGCCGTTCACCGCGCGGGCTCCTGCTGCGCGGGTCAGGACATCGACGATGCACGCCGCGTTTGCGAAACGCTTGGCATTCCGCATTATGTACTGGATTACGAGGCGCGCTTTCGCGAAACGGTGATCAATCCCTTCGCCGAAGCTTACGCCATGGGCGAGACGCCGGTGCCTTGCGTTGCGTGCAACCAGACGGTCAAGTTTGCGGATCTCCTCGCCACGGCGCAGGAACTGGGAGCGGATGCGCTGGCGACCGGCCACTATATCCGCTCGCGGCTCAACCCTGTCGCCGGTCATCCCGACCGCCGCGCCCTTTACCGCCCCATCGATAGCGACCGAGACCAGAGCTGGTTCCTGTTTGCGACGACGCAGGAGCAGATCGATTATCTGCGCTTTCCGCTGGGCGGTCTCTCAAAGGCCGAGACGCGTGAGCTTGCTGAAGAGATGGGCCTCGTCGTTGCCAAGAAGGCCGACAGCCAGGACATCTGTTTCGTGCCGCAGGGCAAATACACCGATATCATCAACAAGCTGAAGCCGAATGCCGCTCTGGTGGGCGATATCGTCCATCTCGATGGCCGCGTTTTGGGTCGCCACGATGGCATCGTGCACTACACCATCGGCCAGCGCCGCGGCATAGGCGTGGCGACCGGTGAGCCGCTCTACGTCGTGCACCTCGATGCCCGTGGCCGCCGTGTTGTCGTCGGCCCGCGCGAGGCGCTGGAGACCCACCGCGTTTATCTGCGTGACATGAACTGGCTGGGTGATGGCGATCTGACCAGTGACGCGGGTGGGGGCTTTGCTTGCTTCGCCAAGGTGCGGTCCACCCGTCCGCCAGCCGAAGCGGTGTTGCATGTGGATGAAAAGGGCGTTTACGTCGATCTTTCAATCGGTGAAGCAGGCGTTGCCCCCGGCCAGGCCTGCGTTCTCTACTCCGCCCCTGGCGCCGATGCCCGCGTCTATGGCGGCGGGTTCATAGAGCGCTCGGAGCGCTCAGCGGAAGCCGAGGCATCGCTGAAAGCCCTGTTGCAAAACCCGGTTGCAGCCTGAAACCATTCAGGTTTTCGTCGCAAGAGAGAAAGCGACGTTTTTGCGCATCTTGCGCTTGACACCAAAGGGAGCGGCACCTTATAAGCCGCTCATCCTGATGGACGGACAGTTACACGACTGTTACGTTCCTCTGTGGCGGGGTAGCTCAGGTGGTTAGAGCAGCGGAATCATAATCCGCGTGTCGGGGGTTCAAGTCCCTCTCCCGCTACCAAAAAACCTTCAATAAAATCAACAAGATACGCCGTAGTGCGTCAGTTAAGTGCCTCTTGGTATAATTGCCCCTGACGACTTATACCGCTCCCATACCGTTTTCATTTTCACTAGGCGCTGCCTACGTTTGTCCACAGAATTGAATTCGTGCGGGTGATCGGCAGGGGACAACGCTGTAATTTAGAGAAGATTCGAACATGTCTGGCTGCAAGATTCGAGAGCAGCTACTTCGCCTGATCGGCAACCTTTTGCCATTCTTGATTTGAGACCAGCGTGCTGGGGTAGATCGGGATGTTTTCCGGTTCGGCAATCGACTTGAGGGTCTTCTTAACGGAGTCGACAAGAGCGGTCGGCATCCACGGACTCAAGACCACCGCTTCTACCGTGCCAGGCATAAGCGGGAAGTTGCGATAGTTTGCCTTCTTCTTGTCGTCCTCGAACAGGATACGGAATTCACTTTCCGGTTCATATGGCCAACGCTTTATGAAGGGCAAATCGGAAATCGTGGGACTTAGGTCAGGCAGCCGTTGAACTTGCTCGTAACGCACTGCTTGCTTACGGACGCCCGCAATTCTCTCAAATGCCGCTATGAGCTTATCTCTGTTGAGGACTAGGCACACGCCGTCACTGTTCGGCGAAAACACTCGCCAGTGATGATACGTCTCCGGACCTTGTGAGAGACAGATAGCCGTCAGCGTCTTGAGCTTCCTTTTCCTCTTATACACCGCCATGAAATGCCGATCGTTCTGGTCGTCCCAGCTATCCGGAGGAAGCAGGGTGATTTCACGCGTGCGGAGGAGATGGATCGTTGCCGCAAGGTTGGTGTAGCGACGGAAGCTGCCGTCTGATGCGATACTGCTCATGGAGTTCCCCAGTCCGAATTCTGCGGATACTGCACGAGGCGTTTAGCACAAGCAACAGACTCCGCTTGACTCCGATCTCAATGAGAACAAAATAGGAACAAAATCCGTTGACAGCGGAAAGCCTTCCTTTGGAGATCTCTATGAACCAGACCGTCCTCGATATGCCATCATCAGAAACTGGCACCCAGTCACCCAAGTCCGTTGATCTCGCCATGTCCGTACTCACGGCACACGATGGTGACGCACTCGCCGCTATCCGGATCGTGCGGCACTTCAGGGATTCCGAGCTGCTTGGCTGCAAGATTCAAGTCGCGCCACGCGAGGTAGGAAGTCTGCAGTCCCTTGAGCGCTGCCACGCCGTACGCGAGGCACATCCACTCTTCTTCGGCGCGGTGCTTGGGCTTCGGCTTCCACCAGAGGCCACCGTTAATCCGCTTGCGCTCCTCGCAGAACAGCTTGGTGTGGTAGTCCATGGGCATGGACTTCGGGATCCACATGGCCTTATCGCCGCGCATCATCATCAAGCGGAAGGCAGCATCGCGGGCACCGTGGGAATCGATGGTGAAATGCTCGGCGGACGTTGTGGGATTCTTCGAAACCTTCTTTGGCCAGATGGCGACCTTGCGCGTCCCCTTGGTGCCGTTGTTGCCCTTGATGGCCCACACGTTCATACTCCGAGGAAAGCTGTTGCAGTACTTGCGGATCTCGTCGGGATAGTCACCGCCCATGTCGAACACCTTGGCGATGAAGCCCATCTCGGTTCCGTCGCGCTTTCTGAACTTCCGCGTCATGAGTTCCGTCATCTTGGCATCGGCAGCAACATCACCAGGCTCGCCGGGGATAATCCAATGTCCGATGATCCTCACCTGGCCGAAGCGGTTGAAGCCCATGCCTGTGCATTCGCGGGAAGCGATGGTCTCAAGATGAGAGCCTTCTTTATTCGTCTGGGTGTCACTGGCCAGAATGAGCAGCACCACGTCGTCCGGCACCTCCGCCGGGTACGGTCTGATCATGTCAGCGGCTGCCGAGGCATCCATGGAGGACGTGGTGAAATCGTCGTAGGCAACGCCTTTAACGTTGTTGACCCACGTCTTCATCTCCTCCGGGTTGCCGCGCTTGGCTAGGAAGTCATCGGAAATGATCTTCCATGCCGCACGGCCGTTGGGAGAGAACCACTGCGGGATGTACATGCCGCGGCGGCCCTTCTTCTTCCACGGGATCGAGGGCTGGTAGTGGATGGTCGCGTCCAGATAATCCTTGTGCGACAGGCAGATCTGCTCGCCGACGACACGCGGCTCCGTAACGGCGGAAGTTGGCGCAATCGGCGTCGGAAAGGTGGCCGGCATATCCGAATACAAGCTGACCACTGCCAATATTCCAGAACATGACCACACCTACGACAAGCCATCTCTTGGTGCGGAATCATCGGTCGGCGTGATCAGCCAAATCTTAGGGGGAGTTCTGACCACGCTCAAGATACCGCAGCCCAAGGTCACGACAGGTCAGGCGACGGGCAAAGCTGGAACTGCTTCACCGACCGCGATCCCGATCACGCCAAAATCCCTCGGCGTGAACGTGTTCATCTTCGCGGGTCTGCCGCAGGTTGGTTAGTCGTCCTGACCAAATCATCTGCCACGTATAATGACAGAGTCACTGTCTCTGGATCCGCTGTTCGCCCAGTCTCTACCGTTCATCCGTCGCCAATCGCATCGACCAGCATAAGGATGAGAGACGTCATCTTGGCCGTTGCCGCATGATTGGCTCTGCGATGTTGTAGGACCACCACGGTAGCCAGTGCCGTCTACGCATCCGCTCAGCATTCCTGCCGATACGATGCAAATTGCTGTTGTGAGAATTTTCATTTGAGCTCTCCTTATTGCGAGGAAAACGACTGCGTAGATCAGCAGTTCCAATCGCCGAAACTAGCGCTGCGCGCTAGGTACGTAATCCAAAAATAGTCATGCGATCCAATACACCTGAAAGATGAATTAGCTTCATCGCAATACAACTTAGTTTCGTCATAACCAAAAGGAGTTGATATGACGAAACTTAAGCAGACCGTTGAAATGCTTTCCGTAACTCGCAAGCTGGCAGAGGAGGAAGGACGCGTCTTTCTGGCCTACCTGATTGGGATGGCATTGCAGGAGGCGATGGAAGAGCTTCAGCGGCAAAGCGATAAAACGGCATCCCGTTAACACACATGGAAAGACGCTCTTCGGGGCGTCTTTTTCGTTTCCCAAAATCACCACAAAAATCAGGAGTAGCCTCATGCTGAAGGCTAATGTCGCCCGCTCAATCGAGCGGATTGCGAATGCGCATGCTATTGACCCGAACGCTCTCAAGGCGGTTGTCGAGGTGGAAAGCAACGGCGTTGTGTTCGCTGAAATCGAAGGGCGGCAGGAACCCGTCATTCGTTTCGAGAGCCATTACTTCGACAAGCTGGTGAAGGCGAACCGGCGCGAAGATGCCCGCCGCCTGGGACTGGCTTCGCCAAACGTGGGCGGCGTGAAGAACCCTTCGTCCCAGAAAGGTCGCTGGGAGCTTCTTGCCCGCGCAATGGCCATAGACAAGCAAGCTGCCCTTGAAAGCGTCTCGTGGGGCGTTGGGCAGGTTATGGGCAGCCATTGGAAGGCCCTCGGCTATTCATCTGTCGTTGCGCTGATGGACGAGGCGCGCGGCGGTGTTGAAGGCCAAGTAGATTTGATGGTGCGTTTCATCAAGCACAACAACTTGCTCGGACCGCTCAACCGTCGCGACTGGTCTGGCTTCGCGCGCGGGTACAACGGGCCTGCCTACAAGAAGAACGCTTATGATACGAAGATGGCGGCGGCGTACACGCGCTATTCCGGCGTGGAGAACCCGCCACCTTCCAAAGCCACCGGTATGCTCCGGCTTGGCTCGAAGGGTGAAGGCGTTCGCGAAGTCCAGGCGCTGCTGACTCGGGCCGGGTTCCCGGTCAAGGTTGATGGCGACTTTGGCACCGCGACCGACACTTCGCTCCGTGGTTATCAGGAGGCGAACGGGCTTCACATCGATGGCGTTGCCGGTCCCGAAACAATGCGCAAGCTGAAAGAACTTCAGACTTCGCCGGAAGAAAAGCCGGGTTCGCTTGGAATCGCTGAAGTTCCGCAGGTAAAGAATGCGGCTCGGAATTTTGGGCCGCTCGCGCTTGTCACCGCTGCCCGCGACCAGATCGCAGAACTAGCAATGCATGTTACCGGCATCAATTCTGATTTTGCCGCCACCATCGCCAACGGCTTGCTCGGCGCGTCTGGCCTTATAGGTCTTGGACTGACAGCCTACGGTCTTTACGGCTGGTGGAAGAGCAAACAGACGGTGGAGCAGGCCTGAAGCTTCTCCCTGAATGGCTGAAGCTTGGCGCGGCGGCACTCGTCGCGCTGGCTCTCTTCGGCCCGGTAATCCATTTCCTCGGCAAACGCGACGGTCGCACAGAAGAGCGCGTAGCCATTGAAGTCAAAGCAGCCAAGGAAGCGCTCAAGCGCATCGATAATCTGGAGAAAAACAATGCGTCCTTTCGCAATCTCAACTCGCATCATCGTTGCCTTGTCTTCGCTCGTGATAGCGGGCTGCCAGACTCGACCTGTGACGACTGAGGGCGCGGGCTACTCGTTTATCCGGTTCAGCGATCCACAGGCGGCGCGGCTGGCCTCTCAGGATGCCACGGCAGGACCGGCCATCAATTCGAATAACCGGCAGTGCGGCGCGGATGCCGCCTGTCGGAAATAGCATCAGGGCATAAGGCAAGGCTGGGGTAATGACAGGAAACGAAGACATGTCGAACGGTAGTGACTATAGAGTTTACACCGACGCTGTAACCGCGCAGCTTGGCGAGCGGGTGACAAACCTCGGGCGTCGTCAGACCGATCTTGAGGCGGAAATGCGCGCCGGGTTCAAGGCCATGGAATCGGGCATGGCGTCGATAGCCAATGAAATGCGTTCGTCTGTCTCGGCCTTGTCAACGAACCTTTCGGAGCGGAACAAGCCGCAGTGGCAGGCAATCGGCGTTGCTATCACATTCTGCACGGTGCTTGGGGGCTTGGCATACTGGCCGATCCAGTCATCTACCACCGATTTGAAGGCAGCTATCGTCAATCTCTCTGACAAGATCGTCACCCGGCAAGAAATGGAATGGCGCCAGGCGAGGGGCGCGGAAGACAGAACCCGGATGGAGGCGGCGCTTAAGGAAGTTCGTGACGCGCAAGTCCCGCGCGCTGAGCTTGAGCGCGTTTGGCAGTCGCAGGACCAGACGACAGCCCAGCTTCAAAAGCAGATCGATGAACTGAAATCTAATTCCGCGTCCGTCTACACGCCGCGCGATGTCCTGCTTGATAATCGGGAGCGGATTGACCGGCTTGAGCGCCAGCGCTTGGCGCCGGGGAGTTAAAGCAAAAAAGGCTCACTGAGGGTTTAGTGCCGAGATAGTACTGGCCGCTGCTATCTACTTTCAACTTCACTTAGAGTGGCGTAAGACGAAAATCCGCTGAGAAGTTGTGATTCATGAAAAAAAATAGTTATCGTTGGAGAAGATGGCATTACTTGCGGACGGAGAACCAGTCTCGTCGTTCAGGGCGGGTGACGTTTTCGCGTTAGCTCAGAGTGATTGGAGAAGAGCTATGCACTTAGATGGACCGGAGCCTCCTGCTGGAGATAAAAAGAAGAGAGCGCGTGCTATCTGGCCCTGGTTGGTGTTGCTCGCCATTACGCTCCTGATGATCTACGCATATGGTCAGGCCATTGAGACCTGGAGGGGTCTGGCTATGACTTGGCGGGATCTCGTCCAGCTTTTCTGGTGGATCGTTCCAAATGGACCTTCGGAGGGCTAAGCCGCATATCGCTCTGGCGCGCTACGTGACATATAAAGCTCCTCATGTCTGAGTTTTAGGCAGGAATCCAAGTCTCTTAAAGCGTTAAAAAAAGCTGGACTTGCACGTAGCTGGATCGCGAAAATCTTGGAAACTATGCTAAGCATTACTTAAATTGCTTTTTCAAAGATGCCTAACTTGTTAGCCGGACTATCAAGACCCTTGAGGAGCATCTGTAACATCTTTCGTTAGGAGATCCTTTGACTGAACTTGATCAAGAAAAAGCCCCTACAGCCGGTTCAATGGGCGTCGAAAAGCTCGAGATTCGATTTGGAGCGCTAGAGAAAGTCACAGAGAGAACCCATTTGATAGTAACTTGGGCTGTCGCATCCATTAGCGTTATGGTTGCGCTACTCATAGCCGCGGGCGGCGCGCTCGCCTGGATACAGTACTCCTCACTAAGCAAAGAAGTTTCCCTCGCAGTGCAAGACGGTAAGGATCAATTGAAACAAGCAATTGATCAGAGCAAGCAGGCACAGGTAGAAAATGAGAAAAAGATTATTGCTCTTACCGAAAGTGGGAGGGTCCAAGATGTTGCAATCAACAATCAACATGACGACGATCCTATCGTTTACGGGCAGGTATATATAAGTGTCGAAAAATGGAATACAGGACTTTTAGTCTATACTCTTAGTGCCGAAATTCCGCTGCGGTATAATTTTGAGGGGAGCGCGACAAATAAATTTCTTGGCACCAATGTTAGATATCCGTCGAAATTTATCGAAACATTGTATCCAGACACGCCGGCAAAGGAACGGTCAGGCTATCTTTTTGGACATAATCAGTACCTTGAAGATTCTCAAACCGTGATAGCCGGCCAAGATCATTATCAGAGTTTTGTTCTTAGTAAGCGGTCAGCGGACTGTGGAATGCTTTCCGAGATCGCCGAAAAGCTAGTAGTAGAAAGCGATCTTGGAAGTATCTCCGTGACGCCGATATATGAGATAGCAAACCTCAAATTACGCCGACGGTCTTTGGATCTGGCATTTCGTTACGGCGGCTTTTTACGGTCATGTTCAGATCTGAGATCTCAAACACTAGAAACGATATCCAAGCCAAGCTCACAGTCGGTTCAACCTTCACCCCCCCACCGACCTGCTCAGGATGCCATCAAGCCGTAAGTCAGGGCTTTGAGCTGTGATTGGGTGGAACGTTTGTGCTTTGGGCAGGAGCGAACGTAGATGTTGGATTTGTGAGGAAAGGGCTCACCGAGAACTTGCGGCCATGGACCTCAACAGAGACGACGACTCCCTCGCTCTTGGAAATGGCGGCCATGCGCTTGAGCTCGCTTGTTTTACGAACGCCTTTGCTGTCATCTATCAATCCTCCCAATAGTTCTGCTTCTCGGGCGGATCACCTTCTGGATCATAAAGTGGGTCAGGGAATGTGAATAGTTGCTTAGCGTTCAATTCGGCCTGGATTGCGTCGACACTCGTTTGTTTTTCTAGAGATGCCAAACGTTGCTGAGCCCACTCGATCATTCGACTGTAGTCATCTGATACGTCGCCGTCGGGCGATGCAAGAGAGATCGTAGCGCGGAGATCTGCTGCCTCTCGCCTGGCATCAGCAATCTTTTGAAGATAGCCCAGCCGCTCCTCTTCACGCTCTGCTCGTTGCTTCGACATCTTCCGTCGCATGGCCAAGTGAACACGGCGCTCCTGGCTTCGACGTGATTGTTCCACCCACTCTTTCTCGGCAATATGATTTGCTCTGAAGCTTTCAACGATCTTCTCAATGTGACATTCAAGCGATCTGGTATCGGTATCAATCCACTCCTTTTTGATACCCTCGGCTCGTCCGTAGATCCGAAGCCTGATGCGACCTGCGTGAACCAACGTAAACTGCTTCCAGCCAAACCTCGTAACTTCTGTTTCCTTCTTCCGTGGGGCGTCTATCTCAAAATCTACAGTCGCCTCGCCTTTTGTGAATCCGACACGCCCTCCATCACAGTTGAACGAAAACCCATAAGGCGCCAAATTTAATGTCAGCTTGTTCAGCAAATTGCCAACCCGCGAAACATCCTTTGGGGTAACCTTGACCCACTTCAGCCTCACGAAGCCCTCTCGGTCTACCTCACTTCTACGCAGTTGTGAAACGAACGAATTGACATCGGGCTTAAGCTTTTCTGGTCTTGGCGTATCTTGATGGCTGCTGGTTACACCCGCGTCCATTGGAGGGACTGGAGCCGCCGTCTGCGGATGCTCAGTTTGGGCGCCGTTGGACAAGCGATCGTTTTCGGCCTCGATCTCTTCTCTAGCTTTTGCAAGGACTTCCAATAAGTATGGGCTCGGCCCGCCTACCTTTCCTCGACCGATATGAACGGTGTGGAGCGCAGTGTTTTCCACCGCGCGCAAGGGGGTTCGCTTCGCGGCTTGGCCCGCGTGGATTCTTGCCCAGTATCCCCTTGACGGAACGGGGATTAAATGACGGTGGCAGGTCTTTGCCAGACCTTTATCAGATAGGCCGTATATCGCTGCTAACTTCTGTATGGGTGTGGACCATACTAACTTGTACAGCTCTTCGCGAGTCATGGACCGCTTTGGGTTTTCCATGTTCTGCATTCCTACTCAACCAACTGCTACTTTCATGTGAAATACAGATAAATAGGTCAATAATCGACATCGCTCCATGATGCGTAACTGATTTTCTATCACGCTTCGTTGGCGCCCTTACTCAGCGTGGAAGGAGCGGGGCCATCGTTGATCGGCTTGGGAGGCTTGGCGCTGGGCAAGTAATCATTGATGGCTGACTTCAAAGCGATCTGCCATTTGCCGACGTCAACGAGTTGGTTTGAAGCTTGTAGGTGATAAAGGTCAGAACGGTCTCCCGCTACCACTCATTTCCCAGCAGACAACGTCAAAACCTTTGCCAACGGTTCGTAAACGCGACGTTTGCCGTCTGCAAATTGTGCTGCCAGCAGCCCATTCTCGCACGCCCGGTCGTCGTCCCACCCGGGGTGGTTGACGATGGGGTAGAGGCAGATACCTTCCACCGGCACGCCACGTTTCATGGCGGCGGTGACTTCCTGTTGGATGTAGGTCATCCAGCTGGCACGGCGATCTCCCTCTATGCCCGTTTCGGCGATGAAGATGGGCTTGCCGTAGCGCGCGTAGGTTTCAGTCAGGATTGTTCTGAAGGGTTTGTAGAGCGGGTGGTCCATGTCGATGGGTGGGCCGCCGTGGATCCACTGATTGTTGTGGTAGTAATTGACGCCGACGATATCGAGATATTTTTCGTGGCCACCGATCTGTGGCCACATGCGGCCTGAAAGCAGATCCCAGCCCTGAAACTGCGATTGGCGGTGGCCTTCGGCCACACCGCGTTCCCATGGGCGGGAGGGATCGGTGATAACGTTGATGACGGGATCGCAGTGAACGAAGCGGGCGCGGGGTTCCACCACCAGAATGGCGTCCATGGCGGCGATGGCTGCGCGGGCGAGTTGGACTTTGAGCTCGAAACCGCGCCCGTTGGCGAAGGGGTTGAGATAAGCCGCGTCACCGCCGCCCCAGGAGAAGAACGAGATTTCATTGACCGGCGAATAGAAGGGGACGGCGTCGCTGTGGTCTTTCACGAGCTGTGCTGTGGCTGCAGCGAACTTTGCGAAACGTGTGACGAAATTCGCTGACCAGATGTCGATATCATCGGGCCAGCCATAATGCAGCAAGTCCCAGATGACCTGGGTGCGGGTGTCATTGGCTGCTTCGAGCATCGGCAGGAAGCTTGCCCAGTCGTAGTGTCCCGGTGCTTTTTCGATGAGATGCCAGCGCAGGCCATCGCGCACGGTTCGGATCGAGTGAGACGCCAGTTGTTGGTAATCCGCCGCTGCGTGACGGTCATGGTGCGTGGAGGCAATGACGTCGAGACGTTTGCCCTCGGTTTCACCTTCGCGGGGTCGCAGCCGGTGCGTGGAGCATTCGAAGCCACCTTGCAGGAAGGACTGGAAAATACCGGTCGGGCGGGCTGCCGGGCGCTCGTTCAGCACGTGTTGTATGAGGCGTTCCCATTGTGGCACCATGGCTTGCGCGCTGTAGGTGGTCTCGACCTTATTCTGAAGCGCTTGCCCGAGTTTGCGGCGTAGATCGGGGGATGCGGCCAGCCGCTGTATCGCGTCTGCAACCGCTGTGGGGTCGTTATAGGGCACGAAGACGCCAGACACGCTGTCTTCGATCTGCTGCGCTGCGCCATTGTCTGGTGTTGCGATGACCGGCAAACCAGCCGCACCGGCTTCGGCAATGACATGCGGCATGCCTTCGCCCTTGGACAACCAGACGAAGATGTCGAGAGCCGACAGGAGGGCAGGGATGTCCTTGCGGTCGCCCAGAAACGTCAGGATGCCATCAAGGTTTCTTGCCTTGGCTAGGTCTTTCAAATGGACGGCATATCCGGGCATGAAGGCGTCTGGACCGCCGATGACCACGAAACGGACCAGGGGATTTTGCGCATGGACCAGCGCCGCCGCCTCCACGAAATCCTCGACGTTTTTCTTGGGGTCGAGCCTGCCGACCCAGCCGACCAGCAATGTATCGTCGTCCACTCCCAGCGATGCGCGCATGGCGGTGCGCTTGCTGCTGTCGAATTCACCGAGGTCGACCATGGAGGGGATTTCGATGACGTGGTCTCCACGTCCCGGCATGACGGATGCGGCGGCATCGCAAATGGAGCGGCAGACGCCAACATAGCGGCTGGTGTGGTGTTTTGGGCCTGCCAGCGCTTCGGAAACCAGTCCGCCGTGCTCTATCAGTGGTGGACGCCAATGCATGCGCTCCAGCGCAGGATAAATGTCCGCAACATTCTGGCAGGAGACAACGACGTCATAGGCGGGGATTTTATTGGCCAGATAGGCAACGGTGTCCTCGAAAGACAGGCTATAGGGTGTCGTGTCGACATCCACACCCAGTTCCCGCAACTGGTCATGCGTCTGGGGCGGCATGCCGTCCTTATGAAAGCACGCAACGATATCCAGCTTGTAGCGGGTGCGGTCGAGGTTGCGGGCCAGCAACCTGACCTCGGTTTCCTCCCCGCCCACGACAAGCCATGCGAAAACGAAGAGAATGCGGACGGGTGGCTGTTGCGGTATCATTCGTTGACCTTGAAAACGATCTGCAGGAATTCGGGCCTGTTTTCCACGAGGTCGGCCAGAAAGGCGGGCCCGTCTTCCAGCGGCACGATATGGGTGATCATCTGTTCGCGGATGATTTTGCCGTGGCTCTTCAGAAGGCCGATGGTTTCCTGGGCAAGACGAGGCCTGTTCCATTGCTCGGCCAACCCGCGAGGAACGCGGTTGATCTGGGCGCAACGGATGTTGAGGCCATTGTGGTGGAATTCCTCCCCCAGCCGCAGCCGGTCCGCACCGCCCTGATAGAAGGCGAGGTCGATGACGGTGCCCTGCGGGCGTAACGCCTTCAGCGCCGTGTGCAGGCTCTCGCCATGGGCGCGGGTCTGGAAGACGACATCGGCGCCGCGGTCGCTGCCGCCATTGTGCCAGCGCGCTTTTGCGTGTTGCCAGACATCGTGCTCCTCCATTGCCGTGATGCCCATGGCTTGGGCTTTCTCGCGCCTGAAGGGCGAGGGATCGGCGATGATAACATCGAGAGCGCCTGCGCGTTTCGCAAAGAGCGCCGTCATCAGGCCCACCGTGCCTGCACCGATGACGATCACATTGCGTCCGGCGATGCCCGCGCCGAAAGAGGGCACGCTCGAGCCGAGCGCGTCCGCGTCGGCATGCAGAATGCCGTTTGCGGCGATGGGGCCCATCTGCGCGACGAGAACACCGAGAACGGGGTCGATGTCCTCAGGCAGCGGGAGCAGCACGTCGTGGAACGGGTTAGCGGTGTGGCCGCTCTTGTGACCATAGGTTCCGGCAATCACGTCGCCGTTGCTGAAGCCACCAGCGCGCGACTCCGTCACGCGGGCAACTTCCATGTAGCCGAGGAACGGCACGGGATAGTGCAAATCTGGCTCGTTTTCGATGAAGACGCCGCGTCCACCATCGAAACGGGAATGAAAATAGGGATTGGTGTTTTTCATGAAGGTCAATTCGGTGCCTGCTGAAAACCCGGTGTAGAGGGTTTCAAGCCTAACCTGACCATCGCCGGGAGGGCCTTCCTCGTAATCGAAGAGATAGGCTTTGCCGGGCGCCTCGATGCCCAGCGAGCGGATGATGCGGTGGCCGGGGGCGAGCCCCTGTGGTTCGTCGTTGCGGGGTGGATGGAACAGGGGCGCAAACGGATTGCGGGTGATGTCGGGCACATCCAACTTCACGGCCTCGCCACTGCGGGCCGAGGTCGCAACTGCCAGCGCCACCCGGTGCGTTGCCAGAGCATCCTGATAGGTGCAGCGGATGTGGTTTTCGCCGCCGCTGATGGCATCGATGAAATCGCGGTCTTCGCGCCAGACGGGATCGCCTTCGGCGTGGCGCACCGGGCGTCCCGCGCCGACATCGACCATGATGTCGTGGTCTGTCAGCTCGATGGCCATACGGTCTGCAAAGATGTTGAGGCCGACCTTGTGGCTCCATCCCAACAGGCATGTAGAGGAGATGTTGGCGATAACGCCGGATCGGAAGGTGAGGCTTGCGGTGGTGACGGCGGGCACATCGAGGCCCGGAAAAGCGTCGCGATCCCTAAAGCCGACCTGACCGTAGACATCGGTAACTTCGCCGACAAGGTAGCGGGCGAGATCGACGATATGGGTTGCCTGTTCCACCATCTGGCCGCCGGACGCTTCGGTTTTCCACCACCATTGCGGCGGTGGGGTCTGGTCCAGCCAGTAGCCTGACAGCAGTTGTGCAGGATTGTCAGTAAGACGATCGCGGGCCTCATCGACGGTGTCGAGATATCGCCAGTGGTAGCCGACGCCGGTGATCAGCCCGGCTTGTTCGATGGCCGCACTCAGTTCTTCCGCCAGCGCCAGATCGAGAGTTATAGGCTTTTCCACGAAGAACGGGATGCCGTGGCGGATCAGGTCGCGCTCCGCATTACCGTGGGCAAAGGGTGGGATGCAGATATAGACGGCGTCGAAAACCTGCTGGTCCAGCATATCACGGTGATTGTCGAAGGCTTTGGCGCCGAAACGGGCGGCGGCCTGTTCGGCGCGGGCAAAATCCGGGTCTGCGAAGGCGACGAGTTCGACATCTTCGAACCCGGCTAGAATATCCAGATGCCGGTTTGCAATACCGCCGACGCCGATAAAACCGATGCGTGACCTTTTCATAGGGTTATGTCCTTGTGTTTGCTGTGGCTGGCGGGACAGAACGCGGCCATAGACGGCGGCGGTTTCGGTTGCCATGCGGTGTGCTGAAAATTCGTCTTCAAATCGTCGGGAACCGGCCTGTCCGGCGGCTGTTGCCGCTGGCTCATCGTCGAGAGCGGCAATGACGGTGCGGGCGAGCGAGGCGGGATTGCCGCACTCGGAGAGAAAGGGATGGTCCGGGCCAAGAGCCTCTCTGTTGCCGCCGATATTGGTGGCGACCACGGGCAGGCCAACCGACATGGCTTCCAGCACTGCAATCGGCAGTCCTTCGAATTTCGACGGTAGAACGAAGAGATCGGCGCGGGCCATCAGTGCTGCGATATCGCTGCGGTGGCCTGCGAAAACAACGTGATCGCCAAGCGAAAGCGTGTGGACCAGTGTCCTGATGGCATCCATCTCTTCACCGCGACCCACGAGAAGCAGCAGCGTGGACGGGTGCGCGGTAAGGATGTCTGGCAGCGCGTGAATGAGGGATGCGTGGTCCTTCTGGCGCGAAAAGCGGGCAACGGTGAGCAGGATTTTTCGGTCGCCGATGCCGTTCAGAATGTCGACCGTGGGATCGGCTGGCCGCTCCAACGGAAACGTGCCGTTGCGCACGACGGTCAGATCATCCGCATTGACGCCATTGGCCTCGAAGCTGGCCTTCGATGCTTCGGAAACGACAATACGATGGGCGAGGTTTGCACATTCCCGTTCATAGTGCAGCTTCTGGTCTTCGTCCGTTAAAAGGTAGGGAAGATGTTCGGTGCGAATGACGGGAATGCTGGATGACATGCCAGCCTGGGCCAGCTCGTGACCCTCCCAGCCGATACCGGCATGGACATGTAGAAGGTTAGTGTCGGATGTCGTGAGCCACTGTGCGAAGTCGGCTGCGTCAACTGATGTCTTGACGGACAACCCGTGCCGTGCGGCCCGTGTTATCAAATCCGGCGCGGAGCCAGATGGGGTTGCAATCGTGACGTCCCAATCTTCGCGCAGCGCCATGCCAAGCGTCAGCATATGCTCGCCTAAGCCGGATGGGTCGAGACTGTCGGTCGCAAGCACGATACGACGGTGCTGTTTGCTCATGGAGTTACGGCAGCGATTTCGGTGCGGGGCAGGGCGCGGGGTAAGGCTTGCGACGCGGGAATTGTGGGATAGGCATTGGCGAGCACCGCCTCATCCATCAGCGTCTTCATGGCCATGAAGGTTTTGTCCCAGGAGGAACTCTCGAGCATGACATCGACGGGGGCCAACCAATCGGTCGCAGCTTCTTTCAAGGCCAGCGCCGTATCGCATGCCCTTGCGAAGGCATCTGCATCGGCTGCTAAGAAAACGCCTTTGACATGACCATAGTGCCGAACGACATCCTTCACAGCGGTGCTGACGACCGGGCGACCGGATGCGAGATATTCGGGTGTCTTGGTGGGGCTGATGAACTGCGTTGAGCTGTTCAGCGCAAATGGCATCAGTGCTGCATCCCAGCCCGAGAGATAGGCGGGCAACTCGTTATAATGCTTCTGGCCGAGATAGTGGATATTGCCGGCGCGCGGCAAATCTTCCGGCGCAATCTTGGCAACGGGGCCGATCATGATGAAAGAATAATCCGGTCGTGCCTTCGCGATTGACGCAAGCAACGCCAGATCGAGACGTTCATCGATCACACCGTAATAACCGAGCTTTGGCCCGGGGATGGAAAGCTGGTCTGCCGGTTCCTGAAGGTTGCGGCGTGTGGATTGGAAATGCGCGACATCCACGGCTGATGGGAAGGGGTGGATGTTGTCGTGTTGACGGCGCTTGGCTTCATACAGGCTGTAGCCGCCGGTAAAGACGACATCGGCCCGTGCCATCAGTGCGGCCTCCATCTCTTTCATGTGCTGCGGCGCGAATTTGAAGTTCGCCAACTCGTCCATGCAATCATAAATGACTGCAGAGGCATCGACGTGGCGTGCAAAGCTGAACATGACGGGTGTGTAGAACCAGAGGATGGGCTTTGCAGCTCCATAAATCGCCAGCAGATCATCCAGCAATTTCGCCAGCGCCTGTTCGCGATCCGCCTCGCTCCACCAATGCGGAATGCGGGGGCGAATGGATTTGACCGTCGTTCCCTCGAATGGGTGGATTTCCAGATAGGCCAGATGGTGATCGGTCGGAATGAATTCTTCGAAGAAAAAGACGGCTCTTTCCCGGGCAAAACGACCCATCAGGTGCTGCGGGCGTTGCAGAACGAAATCCCATCTGAGGTGCGAAAAACAAATCAGCGGTGTCTTACGCTCGGGTGTTGCATGTGATGATGGGGAAAGCGAACTGGAGAGATTCATTGGCGGATCCGCGTTTGAGGGGCGTTTCCAAACCGGACGAAAAGGGGTTTGTTCCTGCGATATTGAAAACTTTCTAATATTCTTAGGTGCGCATGAGTTTTCGCAGCTTTTCGACGGTGTGCGGCCATGTCCAATTGTCGATGACGGCCTGCCTCGGTGAAAACGTCGATGCCATTTCGAGCATGATCAGAATACCATCGTGAAATTGATCAGCGGTCGCGGTGAGACCGGTCTGCGGCGTGATATATTGCAGTCCGCAGCTCAGATCGCTGTTGGCGAGAACGGGCAATCCGGCCAGCATATATTCCGTCAAAATGGCCGGTGCGCCATCATGGACGCCGCAAACGACGCCGAATTTCGCGTGGTTCATCAGACGATTGACCTCGGAGAAGGGAACGCCGGGCGGGCCAACGAAATCCACGCTGATCTGGAGGTCACGGGCCTGCTGGCGCAGGTCGTCGCTCAGTTCTCCATAGCCAAAGACGCAAAGGGCGCGGATGGAGCGCGGAAGTTTCGCGAGCGCATCAAACAGAATGTCATGCCGTTTGTAGGTCTGTGCTGCTGCGACATAGATGATGTCATAGGGTTTTTTATCGGCAGTCGGGTAGAACATGCTGTCGGACGCAAACTCCGGCCCGATCGGCATAATCACGGTTTCCACATGCGGATGAAGGTCTTTCACAGCGCGCGATTGCCATTCGGCGCCTGTGATGACGAGGTCGAAATGCCTGCTCACATCAGGCGGAATGCGCAGCGCAGGTGCATCGATGGAATTATATATTTTATAGCTTTTTTCGCAGGCGATCAAAATCTCTTCCGAGACGCCCAGCCCCCAGACGCAGAGGATATCAGGCGGGCCAAAGGTGTTGATGTGAGCCAGCATATCGTTGGAATTGAAGGGTGCCTGCGGCCCATTCATTTGAAAGGAACGCCGTATCAAGAGGGGAGCTTGGCACATATCCGGTGGCGGTGGATCATTTCCGCGCCAATGCGTCCAGATTTCCACGGCGTTGACAAGGCCTGCCTTGACGCAGGCCAGCGGCAGGCGTTCGATGTAACCACCTTCGACGTCGAAATCAGGTCTGTTTTCTGAAGGGTCGGCAGGTGTGCCGCGTGCACCGCTCTGCCATTGCGTTTCGAATTCTTCGACGGTCGGGACGTGAGCGGCAAAAACTGGACCATCCTGGAAATCGCTGATGACGACGATGCGTCCGCGCTTTGAAACCTGCGTCATCCAACCCTCCCCGAAACATCGATCATTGGGAAAGCGCGGCACGAATGCCGCGCTTTGTCGTGTCATGATTTGCGTGGCGGAGATGCCTTGCCGAGCTTGACGGATGGCTCACGCCCCCAGACCCGGAGGGTGCCGAGCTTGGCGACGAAGTCGGCGGGGTCTTCATCCTGCGGCAGCGCGATGACGCCTTCGTCCAGCGCATCTGCCAGACCGGCCTTTTGCATGAGCGGCATGGCCGATTCGACGTAGCCGATGAACTTGCAATGCTGGAAGGCATCGGCCACGAAGTCGCGTGCGGCGGCTTCATCGACGAGGTCTTCGATGCCCTGCGGTGAGGTCAGTAACGCCACGGCATCGAACAGGACAGAGGGACCGCCATCGATCATGTGATGGGCCTCGATCCAGCTGCCATCGGACGCCTTCACGCCGCCGACTTTCGGCGCGATCAGTTCGAAGACAGCCTTTTCCTTCGTCACCGCGTCTGTCAGTGCAGATAGCAGACCGGCATCGACACCATCGGTGACAAGAATGCCGAGCTTGCGTCCCTCAAAACGCTTCGGACCGTTTTCAACGATGCTGAGCGCGGGCGATGGGTCGAGGTCCTGACGGGTCGGCATGGCCGCATCCGCAGGCTTCGGCATCGTCTGCATGCCCAACTTCTGAGCCACGGTCGTTGCCAGTGTCTCATCGATGTTCAGCAGATGAGACACCATGCGCTCGCGGATCGCCGGTATTTCCACTTTGCTGAGTTCGAAGGTCAGGGCCGACGCGATGTGGCGCTGTTCTGCGCCCGTCTGGCTGATGTAGAACTGGCGTGCTTGGCTGTAATGATCGGCGAAGCTTTCAGGACGCAGGCGAGCTTTTGTGCCCTGTTCTTCCGCCGGGAAGTGGCGGTAACCGGCTGTGGGCGATTCGCGCGGGCCTTCACCATGCGAGTTGGGCTGATAATTCACTCGGCCCACTGGGTTGCGCATGGCCATGTGGCCATCCTGCTGGAAATGCGCGAAAGGACACTTCGGCGCATTGATGGGCAGATGCGTGAAGTTGGGACCGCCCAGACGCTTCAATTGCGTGTCGAGATAAGAAAAGTTGCGGCCTTGCAGCAGTGGATCGTTGCTGAAATCGATACCCGGCGGCACATTCTGCGTCATGAAGGCGACCTGCTCGGTCTCGGCGAAGAAATTGTCCGGCATCCGGTCCAGCACCATGCGACCGATGGCCTTGGGCGGGAGAATTTCTTCCGGGATGATCTTGGTCGGATCGAGAATGTCGAAGTCGAAGCTGTCTGCGAAGTCCTGATCGAACAATTGCACCTGCAATTCCCATTCCGGGAAATCGCCGGACTGAATGGCGTTCCACAGGTCTCGACGGTGGAAATCCGGGTCGGCGCCGTTGATCTTAACGGCCTCGTTCCACGCGACCGACTGAAGGCCGAGTTTCGGTTTCCAATGGAATTTGACGAAAGTGGATTTGTCATCCGCATTGACGAAGCGGAAAGTGTGGACGCCGAAGCCTTCCATGAAGCGCAGGGAGCGGGGAATGGTGCGGTCCGACATGATCCACATAACCATGTTCATGCTCTCAGGTGTCAGGCTGATGAAATCCCAGAAGTTGTCATGGGCTGTCTGTGCTTGCGGGAAGGCGCGGTCCGGTTCCTGCTTGGCGGCGTGGATCAGGTCGGGAAACTTGATCGCATCCTGAATGAAGAATACAGGGATGTTGTTGCCGACGAGGTCCCAGTTGCCCTCTTGCGTGTAGAGCTTGACGGCAAAGCCGCGCACATCGCGCGCAAGATCGGCAGACCCCTTGTTACCGGCAACGGTGGAGAACCGGACGAAGACCGGCGTCTTTTCGCCCTTGCGCTGGAAGATATCGGCCTTGGTATAGTCCGCAAGGGACTCATAGGTTTCGAAATAGCCATGGGCGCCGTAGCCACGGGCATGGACGACGCGCTCTGGTATGCGCTCGTGGTCGAAGTGGAACATCTTCTCACGGAAGTGGAAATCGTCCATGACCAGCGGGCCGCGTGAGCCGATCCGCAGCGAGTTCTGATCGTCGGCCACGGGTCCGCCCTGTGCGGTGGTCATGACGGGCGTATCACCTTCGGCAAACTGGTGCAGCTCACCGCCCAAGCCACGCTGCATTTTTTGGTCGTGAATGGTCACGATGTCTGTTGGCTGCACTGATGGTGGATTAACCGGTTTCCTGGCCATGACGCATCTCCCTGATGACTGTAAGCGTGAACTGCGCAGAGGCAGCCTTGATGAAAAAAGGGCCGCCCGGAAAAGGCGGCCCCGCAAGTTTCACGACGCTTCAGCTTTCAGTGTTTGAAGGAGACGTCGCAGCAGTTTCTATTCAGAGCGTTGGGCGGTTGTAGCGCTTACGCTCTTCTTCAATCTGGTTCGTGTCGTATGGGTCGAGCGTATCGTCGAAACGCTGCCAGCCCTGCTCGTTGTAAGCGGTACGGCGTTCTGCCGGGTCAACCCAGTTGGAGCGCTTGAGAATGGCTTCGGCTTCCGACACGTGGTTATCGTCTACCTTTGCAGTGACGATGGTGCCGCCGCGACGCACGCCTTCTGCGTATACATGGGCATCTTCTTCAGACACGCCGGAGTCCGTCAGAGCGCCGACGATACCGCCAGCTGCGCCGCCTGCAACAGCACCGGCTGCAACACCTGCAGCTGTCGCCGCAAGCCAACCGGCTGCAACGACTGGGCCAACGCCCGGGATCGCCATCAGGCCAAGGCCGGTCAGAAGACCGCCAGCGCCACCAACGACAGCACCGATACCTGCGCCGGTTCCAGCACCTTCGGCGGCCTTGGACTCGTCAGCGTGGTCGCGGTTGTGTGCATTGTTCGAAACAATGCTGATGTCCTTGGACGGTACGCCAGCGGATTCCAGTGCGGTGACTGCTTCGCGTGCATCTGCGTGGTCGTCAAAAAGTCCGGTAATGGTTTTCATGTCGTGCTCCTCAAAATTCTGTTACGTCAGCGTGTGACGGCGGGATTACTTGGCGACGACGTTGCCCTGGTAGTCCATGGCGATGGTGACGGCCTTGCCGTCCTTCATGCCAGCAGCCATCCAGATGCCCTTGTCATCCTTCATGAGGTTCTTGACCTCGGAATAACCGGCCTCTTCGATGCGCGTCTTGGCCTGCTCTTCTGTGAAGCTGTTGGCGCCTTCGACAGGGGCAGTCGGGTTCTTTGTTTCCGGTGTGGCAACGGCTGGCGTGTTGCCATCGGTGCTGGTGGCAGGTGCGGACGTCTGGGCAGCAGCAGACAAGGCAGTGGCGCTGAGCAGCGCTGCCGCAAGAATGATTTTCTTCATAATGATTTCCTCTTATGCGGGCCGCTTTTTCACAGCTCCGTGCATCTCAAACTGCGAGAGAGTCCATTCGTTCCAAATTAGTGAAATTTAAATAAGGACCTGCTTTTTTCCTCTCGGCATCTTTCTGAGCCGTCTCGACGAGGCTTTCTCAGACCTTATTTGGGCCGGGCGCATAGTTGCGTTTTGTCATGGAACCAAATCAGGACGAATGAGTTGTCGTGCAGGGAACAGGACGTACGGGGACAGTTTTGAATTTTGTAGGCGGTGGCGAATGCGGAGATTTGTTCCGGGGTTTTGCTTGGGAAAATAGCCCGTTAGGCGTTCCCGATTCATGGCCTGTGGAGCTTCAGACGCTCGTCAACGTCATGCTTGGATCACTGCAACCCATGCTCATCGTCTGGGGTCCCAAGCAGACCTGTCTTTATAATGACGGTTATGCGGTCATGTGTGGCAACCGCCACCCTGCGGCCTTTGGGCATTCCTTCCAAGAACTATGGTTTGATATCTGGGATGCCGTCGATCCGATTATTTCGGCGGCCTATGCCGGGCAGGGCACGTCGATGAATGACATCGAATTCATCATGCACCGCAAGGGCTACCCCGAGGAAACGCACTTTTCCTTTTCCTATACGCCGGTGCGCGATCAGAGTGGTATCGTGTTGGGCATGTTTTGTGCCTGTAGCGAGATCACCAACGAGATCATCATGCGGCGCGAACAGGAAAGCATGCACGAGAAGCTGCTGCAGATTTTCCAGATGTCGCCATCCGGCATCGCAACGCTCAGTGGCCCGAACCATATTTTCGAGTTCGCCAATGAGGAATATTATTCGATGATCGGCGTCGGTCGTGACATCATCGGACGTCCCGTTGCGGAAGCGGTATCCGAAGTCGTCAAGCAGGGGTTTATCGATCTGCTTGATGATGTCTACAAAACCGGTAAGCCTTTCGCCGCGCGGGCCGTACCTGTCGAGTTAAACCGTGGACCGGATGGCGAAAAACAAAGCCGCATGATCGATCTCGTCTATCAGGCGATGCGTTCCGGGTCCGGTGAAATCACCGGTATTCTCGTGCAAGCGCAGGATGTGACGGAACGGCTGGCCGAGCAGAAGCATCGCGAACTGATCTCGCACGAGCTTGGTCATCGACTTAAGAATCAGCTCGCCATGGTGCAGGCCATTGCTTCGCAGACGTTGCGCTCCGCCGAAAGTCTGGATAGCGCACGCAAGACGCTTTCCGCCCGGATCGGTGTGTTGAGTGCGGCCCATGACACCGTGATTCAAGGTGGACTTGGCACATCGCATGTCCATAAACTCGTCAACCAGATGCTGGAGGTCCATAACGACCCGATGGCATCGCGATTCACGGTGTCGGGCGTCAATCTTCGAGTTGGCTCTCGCCCATCGCTCTCGCTTTCGCTGATCCTGCATGAGCTTGCGACGAACGCCATTAAGTATGGTGCATTGTCGGTGCCGGAAGGCCAGGTCGATATTCGCTGGCACGTCACGGGCGAAGCGAAGGACAGGTTCGAACTTTTATGGACGGAAACCGGAGGCCCCGTTGTCGCCATGCCGGAACGCGTCGGGTCCGGTTCACGTCTCATCAAGGCCGGTCTTGCCGGTGCCGCAGATAGCCGGGTCGACATTGCCTATGATGCCGGTGGTCTTCGCTGCATCATCTCGGCAGACCTTTCCAGTTTTCAGCAGGAGCATTAATCGATGCAACCGCGCCTCCTCATAGTCGAAGATGACGGGCTTATTCGCCTTGATCTCGTCGATATGGTTTCAGACCTCGGCTTCGTGGCAGAGGAAGCGTCCACGGCTGACCAAGCCGTCGAAATGCTGGAACGTGACGCGCCCATCCACGCCATTCTGACGGATATCGATATGCCGGGCTCGATCAATGGTCTGGGCTTGGCTAATGTCGCGCATCGTCGCTGGCCGGATATCAAGGTCGTCGTCATTTCGGGGCGATACGATCCTGCCGAAGGCGTTTTGCCGCCGGGAGTGATTTTTCTGACGAAGCCCGTCTCGCCCAATCTCATCGAGAAGGCATTATGCGACTTTGGTCTGCGTCCGACCTGAGATGCGTACCTAACGCAAAAATGCCCGCTCAATGCGGGCATTTTCGTATTTTCCGGGTCAGTTGTCATTACCAGGTCTGGCGATCGTACCAGGTATCGACATCCTTTTTGACATGGTCTTTTTCTACGCCGTAGCGCTCCTGGATTTTACCCTCAAGCTGCTCACGCTTGCCTGCGATCTGGTCCAGATCATCGTCGGTCAGCTTGCCCCACTGTTCCTTGATCTTGCCTTTGACCTGTTTCCAGTTACCTTCTACGCGGTTCCAGTCCATGTCCATTCTCCTCGTTGTGACGAATCAGTAACGGGTGGCGATTGATTGGAGTTCCAGAAAAATAATCGTTGAAAATTCGTTAAAATCCGATTCGACATGTGATTCGATCAGGTGTAAAACGGAAACATTCTGGTAATTGAGTACGGATAATTCGCATCTTTGGGAGGATGAGCCTTGTCGTACGTGGCTTTTCAACGTGTGGGCACGCAACTGTCGCCCCAGCAGGTCACTGACCTTCAGACTATATTTGATGGCGTCTGCTTCGAGTGCCTGGAGGACAGAAGCAGCCATGTCGCCAATGAATGTGCAGCAGTGCTGATCAGAAGCGCCCAGCGCGGTATTCTCGATCACGAAATGCTGCGGGACATCGGCAAAGCGGTTCTGCGTCGCCATTGAGTTGTCGTAACGAGTAGATAAAACGCCCGGTTTTCACCGGGCGCTTTCGTTTGTAATCAGGCTTTTTCCTGAATATGCGCTTCCAGGAACCAAAGCGACTTGTCGAGATCGCGAGACGCTGCCGTGAAGATGTCGGCAGTATTGGCATCACCTGCATCGTCAGCCTCATCGATGGATTTGCGCACGAGGTTTGCCACGTCGCCATAGCGCTCGATCAACTCATCCAGATGGTCCTGAATCTTGTAGATGTCGGTAGGGTAGGACTTGAGCTTCGATGTCGAATTGACCGACTGGACCGTGCCCAGCGCCGTTCCGCCCAACTGCACCGCGCGCTCTGCAATCGTGTCGCTATGCTTGTCGAGAAGGGCACGAAACTGATCCAACAATTCGTGTACGCCGATAAATTGCGGACCTTTGAGGTTCCAGTGTGCTTGCTTGGTGACGAGGGATAGATCGATAACGGAGGCAAGAGCTTCGTTCAAAAGCCCGATAACAGTTGCTTTGGTATTGGACGGTAAATCGTTTCTTGTCTTATGCGTTCTCATTTTTCTCTCCTGACACATCGATCATGGGTATTTTCGAAACGTTCGAGAAAGCAACGAGTTAGCGAGACAGTCGTTCCATTCATCCTCGCAACGGCATGAAGACCCAACCTATTGGTCGGACGGAAGGTCGCTCAAGATTTCCCTGTTCAGCAGTGTCAGCGACCGATCTGGTTCGATGCGGTAAGTTTCAAAGGCGCGGCGGCCATCCGTCGTGATGAAATCATGATTGAGCGTGCTGCCCACGGGCGATTTCGTCAACTTCGTTCTTGGCTGGCCGCCATAGGTGATGCTGCCGGGGATGGGCTCTACAGTGTAAGCGGTGGTGCAGGATGCCAGACCCGCAAGAAGCAGCAGCGCATAGGGACGCATCGGGTTTTCCTCAGCCTTTATTCGTATGGTCTAAACGGTACGGGCTCTGTTCTGTTCCTGATACAAAAAGCCCCGCATCCTTGCGAATGCGGGGCCGAGGCTTTCTTGGGAGGAAACGCCTTTTGTCTCAGTCTTCGTTGGCAGCCAGTTGCGTCAGCACCTGTCCGCGTCCGCGAATGCGCATGATCAGTGGGATGAAGAAGGCGGCAGCCGCGACAACAAACAGGCCCACGGCAATCCACGAGGTGAAGAGGACCGAAGGATCACCCTGACCGATGGCGAGCGCACGGCGCAATTGCTGTTCTGCCAGTGGCCCGAGGATGAGGCCGACGACGGCAGGCGCAATCGGGTAGCCGAAGATGCGCATGACGTAGCCGAGGATGCCGAAGGCGAGCAGCATGCCGAGTTCGAAGACCGACGGGTTTGCGCCGATGGTGCCGAGCGTCGCAAACAGCAGGATGCCGGCGTAGAGCCACGGCTTGGGAATGGTCAGCAGTTTTACCCACAGGCCGATCAGCGGCAGGTTCAGAACCAGCAGCATGAGGTTGGCGATGAACAGGCTGGCGATCAGGCCCCAGACGAGCTGCGGGTTGGTCGCAAACAGAAGCGGGCCGGGCTGAAGGCCGAACTGCTGGAAACCGGCGAGCATGATGGCAGCCGTTGCTGTCGTCGGCAGACCGAGTGTTAGCAGCGGCACGAGCGTTCCGGCAGCGGATGCGTTGTTGGCCGCTTCGGGACCGGCAACGCCTTCGATGGCGCCGTGGCCAAACTCTTCCGGGTGCTTCGACAAGCGCTTTTCCGTGGCGTAGGATAGGAAGGTGCCGATTTCAGCGCCGCCCGCTGGCATCGCGCCGATCGGGAAGCCGATCAACGTACCGCGCAGCCATGGCTTCCACGAACGTGCCCAATCCTGGGCGCTCATCCAGACCGAACCCTTGACCGCTTCGACCTTCTCGTCGCCGCTCTGTCCCTGCGCCACGATGAAGAGGGTCTCACCGATGGCGAACATCGCGACGGCGAGCGTAGTGACTTCCACGCCGTCGAGCAGATCGGGGATGCCGAAGCTCATGCGTGTCTGGCCGGTCAATTGGTCGATGCCGACGATGGCCAGCGTAAAGCCGATGAACAGAGATGTCAGGCCGCGCAGTGCCGAATCACCGAAGGCCGAGGAGACGGTAACGAAGGCCAGCACCATCAGCGCAAAATATTCGCGTGGGCCGAAAACCAGCGCCAGCTTGACGATGTAGGGTGCGACGAAGGCGAGCGCGATGGTGGCGATCAGGCCAGCCACGAAGGAGCCGATGGCAGCTGTGGCAAGCGCCGGTCCGCCACGTCCCGCCCGGGCCATCTTGTTGCCCTCGAGTGCGGTGACGATGGAGGCGCTTTCACCGGGTGTGTTCAGCAGGATCGACGTTGTCGAGCCGCCATACATGCCGCCGTAGTAGATACCGGCAAACATGATGAGCGATCCGGCAGGATCGAGCTGGTAGGTGACAGGCAGAAGCAGCGCAACGGTCAGCGCCGGGCCGATGCCGGGCAGAACGCCCACGGCGGTGCCGAGCGTAACGCCGATCAGCGCATAAAGAAGGTTCATCGGTTGCGCAGCAACCGCGATGCCTTGCAGCAGAAAATCAAAAGTGCTCATGGACAGTTGTCCCCCTGTCGGGTGAAGCCCTTGCTGCGCTTAAAATGCGGGCGCCAAGGCTTCATGTCTTGTTGTTTATCGAGTGGATCGGCCGTCAGAAGAACAGCCGCTCCAAGGGTCCAGCAGGCAGCGACAGTTGCAGCAGCTGCGCAAAGATCACCCAGATGATGAAGCTGAAAACGATACCGATGGGGATCGAATACCAGAGCTTGCGTTTGCCGAAGGCGCGCGCCGTAAACGCAAAAAGCAGGCCGGTGGCAATCGAGAAACCTGCGACGTTCAGCAGAAGCATCTGCGCGGCAAGACCGGCGATGACCCAGAAGACAGGTCCCATTTCCTGTTTGTCACGGGCCGGAAACTCATTGCGCCATGCTTCGAACCCGGTCCAGATCGCCAGACCGACAAGACAGAAGGCAATGGCATAAGGAACGGTGGCCGGACCGACCGGAGAATAACCGGTGACGCTGGCAAGGCGGGCCGAATCCCAGAAGATCACGGCGGCGACGATGACCAGAAAAACGGCGATGCCGAACGCCGCCCAATCAGGGCGGCGCTTTGTGGGTTGGGAAGGGGATGAACCCTGGCTCATTTTACCAGTCCGATGTCTTTGAGGATGGCTTCTGTCGAGGCGGTGTCCTTTGCAAGCTGTTCCTTGAAAGCGTCACCGGCAAGATAGGTATCCATCCAGCCCTTTGTCTTCAGCGTTTCCTGCCACTTGGCAGACTTCGCCAGCTTTTCGACATCGGCGCTAACGGCCTTTTCCTGCTCAGGCGTCAGGCCTGGAGGGGCTGCAACCATGCGCCAGTTCTGGATCACGACGTCGAGGCCGCTTTCCTTAAGCGTCGGTGCTTCGATGCCTTCGATCTTCGCTTCGCTGGAGATGGCGAGAAGACGAACGGTTCCGGCCTTCACCTGGCTCTCGAATTCGCCATAGCTGGAAATACCGGCAGTTACCTGCGCGCCGAGAATAGAGGCGAGAGCCTCACCGCCGCCGGAATAGGCGATGTAGTTGATCTTGGTTGGATCAACGCCAGCAGCCTTGGCAATCAGGCCCGCCGTGATGTGGTCTGTGCCGCCAGCCGAACCGCCGCCCCAGGATACGCTGCCCGGGTCTTTCTTGAGCTTTTCGATCAGCTGGCCGATGTTCTGAATGTCAGACGATGCGGGAACGACGATGACTTCGTATTCACCGGTCAGACGCGCGATGGGCGTCACTTCTTTCAGCGTGACAGGCGCATGGTTGGTGAGGATCGCACCCACCATGACGTAGCCGCCGACGATCAGCGCGTTGGGATTGCCCTTCTGCTGGCTTGCGAACTGGGCAAGGCCGATGGTGCCGCCAGCGCCAGGAACGTTTTGAACCTGAACGCGCTTGGAAATGCCGTCTTCCTGCAGAACGGTCTGCAAGGAACGTGCGGTCTGGTCCCAACCGCCGCCGGGGTTTGCCGGTGCGATGATGGTGTAGTCGGCTGCTGCCGCTGGAAGTGCCATTGCGCCTGCGAGAAGCGAAGCGATGAGGAAATGCTTCAAAGTGAACCCTCCTTGTATGCCGTTTCGGCATGTTGTTGTGATCGCGGAAGGGGCGCGCACGGACGACATCAAGGGTGGCCAATCAGCGACCCGAACCATCTGTCCTGTGAGACTTATCCTCCCGCTTCTTCAGTCCGCCTCCACGGATGAACGAAGAACTGCACAGCACCATAGAAAGCTGTCATCTAACTGACGCTTGGCAATTCCTCAGCACATTTACTGTCTATTAATTTTTGAAAGACGTCTACTGGGCCCGTAATGCTTCGTTCCAGCGCTCTATGATGCGGGCGCGTTTGACTTGGTCGAGATAGACCATCAGCCCCGGACTGACCGGTACAGGCCTCAATTGCGCGCCGTGGATGGCCTGCATCATGTTGGCGGTGTTGTCGCCCGCCACGTCAGGGCTGACGGCGGGGATCTGCAATTGCCGCGCCATGATGGTCTGGCCTTCCTTCGACATGAAGAATTCCAGGTAGCGACGACCTAGCTCCGCATTTTTCGCTGCTTGCGGCACCAGCCCTATGCGCGACATGACGACGGTATAGTCCTTGGGCAGCACAATGCCGACATCGGGATGGCGCGAGGCCCAGTCCGCCGCATAGGAGCCGAGGATGTTGTACCCCAACACGAAGCGGCCATCGGAGATGCGTTCCAGAATGGCGGATGAGGTGGAGTAAACCTTCACGCCCGCCGTGCCCATGCTCTTGATGACATTCCAGATATCGCCGAACTGTTCCTGATCCCGCGACATGAAGAGGAAGCCGACGCCGGAGCGCTCTATGTCGTAGGTTGCGATGCGGCCATGCACGTCTTTGGCGTGACGCTCCAGAAAATCCACGAATTCGGCGCGGCTGGCCGGAGGCTTTTCCGTCCGGAAGCTTGGCTTATGGTAGACGAAGACGGCGGGCTCGAAGGTCAGCGCATAGGCCGTGTTGCGCCAGTTTGCCCAGGCGGGCCAGCGCGCGCTCATTGGCAGATCGGAGCGCTGCGCATAGCCGTCATTGCTGAGTTTGACCTGAAGGTCCATGGCAGAGGAGAAGGCAAAATCGGCGGTTTTTTCACCGGCGTCCGTCTCGCGCACGATACGGTCGTAAATCTCCCCCGTCAGCATGTCCTCGTAAGACACGGCAACATCCGGGTTCGCCTTCTGGAAGCCCTCTATCATCGGCGTTGCGAGCGGCTCGTCCAGCGAAGAATAGACCACGAGCGTTTCCGCGTCTGCCTTGCCGGAGAGGGCAGGAAACAGCATCTGCTGCGCCTGCAAACAGGTGGCGGCCGTCAGGAAAAGACAGAGGGACAGAAGAATACGCATGGAAAAGATCATGCCGCAGCGCCTTGCCATTCACAAGACGGAAAGGCTTGGATAGTTTCAAAGCCAAATGGAGGATTGCTGGCGTTGAGAATTCTGCTGGTGGAGGACAATCAGGTTTTGTCGGAAGGCCTTTCTGCGCTGTTGCGCGGAAGCGGCTATGCCGTGGATGTGGTCTCCGATGGCGCGTCCGCTTCTGCCGCCATTGCCGCTGAAAATTTCGATCTCGTCATTCTCGATCTCAACCTGCCGGAAATGGACGGGATCGATGTGTTGCGCTCCATGCGCGCCCGTCAGGACAAGGCGGCGGTGTTGATTCTGACTGCGCGCGGCTCCCCGGAAGAGCGGGTGAAGGGGCTCGATCTCGGCGCCGACGATTATATGACCAAGCCCTTCGACATCAATGAATTCGAGGCGCGGGTGCGGGTGCTGTTACGCCGCAATGCCGGGCTGCGCTCTTCACTTGCCAGCTTCGGTAACGTCTCCTTCGACCTCACGTCGCGCACCTTTTCTGCCGAGGGGCATCCGCTCGACATTCCCGCACGCGAGGTAGCGCTTTTGGAAGTGCTGTTCATGCGCGCCGGAAAAGTGGTGGCCAAGGAAGCCATCGTCCAGTCTCTGACGGGCTTTGATGACGAGCTTTCCGGCAACGCTATCGAGCAATATGTCAGCCGTCTGCGCAAACGTCTGGGACCTCACGGGCTGACGGTGAAGACGGCGCGGGGCATCGGCTATTACCTCGAAAAACTGCCGGAGACCGCGCAATGAGGCAGGCCGCCTATTCGCTGCGGCGGCGCCTGCTGGGCTGGCTTCTCATTTCCACGGCGATCATCGGCTGCGTGGCGCTGGCCGATACCTATCGTGAAGCTATCAACACCGCCAACATCGTCTCCGACCGTGTGCTCTCCGGCTCTGCGTTGGCAATTGCCGAACGGGTCGTGGTGTCGGAAAACGGTTCGCTGGAGGTGGATATTCCCTATGTGGCGCTGGAAATGCTGACATCTGCAGCGCAGGACAGAGTATTTTACCGGGTGGATGGTCCCAACGGCCAGTTCCTGACCGGCTATCAAAATCTGCCCTCGGTGGACAAGGCACGCAGTGACGCGCCGATTTTCATCGATGCTGAATTTCGTGGCGAGCCCATTCGTGTCGCGGCCATCGAGCGGTTTGCCTCGACGGGCGTCAACTCTGTGCCGTTTACCGTGACGGTGGCAGAGACCACGATTGCCCGTAGCCGCCTGGCGCAGGCGATCATTATTCGCTCCGCGCTTCGCCTTCTGTTCATGATCATCGGTGCGGCTATTATCGTGTGGATTGCGGTGACGATTTCACTGCGCCCACTGTACCGGCTCAGCGAAGCCATCGATGAACGCAGCCCCAACGATCTGCATCCGATCCGCCAATCCGTGCCGGTGGAAGTCGAGAACCTCGTGGAAACGGTGAATTCCTTCATGGTGCGGCTGCAATCGGCGCTGGATGCGCTACGGCATTTTACGGGGAATGCCAGCCATCAGTTGAGAACGCCGCTTGCGATTATTCGCACGCAGTTGGCGCTCTCGGCACGCGCTTCGACCTTGCAGGAGGCACAGGCAGCTGCTCACAAGGGCGACGCTTCTGTCGCACATGCAGAGCATATCCTGGCGCAACTGCTGCGCATGGCCAATATTGATGCTGCCGGTTCTGGAGAGAAGCAAAGCCTTGTCGACGTCGATCTCGTCTCGCTGGCGCAATCTGTCACGGCTGACTACGTGCCTGCCGCCGCAGATGCTGGCATCGACCTCGGTTTCGAACAAGTAGATTTGGCGAGCATTCCAGCAGAACCGCTGTTGCTGGGGGAGTTGCTGGGCAACCTCATCAGCAACGCCATTGCCTATGCCGGACGCGGTGCGGAGGTAACGGTGAGGGTGGGAAAGGTTCAGGGCTCGGCGTTTATCGAGGTTGAAGACAACGGCCCGGGAATTTCAGCGGAAAAAAGAGATGTGGTTCGGCAGCGCTTCGCCAGAGGCGATGGCAACGCGGCACCCGGCGCAGGACTTGGCCTCGCCATTGTCGAGGAGATCGCCGCACTGTTTAACGGGCGGCTCTCGCTGGAAGACGGCACGTCTGGAAAAGGTCTGAAAGCCACCGTCCGCTTTTCGTGAAGCGGCGCATGAGCGCCGCTTCTTTGGTCGAAATCGATATTACTCGTTAATTTTGTCGATCAGCTGCATCATGATGTCGGAACATGTCTTCATCGGCTCGTCATCGGCACATTTGATGTCGATCTTGGTTTCGCCCTGCTCCAGGCGGAAATGCGCGCCCTTAGAAGGTGGCGGAGGCGGTGGTGGCATCATCATGCGATCACGTGGGCCGCCTTCTTTAGGACCCCAATGGCCAGGTGGTGGCGGTGGAGGAGGGGCATCGGCTCTTGGGCCAGCACCTGGCGGTGGTGGTGGAGGCGGTGGCGCATCAGCCTGTTGGCCTGCATTTGGCGCGCCCCCTGGAGGCGGTGGTGGTGGCTGCTGGGCGAACGTAGACCCTGCCGCGAGGAACAGCGCGGCACCGGCAATAATCAACTTTTTCATGAGGGAGACCTCTGTGTTTGATAACGTGAAAACAACGGTCAGTCAGGCGGTCGGTTGCTCCCCAGCGAAAATAAAGTTCAAGATTCTCATCGGTAAAAAGTTACCCCATCCGCTCCGATGCGTAACTGCCGGGGCTTGGTGGGAAGACGACGGTGCGGTTGCCGTTGATGAAGGTGCGGTGGTGGATGTGGGCGTGGATGGCGCGGGCCAGGACCTGGCTTTCGACATCGCGGCCCAGCGAGACGTAGTCTTCCGCTGATTGCGCGTGGGTGACTCGGACCGTGTCCTGCTCGATGATCGGGCCTTCGTCCAGATCGGCGGTGACGTAATGCGCTGTCGCGCCGATGAGCTTTACGCCGCGCTCGTACGCCTGTTTGTAAGGGTTGGCACCCTTGAAGCTGGGCAAAAAGGAGTGATGGATGTTGATGATGCGGCCGGACATTTTGCGGCACATTTCGTCCGAGAGCACCTGCATGTAACGCGCCAGCACGACCAGTTCCGCACCGCTGGTGTCGATCAGGTCCAGCAGTTGCGCTTCGGCTTTGGGCTTGTTGTCCTTCGTCACCTTGATGTGGTGGAAGGGAATGTCGTGATTGACGACGACTTTCTGGTATTCGAAATGGTTGGAGACCACGCCGACGATATCGATGGGCAGTGCGCCGATTTTCCAGCGATAGAGCAGGTCGTTCAGGCAGTGGCCGAAACGCGACACCATCAGCAGTGTCTTGGTTCGCTCGCCATCGCTGTAGATATTGGCCTCCATGCCGAATTCCGTCGCGATTGGCGCAAAGCCCGCCTGAATATTGTCCATGCTCTGGCCTTCCTCCGAGATGAAGGAGACGCGCATGAAGAATTTGCCCGTTTCGAGGTCATCGAACTGGGAGCTGTCGACGATGTTGCAACCCTTGTCCGCCAGATAACCCGAGATGGCGGCGACGATGCCGCGTTTG
The DNA here is from genome assembly GCF_030209855.1 of Agrobacterium sp. lyk4-40-TYG-31. NCBI lineage: Bacteria > Pseudomonadati > Pseudomonadota > Alphaproteobacteria > Hyphomicrobiales > Rhizobiaceae > Agrobacterium > Agrobacterium sp. lyk4-40-TYG-31. The sequence goes on from NZ_JARVRE010000004.1 coordinate 332,897, forward strand.
GATGTGCAGGCTACGGTCAAAACATAGGTCGTCATCGGCTTCCCCTCATCATGTGTCGCAACGGCCTATAGCGCAGGTCGGGAACGGCGAAAAGCCTCTCGCACTGAACCAAGGCCTTGAATGGATAGGGCATGATGGGAGGGGCAAGCCATGCCGGAAGCGACATCGGATGTTCAAAGGAAAAGCCGCTACCGAAATTAGAGGTAGCGGCTGAAGTTTTCGTTATGAGAGGAAGCTGTCGCGCAGCGCTTCGAATTTCGAAAGCTGGTCGGCCAGCAGTTCCTTGTTTTCGTCGCGGCGTACGAACAGCTTGAACATGGCGCTGCCACTGGCATTCATGAACCAGACGGACAGCGACCGGCGACCATGGAACGCGCGGTCCACAAAGGTGATCGTCGCGCAATTGTCTTTCTTGATGTGCCCGCCAATGGGGCTGTCACCATGAATGTTGAACCAACCATGTCCTTCCGTTCCCTCCGGCAGGTGGCCGGGAACTTCGAAGACAATGTCCGGCGTCTGCACGATCATCAGGACTTCGCCCCAGCTGCGCAGCTCGTTCCATATGTCGATGAACCTCTCGGCGGGAGCAGAGACGGCAGCACCGCGCGGCAGAACGGCCAGCACGTCAGCCGGTGTCACGCCAGCGGTTGCTGCAATGGCCTCCACCACGCCATCGGGTTTTTCGGCAAGCGCTGCCCTTGCGCGCTCGGGAATGGCCGTGTCGCTCATGCGTGGCCTGCCACGGGAAGGTCTTCGCCGTTCTGGCCCTCGTGAATGATCACATCGAAGCCTTCGAAATGCGGGCCGGAAAGATATTCGACCTTGCCGCGATTGTTGCCGGCATTGGCGTGGGCTGCGCGGAACTGTTCGGATTTCGTCCAGGCGGTGAAATCGTCCTTGGTGGCCCAGACGGTGTGGGATGCATAAAGCGTGTGGTCGTCCGCCTTGGCGCCCTTCAACATGTGAAACTCGACATAGCCCGGCATCTCGGCGAGGTGACGCTTGCGCTCCCGCCAGATGGTCTCGAACGCTTCTTCAAAACCCGGCACGACACGAAACCGGTTCATGGCAATAAACATGGATAGTCTCCCTTTCAGTTCTGGCACCAGTGTTGGCACCGCTGCCCCTGCGGAGGGAGATATTAAGATAACAAAAATAGTCAACTTATCGGATTGTGCGGCTTATAAAGATGTGTAATTAACTCAACTTATATGGCGTGCAGGCTGTAGCGCGCCGCATTGTTTCAGGATCACACCATGCCGCTTTCACTTCGTTGCCTCATCATCAGTGCCATCGTTCCCGTTTCGCTGGCACTCTCTCCCGTTGCCGCCAGTGCCTCCGATCAGGGTAACCCGCAGGCAAAGCGCATCGTGGCGGTGGGTGGGACGATCACCGAAATTCTCTACGCGCTGGGTGCGGGAGACCGCATCGTGGCGCGTGACTCGACCAGCAGCTTTCCGGCGGAAGCACTCACGAAGCCGGATATAGGCTATATGCGCGCGCTGTCGTCGGAAGGCATTTTGTCGCAAAAGCCCGATCTCATTCTGTCAGAAGACGGTGCCGGTCCTGCCGACGTGATCGGCATTCTAAAGGCCAGCGAAGTTCCGATGGTGACGGTCGACACGCCGCCGCTGCCGGGTGCGATAGCCAAGAAGATCGAGGATGTCGGCGCAGCCGTCGGTCTTTCGGACAAGGCCAAAGGTCTGGCCGATGAGGTGAACAAGGGCCTTGCAGCGCTAGCCAGCGACGTTGCCACTGTCGGGACTAAGAAAAAGCGCGTGCTGTTCGTTCTGTCCACCGCTGGTGGTCGCATTATGGCGGCGGGCAAGGATACGGAAGCGGCAGCCATCATAGAAATGGCAGGCGGTATCAATGCTGCCCAGGAGATTACCGGCTATAAGCCGCTGACCGATGAGGCCGTGATTGCGGCAGCTCCCGATGTGGTCTTGACCATGCAGCGCGGCAACCATGCGGAAAATCCCGATCAGGTGTTTGCGCTTCCGGCCTTCCAGTCCACCCCGGCTGCGGCATCCAAGTCGCTGATCAGCATGGATGGCCTTTATCTCATCGGTTTCGGTCCGCGCACGCCTGCGGCCGGACGGGAACTTGCCGCCAAGCTTTACCCTGAAATCGTGAAGCCATGAGTGCCGCAGTGGTGAGCCAGGGCGCGGGTCCCATAGCAGGAGACCGTTCTCGCAAGGGTGCCATCACGATTGTTGTACTCGTTGCGGTTCTGGTTTTTGCTTGCTTCGTGTCTCTGGCCAGCGGTCCGACGGGTGTGGGGCTGCATGAACTCTGGCTCTATTTTACCGGACACGCCGATACCATGGATGCGCGCGACCGGGTTATCCTTGAGGCCGTGCGCCTGCCGCGCACCGGTCTCGGCCTGATGATCGGGGCCGGGCTTGCCATTTCCGGCGCCATGATGCAGGGGCTGTTTCGCAACCCTCTGGCCGATCCCGGCCTGATCGGCATCACATCGGGGGCTGCGCTGTTTGCTGTCGCGGCACTGGCGCTGGGCGGCAGCATGCTGGCACCGCTTGCGTTGTTTTTCGGGGCGCATTTCCTGCCGCTGATGGCGTTTTTCGGCGGACTTATCAATACGCTGCTGCTCTATCTGATCGCGACCCGCAACGGCTCCACCTCCACCACCGTTCTCGTTCTGGCCGGTATTGCGATCGCCGCGCTCAGTGCCGCACTAATGGGGCTGATGATGTTCGTGGCCGATGACCGGGCGCTGCGCGACATCACCTTCTGGAGCCTTGGCTCGCTAGGCGGTGCGACGTCGCTGAAAATCTGGACGACGTTGCCGTTTTTCCTCGTCATTCTCGCCAGTATTCCCTTCGTGTCGAAGGGGCTGGATGCGCTGATCCTTGGAGATGCCGTTGCCTTTCACATGGGCATACCGGTGCAGCGCCTGAAGCGCGTCGTCATCGTTGCCGTTGCCGCCGCCTGCGGAGCGAGCGTTGCGGCGGCGGGGTCCATCGGTTTCGTCGGCATTGTCGTGCCGCATCTGCTGCGGCTTGTCATCGGTTCGTCGCACCGGTTCTTGCTGCCTGCCTCTGCCATCGGCGGCGCGGCGTTGCTGCTTCTGGCAGACAGTTTCGCGCGCACCGTGGCAGCACCCGCCGAACTGCCCATCGGCGTCGTCACCGCGCTGATCGGTGCGCCGGTCTTCCTGTTTCTGCTGTTGGGCCGTGGCAATGGGCTCGGTCTGAGGAACGTGTCATGATTTCCACGCGTGGTGTTACCGTTACACGATCTGGCCGCCGCTTGCTGGACGATGTCTCCATCACGCTTTTGCCGGGCACGTTCAGCGTCATTATCGGCCCCAACGGGGCTGGAAAATCCACCCTGATGAAGGTGCTGTCAGGCGAAATGCGTGCCGACACGGGCACCGTTGCCTATTGCACTGTCGATGTCGGACTGTTCAAACCGGCGCAGCTTGCCCGTCTGCGGGCCGTGTTACCGCAAAGCACGGTACTGTCATTTCCCTTTACTGCGCTGGAAATCGTGCGGATGGGGGCCGTGGCGCAGGGGTCTCTTCAGCCAGAGGAACAGGCGAGGGCGGCACTGGCCAAGGTGGGCCTGAGCGGTTTCGAGGGCCGGGCTTACAACATGCTGTCGGGTGGGGAGCAGCAGCGGGTTCAGTTCGCGCGTGCGCTTGCGCAAGTGCCGCAGGCCGTCGAGAACGGCGAGGCGAAGGCGCTTCTGCTGGATGAACCGACATCGAGCCTGGATCTTGGTCACCAGATTTCCGTGCTGGAAACCGCGCGGGATTTTGCGAAAAGCGGCGGCACGGTGCTGGCGGTTCTGCACGATCTCAATCTCGCGGCGGAATTTGCAGATCAACTTATCGTCATGCATCGTGGCAGAATTACCGCCTGCGGACCGTCGCGCGAAACGATCAACGACGAGACAATTGCGCGGGTCTACGGCATTGGCGGCACTGTGGGCCGCATACCCGCCGGACACATACCCTATGTGCTGCCGCAATCACGCCATCGGTAAGAAACGTTCAGGGTTCGGGCCGGGTGGAGACGTAGAGGGCAGCGCCCAGCATGACGGCGGCGACGATGGTCGCACGCAACGCCGTTGGCTCGGTTCCGAACCAGAAAATTGCGTAACTCATTGTCATCAAAGACACGGCGGCGATTTTCGCCTTGCGCGGGACCGCGCCTTTTTCACGCCAGTTTCTGAGCGACGGCCCAAATTTGGGGTGCGAGAGAAGCCATGCCTCGAGCTTTGGCGACGATTTGGAGAAGCACCAGAGCGCGATCAGCAAAAACGGTGTCGTCGGCAAAATCGGCAGGAAGGCACCGACGATGCCGATGGCAACCATGAGCCAGCCAAGACAGAGATAAAGGATGCGCATGCGTGCCGGTATCATGAGTTTCGATGTCAGGATAGTGGGAAAGCCGTAGTGCCGAGGCGTGGGTGATTATCTGCCATGCGCCTTGAAATGGCGTCAAGGGTTGAAACTCTTGGCTCCAGCCGCTATCTGCCTGCCCCGATGCCTGCGGCATAAGCAGGACACCACGAAGCAGGAAGAAGGAAACACCATGGCCAAACTTATTCACTCTATGGTCCGGGTGCTGGACGAAAAGCGTTCGGTGGGTTTTTACAATCAGGTTTTCGGTCTGGAGATCGCGGAGCGTTTTGAGTTCGAAACCTTCACGCTGGTCTATCTCAGCAATGCCGAAGGTGACTTCGAGCTCGAGCTGACGATCAACAAGGGCCGCGAAGTGCCTTACGCGTTGGGCGATGGCTATGGCCACATCGCTGTGAGCGTCGAAGACGTGGATGCCGAGCATGCGCGGCTGACGGCGCTTGGCCTTTCGGTCGGCAAGATCGTCAACGCTGAATACAAAGGCGCGCCTTTCGCGAAATACTTCTTCATCTGCGACCCGGATGGGTACAAGATCGAAGTGCTGGAACGCGGCAATCGCTTCAAATAATACGAGGTTCTTCATGGCAGAGGCAGGCGTAAAACTGGAAGAAAGCTGGAAACACGTTCTTTCCGCAGAATTCGCCAGCCCCTACATGCTCAAGCTGAAAGAGTTTCTGCTTGCCGAGAAAAATGCGGGCAAGCACATCTTTCCCAAGGGCAGCGAGTATTTTCGCGCTCTGGACCTGACGCCGCTGGACGAGGTCAAGGTCGTCATTCTCGGGCAGGACCCCTATCACAGGGAAGGGCAGGCGCATGGCCTGTGTTTTTCCGTGCAGCCGGGCGTCCGCGTGCCGCCATCGCTCGTCAATATCTACAAGGAATTGCAGAGCGATCTGGGTATTGTGCCCGTGCGCCATGGCTTCCTGGAAAGCTGGGCAAAGCAAGGTGTGCTGTTGCTCAACAGCGTACTGACCGTGGAACAATCCCGCGCCGCCTCGCATCAGGGGCAGGGCTGGGAAAAGTTCACCGATGCCGTCATCCGCACCGTAAACGATGAGTGCGATGGCGTTGTGTTCTTACTTTGGGGCTCTTATGCCCAGAAGAAAGCGGCCTTCGTGGACCAGTCCAAGCATCTGGTCCTCAAATCACCGCATCCCTCACCGCTCTCGGCTCACAACGGCTTCTTTGGAAACCACCATTTTTCGAAAGCCAACGAGTTTCTGGTTTCGAAAGGCCGGGAGCCTATCGACTGGCAGTTGCCAGCCGATGTCTGAGCCCCTTACGCCAGCTGCAACCTATTTGACCACATTGATCTCAGATACATAGTCGCGAACGATACCGTCGTCCGAAGATGCTCGGATAACGACCTTGTCACGACCGACATATCCCTTTTGAGACGTGTAGTAGGCGACGGTTCCCATCACCTCTTTGCCTGTGCAAGGTCTGTAATCGCCGGAAAACTTGCCTTCGACTTTCTCGTGAACGATATCGACCTTGCCGTGTTGAGGAGGATCAATTACGCGCATTTCTGCAAATGTGCGCATGTTGCAATCGCGTTTTACAATGGCAACTCGACTGATTTTGAGACGATCACCGCTCACAGTCGTTTTTTGGGAAGAATATTGTTTCACACCATCGGCGTTGGTGGTGACGCAACTCGATAGCGCTGCTGAAATTGTCAAAACCAAAGCTGCATTAACCGCAAATCTATTCACGATCCACTCCAGTAACAAAGTTATGAGGTGAAACTAGAGGCGAGCCGACGGCAGTCAAGTTAAATTAACGTAACGAATGGGTTGGTGGTGGAAATCCAAAAAAAGCGGGGGGTTGGTGTCCCGGCAAAATACACGACCTTGCGCAAAACGGCTTTGCACTTTCAGATCGACTGTTCTAAAGATAACCGGAGTAATCTGAAGGATTTAAGCCGGTGCTTCTGTCTGCGCAAACATCTGTCGCTCTTCCCAATCCAGCCGCCATTGTCGATGCGTTCCACGAGCATTTTGCCGAGTATATGACGATGACCCGCGAGGGGCAGGCGTTGCACTTCGAGGCGGATTACGGCAACGGCACATTCGATGCAGAGGACGGACGTTTTGCAGCGCGGATCAACTGCGTTTCTGAAAATGTGCTGCTCTCCGTCAAGGCCATGGTGGCAGAACATATCGTCGAGTTTACTGGCGATACGTCGCTGGACTTCCGCTGGGAAGGCCATGGCTCGGATATGCGCGAGATGTCCAATCTCTTCAGCGGTCGGGTGGTGCGTGCCTATAATCTGACACCGAAGATGCGCCGGGTGGTGATTGCCATCGATAATGGCATCGAGCGCCTGATGAGTGGCGGTCTGCATGTCCGTATTCTCATCCTGCGCGATCAAACCCGCACGCCGGTCTGGCCGCATCTATCGAAGACCGGTGCCATTGTCTGGGCAAAAGGCGACGATGAGCAGGCCCGGCGCGTCTACACCATCCGCTCCGGCGATGTCGCGCGTGGGGAAATCGATCTCGATTTCGTCATGCATGAAGGCGACAACATGCCGGGCGCGCATTTTGGCGCGACGGCGGCTGCGGGCGATATCGTTGGGATCGTTGGTCCCGGCGGCGAAATGCCGGACGCGGAGACCTATGTTTTTGCCGGTGACGAGACCGCGCTGCCCGTCATGCTGCGTATGGCCGAGGAGATGCCAGCGGGTAAAAAGCTGACCGTCTATGCTGAAATCGACAATCCGCAGGAGCAGCAGGAGATTTCATCTAAGGCTGACGTCAACTGGAACTGGCTCTATCGCAACGGTCAAGCCGCTGGAACGGCGGGTTTGCTGGCGCAGGCGCTGCGCGCGCATTCATGGTCGGGTTCTGAGGGGCTGCATGTTTTCGTTGGCTGCGAGAAGGGCGAAGCCCGCATCGTCAAGAAAATGCTGGCCGAAGACGCGAAGCTTCCGAAGACGGCATTCGTGACGGCTGGTTACTGGGTGAAGGGTGCCAATGATGACGACCACTAAGTGGCGTACTATCTGCTGAACAGTTCACGCTACCGTCTCCAAATTGAGAACAATCCGTTCTGAGCGTTCTGTCTTTACGAACGTCATGATCTGCACCATCTTGAGCCCATGAACGAAGGGCATCGCTTCCCGCGAGCCCGCCAATATCCAGGGGTTTGAGATGCTGAACCAGATCAAAGGCTTGCACCACGTGACATCCATGGCCGCGAGTGCACGTGGCAACAACCGTTTCTTCACCGACACGCTCGGCCTGCGCCGGGTCAAAAAGACCGTCAACTTCGATGCGCCCGATGTTTATCACCTCTACTATGGTGACGAAGTCGGCACGCCGGGCTCGGTCATGACGTACTTTCCGTTCCCGCACATTGCGCGCGGGCGTCAGGGCACTGGCGAAGTCGGTACCACGTTGTTTTCCGCACCCGAGGGATCTCTGGGTTACTGGCAGGATCGGTTTACCAAGGCCAATGTCGATGGCTTGAAAGCCGATGAGGCCTTTGGCAACAAGCGCCTGCATTTTGCCGGTCCTGATGGCGATGGCTTTGCGCTGGTGGAAATCAAGGACGACGAGCGTGCGCAATGGACTGCCAATGGCGTTGGCAAAGATCAGGCCATCAGGGGTTTTCAGGGCGCTTCGCTGCGCCTTCAGGATGAGGGTGCCACAGCTGAACTGTTGAAGTTCATGGGGTACCAGGAAGTGGACCGCCAGGATGGCGTGTTGCGGCTGGGCATGCCCGGCGGCAATGGGGCCGATGTCATCGACATTGAAACCATGCCGAATATTTCAGGCGCACGGGCTGGTGCCGGTTCTGTCCACCATATCGCCTTTGCGGTCGAAAACCGTGAGAAGCAGCTGGAAGTCCGCAAGGCTCTGATGGATACGGGTTATCAGGTCACGCCGGTCATCGACCGTGATTACTTCTGGGCGATCTATTTCCGCACACCTGGTGGCGTCCTGTTCGAGATTGCCACCAACGAGCCCGGCTTCGACCGCGACGAGGATACGGCGCATTTGGGCGAGGCGCTGCAATTGCCTTCGCAGCACGCACATCTACGCGCCACGCTGGAGCAGCATCTGGAGCCGCTGGACGATAGCGCAAAGTAACTGACGTGAAGGCTTGTGGCGCTACCGCCGCAAGTCCTTCAAGGGAGACATATCCATGAGCAAGGATAGCTACATTCACAAGGCCCGCGCCGGTGCGCCGGGTCAGCCCGCCTTTTTTGTCTTTCACGGCACGGGCGGTGATGAAAATCAGTTCTTCGATTTTGGTGCCCGCCTGTTGCCGAACGCGACTGTCATATCGCCCCGGGGCGATGTTGCAGAGTTTGGTGCAGCGCGCTTTTTCCGCAGAACGGCGGAAGGCGTCTATGACATGGCTGATCTCGATCGCGCCACGCAGCAGATGGCAGCCTTCGTGACGGCCAACCGCGACTATCACGAGGCGGGTCTTGTGCTGGGCCTAGGGTTTTCCAACGGTGCGAATATTCTGGCAAACGTCCTGATCGAGTTCCCCGACCTGTTCAACGCTGCGGTGCTGATGCACCCGCTGATCCCGTTCGAGCCGAAGCCCGCGCCCTCGCCAGACTCTCGCCGGGTGCTGATGACGGCAGGGGAACGTGATCCGATCTGCCCCGTGCCGCTGACGAACAAGCTTGCGGAATACTTCAAGGCACAGGGCGGTGAGGTTGAGATGGAATGGCACGCTGGTAATCATGACATTCGCGGGAATGAAATCGAGGCGGCGAAGGTGTTTCTGGCGCCTTATGTTTGATAGCTTCCGTCATGCCGGCCCTGAGCCGATATCCAGCAGCACTGCGTCTGCGGTGCGAAAAAGTCTTTTGACCTGACAGATGTCAGGTCACTGGACCCCGCAGCAAGTGCGGGGTGACGGAGGGGGCAGAGGAATAACGTCTACCGATATCCGCAATCCTGTAATTGCTTCTCATAGCGGATTGCCATGTTGGCGGAGCGGCGGGCTGCCTGTTGAATCGCTCGATTGTTGCGCCAGACGCCGTTGGAATAGCCCGCATGGCCGGAATAATAAGCGAGATAGAGATTATAGGGGTCGTTCAGCGCGATGCCGTTCTGGCGGTTGCTCTTGGCGTGGTACCAGCCGACGAAGTGGATGGCGTCGGTGAAATCCGTGCGGCTGGCGTTCCAGCGGCCCGTTTCGCGCTGATAGACTTTCCACGTGCCATCCAGCGCCTGGGCGTAGCCATAGGCGGTGGACTTACGTCCCCAGGGAATGAAGCCGAAGAGTTTGTTGCGCGGCGGGCGGGCATAGGGCTGGAAACTGGATTCGGTGTAAATGGTGGCCATCATCACGGGCACCGGCACGCCGAACTCACGTTCTGCCGCCTGCGCATCTTTTTTCCAGTTGTTGAACATGCCGTTTCGCTGTTCGAAGATCGCACAGGCATTGGTGATCTGCGACGGAGCCGTCGCGCAGCCAGCCAGAACAGTCAAAAGAAAAACGACGACAAATACGCCACGCATCGCGAAACCTCTCGTTCCGCTCATTACTAAATTGTAAATCTTAACGGTCGGTTTTGAGACAAGGTTAATGCAAATGCGATCTATTAAGGTTTCATTTACAATCAGATGCGGCCCATGGCGCTTGCCATCTGATAGAGCGCCAGTCCCGACGCCGTTCCGGCATTCAGGCTATCGAGTTGCGGCGACTGGGCGATGCGGGCGGTGTGGAAGCGGGACAGCACGTCCTGCGGCAGTCCATCCCCCTCGGTGCCGATGACCAGCGCCATTCTAGCCGATGCTTGTATATCGCGGATTTCCGCAGTGCCCGCCGGAGAAAGGCTCCAGATGTCGAAGCCTTCAGTCGCCAGCGTTTCCAGCATGCCAACGGCACTTCCGCCACGATGGTAGGGGACAGATAACACCGAGCCGACCGAAACGCGCAAGGACTTGCGATAGAGCGGATCGCAGCAGGTGGTGTCCATGAACACCGCATCGGCGTAAAAAGCAGCGGCGTTGCGAAACATGGCGCCGAGATTATCATGATTGGAAATGCCGCAACCAGCCAGAACCAGCGAGGTGTCAGGCAATTGCCGGATGGTCGCCGTCAGGTCGTTTTCGCTTGTCCGCTTTCCAATCGCCAGAATGCCCCTGTGCAGATGGAATCCAACGATGGCATCCAGCACTTCGGCCTTCGCCACATAGACTGGCACCTCTTCCGGGAAGTCGCTGATGATGTCGGCGACGCCTGCCAGACGGTTCTCTAGGATGAGAATGCTTTCAGCCGCGAAATCGCCGCCAGCCTTGTGCGCTGCTGCCAGCATGCGCAGAACGACAGTGCCCTCAACGATGAAGCGGCCCTGTCTGCCGGTCAGGTCACGCTCTTTCACATCGCGGAAATGGGCGATACGCGGATCGTCGGCCTGCGTTATCGGGATGAAGGTTCTGATATCAGTCAGATCAGCGGGCATCGATGGTAATGTCTGCCACGAAGCGACCGGCCTGCACGTTGAACACCAGCGCCTTGCGCGTGCCATTGGTAAGACGTCCGTAAAACAGCATATCACCATTGGCGAAAGAGACGTTTTCGATGGTGAAGCCCTGCGGCAGGCTGGCTGTGGCGGCGACCGGCGCGTCAGAAGGAACGGCGTTCGTCGTCGCTGTGGTCGCTGTCTTGGACGGGCCAACCGCCTTATAGACAACCGCACCGAAGACAGCCATAAGGCTGATAAACATTACGGAGCCCGACACGATCTGCAAACGGATCATCTTGCGGCGAACTTTTTCCATGGCCGGGTCTAACGGCTGGTCGTCCTGTTCGGCTTGCTCGATCTGCGTCATCGGGATCCTTGGATATTGTTGAGTGATCGGAAAATAAGAATGAACGACCCCTTTAAACAAGGCGGAGACGCAAGGAAAGTCCTGATTGCCGGGGAAGACGCCGAAGGCCGCCTCGATGCATGGCTGGCAGCTGAGGTCGGTGGCGATCTGTCGCGCAGCCGCATCAAGGCCTTGATCGAGCAGGGCGCGGTTTTTCTGAACGAGAAGCCTATCACCGAGCCTAAGAAGAAGGTGCATCCGGGCGACCGCATCGAGATCACCATGCCGGAGCCGGAAGACCCGGAACCCAAGGGTGAAGACATTCCGCTTGATGTTGAGTACGAGGACGAAGACCTCATCGTGCTATTGAAGCCGCCTGGCCTCGTCGTGCATCCCGGTGCTGGCAACTGGACCGGTACGCTGGTCAATGCGCTGATCCACCATTGCGGCGATAGTCTCTCCGGCATTGGCGGCGTCAAGCGCCCCGGTATCGTGCATCGTCTGGACAAGGAAACCAGCGGCGTGATGGTGGTTGCCAAGAACGACAATGCCCACCGGCATCTGGCTGCGCAATTTGCCGACCACGGTCGCACAGGACCGTTGGAGCGCGCGTACAAGGCCATCGTCTGGGGGCGACCGAAAACCCTGCGCGGCACAATCGATGCGCCGCTTGGTCGTGGTGCCGACCGCACCAAGCGTGCGGTGAAAAACGAAGACTCCAACGACGCGCGCGAGGCGATTACGCATTACGAGGTGATCGAGCGCTATCACGAAAAGCCGGATGCGACGTGCCTTGCCTCGCTGGTGGAATGCAGGCTTGAAACAGGTCGCACCCATCAGATCCGCGTTCATATGGCCCATATCGGCCACCCGCTGATCGGTGACCCGGAATATGGGGCAGCCTTTCGTACCAAGGCCAACCTTCTGCCGGATCATGCCAGAGACGTGGTCAATCTGTTTCCGCGTCAGGCCCTGCATGCCTACCTGCTCGCATTCGAACACCCCCGCACCGGTGAGGTGATGGAGTTCGAGACGGATATGCCTGACGATATGGATGCCCTGGCGGTCGCTCTGCGCGCCTGACACGCCCAAATGACGACACGTTTACGCTGGTGAGCGCGTCTCACCGGCGCCATTCGTGCTGGAGAATATTCGCCTAAGTATTAAATAACATACGAAAATTAGCTTAGTCGAATTCGTGAATGTTAAGTAAAAACAATTTGTCTCAATTTCGCTTCAATTATTCTTAGTTTTTTGCATTGCAACAAGCAGTATAGAAACGGTAACCGGCGTTAATAATAAATCTATCTTAGATTGAAATTTCCTTCAACCTGCTATTCCACATGCAGAAAACAGGGATAAAGCGCAATGAACGTGAATGACCGTAAATTCATCTTCCATGACCTACAAAAAATCGAAGGTTATATTGATCCTCCCGATGCTCTTGTTTTTACGTCGCTGCTTCATGCTCAGCAGAAAAAGTCACTGAAAGGCGGAGTCGCCGAGATCGGTGTTTTCTATGGCCGTTCTTACTTTCTCCTTCGCAAGGCCATAGGCAATGATGGCGATGTGCTGGCGGTGGATTTGTTCGACCTTAACGACGCCGACGGCGAATGCCGCCAATACGAGCGGTTTCTGGACAACGGTAAACGTCTTGACCTCAAGGTCGATGAAAACCTTGTGATCAAGGGTGACAGCACGCAATTGACGCCGGACCAGATTCTGGAGAAGGTTGGCAGGGTCCGATTTTTCAGCGTCGATGGCGGCCATATGCTGCATCACGTTCTGGCTGACAGCAGGCTGGCGATGGATGTTCTGGCCGATCATGGCATTATCGCCTTTGATGATACGTTCAATCCGCAATGGCCTGAAGTTACCGTTGGCGTGGCGGACTTCCTTCGCCAACACGGCGATCATTTCAGCGCCTTCTGCATGACGAAATATAAGACCTATGTGTGTCGGCGCGAATACCTTGATTACTATGAAAAGGTGGTCACGCAGGCGCCAGAACTGCTTGCTTTCGAGCATGTGGAAACGGAGTTTCTCGGTGCCAAGGTCACGCGGCTACACAACCCCATGGGTCGTCGCATGATCTATGAGTTGATGATCCGGTCCGGCCTGACGAATTTTTCGGAACGAATTTATCGCTGACAAGTTTTCAGGGTAACCAAGGCAGAGTTATTTTATAACGTGCCAAACTTGCGCGCGCTTGAATCAAGTGCGCGCAATACATATCTGACAATAGGGTTCGTGCGGGGTCGACATCCGACCCGCGACTTTGGCTCGCCCGAAAGGGGATCCAGCCTAGAACAAAGATAAGGGGGTGCTTTATGGCCCGCAATAGTTTGCCTTCCATTACCGCCGGTGAAGCCGGTCTTAATCGATATCTCGATGAAATCCGCAAGTTCCCGATGCTGGAGCCGCAGGAAGAATACATGCTTGGCAAACGTTATGCCGAACATGGTGATCGCGACGCTGCCCACAGGCTGGTGACGAGCCACCTGCGTCTCGTGGCGAAGATTGCCATGGGGTATCGCGGATATGGCCTGCCGATTGGCGAAGTGGTGTCCGAAGGCAATGTGGGCCTTATGCAGGCAGTCAAGAAATTCGACCCCGAGCGCGGCTTCCGTCTGGCGACCTATGCCATGTGGTGGATCAAGGCGTCTATCCAGGAATATATCCTGCGCTCATGGTCGCTGGTCAAGATGGGCACGACCGCCAATCAGAAGCGCCTGTTCTTCAATCTGCGTCGCCTCAAGGGCAAGATCCAGGCCATTGATGACGGTGATCTGAAGCCGGAGCACGTGAGCGAAATCGCGACCAAGCTTCAGGTGTCCGAAGAAGAGGTCATTTCGATGAACCGCCGTCTGCACGGTGATGCATCGCTCAACGCGCCGATCAAGGCTGCGGAAGGCGAAGCTGGACAGTGGCAGGATTGGCTGGTCGACGATCATGACAGTCAGGAAACCGTGCTAATCGAGCAGGACGAGCTCGATACGCGCAGACGCATGCTCGCAAAGGCCATGGGCGTTTTGAACGAGCGCGAACGTCGCATCTTCGAGGCACGCCGCCTGTCGGAAGATCCGGTTACGCTGGAAGACCTGTCAACCGAGTTCGATATCAGCCGCGAGCGCGTGCGCCAGATCGAAGTGCGGGCTTTCGAAAAGGTTCAGGAAGCTGTTCAGAAGGAAGCGCTGGAGGCGGCCAAGGCTCTGCGCGTCGTTGACGCTTAAGGCGCTGCGCCCAAGACTTTTCTTAGGTCGCGCATTAAGCGCATAAAAATAAGGCCCCGGATGATCGCATCCGGGGCCTTATTGATTTCAATATTGACGATACTACTGACCGGTCGTAGGAACCGCCGCGCTCCATTCGCGCAGAGCGGTCTCGAAGGCCGCCTTGCCGTCTGCACCCTTCTGGAGGGTCAACAACGCGCGGCGACCGTTCCGGTAGGAGACGGGGATATCGATCCAGTCACGGGTGCGCATCAATTCCAGATTGGTCTTCAACGCATCCGGGAAGTCGTTGAGCGCGATCATGTGGAAATCGTCCGTGATCTTGGCTGGGACCGCAATCAGGGCGTTGCCGCGATCCTGCTCGGTGCTCTTCATCGCAATGCGCTGAACGCTGTCGATCGCGCCACCCTCGAAACCGGCGCCGACCGAGAAAACGATCTCGACCAGATGACTGGCGGGCAGGGATGGGTCCGTGTTGCGCTTGAAGGTGATCAAAGCACTGAGACCACGGCCCGGAATGGTAATCTGGCCCTGAACAGTTGGGGAAGGTTTGCCGTTGGCGTCCTGCTCATTTTGCAGCGACCATGAGACCGATCCTTCGATGGCGGTCGGCACGGTCTGGCCCAGCACTTCCTCGTAAAGGAACATGCGGTGGCCGGATGCTGCGGCGGCGGCAGGCTGTTGCGCGGCTGGTGCCTGTCCTGCCGGTGCAGCAGCACCCGCTGGCGTGTTTGCAGCTGGTGCTGCAGGCGCCTCTTCGTTCTGTACGTAGACGGACTGGCCTTCAGCCGTCACCGGCTGGCCGTTGGCACCGGGGCCTGCGCCCTCATCCTTTTCCGTGCCATCGGTCAACAAGCGCTGGGTAAACTTGGTGCCGCTGACGGAACCATCATCCACAGCCGCAGTCTGCGTCGGCGTGGCTGGTTGCTGACCATTGGTGCTCGTTGGCTGTGCAGATGTCGTCGCAGCAGGCGTAGTGGCCGTATTGGACGTTGTCTGGGGTGGGGTCGTCGTTGTTGCTGTGCCGGTCTGCGCAGACTGCACCAGCCCGCCGACCATGTCGTTCAAGGCATCACGGTTGACCCACATCGCATAGGCGCCACCAGCCAGAAGCAGAATGCCGCCAAGCGAAAGCACCATCGCGCCATAGTTACGACGCGGCTTTTTCTTGGTTCTATAGGCCGCAGCCGGAATTCCATCAGCCGCAACACCCGAATCGAAATCGCTTTTGCCATTGCTGGTCGAGGAATTGCCGGAAGCGCCGTCGTAGCCGATCAGCTCTTCCAGATCGTCCCAGGGGGTACGTTCCTTATCGTCCTTCTGGGCTGCCTGCGGGGCGAAGGGATCGTTGTCGGCGCGTGGCAGACCGGGGCTGGTTTTCGGGGGAAGATCGAGTGCAGCGTCATCGAAGTATGTCGAGTAATCCTCAACGACCGCAGGCGACGGCTTCTGTGCATCCGCCTTAGGCTCCGGGTGATGATCCACGTCTTCGCCGAACTGCGGAGCTTCGCCGAAATGAACTTCGTCGTTGCGCTGTTCCTTTTGGGACGCGTCGGGGTTTACATCCTGATAGTAAGGCGAGGGGGCTGCATAGCTTGCTGCGTAGGGAAGCGGCGTGTTTTCGTGGAAAACATCGTCGTCCGCATGCTTCACCGGCTCTGCATGCAGCTCTTCGGACGCATGTGGTGCAGGCTCATCGGCTTCGTGAGCCCATGCCTGTTCAGCGGGCGTATCCTGCCCAACCCAATGTTCATGCGCATGTGCTTCTTCAGCGGCGACTGGCTCGGGCTCGGTTGTCGCTACCGGCTTGTACGCATCTTCTTCATAGCGAGGCTCTTCCTGCGCAGTAGTGAAGTAGCTCTTCGTTTCCGCTTCCGGTGCCACATAGTCTGGCTCAGGCTCGACATAGCGCTCTTCTACGGCGGGCTCTTCGCTGTAGGTAGAATATTGCGGTGCTGGTTCTTCTTCGACAGGTGCAGCGTAGGCGGGTTCCGGCTCGACGGCCTCATCCTGTTCGTCGTGCTGGTCTCTGGCGACCTCTTCTTCGTAATAGGGAGAGGTCGTATCCGGTGCCACGGGTGTGGCAACCGGTACTGCGGGTGCAATGTAGGACTGCTCTTCTTCTTCCGTAGCCGGTAGGGCCTCGGAATATTCTCCTTCAACTTCGGCAATTGCCGTGTCGAGCTTGAGGATCTGCCGCTTCAACAATTCTTCCGGCGGGCGCGGCTTCATGTTTTCAAGCTGGCGCACGACTGCGCTACGCGCCTTGTCGTATACCTTCGCCCGGTTTTCGGGAGTATTGCTCGCCAAGCCATCCACGGCCTTGCGAATGACTGCTACAAAATCCGCCATAAGCACTTTCTCGTCGAGGCCAACGACGTACTGGCCCGATATGGTTTATGAAACTCGATCGCAGAGGACATTAATCCTCAAATGGATCAGTCACAAGTATTGTGTCATCTCGCTCAGGGCTTGTAGAAAGAAGCGCAACCGGTGCGCCGATCAGCTCTTCGACCTGACGAACGTATTTGATAGCCTGAGCAGGCAAATCCGCCCATTTGCGGGCACCGACCGTCGATTCTTTCCAGCCTTCCAGCGTCACATAGATAGGTTCGACCCGCGCCTGGGCGCCCTGGCTTGCCGGAAGATGATCGATTTCCTGACCGTCCAGCTTGTAGCCAACGCAAATCTTCAGCTCTTCGAGACCGTCAAGAACGTCGAGTTTGGTCAGCGCGATGCCGGTAATGCCGTTGGTTGCAACCGACTGGCGCACCAGTGCGGCGTCGAACCAGCCGCAACGGCGCTTGCGGCCCGTGACGGTGCCGAACTCATGGCCCTTTTCGCCCAGGAACTGGCCGACTTCATCGTGCAGTTCTGTCGGGAAGGGGCCTTCGCCAACGCGGGTCGTGTAGGCCTTGGTGATGCCGAGGATGTAGCCGAGCGAGCCCGGACCCATGCCGGAACCGGCAGCTGCCTGTCCGGCAACAGTGTTGGACGAGGTCACATAGGGATATGTGCCGTGGTCGATGTCGAGCAGCGAGCCCTGCGCGCCTTCGAACAGAATACGCTCGCCAGCGCGGCGCTTCTTGTCCAGCAGCAGCCAAACGGTTTCGCTGAAGGGAAGGATGCGGTCCGCAACCGACGTCAATTCTTCCATGATTGTTTCGTGGCTGACTTCCGGCGCACCGAAGCCACGACGAAGCGCGTTATGGTGGGTCAGAATGCGGTCTACCTTGGCGGCCAGCGCTTCGGTGTCTTCCAGATCCATGACGCGGATGGCGCGTCGGCCAACCTTGTCTTCATAGGCCGGGCCGATGCCGCGACGCGTTGTGCCGATCTTTGTGCCGCTGTTGGAGGCCGCGTCTTCGCGCATGCCGTCCAGTTCGCGGTGCAGGGAGAGAATAAGGGTCGCATTGTCGGCAATACGCAGATTATCAGGCGTAACGGTCACGCCCTGCGCTTCCAGACGACCGATTTCGGCAATCAGCGCATGTGGATCGACAACAACACCGTTGCCGATAACGCCAAGCTTGCCCGGACGCACGACACCGGAAGGCAAAAGCGACAGCTTGTAGCTGACGCCATCGATAACAAGCGTATGACCCGCATTGTGACCACCCTGATAGCGAACAACGACGTCCGCACGCTCCGACAGCCAGTCGACGATCTTACCCTTGCCTTCATCGCCCCACTGCGAGCCGACCACCACGACATTCGTCATTTCTTGCTTTCCTGCTCATGGCGCCAAAAAAACGCCCCTAACTCAAACCCGCGAATGTATACTGCGTTGTTTTGCGGAAAGCGACCCTGTTTATGCGGCGAAACCTTGCTTTTTCCGAGGCATTTCAGCGGTGAAGCCATTTCAGGCGCGTCATCTGCGCTTGCAGAGCGCGAATCGGCGGTGCAGAACAGCCTTGGGCATCCAGTCGAAAGTTGAAATCTCCGTGACTTCAAGAGCGTATCTCGTCCTGATCATCGCCACCTTGTGCTGGGGCGGAAATGCCGTGGCTGGAAAACTGGCCGTCGGGCATGTCAGCCCCATGGTGCTGACCTTTCTGCGATGGACGCTGGCGGTGGTCATCATTCTCGGGATCTCCCTGCCGCAACTGGTGCGGGACTGGCCGGTTGTAAAAAAGCGGCTGCCCTATTTCTTCGTTCTGGGCGCCATCGGCTACACCTGCTTCAATGCGGCTCTTTACACTGCGCTCAGATATACCTCCGCCATCAATGTTGCCGTTATTCAGGCGGGCATTCCGATGGTGATCTTTGCGCTGAATTTTATCCTGTTTCGGACGCGGATTTTCGCCGGACAGATCATCGGCTTCTTCCTGACGATTGCCGGTGTTGGGCTTCTGGCGTCGCACGGCGACCTCATGTCTCTGGTTCAGTTACAGATGAATGTCGGTGATGCGATCATGCTGCTCGCGGTGCTGTCCTACGCCGTCTACACGGTCATGCTGCGCTGGAAACCCGTGGTCAACTGGCGCACGCTGATGGCCATTCCGGCTATCGGCGCGCTCGTGACGTCGGCGCCCCTGATGCTGTGGGAAGTCGCCAAGGAAACGGCGGTCTGGCCGGACGCGAAGGGTTGGGTAATCGCGCTTTACACCGCTCTGTTTGCCTCGCTCATTGCGCAGATATGCTTCATTCTGGGTGTGGAGCGCATCGGTCCCAACCGTGCGGGCCTGTTCATCAACCTCATTCCGGTCTTCGGCACGCTTTTATCGGTGATGATTTTGGGTGAGGTGCTGCATCCCTATCAGATCATCGCGCTGTTGCTGACGCTGGGTGGTATTGCCGTTGCAGAACGAAAAAAACCGCCGGTCCCATAAGGAGCCGGCGGCAAGTCAGTCATGATGGTGTGAATGGGCTTAGCGTGCGTCGGGCGACTGATCGAAGCCTTTGAAATACTGATCGAGGGCCGAAAGGGCCTGCTGGCGCGAGATGTCGATGGTGTCAGCGCTGGTCATCGGCGCAACTGACGTGACCACCTCGTGTTCGACCTTGGCAAATCCGCGCGCGAAACCACCGGGGCCGGCTGCATCTGCATGCGTGGAGATCGAGGCGATGACAGCGCCGCAGATGGCAGCGGCAAAAAGCTTCTTGAACATGTTCATACCCCGGTTTTTGCGTTGGCCGGTCTGCTGCCGGTCTTTTCGCTTGTTGTTATTGCGTCGACATCTCTGTTCGGCGCCACTGACAACCACATTACGGGGCACTGTTTGCGGGGGATTTAAGCCGATAGGTACAATTTTATCGGTCTTTATTTTTAATGCGATCTATCTCGATTTTTTGTTGAGACGTCGAAAACGGTCAGTTCTTGAGGTGCTCCATGGCGTCGATGGCGCGGTTGGCCAGATTTTTACGCCCGCCATCTTCACCCACATCGGCGATCATGGCGTGAACCGGTGATGTCTCGCCTTCCTGTGCAGCGGTGAGCGCGATCATCCGCGCGGCAATCTGCGATATCTCGCGGCGGATGGCGTCGTCGTTGCCGCTCCCCTTGCCGTTCAGCAAGCGCTCGGTCAATGCCGTTCCCTGATTGCGGATATCCTCGATTTCGCGGGCAAGCCTGTCTGGCGTTGCCGCCTTGTCGCCAAGCTGGATGATAGGCGCTGCGACCGCCGCAATGGGCTCGACGGCTGCTGTCTCGCTGATACCTGCCACGCGTTCTTTCAGGCGGGCCACTTCCTGGGCACGGCGTTCCAGCAGCGTCTCATGATCGGCGTTTCTGGCGGCTTCCTGGGCCAGTTGTTCTTCCAGCCGTGCGACCTTACGGCTCTCGCGGTTCATGTGGTTGGCGGCTTCACGGTTCTTGGCATTGGCCTCTTCGAGTTCCTTGGTCAGAGTTTCTCGCTCCCGGCGCCAGGAGGCCGTTTTGTGCTTGGCCTGCTCCACCTCGATTTCACGGGCGGACAGGGTAATTTTCAGATCGTCGAGTTCACGCGAGATGGCGCTGACGCGTTTGGTCAGGCTGGAAATTTCCTGCGTTCTGGAAAGCGCCGTTTCCTCCGCATCGTTCAGCGCAGCCTTCAGACGGGCGGCTGCATCTTCGTGACGGCGGGCCTTGGCGCGCAGGTCGCTTGCTTCCAGCGTCATCTGCTCTAGCTGCGTTTTCAGGTCACGCGTCTCGCCCAGAAGCTTGCTTGCATCGGTTACGGCGTTGTCGTTCCTGAATTTCAGGGACAGCGCCTTTTCGCGCTCGGTATCCAGTTCCTGTCGTGTGCGGGCGTTTTCGGCAGCGTAAAGCGCGCGGGCCATGTCTTTCTGTGCGCGCACTTCCTGCGGGCTGATGGGCATCGTCGCGCGCAGCCGCTTCTCCGTATAGACGACAATGCGACGATGAATGGCAGGTGCCATCAACGAAACGAGCAAAATGGCAGAGAGAAAACCCAGGCCGAAAAGAAGGGCGTACTCGATCACGCAGGTCGTCTCCACTCACAAACGCAATGCCGAACCTTCACGAGGTCATCAGCATTACGGCTTATTCTCAAGGCGTGATTGTTCTCACACCAATCTTGCGCCAGGCCTTATCCCGCTAAGGGCGGCCTCAAGCGGCATTTTACGCCAATCTACGGCGATTGCGAATCAGAATGGATTCCATGTCGGCTGCGGCGTCAGTTTCAGATAGCCGACATTGATGCCAAGGCGTGCGCCGATGCCTGTTCTGATCGGGGCAATCGTCACGTCGCTGTTTTTCAGCACGGTCATGCCAACCCCAGCTACGATGAAGGCCGAGCCGCTGACGCCACCATAGCGACGGTAGAGCGAATTGACGGCAGGGAGGTTATAAACCAGCATCATGGCGCGTGTGCCCTGTCCGCCGTAGTCCAGACCCAGCGAAGGGCCCTGCCAGAAGACGGGGTGCTGACCGGCATTCTTGGTGTAAAGCTGGCCTTCGCCATAGGTCAGACCCGCGACGAAGGCACCGGAGCCTTCCTGACCGAGGATATAACCGTTGGGCAGGCCGTATTGCTGGAAGGCGCGTTCCACCACCTTTGCCAGACCGCCGGTGGTTTCGCCAAAGAAGCCGTGGCCAGCGTCAACAATTTCCTGAATGGAATATTGGTCGCTGCTCTGGGCAGAGGCATGCGCGGCAGACACGCAAAGGCTCGCGAGTACCACGAAAATCTTTACCAGTCCGAGGCGTGCGATGGTGCGGAGTTCGGTAAGTCGCATCGTCAATTCCGTCCGTCTGTTTCGTTCGTTTTGCCCTGTTAAGACATTTGGCATTTTGAAACCATGATATTAACAATCGGTTTACCAAATATGGTGTCATTATGGCTTAATAACTTCCACACGGTCCGCGCAGACTTGCGCAGGAGAGAATTTTATGACGAGCAAACCTAATCTGACGCTGTCCGGCCCCGATCTGGCGGCGCTTCTGTGCAGTCGCGTGTGCCATGATGTGATCTCTCCCGTGGGTGCCATCAACAACGGACTGGAGCTTCTCGACGAGGGCGGCTCGGATGCCGACGCACTCGATCTCATTCGCACATCCGCAGTCAACGCATCCGTGCGCCTCAAATTCGCTCGTTTGGCCTTCGGTGCTTCGGGCTCCGCCGGTGCGTCCATCGATACGGGCGAAGCCGAAAAGGCCGCCAAGGACTTCGCTGCTGCCGAAAAGAAGGCCGAGGTCACCTGGACAGGCCCACGCGCCATCGTTCCCAAGAACCGCGTGAAACTGCTGCTTAACCTGTTTCTCGTCGCCTACAGCGCCATCCCGCGCGGCGGTAATGTCGATATCACGCTAGAAAACCCTGAAACGGATGCACGCTTCGAAATCGCAGTCAAAGGCCGCATGATGCGCCTTCCTACGAAATTCGTGGCGCTTGCCGAGGGAACGGAAGAAGAAGCCGTCGACGCCCATTCGGTCCAGCCCTACTACACGCTGCTGATGGCGGAAGAATCCGGCATGAAGATCGAATATGAAGTTCACGAAGACCGAATCGTCTTCAGCGCGAAAATGGTCGAAGCCGCCTGATTCGTTTTTCTGAGACATGCAACGGGCTGCCGCTGGCGGCCTGTTTCGCCGCGTCTGCGCTCACCGCATCACGGTAGCTGTCGGGTCATCACTTCATTGAGATAAGCTTTGTCCGCGATGCGAAAATGCGTCTGGCCAACGGATTGGAAGCCGTTTGCCAGATAAAAAGCGAGTGCCGCCGTATTCTCTGAATTGACCGCCAGCCAGACCGAGCCGCACCCGCGTGCTCCACATGCCGCAAGCGCTTCTTTCAGCAGGCCTTTGCCGATCTCTTTTCCGTGATGTCTCGGCTGGACGTACAGTGTCTTGATTTCGGTTCGTAAGCCGTCAGGTCCGGGTAAAGGGCTGTCGAACGCCACGCGGATGAAGCCGTCAATACCTTCGTCGTTCTCAGAGACGATGAGCACATCATCTTCGGCCTCGATAACAGCTTGAAATTTGGCTGCCGTAAATTCCGCTAGCGCGTAATCTGCGAAAAATCCGCTGATGCCCTTTCGCAGATAAGTGCCGACCCAGACCTCCATTGAAAGCGCTGCTAGGCTCGAAGCATCGGCTGGAACCACGTTTCTGAATCTCATGGCGATCGCTCCTGAAATGACGGGAGTTGGTACACTTCAAAATCATGGCTGAAAACGAAAAAAACCGCCTGTTGAGGGCGGTTTTTTTGGGGATCATGCTTGGTTGTAGGATCAAGCAGTCTCTAGGAATTCCGTCGCGCCATCCGGCTCGCGAAGCACGTAGCCACGGCCCCAGACAGTTTCGATGTAGTTCGCGCCGCCTGCAGCATTGGCGAGCTTCTTGCGCAGCTTGCAGATGAAAACGTCGATGATCTTCAGTTCAGGCTCGTCCATACCGCCATAGAGGTGGTTGAGGAACATTTCCTTGGTGAGCGTAGTGCCCTTGCGGAGCGAAAGCAGCTCCAGCATCTGGTATTCCTTGCCTGTCAGGTGAACGCGCTGACCGCCGACTTCAACCGTCTTTGCATCCAGATTGACGATCAGTTCGCCTGTCGAGATGACCGACTGAGCATGGCCCTTGGAGCGACGAACGATCGCGTGAATGCGAGCGACGAGCTCATCCTTGTGGAAAGGCTTCGTCATGTAGTCGTCTGCGCCGAAACCGAGGCCGCGAACCTTGTCTTCGATACCCGCCATGCCTGAGAGAATCAGGATCGGCGTCTTTACCTTGGACAGGCGAAGCGTTCTCAGAACCTCGTAACCCGACATATCGGGGAGGTTGAGGTCGAGCAGAATGATGTCGTAATCGTAGAGTTTTCCAAGGTCTACGCCTTCCTCTCCGAGGTCGGTCGTATAGACATTGAAACTTTCCGACTTCAGCATCAGCTCAATGCTCTGAGCTGTTGCGCTGTCGTCTTCGATTAGTAGAACCCGCATAATTATCCCCTTTGCCGCCGCGGAAGGTAAATGATTGCCTTTTGCGCGATACGGATCCAGTCGTTGCCTGATTTGCAGGCTGCCACCAAATGGTTAACAAATTCTAATTACCTTTGGCAAGGTGTGCAGAATTTATTAAATAATGGCTCCAGCGTGCTGTTATCAAACGTGAATCCGCATCACCAAACTTA
Organism: Agrobacterium sp. lyk4-40-TYG-31; assembly: GCF_030209855.1. NCBI lineage: Bacteria > Pseudomonadati > Pseudomonadota > Alphaproteobacteria > Hyphomicrobiales > Rhizobiaceae > Agrobacterium > Agrobacterium sp. lyk4-40-TYG-31. Next base: position 356,874 of record NZ_JARVRE010000004.1, read on the forward strand.
AATCATAACGTGAACAAATCCCGTTAAGTGATTCAATCGACTCCTACATTGTCGTGTCCGCTTTTTCGGACTTGGCGTTTACCGACCTTTAAATGATCTGCCTTATCATTAACGATGCCCGTAAACGAAAGGTTAACGACGCCTATTTTTTATTAACGTCGAGTAACTTTTCGGGAACATTCCGGCACAGGCCGGAGTGAAGGGTCGGTTCCAGTTATGACCGGGGTCTCGCTATCCACGGAGTATTGCGTATGAAGTCGCGTGACAGCCTAGTTCGCCTGAAGGAATTTCAGGTCAACGAAAAACGTCGTCAGTTGCAGCAATTGCAGATGATGATGTCCGAATTCGAACGAATGGCCAAGGAGTTGGTCCATCAGATTTCTCTGGAGGAGAGCAAATCGGGCATTACCGATCCGACGCACTTTGCCTATCCGACATTCGCGAAAGCTGCTCGCCAGCGCGCGGATAATCTTCAGGTTTCCATTCGTGAACTGAAGATGCAGGAAGAAGCAGCCGAAACGGTGCTGGAAGAAGTGCAGGCCGAGTTCGAAAGAGCATCCGCTCTTGAAAATCGCGACGTGGCGATTCGCGCTCGAGCCTGAACCGTTACGAAGAAACGAAACGTCCTCATTGACGGTGGCCTGTGGATCAGGAGGCTGCTTTCAATGACGTGACGTCATGTCTCGTCGTCGGGTGCCAATCTTCTTGATGACTTGGCAGACAGGTTTCAAAACCAAAAAACCGCTCGATCTCCGGGCGGTTTTTTTATGCGATGAAAAGCAGTGATGTTCTCAGGATGATGGGGTGTTAATGAGCAATTTGGGGGAGTTGGGCGTTGCGCCAAAAATCACCCGCGCGAGCAACTGGTTCTGATCAGAACCATGGTGCATTTTTTGCCGGGCCAAACAAATCAGCGCCACTCTTCCCCGAGATTGGAGAAGGGTGACGCTTCATTTTGTAGATGCTTTCCCTTTGAGGGGAAGGCTTAAACTAGTGGCGGTATTGCTGGATACGCGTGGTGCGCAGACCGGCAAGGCCGTGGTCACTGATAGAAGACTGCCAGGAGAGGAACTCCTCAACTGTCAGTGTGTAACGTTCGCAGGCTTCCTCGAGGCTCAATAGTCCTCCTCGTACCGCGGCGACAACCTCTGCCTTTCGACGAATGACCCAGCGGCGCGTGTCCGCAGGGGGCAAGTCGGCAATCGTAAGAGGGCTGCCATCGGGGCCGATGACATATTTAACTCGTGGGCGTATCATTTCGGTCATTGGACACTCTACACAAACTCAAGACCATATGCAGATGCACTCTAGGGCCGTACCTTTAAAAATTACCTAAGCAGTCAGAGACAATTTGTTAAGAATTTGAATGGTTTCGCCTGATTTGTTCGAGCTTTGCTGGATTCCTGCGGGTAAAGAAAAAATGCTTTTGTCGTTTTTTGTGCCAGTTTTTGTGAAATAAAGTCATATCTGAATTTCATAATATTCGCGTTCGACTGGCAGGCAGCGACTTGAGGCCTCCTCATCGTGCTTTTTTCACTCTCTCCGGTAGCGTTCCTGCCGCCGGTCTTTCGACGCGGCGACAGGGCGTGGTGGCTAGCTGTTTAAAGCATCGTCAGCGACAACTCGGTTTTTCCCGCTCCGTATGCTAACTGGCATGTGCCGGTATGACCCAGCGACAGGCGGTCGTTTGCGTTGAGCGCAATTGTGAAGCTTGCCGATTGCAGGTTGTTGGCCGCCGATGTCGTGCCGTTGACCGCAAAGGAGCTTGCCGCGCTGTTGATCCTTACTGTCACGCTGTGCCCCGACGAGGAGATCACGGCAAGCGTCAGGGTGACCGTGTAAAGACCCGTCACCGGCACCCGCAATTCCTTCAACGTATCTGCGACGACATTGCCGAGCGCAAAGCCGCCCTGCTGAACGGGAAGGTCGGTGAAGCCGGAGGCGGAGCCCGCCGCGTGGGCAACATTGCCTGCGGCGCGCCCGGCGCGTGCTACAGGCCGTGCAGGCATGGAGACGTGACCTTCCCCGGAAATGCTCAGCGCCGTCGTCCATTTGCTGCCGTCGCCGCTAGTCTTGATGGAGAAGCTGTCATTGCCAGCCAGTCCCATCTCCGCACGTCCGCTCCAGCCGGATTGAAACAGCAGTGAGGCGGTCTCTGGCGCTGTTGCCTTGTTGACCTTCACTTGGTGCCCACCGCCGGTGGACGCATGGGTGAAAAGGCTGGCGGGGGACGAGACGGCAAGCCGGTTCGATGCGTCAGCCGTGGCGTTGATGCCGAGTTGCTGAAAGCTTGCACTATCGGGCAGGGGGAGGGCCTGCCACTGGCCATTCTGTAGCGCTTTCAGGCGACCGGAATCGGCAAACCATGCCTGCCAGCCTTCGCGCGGGGAGATGTAAAGCCACCCGGCATCCTGCCGGAACGCCAGTTTGCCGCTTTTGCCCGCCCAATCACCGGTGGGGGATGCCGATATTAGAAAGCAGTCGCCTTCATCCGGCGTCTGTGGCGGGGTACTGGCCTCGCTGCGGATCACCAGTTGGGTAATGGCATCGAGCCTTTGCAGCGCCTCATTATGGGTAACGTGTTTCTGCGCCTGCGAGGGCAGAATATAGGGAAGTTCAAGTCTCGTCGTCTGTTCCGTCATGGGTCGATCTCCGTTGCGCTGGAGATTTTGCGGCCACGCGGAGGACCATTGAGAAAAAAATCAAAAAATATTTTAAAAAGATTGAGGCCACTTAGGGAGCTGCACCCCAGGCAATGAAATCGGGGTTGGCCAGGGCGTCTTCGTCGCCATCCAGCACCTCGTATCGCAGCGGCAGACCGGCCATATCCAGCGTGATGCCACCGGCTGCGCGCAGCACCGCGTCACCTGCTGCCGTATCCCACATCATGGTGCGGCTGAAGCGCGGATACACGTCGGCAGCGCCTTCCGCCAGCATGCAGAACTTCAACGAAGAGCCGATGGAGATACTGTCGATCAATCCATGCTCTGCCACGAAGGCTTCCGTCTTCGGCGTACAGTGCGAGCGGCTGATGACGGCGATGGGGATGGTCGGCTTGGCGCGGCAGCGCACCTTGCGGACATCGATCTGCTCGAAGTCTTCGGATATCTGAACCTTGCAGGCAACGTTGCCATCACCTGTCCACAGCACCTTCAGTGCCGGAGCGTAAACGACCCCCAGCACCGGCGTTCCATCACGCACGAGGGCGATGTTGACGGTGAAATCCTGCTTACCGGAGATGAATTCCTTGGTGCCATCCAGCGGATCGACCAGAAAGAATTCGTCATGCGCTTTGGGCACGATGCCGTTGGCAGCAGCTTCTTCGGCAATGACGGGAATGTCCGGGAAATGCTGCGCCAGCGCTTCCAGGATAACGTCTTCGGCTCTCTGGTCGGCTTCGGTGACCGGCGAACAGTCGTTTTTATAGGTGACATGCGGACCTGCGGCATGGACCGACATGATCTCTCTGCCAGCTCTCAAGGTCGCGGCTGTTAATATGTCGAGCATCGAAGTCCCTTTTGGCGCTCGCCGGATGCAATCTCCGGCAGAGACGACATAAGCTTTCGTCAAGTAATTTACAACGCGGTGCATCATGCGCAAGTGATGGGTAATATTCGCTGTCGCAGCAAGTTTTGCGTGATTATGAGCCGCTTTTTACGGCAGCGGTTGCCAAAATTCTGACCTTTGTGAGGCTTGCTGCGCCATTCCATGGGGAAATACCAAATAAAAAGCTGTTTTACAGATTTTTGACTTCACATTTCGTCCGAACGCGATATGGGTTTTAACCAAGGGGGACAGATAATGCAGCCCCCGGAATCAACATAAACGAGACCTGTTCCTTATGAGAGCGGGTCCGGGGGAAAGATATGGAGTATTTTATCCAGCAGCTCATAAACGGGCTGACTCTTGGATCGATCTATGGCCTTATCGCTATTGGCTATACGATGGTTTACGGCATCATCGGCATGATCAACTTCGCCCACGGCGATATTTTCATGCTTGGCGGCTTCGCTGCCCTGATCGTTTTTCTTATTCTCACGACGTTTTTCGCCGGTATTCCGGTCGCAATTCTGCTTCTGGTCATGATGGTCGTTGCCATGCTGATGACCGGATTGTGGAACTGGGCGATCGAGCGTGTGGCCTATCGTCCGCTGCGCGGCTCGTTCCGCCTCGCGCCACTGATCACCGCCATCGGTATGTCGATTGCATTGTCCAACTTCATTCAGGTCACCCAGGGCCCGCGCAACAAGCCGATCCCGACGCTGGTGACCGAAACCTATCATTTCGGCGCAATCACCATTTCGCTCAAGCAGCTCATCATCGTGGCCATCACCTCGGTTCTGCTGTTCGCCTTCTGGTATATCGTCAACAAGACGCCGCTTGGCCGTGCACAGCGCGCAACCGAGCAGGACCGCAAGATGGCGGCCCTTCTGGGTGTGGATGTTGACCGCACGATTTCCATCACCTTCGTCATGGGTGCAGCGCTCGCTGCCGTGGCGGGTACCATGTACCTGATGTATTACGGCGTTGCCTCCTTCAACGACGGCTTCATTCCGGGTGTGAAGGCCTTTACCGCGGCTGTTCTCGGCGGTATCGGCTCGCTGCCGGGCGCCGTGTTGGGTGGTTTGCTGATCGGCCTCATCGAAAGCCTGTGGTCGGCCTATTTCTCCATCGCCTACAAGGACGTTGCCGCCTTCGGAATTCTTGCCTTCGTGCTGATTTTCAAGCCGACCGGTATTCTGGGCCGTCCGGAAGTCGAGAAGGTTTAAGATCATGGCAAACACTGTTTCCGAAAACGAAACCTCTGGCCCGAGCCTGATGGCGCAGGCCTTGAAAGAGGGCATCTTCGCGGGCTTCGTCTCGTTTGGAATGTTCATTCTTTACATCGGTGTCGTGACCTATCAGGACATCAACAACCAGTTGATCTGGGGCACGCGCTGGGGCCTGCTGGCGATATTCGTTGCCATTGCCGCCGTTGGCCGCTTCCTGATCGTTGGTTTTATCAAGCCGCATCTTGACCACCGCAAGCTGGCGAAAGCCAAAAGCGGCCTGCTGGAAATTTCCGAAAACAAGGGCTTCTTTCACAAGCATTTTCTGAAGCTTGCGTTGGTTTTCCTCGTCATCTACCCGGCAATCGCCGTAGGCCTATTCGGTGTTCAGGGCTCGCTGAAACTAGTCGATAACTTCGGCATCCAGATCCTCATCTATGTTATGCTGGCCTGGGGCCTGAACATCGTGGTGGGTCTCGCTGGCCTGCTCGATCTCGGCTATGTCGCTTTTTACGCCGTGGGTGCTTACTCCTACGCGTTGCTATCCAGCTATTTCGGCCTGTCTTTCTGGGTCTTGTTGCCCATGGCCGGTATCCTTGCCGCGTTCTGGGGCATCATTCTCGGCTTCCCGGTTCTGCGTCTGCGCGGCGATTATCTTGCCATTGTGACGCTCGCATTCGGCGAAATCATTCGTCTTGTGCTGTTGAACTGGACCGAAGTCACCAAGGGGACCTTCGGTATTTCCGGTATCGCCAAGGCATCCATCTTCGGTATCTGGTCCTTCGATGTCGGTGCGCCAAACAACTTCGCCAAGTCCTTCGGCCTGCCCATGTCGTCGGCCTATTACAAAATCTTTCTGTTCTACGTCATTCTGCTACTGTGCATGCTGACCGCCTATGTGACGATCAAGCTGCGCCGAATGCCGATTGGTCGTGCGTGGGAAGCGCTGCGTGAAGACGAAATCGCCTGCCGCTCGCTCGGTATCGATACAGTCAAGACCAAGCTGACCGCCTTTGCAACGGGTGCCATGTTCGGCGGTTTTGCGGGCTCGTTCTTTGCGGCACGTCAGGGTTTCGTCTCGCCTGAGAGCTTCGTGTTCCTCGAATCGGCTGTCATCCTCGCCATCGTGGTTCTAGGCGGCATGGGTTCGCTGACGGGTATCGCGGTTGCGGCTGTCGTCATGGTCGGTGGCACGGAACTGTTGCGCGAGATGGAATTCCTCAAGCACGTCTTTGGCCCCGAGTTCACGCCGGAACTCTACCGCATGCTGCTGTTCGGCCTGGCGATGGTTATCGTCATGCTGTTCAAACCCCGCGGCTTCGTCGGCTCTCGTGAGCCCACGGCCTTCCTCAAGGAGCGCAAGACCGTATCCGGCAGCTTCACTAAGGAAGGTCACGGCTGATGGTTTCCGGTAACAGTGAAATGACAAAAGACACGATCCTCAAAGTCGAGCATCTCTCCATGAAGTTCGGTGGTCTGATGGCCATCAACGACTTCTCCTTCGAAGCCAAGCGCGGTGAGATCACCGCGCTGATCGGCCCCAATGGCGCAGGCAAGACGACCGTCTTCAACTGCATTACCGGCTTCTACAAGCCGACCATGGGCATGATCACCATGCGGCGCAAAACCGGCGAGGAGCATCTGCTCGAACGTCTGCCGGATTTCGAGATCACCAAGAAGGCCAAGGTTGCGCGTACCTTCCAGAACATCCGGTTGTTTTCGGGTCTGACAGTTCTGGAAAACCTGCTGGTTGCCCAGCACAACGCGCTGATGAAGGCATCCGGCTACACCATTCTGGGCCTTCTCGGTCTGCCGACCTACAGCAAGGCGGCAGCCGCAGCCATCGATAAGGCCAAGTACTGGCTCGACAAGGCCGATCTGACGGATCGTGCCGACGACCCGGCGGGTGATCTTCCCTATGGTGCGCAGCGCCGTCTGGAAATTGCCCGCGCCATGTGCACGGAGCCGGAATTGCTGTGCCTCGACGAGCCGGCGGCGGGCCTCAACCCGAAGGAATCGCTGGCGCTCAACAATCTGCTGCGCGGCATTCGTGCTGACGGAACGTCTCTACTGCTGATCGAACACGACATGTCGGTGGTCATGGAAATCTCCGACCACGTCGTCGTTCTCGAATATGGCCAGAAGATTTCCGATGGTACGCCTGACCACGTGAAGAACGACCCGAAGGTCATCGCCGCCTATCTGGGTGTCGAGGATGATGAAGTGGAAGAAGTGATTGCAGAAGAACTTGGGGGGACAATCTGATGTCCGGTGAACCCCTTCTCAAAGTCCAGGGTGTCGAAACCTATTACGGTAATATTCGCGCATTGGCTGGCGTCGATGTCGAGGTGAACAAGGGCGAAATCGTCAGCCTCATCGGCGCCAACGGTGCCGGCAAATCGACATTGATGATGACGATTTGCGGCAGTCCGCAGGCGCGCACCGGCTCGGTGATTTTCGATGGCGAAGACATCACCCAGGTGCCGACGCATCTCATCGCCCGCCGCCGCATCGCGCAGTCGCCCGAGGGTCGTCGCATTTTCCCGCGCATGACGGTTCTGGAAAACCTCCAGATGGGTGCCAATCTCGATAACCTCAAATACTTCAAGGAAGATGTCGAAAAGGTTTTCGTCATGTTCCCGCGTTTGAAAGAGCGTCAGAGCCAGCGTGGCGGCACACTTTCGGGCGGCGAGCAGCAAATGCTCTCCATCGGTCGCGCGCTGATGTCGCGTCCCAAGCTGCTGCTGCTCGATGAGCCATCGCTGGGTCTGGCGCCGCTGATCGTCAAGAGTATCTTCGAAGCGATCAAGACGCTGAACAAGGAAGAAGGGCTCACCGTCTTCCTCGTCGAGCAGAACGCTTTCGCCGCGTTGAAGCTTTCGGACCGGGCTTACGTCATGGTCAACGGCAAGGTGACCATGAGCGGTTCCGGCAAGGAGCTTCTGGCCAATCCCGAAGTTCGTGCTGCTTATCTCGAAGGCGGTCGCCACTAATGTCTGCGCCCGCGCGAGCGGGCGTCGATAACCGGGTCTGTGCGTCGTCGTGCGGCTCCGGGTTCAACATAACAATAAAGCCCGGCGGCAAACGGCGGGCGCAATATCAAGGCAGGTTCTGCGGCTGGTCCAATGAACCCTGATGGGGAAAAAGATGCAGGGACTTTTTTTCGAAAGTGACAGCGGCGTTCGCTACGTTTTGCGCGGGCTCGTGGTGCTCTTGGGTTTCTGGACGGCCTGGCGCACGGGCAAGTCCGTGGCCGATGGCTGGGAAGACTATCCGAAGGTGGTTTTGTACACCCTGCTTCTGGGTGTCGTGATGCGCTTTTTGCACTACGCGCTTTTTGCCGGACCCATGCTGGATGCGTTTTATTACGTGACCGATGTCGTTCTGCTGCTCGCTTTTGCGACGGTCGGATTTCGCATGCGCCGTACCAGTCAGATGGTCGATAAGTACTATTGGCTGTATGACCGTACTTCAGCATTTTCTTACAAGAAGAAAGATTGACAGCGACGTTTTTCTGAACTCAGAATGCGCGCAAGAGTGGAACAGCCTGAGCAGTTAAGGTGGGTGCTGAGCAGGCAGGGATAATCAACCCAACCAATGGAACTGGGAGTAATATAATGAAGAAGTCTCTTCTTTCCGCAGTTGCGCTGACCGCAATGGTCGCCTTCAGTGGATCTGCCTGGGCTGACATTCTCGTCGGCGTCGGCGGCCCGCTGACCGGCCCGAACGCGGCATTTGGCGCACAGCTCCAGAAGGGCGCTGAGCAGGCTGCGGCAGACATCAACGCTGCAGGCGGCATCAACGGCGAACAGATCAAGATCGTTCTGGGCGATGACGTGTCCGACCCCAAGCAGGGCATCTCGGTTGCCAACAAGTTCGTTGCTGACGGCGTAAAGTTCGTCGTCGGTCACTTCAACTCCGGCGTTTCCATTCCGGCGTCCGAAGTCTACGCAGAAAACGGCATCCTCGAAATCACGCCTGCTGCAACGAACCCTGTCTTCACCGAGCGCGGCCTGTGGAACACATTCCGCACCTGCGGTCGTGACGACCAGCAGGGCGGCATCGCCGGCAAGTATCTGGCTGACCACTTCAAGGACGCAAAAGTCGCGATTATTCACGACAAGACACCTTACGGTCAGGGTCTTGCCGATGAAACCAAGAAGGCTGCCAACGCTGCTGGCGTGAAAGAAGCCATCTACGAAGGCGTTAACGTCGGCGATAAGGACTTCTCGGCCCTCATCGCCAAGATGAAGGAAGCTGGCGTATCTGTCATCTATTGGGGTGGTCTCCACACCGAAGCCGGTCTCATCATCCGCCAGGCAGCTGATCAGGGTCTCAAGGCCAAGCTCGTTTCGGGTGACGGTATCGTCTCCAACGAACTGGCTTCCATCGCAGGTGATGCTGTCGAAGGCACGCTGAACACGTTCGGCCCTGATCCAACCATCAACCCAGCCAACAAGGACCTCGTCGCGAAGTTCAAGGCTGCTGGCTTCAACCCTGAAGCTTACACGCTCTACTCCTACGCTGCCGTGCAGACCATCGCTGCTGCCGCCAAAGACGCAGGCTCGCTCGACGCAGAAAAAGTTGCCGAAGCCATGAAGAAGGGCAAGTTCTCCACCGTTCTCGGTGAACTCTCCTTCGACGAAAAGGGTGACCCGAAGCTTCCAGGCTACGTCATGTACGAGTGGAAGAAGGGCCCAGACGGCAAGTACAGCTACTTCCAGCAGGGCACCTGAGCCTTATCGGATTAGAAAAAGAAAGCCCGGCAGCGATGCCGGGCTTTTTTCGTTAATAGGCGCCCTGTCATGGCATCGCCACAATGGAGCCAACAAGACGGGCAACAACATCGTCATCTGAATATTGCAATTAGGGATAGCAATGACGATACGGCGTGTTGTGATCGGCTGCGGCATCCTTGCCGTTCTTCTGACGGCGATCGTCTCGCTCCATGTCTACAGCAACTCTCGTACGACGCAGTTATTCGGCGACATCATTGCGCGCGTCGAAACGGATAAGCCCGTCGTAGCACTTACATTCGACGATGGTCCTTCCGCACGGTTTACGAAGGATGTCTTGACCGTCCTCAAAGACCGCGACGTGAAAGCGACGTTTTTTCTGATCGGCAAGGAAACAGCTGAAAATCTGCCGCAGGCACGGCTCATTGCAGAGGCGGGCCACGAGATCGGCAATCACTCCTACAGCCACTCCAACATGGCCTGGATGGGACCGGCCAGTGTAAAAGACGAGATCGAGCGGACTGATGCGGCCATCCGCGCGGCGGGATATCAGGGTGAAATCCTGTTTCGTCCGCCCTACGGCAAGAAGCTCCTGACCTTGCCTTGGTATCTTTCGCAACATGACCGAAAAACCATCATGTGGGATGTGGAGCCTGAATCTTACCCCGAGGTTGCGGACAATCCCGATGCATTGGCGAAATACGTCATTGATAATGCCAGTAATGGCTCGATTATCATCATGCATGTGATGTATCGCAGCCGCGAAGTGTCTCGACAGGCGCTACCGTTGATCATCGATGGCTTGCGTCAACGCGGCTTCGAATTCGTCACGGTGTCGAAGCTTATCGAGAACCGCTAGGTCCACCGAGACGGCTCAAAACGAAATCGGCGCGTTCAACAACGCTCATTTTCCCTAGGACGATCGTTTCATAATCGAGATCGGCATAGTCGCGAAGCAGGCGCTCATACTCTTCGATCGCGGCTGTGAAATCGTGCTGCCGCTCGCCATCGGAAACGTAGATTTCGGGCCATGGCGGCGTCAGGAAAACGAGGGGGTTGTAGCGGTGACTGTTCTTCAGTTCGTACAGCAGCCTATCCTCACAGACGGCATGAAGAGCCGAGGCTGCGTCTATCAGGCCCCGATCGAAAAACACCCAGCCCGTGTCAGGCGCTTGTTCGCGATCCGTAAGGGACGTTGCAACGGCGCGGCGGGCGAATGCTTCCATATCGACCCATGGAAGGGCTGATCCCTGGCCGTTTGTTTCCTGCTTTACGATGCGACGACCGGGCTCCTCTATGGTTGCATGACCGCGTCTGGAAAGCTCTGATAGCAGGGTCGATTTGCCGCCGCCGGAGCAGCCCGAAAGGATGACCAGATTATCTGTCTCGCGTCTAATATTCATTCTCCTATACTATTGGTAACAAAGTGTTTTTCAAAAGCGGCAACATTACGCAGGATTAATATTTCGGGGTGGAACCGCTGGCGCGATCACGCGTTTGTTCGCAACCCAACCAAGAGGTTCCTGACATGAAAACACTTCTCATCTCTTCCCTGATTGCCGTCTCCTCCGTTTTCGCCTTTTCCGCACCATCCTACGCTGAGACTGTCACCGTGACCACAACGCAGAAGGTTCGCTCTCCAATGCGCGAAGAGTATCGCCCGCGCCACCACCGCGTTGCCCGCGATTGCGTCGTCAAGAAGGTTCGCACCCACCACCACGGTCGCGTTGTGATCAAGGAAACGCGTATCTGCCGCTAATATCGCAGTCCATAGTCTGTTAAACGGGCGCGTCATCAGCGCCCGTTTTGCTATGTATCATGCAGAATATGTGCGGCCTTTACAGCGGCTGACGCGCGGTTTTCAACGCCCAGCTTGACGTAGATCTGTTCCAGATGCTTGTTCACGGTGCGGGCTGAAAGCCCCAGTATGTCACCGATATCGCGGTTGGATTTGCCCTTGGCGATCCAGAGCAACACTTCCGATTCCCTGACGGTCAGCGCGAAATGCTGGCGCAGCATCGCATCGGCGGATTTGTCGTTGGCTGCGGTCAGGCGAAATAGATGTTCGTCCGGCCCCATGGCGCCCAGAAATGTGAGTTGCAGCGTGGCGCGGTCGGGTTGCTCTATGGTGAGTGGTATCTCGCGGAGCGCGTCTTTGCCTCTCGCCTCCAGCCAATCAGCAATGTGGCGTGACACGATGTCCATTCCGTCGTCGCGGCCCGTTGCGGCATTGACAAGCCGCGTCGCCTGCGGGGTCGACCAGTGGATGGCACCGTTTGCACGCACAGCCAACAGATGACGGCCCGCGGCATCCAGTGCTACGCGGGCGCTTTGGGCGGAACGGGCGTTGGACAGGTGAACGCGAATGCGCGCACGCAACTCATCGATATTGATCGGCTTGGTCAGATAATCGACACCACCGGCCTCCAGTGCCCGCACCACATGCTCCGTTTCGGTCAGCCCTGTCATGAAGATGACCGGAACCTGTGTAACTGCGGCGTTGGATTTCAGCCGCGTGCAGGTCTCGAACCCATCCATGGACGGCATCACGGCGTCCAGAAGGATGATGTCGGGCGTAATGCGTTCGGCGATGTTGAGGGCTGATTGACCTGATGTGGCGATCAGCACGGAAAAGCCTGACTGTTCCAGCGCATCGGTGAGGAAGCCAAGTGCGTCCGGGCTGTCATCCACCAAGAGAACGATATCCTTGGCTAGCGCGGCAGACGGTACGCTCATGGCTGACGCTCCCTGGGTGCTGGGTTTTCAAAACGGCGGAGAAAGGCGGCATAGCCTGCCATGTCGAAGGACTGGACGTAGGTAGTCAGTTCTTCCGTGAAGGCCAGATTTTCCGATGTGCGGGCGAGATCGGCAAGCTTTGCCTCGATGCCTCTGATGTAGCCGATTTCGCCCAGTTGCTGCAAATCCTTGATGTGCTGCGGCCCCGGCGTGGTGATGTCGGCTTTTGCTGGCTTAGCAGGGGCGGGGGCATCGGTTTCGTACACCCAGGTAAGGCCCAGATGAACCGCGAGCTTGTCGCACAGGCGGCGGATATCGACGGGTTTGGCAATCGCATCGTTGTGATTGTCTTCGCCCGCACCGGCCACCGAGCCATCGCCGATATTGGCTGACAGCATGATGAGAGGTGCCGATTGGCCTGCCTCGCGTAGGCGAGAAACCAGTTGCCAGCCGCTCATGCCGGGCATGGAGATGTCGATCAGGAAGAGGTCGGGCTTCACGCCTTCGATCAGTGTTAGGCATTCCGGGCCGCTTTGCGCCGTCAGCACCACGAAGTCCAGCGGGCCCAGCACCTCGCGCATGAGTTCGCGGTGGTCTTCATTGTCGTCCACGACGACGATGGTGCGGCGCGGGCCGGAATAGGAGACGATCGTCTTTTCCGCCGCCGGTGCCGTGTTGGGGCGGTTCACTGCCGAGAGCATCAGCCGGACCTTGAAGGTCGAACCCTTGTCCTTTTCGCTGACAACAGAGATTTCCCCGCCAAGCGTATTGGTCAGCAGTTGTGTGATGGTGAGGCCAAGGCCGAGGCCCGGCATGGGGCGGATACTCTCGGCCTCGCCGCGCTGGAAGGGCTCATAGATGCGGCTCAAATCTTTCTCGGCAATGCCGCGCCCGGTATCGGAAATGGTGAAGGTCGCGACCTGACTGCGATAGGTGACATCGAAATTGACGGTGCCTGCGTCGGTAAACTTGATGGCGTTGGACAGCAGGTTGACGAGGATCTGGCGCAGGCGTTTCTCATCAGTGCGAACATATTGCGGCAGGGCCCGGCTGCGTTCATGTTTCAGCTCCAGCCCCTTGGCCTGCGCCTGTGGCTGAAACAGATCGATGATCTGGTCCAGAAAATCCTTGATATTGATTTCGTTTGAGTAGACCTGCAAACGGCCTGCCTCGATCTTGGAAATATCCAAGAGACCGTCGATCAGCCCGGAGAGGTGGTCTGCTGAGCGCCTGATAACCTTGATGGCGGACTGGCGCGGCTGGGGAATGGTTTCGTCGCGCTCGAGAATCTGGGCATAGCCAAGAACGGCATTCAGCGGCGTGCGCAGTTCATGGCTCAAGCCCACGACATAGCGGCTCTTTGCGCGGTTGGCGGCTTCCGCCGTGTCCTTGGCGTTTTGCAGGGCGGCGTCGGTTTTCTTGTGGGCAGCGATTTCCTTCAACAGCAACGTATTCTGGCGTGAGGATTCCTCCTCGGCTACGACACGGCTGTCATGGGCGAGCACGAGAAACCAGCAGACGATTCCAGCGATGACGGCAAAGACGAAGAAGACGGCGAGGATCGTGCGGTTGACCACATCGACGGTGGCAGGGGAGGCGGTGCCGACCTGATGGGCTATGAGAGCGAGTGTGCCGCCGAGGACAGCGATGGCGAGCGCCGCCGACATCGCGTATCGGCCCAATCGGCTTGAAAGCCGCGCCACCAGATCATTCGGCAGGAAGGTGCGGGCGACGGTGGCCACCTGATAGTTGAGCTTGGCCTTCGGCTTGCACATATCGTGGCAGCGGCTGTCCAGCGAACAGCAGAGCGAACAGATGGGCGCGGCATAGGCCGGGCACCAGGCCATGTCTTCTGGTTCGAAGTCGTGCTCGCAGATGGAGCAGGTAATGCTGCTTTCCAGTTTCCATTTCTGCCGCGGCTTGCGCGCAAGGTAGAATTTGCCCTTCGTGCCCCAGGCGATGAGCGGCGATGCCGTGAAGGCAACGATGAGGGTGAGGTAGGGTGCAAGTGAAGCGGCCAGCGCACCGAAGGTGCCGAAATGCGCTGTCAGCGCAACCGTGGCCGACAGCGCCATGGTGCCGACGCCGACGGGGTTGATGTCATAGAGATGCGCACGCTTGAATTCGATGCCGGGCGGCGCAAGGCCGAGTGGTTTGTTGATGAAGAGATCGGCTGAGATGGTGCACAGCCACGCCATGGCGACGATGGAGAAGATGCCGAGCGTCTCTTCCAAAAGCCGGTAGATGCCCAGTTCCATCAGCAGCAGCGCGATCAGCACGTTGAACACCAGCCAGACGACGCGGCCCGGGTGGCTGTGGGTTAGACGCGAGAAGAAGTTGGACCATGCCAGGGACCCCGCATAGGCGTTCATCACGTTGATTTTCAACTGCGAAACGACGACGAAAGCCACCATCAGCAGCAGCGCGGCATTCTGGTTCGGGATCATATAGCCGAAGGCTGTCAGATACATTTGCGAGGGATCGGCGGCGCGGTCCACCGATACGCCGGAACTGAAGGTCAGCACCACGAGGAAAGAGCCCGCCAGAAGTTTTGGCACGCCCACCAGCACCCAACCGGCGCCCGCGAGAAACACGGCAAAGCGATGCCGCAGCTTCAGCTTGCCATCGGCGGGCAGGAAGCGAAGGAAATCTACCTGCTCACCGATCTGCGACATCAGCGCCAGAATGACGGCAGAGGCAGCCCCGAACTCGACCAGATTGAAATCCGCAACGGTGCCGGGCGGGCCGGAGGCGTGGTGGATGCCCGCGAAAGCGCGCCATAGATCGAATTTTTCCCAATCCAGAAAGGCAATGAAGATGAAGGGTAGGACGTTGAGGACGATCCAGAAGGGCTGGGTGATGATCTGGAATCGGCTAATGAGCCGCACACCATGGGTAACCAGCGGAATGACCATGATGGCTGAGATGATGTAGCCGATCCACAGGGGTATGCCGAGCGCCAGTTCCAGAGCACCCGACATGATGGATGCCTCGATGGCAAACAGCATGAAGGTGAAGGCGGCATAGATGAGCGATGTGATGGTGGAGCCGATATAGCCGAAGCTTGCCCCACGCGTCAAAAGGTCGATGTCTACTCCGTAGCGTATCGCATAGCGACTGATGGGAATGCCCACGGCGAGCATGACGGTGGCGGCGACGAGTATGGCAAAAAACGCGTTCGTCGTGCCGTAGGAGAGGGTAATCGCGCCGCCGATGGCTTCCAGTGCCAGAAACGAAATCGCGCCGATGGCGGTGTGGGAAATGCGGCTTGAGGAAAACTGTCGGGCGCTTTTGGCGGTAAAGCGCAGCGCGTAATCTTCCAGCGTCTGGTTGGCGACCCAACGGTTATATTCGCGCCTGACGGGGATGATGCGTTGCCTTGCGGCCATGCCGGTTTTCCATAGCCTCCGAAACGGTCTGAGGTCTGCGACCGAGGGCAGACGGAAAAATGGCGTCGCCCGGATAGAGCGACGCCATTTTCAAATATTAGGCAGCAGCCGACTTTGCGAGCGGCACTTCTGCGATCGTCTTCAGAACGACGGACGCGATCTGGTATGGGCAGCCCTGGGAGTTCGGACGACGGTCTTCGAGGTAACCCTTGTAGCCGTTGTTGACGAAGGAGTGCGGAACGCGGATCGACGCGCCTCGGTCAGCAATGCCGTAGGAGAACTTGTTCCAAGGCGCTGTTTCGTGCTTGCCGGTCAGGCGCAGATGGTTGTCCGGGCCGTAAACGTCGATGTGCTCTTTCCAGTTCTTTTCGAAAGCACCCATGAGCGCTTCGAAATACTCCTTGCCGCCAACTTCACGCATGAATTTGGTGGAGAAGTTGCAGTGCATGCCGGAGCCGTTCCAGTCGGTATCGCCGAGCGGCTTGCAGTGGAATTCGACGTCGATGCCGTACTTTTCGCACAGGCGAAGAAGCAGGTAGCGAGCGATCCAGATCTGGTCGGCCGCGCTCTTGGAGCCCTTGCCAAACACCTGGAATTCCCACTGACCCTTGGCCACTTCGGCGTTGATGCCTTCGTGGTTGATACCGGCTTCGAGGCAGAGGTCGAGATGCTCTTCAACGATTTCGCGGGCGATGGAGCCGACGTTCTTGTAGCCGACGCCTGTGTAATATGGACCCTGTGGAGCGGGGTAACCCTGCTCAGGGAAGCCGAGCGGACGACCGTCTTCGTAGAAGAAGTATTCCTGCTCGAAGCCGAACCATGCGCCTTCGTCGTCGAGGATGGTTGCGCGGCTGTTGGAAGCGTGTGGCGTAACGCCATCCGGCATCATGACTTCGCACATGACGAGTGCGCCGTTGGTGCGGGCTGGGTCTGGATAGATGGCGACGGGCTTCAGAACGCAATCCGAGCTGTGGCCTTCAGCCTGCATCGTGGAGGAGCCATCAAAACCCCAGAGCGGAAGCTGCTCGAGTGTCGGGAATTCGTCGAATTCCTTGATCTGCGTCTTGCCACGCAGGTTTGCTACCGGCTTGTAACCATCGAGCCAGATATACTCGAGTTTGAACTTAGTCATTACGAACCTCTCATAGGTTAAAATGCGATGCGTGTTCTCTAGGCGAGCAAGACAGTCGTACCCGCTTTCAAGTTCTGCCTATCTCTATGCATGCGCCGTGCCAGTTCGATGCATATCCTGAAAGAGGTCGCGATTTTTTTGCCGGTGAGTCGTCAAGTGGTCGCGCGGGTAGCCTCATACGTAGAGTAACCTTTTTTTAAAAAATGCTGCAATATCTGATGCTTTTATGGAGGCAGGCGTGATTTTTTGACCAAAAATGATGCCGATTTTAAAAAGAAGAGCAATTTTTCTGCAAAAACTTCGGATTTTTCAAATTATCTGCATAAAGACTGTTCTTTGAACTTTATGATTTTTAATGTGATTAAAATTTAGGCTTTATGATATTTATTTAATCAGATGGGGTGAATTATGGCTCCTTTCGCGCTATATTGTAGATGAAGCAAAAATGCTGAAGCGTTCGAAAGGGAGAAGGTCTCATGAGAAGCGACCCCAACATGAAAAGCGCAACGATTTACCAGTTCCCTGTCGGTGGGCGGGCAGGGTTCAAGGGTTTTCGCCTTGAACCTGTTGCGCAGGTAAAGTCCGTGACATCGCCAACCACCTATGTGGATTTCGATAGCTGGTACCATCAGGACGCCATTTCGGAAAAGCCCGATCTGGACAAGCCGCATAACTGAGCGTTCGTCGATAAAACGCAGCGTGCTTTCGGCGCGAAGTGCTGCTTTGCGCCTATGTTCCCGTTTCGCCACCCCATCTACGTCAATTGACGTATACGGTTTCACGATCGTGAAGCCGATAGTCCCCTCCAGCAGCGGTAAAATAACCGCTGAGCCCACAGAGGCTGAACAGGAGAGGGGTCCTTCCTATGACTTTCAAGACAATGCTGACCGGCGCCTTGCTCGGCGCCATCATGTCCACCACCGCCTTCCACGGTGCATTCGCCGCTGACGACACGATCAAGATTGGCGTGCTGCATTCCTTGTCCGGCACCATGGCCATTTCCGAAACCACCCTTAAAGATGCGATGTTGATGCTCATCGACGAGCAGAACAAAAAGGGTGGCGTCCTCGGCAAGAAGCTCGAAGCTGTCGTTGTCGATCCCGCATCCGACTGGCCGCTCTTTGCTGAAAAAGCCCGTCAGCTGATCAGCCAGGATAAGGTCGCGGCCGTCTTCGGTTGCTGGACCTCGTCCTCGCGCAAGTCGGTTCTGCCGGTGTTTGAAGAGCTGAACTCCATTCTCTTCTATCCCGTGCAGTATGAGGGCGAAGAATCCTCCCGCAACATTTTCTACACCGGTGCCGCGCCGAACCAGCAGGCCATTCCCGCAGTGGATTATCTGGCCAACACCGAAGGCGTCGAGCGCTGGGTTCTGGCCGGTACCGACTATGTTTATCCGCAGACGACCAACAAGATCCTGAAGGCCTATCTGGAATCCAAGGGCGTGAAGCCTGAAGACATCATGGTCAACTACACGCCATTTGGCCATTCTGACTGGCAGACCATCGTCTCCGACATCAAAAAATTCGGCTCGGCTGGCAAAAAGACCGCAGTTGTTTCCACCATCAACGGTGACGCCAACGTTCCCTTCTACAAGGAACTGGCAAACCAAGGCGTGAAGGCCGAAGATATTCCAGTCGTCGCCTTCTCTGTCGGTGAAGAAGAGCTTGCCGGTCTTGATACCGGCCCGCTGGTTGGCCACCTTGCCGCCTGGAACTATTTTCAGTCCGTCGATAGTCCCGCCAATGCCGAGTTCATCAAGGAATGGCACGCGTTTACAAAGAACGACAAGCGCGTGACCAACGACCCGATGGAAGCCGCCTATATCGGTTTTAACGCGTGGGTGAAGGCCGTTGAAGCCGCTGGCACGACGGAAACCGACAAGGTTCTCGACAGCATCATCGGTGTCTCCGTGCCGAACCTCTCGGGCGGCTACTCCACCGTCATGCCGAACCACCACATCACCAAGCCGGTGCTGATCGGTGAAATACAGGCGGATGGCCAGTTCCAAGTCGTTCAGGAAACGCCACAGGTGGTCGGCGACGAGTGGTCGGATTACCTGCCAGACTCGAAAGACCTGATCTCCGATTGGCGCAAGCCCATGTCCTGCGGCAACTTCAACGTTGCTACCGGCAAGTGCGGCGGCAAGGGTAGCTGATAGGCGCGAGGGCCGGGAGGTGCTAGTCGAGTGATTTGGCTGGCACCGCTCCTCTCACGCAACGTCATCCTCGGGCTTGTCCCGAGGATCTGCTGCCTCCGCTCCACACTCTTCGTCAACGAGAATACGCTGCTGCCGTGGTAGATCCTCGGGTCAAGCCCGAGGATGACGTGGAGAGCGAGGAAGAATCCGAGGGCCAAATCGCCCTTCTGTTACGTTTTGCCCGCCTGTATCTAGGTGCAGCGCAGGCTCCAAGGGGGACTTGGATCATGTTTCGTCGTTTGTTGGTCACCATTAGCTTGCTGCTCAGCATCGTTTTTTCTGCATTCGCGCAGCAAAGCGACCCAAAACCCCTCATCGACTCCCTCGGCACTGCCGATTTCAAGCAGGCCGAAGCGCTGATCGGGCAGATCGCGGCGACCGGAGACCCACGCGTGGTCCCGCCGCTGAATGCCTTTGCAGAGGGCGAGCTTTACGTTCGCAAGGCCGACAACCTCGTTTTCATGACAAAGCCTGACGGTGCCAATTTTACGCTCATCGATCCGCTGACCGGCGACAGTGTTGGTGAAGCGCCGAAGGCGACGGTTGCTAAGATCAAGGTCAATAACAATCTTCGCCGTGTTATTCGCGCGGCCCTCGGCGGTCTGACGTTGCTCAGCCCGGAAAAATCCGTTCGCCTTTCCGCAGCAGATGCGGTGCTGAAGGCGCCGAGCGCGGAAAACCTGCAATTGCTGGAAGCAGCACTTGCCAAGGAAACGGATGGCCAAGTGCGGACCCGCATGGAAGAGGCACGTGCCGTTTCGGTGCTGGCGTCCGATCGGTCTGTGGAAGAAAAACGCGCGGCGATCCAAACGATTGCGAATATCGGCGGTCGCGGCGTCATCGGCATTCTTCAATCCGCATCTCCGTCGCTCGACCCGATGCTGCGCGAAGATGTGATGTCTGCGATCATCAAAATCGAGAGCACGTTAGCGCTTTGGGATGCCGCGCAGAACATCTGGTACGGCCTGTCGCTCGGCTCCGTTTTGCTGCTCGCGGCCATCGGCCTTGCCATTACCTTCGGCGTGATGGGCATCATCAACATGGCGCATGGCGAAATGGTGATGATCGGCGCTTACTCCACCTTCATGGTGCAGGAGGTTATCCGCAGCAACTACCCCGCGCTGTTCGATTGGTCTCTGACGATTGCGCTGCCGGTGGCTTTCCTCGTTACGGGTGCTGTCGGCCTGATCATGGAGCGCGGCGTGATCCGCTTTCTCTATGGCCGACCGCTGGAAACATTGCTGGCGACATGGGGCATTTCGCTGATGTTGCAGCAGGGCGTACGCTCCATCTTTGGTCCAACCAATCGCGAGGTCGGCAATCCCAGCTGGATGTCCGGTTCCTTCAGCGTCGGCTATCTGAACTTCACCTGGAACCGCGTCTGGATTGTCTGTTTCTCGCTGTCGGTGTTCTTTGCGCTGCTGGTGCTTTTGAAGCGCTCGGCTTTCGGCTTGCAGATGCGGGCCGTGACGCAGAACCGGCGTATGGCCTCGTCCATGGGCATTCGAACACCCTGGGTTGATGCCTTCACCTTCGCGCTGGGCTCCGGTGTTGCCGGGCTGGCCGGTGTTGCGCTCAGCCAGATCGATAACGTCTCACCCAATCTCGGCCAGTCCTACATCATCGACAGTTTCATGGTCGTGGTGTTCGGCGGTGTCGGCAATCTCTGGGGCACCTTCGTCGGTGCGCTGACGCTTGGTGTGCTCAACAAGTTTCTGGAACCCACCGTCGGCGCGGTTCTCGGCAAAATCCTCGTCCTCGTTCTCATCATCCTGTTCATCCAGAAGCGGCCTCGCGGTCTCTTCGCACTCAAGGGAAGGGCCATAGAAGCATGATTACCGGCTTCCTCCTTCGGGCGCTCGACCGCCGGATCATCTACGCCATCGGCATCATCATGGCCATCGCCGTTCTGGTACCCGCGTCCAACCTGCTGCTTCCGGCAGACAGCGCGTTCCGCATCCCGACCTACATCATGTCGATGCTGGGCAAGTATCTGGCCTATGCCATTCTGGCGCTGGCGCTTGATCTTGTCTGGGGGTACTGCGGCATTCTCTCGCTCGGGCACGCGGCCTTCTTCGCGCTCGGGGGCTATGCCATGGGCATGTATCTGATGCGCCAGATCGGCACGCGCGGCACCTATGGTCATCCCATTTTGCCTGATTTCATGGTCTTTCTGAACTGGAAAGAACTGCCATGGTTCTGGCATGGCTTCGATATGTTCTGGTTCGCCATGCTGATGGTGCTGGTCGTGCCCGGCGTGCTGGCCTTCGTTTTCGGCTGGTTTGCCTTCCGCTCCCGCGTCAACGGTGTCTATCTCTCGATCATCACGCAGGCCATGACCTATGCGCTGTTGCTCGCCTTCTTCCGCAACGATATGGGTTTCGGCGGCAATAACGGCCTGACGGACTTCAAGGACATTCTCGGCTTTTCCGTTCAGGCCGATGGCACGCGTGCCGTGTTGTTTGCGATGACGGCGATCATGCTGGCGCTTTGCCTGCTGATTGCATCCGGCATCGTCAATTCCAAATTCGGCAAGGTGCTGGTCGGTGTGCGCGATTCGGAAAGCCGCGTGCGGTTTCTCGGTTTCCGGGTGGAGAACATCAAGCTCTTCACCTTCGTCGTGTCTGCGATGATGGCCGGTATTGCCGGTGCGCTCTTCGTGCCGCAGGTGGGCATCATCAACCCCGGCGAGTTTGCGCCCGCCAACTCCATCGAGGTTGTCGTCTGGACGGCTGTCGGCGGGCGCGGCACGCTGATCGGACCGATCCTGGGCGCAATACTCGTGAATGGTGGCAAGAGCTACTTCACCGGCGCGTTCCCCGAATTCTGGTTGTTTGCGCTGGGCGGGCTGTTCATCGCCGTCACGCTGTTTTTCCCCAAGGGCATCGTTGGCACCGTCCAGCATTATTGGGTGGGCCGCCGTGAAAAGAGCGCCGCCTCAGCGGCGGAGGCGAGCAGGAATGTCGGCAATGACGACGGGCCTAAACCGGCCCAACAGGCGGCGGAGTAGAGAGCATGAACACGATTGCCGAAAACAGAACGAAAAGCCTGCTCTATCTGGATGGCGTGTCCGTGTCGTTCGATGGCTTCCGGGCGCTCAACTCGCTGTCGTTTGTCGTAGAGCCGGGAGAGTTACGCGCCATCATAGGCCCCAATGGTGCTGGCAAGACGACGATGATGGATATCATTACCGGCAAGACACGGCCAGACAGTGGCACCGTGTTGTTCGAAGATAGCATCGACCTCACCAAGAAGGACGAGGCAGATATCGCGCAGCTTGGCATCGGGCGCAAATTCCAGAAGCCGACCGTGTTCGAAAGCCACACGGTTTGGGACAATCTGGAACTGGCGCTCAACCGCAAGCGCGGTGTTTTCGCCACGCTGTTCTATCGCCTGACGGAAGAGGACAAGGCCCGTATCGAAGAAATCCTCTCTACCGTCCGCCTCGGTTCTCGCCGCAACGATCTGGCCGCCAATCTTTCTCACGGGCAAAAGCAATGGCTGGAAATCGGCATGCTGTTGGCACAGGAACCGAAACTGTTGCTGGTGGATGAGCCGGTGGCAGGCATGACCGATGCCGAAACGGCTGAGACGGCAGTGCTGCTGAAGGAAATCGCCAAGACCCGCTCCGTGGTGGTGGTGGAACACGACATGGGCTTTATCCGCGAACTTGGCGTGAAGGTGACATGTCTGGCAGAGGGATCGGTGTTGGCTGAGGGGTCGATTGATTTCGTGTCGAGCGATCCGAAGGTAATCGAGAACTATTTGGGGCGGTAGAAAGAGAAGGGTCCTACTTGCGCCTGCAATGAGAACCGGATTTAAATCTTGAAATTTAAAATCTGGAGTTGATTTCATGGCGTTGATCGGACTTTTGGTGATGGCAATTGGCGGTGCGGCGGTTTGGTATTGGCGGCTGAAGACGATGCGGGAAGCGGGTAGCGAAATCATCGATACGGTTGAGAAAATGCGCGGGGCCTATAAGCGCCGGTCATTTCGCAAGAAGGCCGAGATCGCACCGATTGCCTCCATCCGTGATCCAGCCATCGCTGCCGTTGCCTTCTTCATGTGCCTTGCCAATGAAAAGCCGATGCATGTGGAAGCGGCAAAACTGGTTGTTCGAGACAGGATGAAAACCATCATCGCGTCAAAGGACATGGAAGAAGTGATCGTCTTTGGAGAATGGGCTTCGAAGAATGTCGTCAATCCCGAAGACCCCATTCGCCGTTTCCGGGATATCTGGGCAAACGCGCTGGATGTCGATGAACGGCTTCAACTGATCGATATTGCCGATGAGGTCGCCCAGGTGGGTGGCGAAAAGACCGGCGAACAGGAGCTTGCCTTGCAGGCTTTAAGGCGAACCTTGCTGAACTAGAACAGGTGGATGAATGCTAAGCGTCGACAACATCAATCTCCATTACGGCGCGGCGCAAGCCCTGCGGGGTATTTCGCTCAGTGCGGAAATGGGCAAGATCACCTGCGTTCTGGGGCGCAACGGCGTGGGCAAGAGTTCGCTGCTGCGGGCGGTGACGGGCCAGCATCCGCTCAGCGGCGGCACGATCAGCTTTGGTGGGGAAAGCCTCAACGGGCTTGCACCGCACCAACGCGCCAAGCGCGGGGTGGGTTATGTGCCGCAGGGCCGGGAGATTTTTCCGTTGTTGACGGTGCAGGAAAATCTGCAATCGGGCTATGCGCCGCTGCCGCGCAAGGAGCGGTTCATTCCTGACGATATCTTCAGCCTGTTTCCGGTGCTTCAATCCATGCTGTCGCGGCGCGGGGGTGACCTGTCCGGTGGGCAGCAACAGCAGCTTGCCATTGGCCGTGCATTGGTGACGCGTCCGAAAATCCTCGTGCTGGACGAGCCGACCGAGGGTATTCAGCCATCCATCATCAAGGATATCGGTCGGGCGATCAAATATCTGCGGGATTCGACCGGCATGGCGATACTCCTCGTGGAGCAGTATCTGGACTTCTGCCGGGAGCTTGCGGATTACGTCTACATCATGGACCGAGGCGAGATCGTGCACGAAGGTGTGGCGGAGACGCTGGACACGGCTGAGGCGCGGAGACATCTGACGGTATAATAATACCTTATACTATCATTTTCGGCTCACGAACCGATAACAATGATGTAAATCGTGACCGCTATTGCAGCTTTGCATAGCATTCATGCGCAATTTTAGCGTTTCATTGAGTAAATACGTGTGTTATTGGCAGCGAAACTGCTGCATGCAAGACACAATGGCTGAGCCATCTGCATGCTGCTTCCGTCGATCCCTTACATTCCACATATTTTCCGGCATAGTAGGCCGGGAACAGTGCCAATAAAGGCGTGCCGATGAAATTTACGACTGCTGCTGGCCGGATCATCCGGTTGATCCGCCCCGCGCGCTCCCTTGCCGTAGGTCTTGCAATACTCGCGGCGACAGGCGGCGCAGCTTTTGCGTCAAGCTGCGGTAATACGATAAAGCCGGGCAGACACGCGTTTTCGTTGATGTCTGAGGGCAGTGAACGCGCCGGCGTCTATTTTGTTCCATCGTCTTATGATGGACAGAAAAAAATGCCTGTCGTCTTCGATTTTCATGGCAGCAACAGCAATCCGAACGGCCAACTGGATCGCAGCGGCTGGGATAAAGTCGGCGAGCGTGAAGGCATCGTGGTTGTGGCGCTTCAGGGCAGCCTCAGCGGCGAACTGCCGGGCACGAACGCCTGGAATGTTCCCGGCGTGACCAAGCGCGAAGGCGGGTTGGATGAGCCCGGTTTTATCCGCGACGCGATCAGCATGGTCAAATCCAAGCTCTGCGTGGATGAAGCCCGGTTCTATGGCTCCGGTTATTCCGGTGGCGGACGCATGTTGTCGCAATATCTGTGCGGTGGCAGCAATGATTTCGCAGCCGCCGGTTTCGTCGCATCTTTGCGCGCGGGCTTGCCCATGGAAAATGCGGGCAAGTGGGCGCCGGACGCTAAAAGCTGCTCTCCTGCCAAGCCGCTGTCTATCGTTGCCTTCGCAGGCATGAAGGACCCGGCTAATCCCTATCAGGGCGGTGGCAAGCCTTATTGGCAGTATAGCGGCGAGATGGCCTTGAAGCGCTGGGCCGAGATGGACGGCTGCAAGGGCGCGGTCAAAAGCAAGGCCAATGACAGCTTTACCTTTAATTCCTACGATGTCTGCAAAAGCGGTGCGCGCATTCATTCCTATGTGATTGAGGCTTGGGACCACGCATGGCCACGCGCCACGATAAAGGCTGAGGTAATTGCCTCTGCCGCCGTCATCCGCAAGCCGGTGGATGATATCGCGGGCAAGGCACAGCCTGCCGTCGATCGTAAAATGCCAAGCAATGACACCGTCCGACGGGTTGATGCGGCTGAGAGAATGTGGGACTTCTTCCAGAATACGGAAGGGCAGATGGTTGTCGACGCGACGGCGAAGACGGATTGCTCTGTGAAAGCGGTTCCCGCTTCCGCATCCGCCAAAGCTTCGGAGACGACGTGCAGCCAGACCAGCAAAGCATCCCTGAACCCCGTCCGCAGCGCGCCCGTGGCCGAGGACGCATTGTAACCAAAGCGCTGAATGGGCGCAGCCGTCTGGACGAATTGTTTCAGGAAGGCTGCGCCAAAATCCGGTTGCCCGAAACCTTTTCCAACGAAATGGAAGCCGTTCTCATCAATTCCTCCGGCGGTTTGACCGGCGGCGACGAGATGGAATGGCAAGCGGTGGCCGGTGCGGGGACATCGCTCGTGGTTTCCACGCAGGCCTGCGAAAAGGTCTACAAAGCCGCCTCCGGCACGACGACAGTCACCGCCCGCGTCACCGCCGGGCCCAACGCCAGACTTCACTGGCTGCCACAGGAAACCATCCTTTTTGACCGCGCTTCCCTGACGCGCAGGCTGGAAGCGGATATCGATGCCTCCGCCGAATTCATTGCTGTCGAAGCGGTCTTGCTCGGTCGTCAGGCCATGGGCGAGATGATGGAGGAGGGGCTGTTTCGAGACCGCTGGCGCATTCGCCACGGCGGCAAGCTGGTTCATGCGGAAGAATTGCGGCTGGACGGGAATATCGCCGAACTGACCCGTATGTCCCCTGTCCTTTCCGGGCAGGTTGCTTTCGCCACCCTGATTTACATCGGCCCTCTCAGTGAAGCGCTATTGCCTAAAATCCGGGCTATTGCCGGGTTTTCCGGCGGCGCCAGCGCCTGGGCGGGAAAGCTCGTCGTGCGTCTTTCGGCACCGGATGGTTTCACCTTGAGAAAAATGCTGTTTCCGATCATTTCGCTCTTGCGAAATGGTGCGCCAGTGCCGAAAGTCTGGAATCTCTGATGCGCGAATTAGTTAAGAGTTCGAGCGTCCTTTATGCGTTCTAAAAAAACGCATGGCGCTCTAGAAACGGGACGACCATGAACCTCACCCCCAGAGAAAAAGACAAGCTTCTGATTTCCATGGCAGCCACGGTGGCGCGTCGGCGTCTGGAGCGTGGCGTCAAGCTCAATTACCCGGAAGCCATTGCCCTGATTACCGATTTTGTCGTGGAAGGCGCCCGTGACGGGCGCGCCGTTTCGGAGCTGATGGAAGCGGGTGCGCATGTCATCACCCGCGATCAGGTCATGGAAGGCATCGCCGAAATGATCCACGACGTGCAGGTGGAAGCGACGTTCCCGGATGGCACCAAGCTGGTGACCGTGCACGAACCGATACGATAAAGGAGCGGCACGATGGCGCTGGAACTTCGCCCCAACTGCGAATGCTGTGACAGGGATTTAGCCCCCGATAGTCTCGATGCGATGATGTGTTCGTTCGAATGCACCTATTGCAAGGATTGCGCCACCA
The DNA here is from genome assembly GCF_030209855.1 of Agrobacterium sp. lyk4-40-TYG-31. Taxonomy (NCBI): domain Bacteria; kingdom Pseudomonadati; phylum Pseudomonadota; class Alphaproteobacteria; order Hyphomicrobiales; family Rhizobiaceae; genus Agrobacterium; species Agrobacterium sp. lyk4-40-TYG-31. The sequence continues at coordinate 383,654 of NZ_JARVRE010000004.1, forward strand.
ACACGTTGGCGGGCATCTGCCCCAATTGCAGTGGAGAGTTGGTGCGGCGTCCCGTGCGCCCGGCGGACAAGCTGGTGAACAATCCGGCCTCGACGATCCGTGTTTTGAAAGCCGAAGGCTGTGCACCCGTCAAAGCCGCGTAAGGATGGAGCTAAAACCATGATCCCAGGTGAAGTCATTACCGCAGGGGGCGAGATCGAACTAAACGCCGGTCAGCCGACTGTTACCATCGAAGTTTCCAATACGGGCGACCGGCCTGTTCAGGTTGGTAGCCACTATCATTTTGCCGAAACCAATGCGGCTCTCGATTTCGTGCGAGAGACGGCGCATGGCATGCGCCTGGATATTCCTGCGGGAACCGCGGTTCGTTTCGAGCCGGGGCAGAAGCGCGAGGTGACGCTAGTGCCGCTTTCGGGCAAGCGGGAAGTCTACGGCTTTCGCAAACTCGTCATGGGAAAGCTGTGATGATGGTCGCCAAGTCGTTGCGCCATATGTCACTCAGCTTTTTGCTCGCCTTGGCAGCGTTGCCCTTTAGCTTCATGGTCGACCGAGCGTTTGCGCAGGAAGAGCCGGATTGTGACTCGCCGACGACGCAGGCGGATATGAATGCCTGCGTGGCGATTGAATATGAAACGGCTGACAAGGATTTGAATGCGGCCTATCAGCAGGTTCGCAAGAAGATGAGTGCCTGGGACAAGGCCGCTGACGATGATAGCAAGGGCGCGGTCGATGCGCTGGTTGCCGCGCAGCGCGCGTGGGTCTCGTTTCGTGATGCCAATTGCGAAACGGCAGGCTTTCAGGCGCGTGGTGGCACCATGGAGCCCATGCTCGTTTCGTCCTGCCTTGCCGATATGAGCACGAAACGCGCCGAAGAGCTTCGCGCTCTTGCTGACGGGTTTTGATGTGATCGCCGCTTTTGTTTTCTCCGCCTTCCCAGGAGCCTGAATTCCATGCCTTATAAGATTTCCCGCGCAGCCTATGCCAGCATGTTCGGCCCCACGGTGGGCGATAAGGTGCGTCTTGCCGATACCGAACTCTTCATCGAGATCGAGAAGGATTTCACCACCTATGGCGAAGAGGTGAAATTCGGTGGCGGCAAGGTCATTCGTGATGGCATGGGGCAAAGCCAGGCAACGCGTGCTGACGGCGCGGTCGATACCGTGATCACCAACGTCGTCATTGTCGATCATAGTGGCATCTACAAGGCTGATGTCGGCTTGAAGGATGGGCGCATCCACGCCATCGGCAAGGCGGGTAATCCCGATACGCAGCCGGGCGTGACGATCATCGTCGGCCCCTCCACGGAAGCCATTGCCGGTGAGGGCAAAATCCTCACGGCGGGTGGCATGGACGCGCATATTCACTTCATCTGCCCACAGCAGATCGAAGAAGCCCTGATGAGCGGCATCACCTGCATGCTGGGCGGCGGTTCCGGCCCCGCCCATGGAACGCTGGCTACCACCTGCACCGGGGCTTGGCACATCGAACGTATGATCGAAAGCTTCGACGGTTTTCCGATGAACCTTGCGCTTGCGGGTAAGGGCAACGCCTCGCTGCCCAAACCGCTGGAGGAAATGATCCTCGCCGGTGCGTCGTCACTGAAATTGCACGAGGACTGGGGCACAACGCCAGCCGCCATCGACAATTGCCTGACAGTTGCCGACGAATTCGACGTGCAGGTCATGATCCACACCGATACGCTGAACGAAAGCGGCTTTGTGGAAGACACGATTGCCGCCATCAACGGACGCACCATCCACGCCTTCCACACGGAAGGGGCAGGCGGTGGCCATGCGCCTGACATCATCAAGATTTGCGGTAATCCCAACGTCATTCCGTCGTCCACCAATCCGACCCGTCCCTATACGATCAATACGCTGGCCGAGCATCTGGACATGCTGATGGTCTGCCATCACCTGTCGCCATCGATACCGGAAGACATCGCCTTTGCCGAAAGCCGCATCCGCAAGGAAACCATCGCGGCAGAAGACATTCTGCACGATATCGGCGCCTTCTCGATCATCTCCTCCGACAGCCAGGCCATGGGCCGCGTCGGCGAAGTCGCGATCCGCACGTGGCAGACGGCGGATAAGATGAAGCGCCAGCGCGGTCGTTTGAAGGAAGAGAAGGGCGAGAACGATAATTTCCGCGTTCGCCGCTACATCGCCAAATACACCATCAACCCGGCCATCGCTCACGGTATTTCTCACGAGATCGGCTCCATCGAGGTCGGCAAGCGGGCCGATCTGGTGTTGTGGAACCCGGCGTTCTTTGGCGTGAAACCGGAAATGGTGTTGATGGGCGGTTCGATTGCCGCGGCACCGATGGGTGATCCCAACGCCTCCATCCCGACCCCTCAGCCAATGCACTACCGACCTATGTTTGCCGCTTACGGCAAACTGCGCACCAATTCTTCCGTCACCTTCGTGTCGCAGGCCTCGCTGGATGCCGGTCTGTCGCAACGGCTGGGCGTGGCCAAGAAGCTGGTGGCCGTGCGCAATGTGCGCGGCGGCATCTCCAAGGCATCGATGATCCACAATTCGCTGACGCCGCACATTGAGGTCGATCCCGAGACCTACGAGGTGAGGGCGGATGGCGATCTCCTGACCTGCGAACCCGCGACTGTGCTGCCCATGGCGCAACGGTATTTCCTGTTTTGAGACAGCGGACGCTCGGCGGAAGCATTTCCTTCTGTGCATGACTGCCTTGCAGACGCAGGTTTTTGCTGCGCTGCAACCTGATTTGATTTATCCCGAAAACCTGTTTTCAGGCGTGATCGGTTCCCAAGACTTTTGCGCCGCAACGCTTATCAGGAGAAAATCATGCTCGGTAAAAAAGTGCCTGCCGTTACCTTCCGCACGCGTGTTCGCGATGAGGCCGTGGGTGGCCCAAACCCCTATCGTTGGCAGGATTTAACATCAGACGATTATTTCAAGGGCAAGAAGGTCGTTCTTTTCTCGCTGCCCGGTGCTTTCACACCGACATGCTCTACCCTTCAGCTTCCCGACTTCGAGCGTTTGACACCGGAGTTTCGCGCCCTCGGCATCGATGAAATCTATTGCCTCTCGGTCAACGACGCCTTCGTGATGAACGCTTGGGCCAAGGGTCAAAACCTTGAAAACGTCAAGGTCATCCCCGATGGTTCCGGCGAATTCACGCGCAAGATGGGTATGCTGGTCGCCAAGGATAATCTCGGCTTCGGCATGCGTTCCTGGCGTTATGCTGCCATCGTCAATGACGGTGTGGTCGAACAATGGTTCGAGGAAGAGGGCTATTCCGACAATTGCGAAACCGATCCATACGGCGTTTCCTCACCGCAAAACATTCTCGAAAACCTCAAGGCGCGTATGGCCGCTTGAGGTTTTAACGATGGCGATACGGAGCCCGGCCTCGCGCCGGGTTTCGTTTTTTGCAGGCGTTAATATTTCAAAGCGCCAGCCGGTCGAAAAAACAAATAGAAAAATCAAAATGATTGTTTCCGCTTTGCCATTTGGGTCGTGCCATTAGACTATAGGCTAAGACGCTGGGCGAAGCGGTTTGCCAGCGTTTGCGCCGTTTTTGCTGCGGTGCAATAAAAATAATTACATAATTCTGCTCATTGCGCAGTATTCCACAAATATACCTCCGGTAGCTAAAAATTTAGACAATTGATTTACGTCCAGCCAATCTCTGATCTTTATCGATCATGTCATGCAAGGGTGAGGTGTGATGACTGAACGTTTGAGGAAATTTATTTCATTAGAAATGAGTTTAAGCGACCCCCGCGAAGGGCAAAATCTTCGCACTTTTGCGACCAAAATGGTGTTCATTTCCATCATTCTGTCTGTGCTGGTCAGTTGCGCGGTCATCGCGGTGGCGAGCTTCTTTCACCTGTTGCCGTTGCCGCTTTTCGAAGCGCTGGGTTACAGCGTCGTCATGGCGTGGATCGTCGGCGGCATCGTTACCGGCATGCTGTGCTCCGTCATCGGGACAGCGATACGCAAGCTGCACGAGTCCCACGCGGAGTTCGAGCGGTTGAGCAGAACCGACACCCTGTCGGGGTTGGCAAACCGCCGCGCCTTCAACCAGTCCTTCGATGAAGTCGTTGACGACGCTTCGCTGGCGATTTTCGATCTCGATCGGTTCAAGCGGATAAACGATAGCTATGGCCATGCCGCCGGAGACGTTGTCATCAGACGAGCGGCGGCGGCCATTGAAGATGTGTTCGGTGATTTCCACTGCGTGGCGCGGCTTGGCGGAGAGGAGTTCGCCGTCATCGTGCGCGGCGGGTTGCGCAAGGACAGGCTGACGCTGATCGAGCTGGCCCGCATCCGCGTTTCGTGCCTGACCATCAACTATAACGGCACCCAGTTGCAGACAACGGTCTCCGTCGGTGTCGCCGATATCGAGCCGTCGCGGTCCAAACATGACACCTTCGCCATTGCTGACAAGGCGCTCTATCTCGCCAAGGCATCAGGCCGTAACTGCGTGTGTCACGAAGAAGAGCTTCCCGTTTCCCACGTCATCGAAAACCTGAAATCCAACCTGCTCGTCGCATCCTGACATCCTCAGTCAAGTGCCTGTATGAGCGCGCATTTTACCGGCATCGACTTGCATTCCCCCGCGTGATCCTTCAACTTCCAAAGCTCTGAAATTCAATTTGGAAAGATCATGCTGCGCGTTCAATCCTATCTTCCCGCTGGCACGCCCGCGGACGAACCGACCGGTTATGTCACTCTCGCCCACGACCAGAGACACCTGCGGCGCAAATTGCTGCATCTTCAGAACGACGAGATGGTGATGCTCGATCTGAAGGAAGCGGTGCTGTTTGCCCATGGCGACGTGCTGGTGGTCGAGAATGGTGATCTCGTGGAAGTCCGGGCGGCAGATGAGAAGTTGTTCGAGGTGACGGCCAAAAACACGCTGCACCTCATCGAGCTGGCTTGGCATCTTGGCAACCGGCATTTGTCGGCGCAGATCGAGGAAGGCCGCATCCTCATTCTGCGTGACCACGTTATCAGGGCCATGCTGGAAGGTCTTGGTGCAACGGTGCGGGACATCGAGGAGCCTTTCCAGCCGGCGCGGGGCGCCTATCACGCCCATGGTGGCCATGCCCATGCGCATGACCATCATCATCACAGCCACAATTAAGAGATGACAGCGGGGAACGTGGACGCGCTGCTGCGACTGCTGACATGGATGTCGCCAGCGTTTCCTCTGGGGGCGTTTTCCTATTCCGGTGGTCTGGAAAGTGCCGTGAACGACCGGCGCGTTGCCAACGCCGCCGATCTGCGGCAGTGGATTTCCGTCATCTTGGATCGTGGAACGTTTTGGAACGACGCCGTTCTCTTGTCTCAAGGATGGAACAGCCACGGGGATGCCGATGCTTTGGCGGAGCTCGTGGAACTGGCGCAGGCGCTGGCGGGTTCGGCGGAACGGTACCGCGAAACGGTGTTGCTAGGAGATGCGTTCAAGGACGCGGCGATTGCGTGGCCAAACGAGGTTTTCCAGCGCCTGCCAAGGAGCACGCCCTATCCGGTCGCGGTGGGGGCCATTGCTGCAGCCCATGGAATTGCGTTGAAGGACGCTTTGGCGGCCTATCTGCATTCATCGGTTTCGCAATTCGTGTCCGCAGGCATTCGTCTTGGTGTGGCCGGGCAGAAGGATGGCATTGCCATTTTGGCGCATCTGGAGGCAGACATTGCCGCTGTTGCTGAGAGGGCTGCGGCCTCGACGCTAGATGATCTGGGCTCGGCGACCATTCTGGCTGATACGGCGGCCATGCGGCATGAGACGATGGAAACGCGGCTGTTTCGATCATAGGCACGGCTGTGAAATAGAATGAACGAAATGCTTGGAAGGAAAATGGAATGAAATCGCGAAATGGCCCCTTGCGGGTCGGCATCGGCGGGCCTGTCGGCTCTGGCAAGACCGCGCTGACGGAAAAGCTGTGCAAGGCAATGAGCGCGGATTACTCGGTTGCGGTGGTGACCAACGACATCTATACCAAGGAAGATGCCGAAGCGCTGGTGCGGATGCAGGCGCTGCCGTCTGAGCGTATCGTGGGTGTGGAAACCGGCGGATGTCCGCACACGGCCATCCGTGAGGATGCCACGATCAACCTTCAAGCCATCGCTAGTCTCAACGAACGCTTCCCCGATCTCGACATCGTCTTCATCGAATCCGGCGGCGATAATCTGGCGGCGACCTTCTCTCCCGATCTGGCGGATATCACCATTTACGTGATTTCGGTCTGTCAGGGCGAGGAGATACCGCGCAAGGGTGGTCCCGGCATCACGCGTTCGGATATGCTGGTGATCAACAAGAAGGATCTCGCACCCTATGTCGGCGCTGATCTCGACGTCATGGATGGTGACGCGACGCGGATGCGCAAAGACATGCCCTTCATCTTCACCGACATGAAGCGCGGCGAGGGCGTGGATAGCATCGTTGGCTTTCTGAAGCAGCACGGCGGTTTGTGATATCAAACGGAGCGGTCGCGCTCCGTCTCGACCGTTTTTATAACTGCTTGAGGGCCGCGATATCGCTGACCTGAATGATCCGGCCTCGCACAATGACACCGGCATCGCGAAGGCTGGAAAAGGCGCGTGACAGCGCTTCAGGCGCAAGGCCGAGCTTGCCCGCGAGAACGCTTTTCTGGAACGGCAGCCGCAGTGAAAAGGATGTCGCGTCTCGTGGCCCCTGCGTGACAAGATAGTTGGCGACACGCTGGGGTGCGGTTTGAAGCCGATCGTTGGCCACACAGTCCATCGTCGTCAGCAGACTGCGCGAGAGCCACTGCATCAGGGTTCTGGCAATTTTTGGATCGTCCTCGACCATGGTTCTGAGGTGTTGCAGATCGAAGCGGGAGACGGTGCAGCTTTCTGCCGCCTGCGCGTGGTAGTGATAGCGATCCGCACCGAAAATCAGGCATTCGTTGAAGCTGTCGCCGGGCCCGCAAATCCTCACATCGGCCTCGCGTCCATCCTTGCTCAGACGATAGAGGCGGACATATCCGTTGAGAACGCAGTAGAGATGTTCCGCGTGGTCGTCCGCGCGAAACAGGACGCTGCGTGCGGGCACGGTGACGATGGTCGATGCCTCCATCAGCTTCGCCGCCGAGATGTCGTCTCCAGCGCCGATGAAGGGCGCATTCAAAAGGATGGTTTTCTCTTTGCTGTTCAGTTTTACCATGCCGTTCACGTCCAGCGTCATCCCCGAAAGCCTTCAGACCGGACGGATGCTTGGTCTGAGGACGATGTTCCCATGCGCGTAAGATAACAGCAGCGGTTCAGACAGACTTGATTTCGATCAAACAATGACAATTTTCGAAAGGCGTTGGCCGACACGCAAAACGCCGGGCGGTGCCCGGCGTTCTCCAAATGGTCGCGAGCTTGGCTTACTCGGCAGCAAGTGGCGGCAGGCGCAGCACATTGTTGGCATTTCCCGCTGTTTTGGAAGCGGGGCCGTTTTTCTGCTCGATGTTGGCCAAGCGCTCTTCAAGGCCTGAAAGCGCGTCCTGGTTAGTGCGTGCCACTTCCGACAGTTCCTCATTGGAAAGAACCGGGTGCTCTTCTTCCTTCTTGCCGATGAAACGACCGAAGAGATGGGCGAGAAGCCGCGACAGGTCATCCATGATAAGGAAGAAGGCTGGCACGACGATCAGGGACAAAACCGTCGAGACGATGATGCCGCCGATGACGGCGATGGCCATCGGTGCGCGGAACGAGCCACCTTCGCCGACACCCAGTGCCGATGGTAACATGCCCGCGGACATAGCAATCGAGGTCATGATGATCGGGCGGGCGCGTTTGCGGCCAGCTTCCACCATGGCGTGAACCCGTTCCAGCCCGTGTCGGCGCATTTCGATGGCGAAATCCACCAGCAGAATGGCATTCTTTGTCACGATGCCCATCAACATGAGAATGCCGATGAGGACAGGCATGGAGAGTGCGTTGTTGGTGATGATGAGCGCCACCGCCACACCGCCGATGGCCAGCGGCAGCGAGAACAGGATGGTGAAGGGCTGAATGACATCCTTGAACAGCAGGATGAGCACGACCAGCACCAGCAACAGGCCGAGAAGCATGGCGTTGGTAAAGCCGCGCTGCATTTCGCCCTGCACCTTGGCGTCACCGCTTTCCGCCAAGCGCACGGAAGCTGGCAGCTTGGCCTCGGCGACGATGCGTTTGAACTCTGCGGATGACGTATCTAGGGCCGTGCCGAAAGGCACGTCCGAGCCGATGGAAACGACGCGGTTGCGGTCATTGCGCTTGATGGAGCTCGGGCCTTCGGAATAGTCGATATCGGCGACGCTGTAGAGCGGAACGGTAGCACCCGTTGCCGTCTTGATTTTCAAGGCACGGATGGCGGCCAGATCACGGCGGACATCCAGCGAGGCCTGAACGCGGATCGGAATCTGCCGGTCATCCAGCGAAATCTTCGTCAGTTGCGCGTCGATGTCACCAATGGTGGCGACCCGCACGGTCTGCGAAATCTGCTGAGGGGTGATGCCAAGACGGGCGATCTCATCCTTACGCGGGCGAATTTGCAGTTCTGGCCGGGGCAGGGCACCTTCCGATGAGACGTTGACGAGGATCGGCGAGGCACGAAGATGCGATTCCAGAATGCCGACGGCGTTTTGCAAATCTTCTTCGTTCGAAGACAGGAAGTTGAAGCTCAGTTCGCGTTCCGCACGGTCGTTGAGCTTGATGATGCGAACGTCGGGGATGGTGTTGACGCTGGCGAAAATATCCCGCTCCACATCCCATTGAGGACGCGTTCTGCCGGTGTCTTCCACCTTCGGCAAGTGGGGGCCGATCAGCGGAATGGAGCCGAGACCGTCATTCACGAGAGTCTTCAGCAGGGAATGGTCGATATGCTGGAGAATGACGCGCACCGTCGCTCGGCGCAGTTCCAGATCGCCCTTCGGCGATGCGCCGCCGAGGATGAAGACGCTTTCGACGCCGTTGATATCCTTTACGGCCTGATAGATTTTCGATGTCGTGGCGTCGGTTTCTTCAAGCGTCGCATTGGGTGGAAGCTCGATGGAGAGTACGACGCGAGACGCATCGTCCGGCGGCAGGAAGCTGCCGGGAACGCCAGCCAGCAGGACGACGGAGCCGATTAGGAAGCCGATAGCACCCAGCAACGTCAGGTACCGCGCCCACCATTTTCTGGTCGTCGCAGTCACCATGCGCGTATAAGCCTTCATCAACCAGCCGTCATTGTCGTGATGGTCATCCACCGCATCATCCGCGCGCATGAAATAGGCGGCCATCAAAGGGGTGATGAGGCGCGCGACCATGAGCGAGAAGAACACAGAGAATGCGACGGTCAGACCGAACTGGATGAAGTATTGGCCGGGAATGCCCGGCATGAACGACACGGGCACGAAGACGGCAATGATGGTGAAGCTGGTGGCGATCACCGCAAGGCCGATTTCATCGGCAGCTTCCAGCGAGGCGCGGTAGGGCGATTTGCCCATCTTTATGTGGCGGGAGATATTCTCCACCTCCACGATAGCATCATCCACCAGAATACCCGTTGCCAACGTCAGCGCGAGGAAACTGACGAGGTTGAGTGAGAAGCCCAGCACATCCATGACCCAGAAGGTGGGGATGGCCGACAAGGGCAGGGCGACGGCAGCAATCAGGGTCGCACGCCAGTTCCGCAGGAACAGCAGGACCACTATGACGGCGAGAATGGAGCCTTCTACCAGCGTATGAAGCGCAGCCTCATAGTTTCCATATGTGAAGTAGACGGCATCATCGACCATTTCGATGGAGACGTTGGGGTGGTCTGCGCGCACCTTGTCCAGATTCTGAGCGACCGTTTCCGCAACCGAGACTTCGCTGGCACCCTTGGAGCGGAAGACAGCGAAGGTCACGCCCGGATTGCCATTGAAGCGCGAGAAGGATTTCGGCTCTTCATAGGTGTCGGTGACCGTTCCAAGTTCGGACAGTTTGACGAAGCGACCATTGGACAGCGAAATGGTGGTGTTGGAAAGCTGAGCCACATCACGGGTGTCACCCAGGGTGCGGATGGTCTGTTCGTTGCCAGCCACCTGTCCGCGACCAGAGCCGAGATCGACATTGGTGCCGCGCAGCTGGGCGTTCACATCCGACGCAGTGATGCCGTAAGCATCGAGCTTTGCCGGATTGAGCGACACGCGCACTTCGCGATCCGCACCACCGTAACGGTCGATCTTGCCGATGCCCGCCTGGCCCTGAAGCGCACGCTTGATCGTGTCATCCACGAACCAGGAGAGTTCTTCCAGTGTCATGTTCGGCGACGAGACGGCAAAGGTCTGGATCGCCTGTCCCTCGACATCGATCTTGCTGACGACGGGCTCTTCGATATCCGCAGGCAATTCGCTGCGGATCTTATCGATCGCGTCCTTGGTGTCTTGGACGGCTTCTTCCGTTGGCTTTTCGATGCGGAACAGAACGGTCGTCAGGGACTGGCCGTCGGTGACGGTGGACTGAATCTCATCGATACCGCTAATGGAGGCGACCGCGTCTTCGACTTCCTTGGTGACCTGCGCTTCAAGCTCGGAGGGCGAAGCACCGCTTTGCGTAACGGTGATCGCCACCACCGGTACGTCGATGTTGGGAAAGCGGGTGATGGGCAGATCGTAAAAGGCTTTGACGCCCAAAAATAGCAGCAGGGCAAAGCAAAGCAGCGGCGCAATCGGGTTGCGGATGGACCATGCGGAAAAGTTCATGGTGTTCCCTCAGTCAGTTCGAGGCTGCGGCGTCAGCCGGGACCGGGTTGATCGTATCACCATCGCGCACGAAGGCCCCTGCTTTCTCGACCACCACATCACCGGCGGAAATTCCGCTTTTGATTTCCACGAAACCACCATCCTGAATGCCAATTTCGACAGGCACCTGTTTGACGACACCATCTTCCACGCGCCGTGTGGTCGAACCATCTCGGCCCGAGGTGACGGCGGACAGGGGCAGGGCCAATGCGTTGGCGGAGGCGATGACCACCTCTGCGCTGCCATACATGCCGGCGCGGGCCGGGCTATCCGTCGGCAGTACGATGTGGACCGTGCCGAGACGGGTGGTGGCATCCACCGTGGGCGAAACGATCCGCACCTTGCCTTCGATCCTATTGCGGCCACCGGCCACGGTGATGATGGCCCTTTGGTCGATCTTGACTTGCTGGATATCGGTTTCCGAGAGATCGGCGACCAGTTCGATCGCATTGTCCTTGATGACGGTGAACAGCGGATTGCCGGAGCCGCTGGCAATGGCACCGACGCGCGCATTCTTGGCCGAAACGACGCCTGCAACCGGTGTCTTGACGCTGGTACGTGCCAGTTTGAGGTCGATATCCTCGATCTGCGCATCCACGACCTTGATATCCGCCTCACCCACGGTCACAGCCTGTCTGGAGGCCTGAAGGCGGGCATTGGCGACATCGGCTGCGGCAGCGGTCTGTTCGACCTGCGATACGGAGCCAGAACCGGATTTGCCGAGACGGTCGGCCCGATCACGCTGGCGCACGGCGTCATCGTAATTGGCCTGTGCCTCGATGACCTGCGCCTTGTTCTGCGCAACACCGGCTTCTGCCTTCGCCCTGTTGGCCTGAAGCTGACTTTTTTGCAGCAGCAGGCTGTCTTTAGACAATTCCGCCAGCACGGCACCGGCCTCGACCCTGTCGCCGATATCGACATTCAATTTGTCCACCGACAGGCCGTCCACCAGCGGCTGGACGTAAATTTCATCCACCGGTCTGATCGTGCCCGTGGCGATGACGCGGTCTACCAGATCGCGGGTAGCGGCCTTGCTGACGACGATGGAGGGCAGGTTTTTCCGGTCTGCTGCGGTCTGCGCACCAGCGATACCGGGCAAAACCAGAGCCGAAACCATGATGACCGCGAGCCGGGGGGCGATTGTCTTACGCTGCATGTGCCTGTCCGTTCAAATGTCGGATCGCACGTCCACCGCACATTCGTGCCCTGAATTTCATGCGACGATGAATGCAAATAGAAGTGACGAGACGTCCCTTACCTCGCAGATTTCTGCGTCCTCCACAACACACGCCGTCTCACTGGCGATGTTTATCGCAAGGTAAAAACCTAGGTCTGTCGAGGCAGAATGTAATTCGTCGCGCAGGGTAATTCAATCCGTCTAACCGATACAGCGCATATACATTTTTGAATATCGCATTATTCAGATATCAATGATGTTAGCGGGCGGAAGGCGCCCAGAACTGCGCGCCTTCCGCTCGTTATTCTACTTCAAAGCGGCGTCCGTGATTTCGGTGGTGAAAGCGCCTGTCGGCTCCTTGGTGATGACGGGATCGGAACCGCCGCCCAGAAGCGTTTTGACCGTGCGGTCGTAGTCGGCCTTATCGAGCGCGCCTGTGGAGCCTGCCGTCAGCTTGGCGACCTCCGTCATCATGCCCTTCTGGTGCGCTTCGGTCTGGGCGCCGGAGGCATCGTTTTCGAGCACGATATCGGCGGCATCATTGGGGTTCTCTTCGGCCCACTTCCAGCCCTTCATGGAGGCGCGCACGAATTTCACCATGTTCTCCTTGAACTTGGCGTCCTTCAGCTTGTCTTCCAGCACGTAAAGACCGTCTTCCAGCGTCGCGACGCCTTCATCCTCGTATTTGAAGGTGACGAGGTCGTTGGCCTTGACGCCCGCTTCCAGCACCTGCAAATATTCGTTGTAGGTCATGGTGGAAATGCAGGCCGCCTGCTTCTGCAACAGCGGATCGACGTTGAAGCCCTGTTTCAGCACGGTCACGCCATCGGCACCGCCCGTCGTTGGGATTTTCAGATGCGCCATCCATGAGAGGAACGGGTATTCGTTTCCGAAGAACCAAACGCCGAGCGTCTTGCCCTTGAAATCCGCCGGTTTGGTAATGCCGCTTTCCTTTAGGCAGGTCAGCATCATGCCGGATTTTTTGAAGGGTTGGGCGATGTTGACGAGCGGCACGCCCTTTTCACGGGTGGCAAGGGCAGACGGCAGCCAGTCGACGACGACATCTGCGCCGCCGCCTGCCAGAACCTGTGCCGGGGCAATGTCCGGGCCGCCGGGCTTGATCTCGACATCGAGGCCTTCGGCTTCATAAAAGCCCTTGTCCTTGGCAACGTAATAACCGGCGAACTGGGCCTGCGTGACCCATTTCAGCTGAAGCGTGACTTTTTCGGCGGCTTGTGCGCCAAACGCCGTCATCAGCGTTGCCCCGGCCAGAAGCATAGATGCAAGTCTGTTTTTCATCGCTGTTCCCTTTTTTCGTTGTTTACGTACGCCCACTGCGGACGGACGGATGCCAGAAGGTAACGGCGCGCTCTGCAAGCGCCACCAAACCGTAAAAACCCGAGCCTGCGATGGCCGCCACGGCAATCTCGGCCCAGACCATATCCACATTACTCCGGCCCATTTCGGCGGAGATGCGAAACCCCATGCCCACGATGGGCGTGCCGAAGAACTCCGCCACGATGGCACCGATCAGCGCCAGCGTGGAATTGATTTTCAAGGCGTTGAAAATGAACGGCCATGCCGCGGGCAGGCGCAGCTTGACCAGCGTCTGCCACCAACTGGCGGCATAGGTGTGCATCAGGTCACGCTCCATGTGGCTGGAGGCCGATAGCCCCTGCACCGTGTTCACCAGCATGGGGAAGAAGGTCATGATGACGACGACGGCAACCTTGGACTGCCAGTCGAAGCCGAACCACATGACCATGATGGGCGCGATGCCGACAACCGGAAGCGCCGAGACGAAGTTTCCGATGGGGAGAAGCCCGCGTTGCAGGAAGGGCGAACGGTCGATGATGATGGCAACGGCAAAGCCGAGACCGCAGCCCAGCACATATCCGGTCAGCACCGCTTTCAAAAACGTCTGCCGGAAATCCGCCCAGAGAATGGGGACGGAGTTGATGAGCCGTAGGAAGATGGTGCTTGGCGCGGGCAGTAGGATGGAGGGAATGGCAAAGCCGCGCACCACGCCTTCCCACAGCACGATGATGGCAGCGCCGAAGATGAGCGGGATGGCGATGCTGCTGGCGCGTTTTGCGCTGGGTGTTTGGAAATGCTGGCGCACCAACCATTCGTTCAACGCCCAGGCGGCAAACCAGAACAGCACCGCGCCGATGACCCAGCCGGGATTGCTCATGGCCGCTCTCCCATTCTCTTCAAGACTGCTGTGTGAGCGATGCCGACGATTGACACCAAAATGGCCGCAACCGCGGCAGCCATGAACAGCGCTGCCCAGATTTGTACCGTCTGGCCGTAATAGGAGCCAGACAGCAGTCTTGCGCCAAGGCCCGCGACCGCACCGGTCGGCAACTCACCGACGATGGCTCCGACCAGCGAGATGGCGATTGCGATTTTCAGTGAGGTGAAGAGATAGGGCAGGGCCGATGGCCAGCGCAGCTTCCAGAAGATTTGCGATGGTGCGGCGTGATAGGTGTGCATCAAATCCAGCTGAATGCTCTCAGGGCTGCGCAGCCCCTTCACCATGCCCACAACGATGGGGAAGAAGCTGAGATAGGTCGAAATCAGCGCCTTCGGCAGCAGGCCGGAAATGCCCATGGAATTCAACACAACGATAATCATCGGTGCCACTGCAATGATGGGTATCGTCTGGCTGGCAATGATCCATGGCATGACCGAGCGATCCATTGCGCGGTTATGGACGATGGCCACCGCCAGCAGAATGCCAAGCGCCGTGCCGATGGCAAAGCCGAGCAGCGTCGCCGAAAGCGTGATGCCCGCATGGTAGACGAGGCTGCGCTTGGAGGTGATGGCCTTGTTGACGGTCGTATCCCAGAGTTCCGCGATGATCTGGTGCGGGGCGGGTAGAACAGGGCGCTCCTGCGCGAAGGTTTGCGGCAGAAGTTCAGAGAAAGTCAGTTGCTGGCCTGCTCTGGCGGCCTGGTCACGCGCGAAGGGCAGGTTTAGATAGACGACGGCAATGTGCCAGATCACGAGAATGGCGAGGAGGATGGTGAGAACGGGCAGGATACGGTGACGGAGGGCGGTCATGGGTGGTCACCTGTTCCGTCGTGGCCGTGGCTACCCCCTCTGTCCTGCCGGACATCTCCCCCTCAAGGGGGGAGATCGACTCGCAGCGATCTTTCGGCCAACTTAAGGGCTGAGCAAAGAGCGACGTGGGTGAGGGCTTCCGATCTCCCCCCTTGAGGGGGAGATGCCCGGCAGGGCAGAGGGGGGTAGCCACACGCGCAAAGGACAACGGCTCACCCCTCATAACTATGCCCCGCCTTCAACCCCTCACGCACCCGATGGGCAATCTCCAGAAACTCTGGCGTCTCGCGTATCTCCAGCGGCCTGTCAGTGGGCAAAGTCGACTCGATGATGTCAGTCACCCGACCCGGACGCGGCGACATGACGACGATTTTGGTGGAGAGATAGACGGCTTCGGGAATGGAATGCGTCACGAAGCAGATTGTTTTGCCCGTCGTGCTCCACAGTTTCAGAAGCTGCTCGTTGAGATGATCGCGGACGATTTCGTCCAGCGCGCCGAAGGGCTCGTCCATCAGCAGAAGGTCGGCATCGAAAGCGAGCGCGCGGGCGATGGAGGCGCGCTGCTGCATGCCACCGGACAGTTGCCAGGGGAATTTCTTGGCAAAGCCGCTGAGGTTGACCAGATCGAGCGTGCGTTCGATCCGCGCTTGCTGCTCTGCCTTTGTGTAGCCCATGATTTCAAGCGGAAGTGCGATGTTCTTTTCGATGGTGCGCCACGGGTAGAGCGCTGCCGCCTGAAACACGTAACCGTAGGACCGGTCCTTGCGCGCGTTTTCCGGCGTCGTGCCGTTGACGGTGATCTCGCCCGACGTGTGCTTTTCCAGATCGGCGATGACGCGCAGAAACGTCGTCTTGCCGCAGCCGGAAGGCCCGATGAAGGAAACGAACTCGCCCTTCTTGACCTCCAGATCGACGTTGGAAAGCGCATGCACCGGACCGTCCCCGGTTTCAAAGGTCAGGCCGAGATTGCGTGCCGACACAACGACGAAACGGCTATCTATTTTCTCAATTTCTGCGGCTTTCAAAATCATTGTTTCCTGTCGTTATCGCAAAGGCTTATCTGTAGCCCGGCTTTTCTGGGCTTGCCTGTAGAATATCATTGCTCCAGCTAGGCCTCCTGGAAGGAGTAAAAAGAAACGCCTAATGTACAGCCATATGTTTTCTGACGAGGATCTGAAACTTTCACCTGGGTCTGGTAAGAGTTGGTAAAGAACATATGTCGTCATAACCGCCATTAGGAAGCCGAGGGCGAGATAATTCGTGACTGTCGTTCGGATAAACCTAGAAGAAACGTGAAGTACCACCGCTGGAATAAGCGTGGAGGGTAAACCGAAGAGCAAAAGCAAGGCGAACCTCCCTAACAGAATCAGTGGGTTAAAATCAGCTAGTTTGGGATCATCCGTGACGACGTAAATTTGCATGACAAGCAAGACCGCCAGAGTACCCACCGTTATCGCAACCAAATATGTTGCGATGAACTGGCCGATGGCATTCAGTATTTGCTTAGTCACGTTGAGGTGCCTTCCTCGCTTCAAAAATCACGCATGTCTTCCGTTGTAGATATTCTTCGCTGGTTGGTTTGCAGTCTCTTTTGAAGAAACAATTCTTAATTTCGGACTTCGGTCATCATCACACTCCGCTCGCCGGAATGCCCGTGCGCTCCACCTTGCGGGGTGCGACGAGTTCTTTCCAGGTAGACAGCGCTTTGCTCACCGCAGGGAATGGCTCGCGTGCCACGAACTGCCCGTGGCCTTCACGCGTCTTCACCGTGCCTTCTTTGATTGCCACGACACCGCGAGAGAGCGTGAAGCGCGGCAGGCCCTTTACCGTCTGGCCTTCGAAGACGTTGTAATCAATGGCGGATTGCTGGTTTTTGGAGGTTATTGTCTTTTCGAGTGTGGGGTCCCAGACGACGATATCGGCATCGCTACCGACGAGGATCGCACCCTTTTTCGGGTAGAGGTTCAAGATCTTGGCGATATTGGTGGAGGTGACGGCGACGAATTCGTTCATCGTCAGGCGGCCCGTCGTCACGCCATGGGTCCACAGTAGCGGCATCCGGTCTTCAAGCCCGCCGGTGCCGTTGGGTATCTTAGTGAAGTCACCGACGCCATTGCGTTTTTGTTCCGTAGTAAAGGCGCAATGGTCGGTTGCGACGCATTGCAGAGAGCCTGCGGCTAGCCCTGCCCAGAGGCTGTCCTGATGCTGCTTGTTTCTGAACGGCGGCGACATGACGCGGCGGGCGGCGTGGTCCCAATCGGGGTTGGCATATTCGCTCTCATCGAGGATCAGATGCTGGATCAGCGGTTCGCCATAGACCCGCATGCCGTTCTGTCGCGCCCGGCGGATGGCCTCATGCGCCTGTTCGCAGGAGGTGTGGACGACATAAAGCGGTGCGCCCGCCATGTCCGCAATGATGATGGCGCGGTTGGTGGCTTCGCCTTCGACCGAGGCGGGGCGGGAATAGGCGTGGGCTTCCGGCCCGTTATTGCCCTCTGCCAGCAATTTGGCTTGCATCTGCGCGACGATATCGCCGTTTTCCGCATGCACCATCGGCAGCGCGCCGAGTTCGGCGCAGCGGGAAAAGGAGGCGAACATCTCGTCGTCATTCACCATCAGTGCGCCCTTATAGGCCATGAAGTGTTTGAAGCTGTTGATGCCTTTTTCCTGGACAATCGTCTTCATGTCATCGAAGACCTGCTCGCCCCACCATGTGACGGCCATGTGGAAAGAATAATCGCAAGTGGCGCGGGTCGCCTTGTTGTCCCAGCGGTTCAGCGCATCCAGAAGCGACTGGCCGGGCTCCGGCAGGCAGAAATCAACCACCATCGTTGTGCCGCCGCTCAAGGCCGCGCGGGTGCCACTCTCAAAATCATCCGCGGAATAGGTGCCCATGAAGGGCATTTCCAGATGCACATGCGGATCGATCCCACCGGGCATGACGTAGCAGCCCGTCGCATCCAGAACGGTGCCGCCGGACAGGTTTTGGCCGATCTCGATGATCACCCCGCCATCGATTTTGATATCGGCTTTGTAGGTCAGGTCGGCGGTGACGATGGTGCCGTTTTTGATGATGGTCGTCATTCCACTATCTCCGCAGTTTCCAGCACGGCGTGCAGCAACACGTTGCAGCCAGCAGCGGCCCATTCGGGCGAAATGTCCTCGGCTTCGTTGTGGGATAAGCCGTCCACGCAGGGGCAGAAGATCATGGTGGAGGGGGCGACCCGGGCTGTCCAGCAGGCGTCGTGGCCCGCGCCGGAGATGATGTCCATGTGGCTGTAACCCAGTTTTTCCGCCGCATCCCGCACACGCCCGACCAGAACGGGATCGAAGGTGACGGGGTCGAAATGGCCGATGGCTTCGATGGTGCAGCCGACGCCGAGTTGTTCAGCGATGAGCGGCACTTCGCGCTCAAAGATGGCGCGCATGGCGTCCAGCTTTTCCTGCGAAGGCGTGCGCAGGTCGATCGTGAAGACCACCTTGCCGGGCAGGACGTTGCGAGAGTTGGGGGTAAAGATCATCTGGCCAACGCCGGCGACCGCGCCCGGCTGGTGGGCCATCGCAACCTCTTGCACTTTTTCCAGAATGCGGGCGGCGGCGAGGCCTGCATTGACGCGCATGGCCATCGGCGTCGAGCCGGTGTGGGCGTCTTTGCCTGTCAACGTCACCTCCAGCCACCAGAGGCCCTGGCAGTGAGTGACGACGCCGATCTGTTTGTTTTGCGCCTCGAGGATTGGGCCCTGTTCGATGTGATATTCGAAATAGGCGTGCATCTTGCGCGCACCCACCTCTTCATCGCCCAGCCAGCCGATCCGTTTCAGCTCCTCGCCATAGGTCTTGCCGGCAGTGTCGGTGCGGCTGTAGGCGTAGTCGAGATCGTGGATGCCTGCGAACACGCCGGATGCCAGCATGGCAGGGGCAAAGCGCGCGCCCTCTTCATTGGCCCAGTTTGTAACAACGATTGGGTGTTTGGTCTGGATGTCTAGATCGTTGAGGCTTCTGACGACCTCAAGCCCGGCCAGCACGCCCAAGACGCCATCGAACTTGCCGCCGGTGGGCTGGGTATCGAGATGGCTGCCGATATAGACGGGCAGGGCATCGGCGTCCGTGCCGGGGCGGGTGGCGAGCATGGTGCCCATGGCATCGACACCGATGGTCATGCCTGCGGCCTCGCACCATTTTTTGAAAAGGTCGCGGCCTTGCGCATCCTCATCCGTCAGTGTCTGGCGGTTGTTGCCGCCAGCAATGCCGGGGCCGATTTTCGCCATGACCATCAGGCTGTCCCACAAGCGGTTGCCATTGATGGTCAGATTTTTCGCGGGTGTTTCCGGCATGCCAGTCTTTTCCTCACCTGTTTCGATAGTCATGATGCAAGGGGCGTGCCGATCCATCGGCCGGGCGGCGAATTGCTTGCAGGAAACGGACGGTCGATTATTTGACCGGCTGGTAAACATTGTGAATTTAGGCTTTGACCTCTAGAAGAAACCGGGGGAATTATGCTGTGTAAAGCAGTATTTGCCGGACACGCTTATATATCAGACTATTTTTTGCCCAGATCGATCTACCAATTGCATTCAAAACAGTCAGAGACCTTTCATGCCCATACCCAGAGCGGCGAAAACGCAAAAACGGACCCGTATTCAGGAAGAAAAAGAAGAGACCATTCTTGAAGCGGCGCTCGATGTTTTCTCGGTGAACGGATTTCGTGGCACGACGATCGACCAGATTGCCGAGGTCGCGGGCATGTCGAAGCCGAACGTGCTGTATTATTTCCGCACCAAGGAGGCGATGCACCGGGCGCTGATCGAGCGTGTGCTCGATACGTGGCTCGATCCCCTGCGCGCCTTCGATGCGGGTGGTGATCCGCATTCGGAAATCCGCTCTTATCTGCGCCGTAAGCTGGAGATGGCACGGGACTATCCGCGTGAAAGTCGCCTTTTCGCCAATGAGGTTCTGCAAGGCGCGCCGCATGTCGAGGATGAGTTGAAGGGACCGCTGAAGCGTCTGGTAGACGAAAAGGCGGATGTCATTCGTGCGTGGATCAAGGCCGGACGCATGACGGCCTGCGATCCTTACCATCTGATTTTCTCGATATGGGCAACGACGCAGCACTATGCGGATTTCGATGTGCAGGTGAGGGCCGTGCTGGGCGCAAATGCGGGTGATGGGCGTTTTGAGGATGCCGCGCGGTTTCTGGAACAGCTTTTCATGGGAGGGCTGGGGATCGTTTCCACACCTAATCAAAAAACATGATACGAATTATCAAGTTTATACTTTACACTAAAACTCATCTTTATTATCGTGGCACCAACCTGATCGCACAGGTAATGGTTTTCAACGATAAGGTGAGGCATGGCGCGCAAGGAAAAGAAGAAGGCGGAGCGAAACGGCAAGCAGGGCAACGCACCGCAGCAGGCAGCGCAATCCGTCGTCCAACAAGCGCCTCCCGGGCCTAAAAGCTTTCTTTACGTGGGCGGCCGTGACTGTCAGGTTGCGCATCTTCGCCAGATAGCCAGCAATTTTGACGCCGAACTCATCCATCACGATGGCGGTTTGCGCGAAGCAGTATCCCGCATCGATACGCTGCTTCCCTCGGTGGACTGCGTGTTCTGCCCCATTGACTGTATCAGCCATGATGCGTGTTTGAGGGTAAAGTCCGGCTGCAAGAAGTTCGGTAAGACCTTCATTCCGCTGCGCAATGGCAGCAAATCCAGCCTGGAGCGGGCGCTTCAGACGATGAACGATCGCGCTGCCGCCAATTGAGATGTTACTGGCGTGCCGCTTTGAAAAAGGCGGCGACTGCCACGGTAACCCAGCCGAGTATCATGCCAAGGCCGCCCATGGGCGCGGCCATCGGGAAGGCACCGCTGTCGGTAAAATGGCGTGAGACGAGGTCTCCGGCAAAAAACACGGTTCCGAGACCAAGTAGAATGGCTGCCGGTGCTGCGGTTTTGATGCGCTCCCAGCCGACATAGAGGCCGAGAAGAATGGGCGCATGGGCAAGGCACATGGTGGATGCATTGCCCAGCAATTGCGTTGCGCCGGTGTGCGTTGCCGCCGCCGCCAGCGCCACGCCGCTGGCACCCAGAAGGCCGGAGAGAAAAAGGCTCGTCGGGCGCAGCCAGCTCATGCTCATGATGCAGTCTCTTCCTGATTTTGCATGTGGAATGCGAGCCGTTCTATCGGTGCCCAGATGATCTCGCGAAGCTTCGGATTTTCGATGGTTTCATCCATTGCGCGGCGGAAACACAGCAGCCACTCGTCTCGCTCCGCAGCGCCGATGGGTGCCACGAAATGCCGTCGCCGCAGCATGGGATGGCCGTATTTTTCGACATAAACCGGCGGTCCACCGAGGTAGCCGAGCAGATAATCGGTAAATTTGCTTTCGCTGCCGGAAAGGTCTGGTGGATGGATGGCGCGGCAGCGGGCGGCTTCGGGCAACGTATCCATCAATGCGTAGAAACGCTTCGTCAGTGCGCGGACGGTTGTCTCGCCGCCAATGGCTTCATAAAGCGTGATGGTTTCGTCCGACACCGGGTGTAGCCTCCGTTTCCCGTCGGTTTTGCCGCTTCACGGCCAAAAGCGCAACAGCAAAGGACAGGTGCGGCAATTCGCTTCGCCGCACCTCGCAGTTTTCTCAACCGAAGTTGCGGATGAGATCGAGCCCCTTGTTCAGCAGGGCATCGGCATCGTCTTCATTGGCGGCTTCCACATAGCACCGCATTTCCGGCGCATTGCCTGATGGGCGGAAGTGGATGGTGTCGCCGTTTGTGAGTGTGACTCGCAGGCCATCGATATCGCTGGTCTCTTTGACCGCGCCCACCGGCGCAAGAAAGCTTTCGAGGTTCGTGCGGGAGGAACGCAGATGCTCCATCAGGGCTGCACTTTTCTCCTGCGCAAAGTCTTGTAAACGGTCGGCGGCGGCCACCGGAAGTTTGTAAGCAGCGGCGATTTCCGAGAGTGGCTTTTTCTGTTCGGCGACGAGTTTTAAAGCCGCGAGCAGAGGCAGGAAGCAATCGCGGGTCGGCAGAGCTGAGACCGTCTTGCCATTCAGCGTGAAAGGCGAGGCTGTCAGAAATCCGCCATTGGCCTCGAAGCCGATCACGCCCTTACTGCCTTTTGACAGAGCCTCTTCCATGCCTGCGATTACGAAGGGTGAACCGACCTTGGTGCGCAGAACCTTGAACTCACCGCTGTCTTCAATGCCGGAATTGGAGGTGACGGGCGTGACCACGACATCCGCCTTTAAGAAGTTTGCGGTGATGAGGCCGAGCAGATCGCCACGCAGGGGATCACCATGCTCATCCGCCAGCAAAGGCCTGTCGCCGTCACCATCGGCGGAGATGATCGCATCGAGCTTATGTTCGGCAGACCATGCCTTGAGCTTCTCAAGGGTATCAGCAGAGACGGCTTCCGTATCGACGGGAATGAATGTCTCAGAACGACCAAGCGGGAGCACATCTGCGCCGTAGTGCTTCAGGACGTCTACGAAGAGGTCGCGGGCAACTGTGCTGTGCTGGTAGACGCCGATTTTGAGGCCTGACAGGGACTTCTCCGGCAACAGAGAAGCGTTGCGTTCGAAGAAGAAAGCATTGGCCTTTTCTGCGTGGTTCTCAGCAGTCGCCGATGCCAGCGAGATGTTTTCAGTCTCGACCGTCTTGGCAAGATCGGCAATCGCCGTTTCGTCCTGTTTGTCGATCTCGCCATCCGGGCGGTAAAATTTGATGCCGTTGCGATCTGCGGGGATGTGCGATCCGGTTATCATCAGCGCCGCAGCCTTGAGGGATAAGCTATAAAGCGCCAAGGCCGGCGTCGGCAGCGCGCCGCAATCGATAGGTTTCAGGCCTGCTGCTGCCAGAGCATCGATGCACGTCTCAGCAATGGCCGGGCTTGAGTCTCTGAAATCCTGTCCGATCAAAATGGGATCGCCTGCTTTTGCCTGTCCCGAAGCCAGAAGATGTCGTGCGAAGGCAGTGGCGTATATAGCGGATGCCATGCCCTTCAAATCCTGCGAAAGTCCGCGAAGACCGCTCGTTCCAAACTTCAGGCTCATGAGAATTTCTTCCTTATTCCAGGTCGTTTAAAGATATATCGATCGAACCGATCAGAAATATAACGCAAAAAATGCGGCATTGATCCCACTTGATATCAGCCAGCGGTTGGTAGCGAGTTTACAATGACCTCTCAAGTTTTGACAGCCGAGGCCCATTGGCACTATATCGGACAAGGGCCGCAACCGGCATGACGGGTGGAGAAAAGACGCTATGGACACTGTATCGATCGACAATCGCGGCGATTTTGGATTGTGGGCAATCGAGCGCGCCAAGGCGATCATTTCAGCCGAGGGATCGGACCTCGCCATCGCCTCGCGTGATGGCGACGAAGCTGCTATTCGCGAAGCGGCGAACAATCTGGGTGCGGTGATTTCGGCAGCATTGCTGGAAGTTTATGACGGTCTCGTGCCGGAGGAGTGATCCTCCCGGTTCAGCCCAGCATAGCGAAGTGCGATGAAAGCCGTGAGGCACGCAACGGCGAAAGCGTTGAGGTTGAACAACTTGGCAAGATCGGCATCGCTCCAGATATGCAGAGCGTCGCCGACCATGTAGCGCGTCCAGAGAAAGCCTGCGAAGACCACGCCTGTCATTCCTATTTGCCAAAAACGTTCGCTTCGCCGGAACGATAGCGCCACGAGCATGATGCAGGCCGCAAAGAAAAGTTCGGTACCGGAGCCGGTGCCGAACAGCTTGGTTTCGAAGATCGTGTCGATGGTCCCGATCAGCGGCAATGCCACGCGCGCGGCCAGTGCCGAGCGGCCCGCGATAAGCGGAATGGCCAGGAAAAACAGCATGGAGACGACGCTGATCAGTGACGCCTGAACACCTGTTCCGACCATCCACCAGATGGTCAGGGGATAGAAAGGCTTGTTGAGAATAATCACCCAGGCCACGGTCAATGTCGCCGCCGTCAAGGGATCGCGCTTTCCATCCTCCGCCATGGCTTTACGATTTCGCTGGCGTCAGAAGGTAATGGCCAACGCCCCAGACAGTGCCCTTGTCGTGACCGAAAAGACCGGCGGTGGCGAGGAAAAACAGCCGCCAGCGACGACGCCACAGGTTTGCGTCCTTGCCATAGACACGTTGTAGAATAGGGGTGATCTTGGCCGATTCCCGATCGAAATTTGCAAGCCAGTCCATCGCCGTGCGGCGGTAATGGTCACCCGACCAGCGCCATTCAGCCTCGACATTGTAGATGTCCTCGAAGCGATGCGGTAGGTCGAGCGCTGGCATGATGCCGCCGGTGAAGAAGTGGTGCGCGATCCAATCTGCCGGGTTGCTCTGATCGAAACGATAGGAGCGATCCTTGTGATTGAACACATGGATGAACAGCTTGCCATCTTCCTTCAGCCAGCTGCGCGTGCGCGCAAACAGCGCGCGCCAGTTGGACATATGCTCGAACATCTCAACCGAAACGATGCGGTCGTAGGTGCCTGACGGCCCAAAATCGTTCATGTCGGCGGTAATGACGGTCAGGTTCTGCGCGCCCTGAAGCTCAGCCCTCTCCATGATATAGGCCCGCTGCGATGCGGAGTTTGAGACAGAGGTCACGCGAGAGTTCGGAAACTGGCGGGCAAGATAGAGCGACAGCGAACCCCAGCCGCAACCCAGTTCCAGAATGTCCATTCCATCATGGATATCGGCGTGCTTGACGGTTTCCGCCAAGGCGGCGGTTTCGGCACCATCGAGTGTGGTCGTGGCACTCGGATAATAGCAGCAGGAATACTTTCGCTGCGCGCCCAGCACCAAAGCAAAAAATTCTGCTGGTACTTCGTAGTGCTGACGGTTGGCCTCATCGGTGTGAGTCGCGACAGGGAAGCTCCCCATGTCGCGAACGAAGGCAAGCTCTTCGTCATGCGGCACTTTTTCCAGCTTGCGCTTGGTTCTGTTGCACAGGAAATCGATGCCGGTCAGCGTGAGGCTGTCCGAGAGCGGTGCTTTTTCTGCTGCGTTGATTGCAAAAGCCAGCATGTTCATTTTGTTAGACCTCCTCTTTTCTTGGACCTGGGAAAAATGCGTTGACGCGGCGCTGCAACGAGCGGAATTTCTCACCACGAGAGCGCAGCATGTGTTCCTCCAGCGGCGGAATGCCTGATGCGTGGACCAGCAGCCAGTACATCAACGCCGGGGCAAGCAGTGCTGCCCAGCCAGCGGGCGATGACCCCGTCAATGCCAGCAGTGGCCATGCGCACCAGAACAGCCATTCGAAGAAGTAATTGGGGTGACGCGAATAGCGCCATAGGCCTTCCTCGCAGACCTCTGTGCGGGCTTCCGGTTTCTTGCGAAAATGCGCGAGCTGCCAGTCGGAGATGGCCTCGCCCGCCAGTGCAATCAAAGCAATGACGACACCTGCGATATCAAGAATGGTTGGGAAGGGCGCACTGTTGGAGGCCGCGACATAAATTGCCAGAACCAGAATGAAACCGGCCAGCGCTTGAATTTGAAGAAACTGGAACAGGCCGCGGCTGGCATTTGTGCCCCATTCCTCCACCAGTTTTGCGTAACGCGGGTCTTCTCCTCCGCCTTTGGTGCGCGAGCCGATATGGCTGCCAAGCCTGATGGACCAGACGGCAATAATGAGGAAAGTCGCAACCCGCCGTTCAAACATACCACTGGCAAAGCCGATAGCAACGAGACCGCCAAGCCCAATCGCAAAGGACCAGATCGTATCGATCCAGCCGCTTGCACCGGTTTTTCGCTGTATTGCCCACGCCGCAGCCATCGCAAGGCTGAGGAAGATGGCAAGGAAGATCAACAGGCCATAATTCATCGCTGTCACATTCACCCGTACGTTGTTCTGCTTTCAGGAGACTACGGTTCTCAGAACAGATCGGTTTCATCAGGTAGAGAAAAAAGCCGACGAAGAGTTTCTTTGTGATCCAATGAAACCTTTCCACCGTTCTAATCTTCAACAACCGGGCTGGGCTAATGTCTCGGTGGAGGAGATACTGATGAAAACGGCATTCAAATACGCAGTCTGCATTCTTGCCCTGTCGGCTGGCGCCGCTTCTGCCGCCGATATCAGCGGCCAGTGGGCCCGCGGTGACGGAAACGCCAAGGTCCAGATCAGCCCCTGCGGCTCGGATATCTGTGCCACGAACACGTGGATCAAGCCCGGCACGCCCAAGGAAAAGACCGGCGACAAGTTGGTGATGAGCATCAAGCCAACATCGGATGGCGAATATGCCGGAACGGCCTTTGACCCCCAGCGCGACCTGACCTACAAGCTGACCGTTTCCGTCAAGGGTGACACCATGACCACGAAGGGTTGCGTTCTGGCAGGGATCGTCTGCAAGGGCGTCAACTGGTCACGTATCAAGTCCTGATCGCAAACTTTAAAGGTACCCAATGAAGAAGCGCGCCGTTGCCTATATCTCGACACTGATCGTCTTCGTCGCGATTGACTTCGTATGGTTGAGCGTCATGGCCAATGTGCTTTACAGGCCAGCGCTCGGCGACATGCTAGCCACCGAATTTCGGCTTGTACCCGCCATCCTGTTCTACCTCATGTATGCGGCTGGCCTGACGTTCTTCGCCGTGCGCCCCGGTTTGGTGACCGCAAAGTTCGGCACGTCGTTTCTTTATGGTGGTCTTCTGGGTTTTATGGCCTACGGCACCTACGATCTGACCAATCAGGCAACGCTTGCAAACTGGTCTACGACCTTAACCGTTGCCGATCTGATCTGGGGCTCGACGCTTTCGGCAGTTTCCGCAGTCGCGGGTCACTGGATCACGGAAAAACTAAATGGGCGTATCGCCCGTTAAAGGACCCGGTTGTCCGCGTCATGCGTCTCCAGACGACCGGGTCTCGATATCTTGAGTATCTCGCATCACCGCCCCATCAGGCGGTTCTTACATTATTTCAGGTTCATCATGGCGTCTCACTTCATTCCCGTGTTTGGTATTCTCGCAGCAATCATGCTTGGGGGAAGTGCTTTGGCCTCTGAAAAATCGGCAAGCTCAGTCGTTACCGGAGAGATAAAAATCGACGTTGGCGGCTTCAAGATGAACAGTGTGCTGCTGCCTGCGAAAAAAGGTGCTAGCCTGCCCCCCATCGTCTTCATTCACGGCGCAAGCACCAGCCTCTATGATCCGATGTACGCTTTTCGCGACAAGCTGGAAGGCAAGGCCACGCTTCTGTTTGTCGACAGGCCCGGGCACGGACGCTCGGATGTCGGCCCAAAGGCCAATGTTCGACCAGATGCACAGGCAGACGCTATTGCCGTTCTGATGAAGAAGAGGGGTATCAGAAAAGCTATCATCGTCGGCCACTCCTTCGGTGGCGCCATAACGGCTGCATTTGCTGTCCGCCACAAGGACATGGTGGAAGGCCTGGTGTTTCTGTCACCTGCGCTCTACCCATGGCCGGGCGGCGTATCATGGTATTATGATGCAGCCCGCACGCCCGTTGCCGGGGTGTTGTTCAGCACGCTGATTGCGCCTGCCGCCGGTGCGCTCGTCATCGATGGGGCGGTGAAATCCGTGTTCACGCCAAACCCGAGACCAGCGGATTACATCTCCAAAACACGGGCCTATCAGGCGTTACGCCCTGTCGCCTTCCGCCACAATGCGCAGGAAGTGGGTGGCCTGAATGCGTGGGCAAAGACGGCGTCTGCCAGTTTTCGTGATATAAAAGCGCCAACGGTGATCATTGCTGGTGACGCCGACAACGTCGTTTCCACCGAGATTCATTCACGCCACCTTGCGCGGGACGTGAAGGGTGCTGAACTCATCGTCGTGCACAATCTCGGCCACAAATCGGATTACGTCGCGAGCGATCTGGCGATCGCGGCCATCGAGAAAATCTCCGGTAAGAAGCGCAACCTGAAATCCATCGCGAAAACGCTGGAAGCCAAGATTGCCAACGACGGCAAATAAAGAATGGGCTGACCGGTTCGGAACCGACCAGCCCATTGTGTTTTCGGTTTACATCGCAGGCAAAACGGCGATGGCTCGCACGGGTGTCTCAACGCCGGTGATATCGCCAGCCTTGGTGGCCTTGCCCGTTTCCAGATCAACCGTGTAAAGCGCCTTATCAGCGGCAAGCCATGCCGTGTTCTTGCCCTCTGCTGTCGTCTGAATATCGAAGGCATAGGTCGCTGGCTTGCCATCGATGCCGAGTTTCCCGATGGACTTCAGCGTCCCGTCATTCGGCTTCGTCTGCTGCACCAGCGCGCCAATCGTGGCGTCGATGTTGTACATCGCCGTCTTTTCAGGCTTGCCGTAGGAATTGGTATAGGCGGCAGCCACGATGTTGGGTGTCTCGCCCTTGTGCATATCAGCATCTTCGAAGGCCAGCACGCCATCGACCGTGACGGCACCCGTATCGGGATGAACGCGGTGGTTGGTGGTGCCGGTCATGTAGCGGAGGCGGTCCGCCATCGGGTTGAAATCAACGACAACAGGGGCCTGCGTCATTGTCAGCGGCTTGTCCATCTTCGCCACTTCGGTGGCGGCACCCGTTTCGAGGTTGATCGACACGATGGTGTTGTCAGGCGTTACGCCGATGACGGCTTTGTTGCCCGGACGAAAATCGATGCCGACCAGCTTGTCAACCCCTGTGACGTCCATGGTCTTGGTCACGGCAGGCTTTTCGGTGTCGAACATGACGAGTGTCTTTTCGCCCGTCAGGCCCAGTACGGGCGCAGCAGAGGCGAAGGTTGCCGTCGTTGCGAGCAGGGCGGAAGCAATCGTTGCAGTGCGAAGGATGGTCATATCTTTCTCCCGTTTTCTATCCGTTTAAAGAGGTGGCCAGCAGACCGCTGTTCATCGCTCTCAAAGGGTAGACACATGGGGAAGGCGGTTTGGATGCAGGTGGGTAAATTTTTTTTTGATTTGCATCCATGCATGGTTTTCATGTGTATGTTTCTCATATGAAAACTACGCCCGGGAGAGGCCCTTTGGACGTCAGGCAGACAGTGGCAGACGATTTTAGCGCAGCGCTCAAGGCTTGCGCCAAGGGTGATCGAAATGGTCTGCGACTGATTTTCGACACGGAGGCCGGGCGCCTGATCACTGTAGCCGAGCGTATCGTGCGGCGGCGCGATCTGGCTGAAGAGGTGGTGCAAGAGGCTTTCATCCGCATCTGGAAGAACGCGCATCAATATGCGCCAGAGCGCGGATCGGCCCGCGGCTGGATTTATGCCATCGTTCGTAACCGTGCGCTGAACATGCTGCGCGATGGAAAACGCGAGGATCTGGTTACCGATGACCACCTCGACACCTTGCAGGAAGCCCACCATGTCGAGCATATCATGACATCCTGGCACCGGCTGGATCAGGACAGCAGGCTGCGCGACTGTCTGTCGACGCTGGATGAAACCAGACGGCGCGGCATTCTGATGGCCTATGTTGGCGGCTATACCCACGGCGAAATAGCCGGGCGGCTGAAAATACCGCTGGGTACCACCAAGTCGTGGATCAGGCGCGGCCTCTCTTCTCTGCGGGAGTGCATGGCATGACATTTCCCCGCGAAGACCTCGACCGCATTGCCGATGAATATGTGCTTGGCCTGCTGGATGACGATGACATCAGCCGCGTCGAAGCGCAGATGGAGCATAGCGCCGATCTGCGCCGCGCCATCGCCGCCAGCCGCGAGCGTTTCCTGCCGCTCGATACCTCCGCTGAGGCCGTTGCCCCGAGTGCATCCCTATGGCAACGCATCGATGACGGGTTAAGCGCCGCGCCTGCGCCTGTCAGCGCCACGGTTCGCTCGTCCGCCACCAACGACAACACAGCCTTCCCATGGAAACGCACCGCCATCACATCGCTCGCGGCGTCCCTGCTGCTCACGGTGGGTCTCGGCTGGTCGCTCATGCGCCAGGTGGACCCGGTCGTCATTGCCATTCTGCTCAACGATGCTGGCGAGCCGCAGGCCATCGTCGAGGATTTCAGCAACGAACACGCCAGCGTCCTTCTGCTCGCAGATTTTACGGTGCCCGAAGGCAAGACCATGCAGGTCTGGACGCTGCCGAACCGCGACACGGGGCCGGTATCCCTCGGCCTCCTCAACGAGCACCGCTCCGCCAGCCTCGCTACCCCACGGCTTCCCAAGCCCACGGATGAGCAACTCTACGAAATCACTCTGGAACAATCAGGCGGATCGCCGACAGGACGTCCCACCGGGCCGATACTGGTGAAGGGCTACGCGAAAGCGCCTCGGTGACGGGAGGTATCTGGAAATGGCGCACCATCGCGCGTGAAAACGCGAACCTTTCCGGCCTGCTGACATGGATGTCGTATTTTAAAGCACCATCAGGATACGGAGACGAGAATCGAGGGATGATCAGTGATCAGCTCGTTAACAGATTGAAGGTTAGAGCGAGGAATTTCCAGTGATCGAATTGGATAAAGCCGACCGACCTTTAGCCATGCTGGTTTAGGCAGGGCGTTCCTTGCAAACATGTCCGACTTGGCTAGATTGCGAGACAAATCCTTCTGGAGAAAACCTCATGCATAGCTTTCGACAAAGCCTGATGTTTCCTGTTTTCCTCTTGGCCGCTGGCGTGGCCGCTTTCTTTCTCTTCCTCTTCGTGACTGGGCATGATCCTGACGAGAAGCCACTAACTCTGATCCATTGGGTAATCGGTGGAATGCTGATCGGACCCGGGTTCGGCTATCTCGTAAAGTGGAGACGGAACAAGGATCGCTCGAAAAGAAAATATTGAAAATTGTTTAATGGCGCACCCGACAGGATTCGAACCTGTGACCTTTGGAATCGGAATCCAACACTCTATCCAGCTGAGCTACGGGTGCATCCGTGCGTGCGATGAATCGCAACTGGTGGTGATTGGTTCTTAGCTCAGCTTTGTTTGCGCATCAATGCGTAAAATGGTGTGGCTCGGAGCGAGGGGAGAATATTCGTCTGTAAACGCTCGAAATCTTGAAATTTTTTCGCTTAGAAATTGCACGCTTGGAAAGCATGTTGATCAAATTTTGGTCAGTGGGCTGACGGTGGAGGGTCCGCGCGGGCTTTTCGTATTGAATAGCTTGTCCTTTTCAAGGATTTGCACGGCGTGTGGTGGGGTGCTTGCACCGCATGGCTAGCCGGTATGCGTTTTGCGGTGCTCGATGTTTGCGCTAACTTGTCATGGGTGCGACTTGTCAAGGATGCGAAAGTTTATACCTTTGCTTTATCTATTATTAAACCTTGTTCTAATACATGTAATTGGGTAATTAACTATAGTTCACGGGACGAATCAAAGGGGCTAAAATGACGGTAGGTCTCGCATTTGAGCATGGCAGAGGCAAGGTTTCCTACAAGGAAGCCGATGAAAAGCCCCTGGTGTCTAAGGGGGAAATTGATTATTCGATCCTTTCGGAGGCAGTCGTTTACCGGCTTCGACGCGCACAGCTTTCGGTTGTGACAGAATTTAACGAGAGCTTGCTGGCCTTTGGACTTCGGCCAGCCGATTTTTCGGTTTTGATCCTTGTCGCCAACAATACGGGCCTCAAGCAGAGCGATGTCGCCGAGGCGCTTGGCATTCAACGCGCCAATTTCGTCGCCATTATCGATGGCCTCGAAGACAAGGGCCTGTTGCAGCGACGCCGCTCGGAAACCGACCGGCGGGTTCATTTCATGGAAATGACAGAGGAAGGCCGCTCCGTCATGGATGACATCTCCCATATCTGGAGAGAGCACGAAGACAAGTTGATCGACCGTCTGGGTGGCGAAAAGGCACGGGATCAGTTGATCGGTCTTCTGCGGCGCATTCAGGACTAATATCGTCTTCGCAGGCTTCGCGGCACTGTTAAAAAAGGTGCGGTTTACCGCACCTTTTTGCTTTGAAGGCTTTCACATGCGCATAGCGCCGGGGCCAGCGGTAGCGCCTGCTGGCACCTTGCCGAGAATGATCATGCCCAGGACCTCGTCCTTGGTCACATTTTCGGTTTTGGCATGGCCCACGACCTTGCCGTTTTTCATGACGAAGACACGATCTGCGAGATCGAAGACGTCGTGAATGTCGTGGCTGATCAGGAAAATGCCGATGCCCTGTTTCTTCAGTTCTTTGACGAGATCGCCCACCTGCGCCGTTTCCTGCGGGCCGAGTGCTGCCGTTGGTTCATCCATGATGAGGATACGGGCATCGAACAGGATGGCGCGGGCAATGGCAACGGATTGCCGTTGGCCGCCGGAGAGTGCTTTTACCGGTTCCTTGAAACGCTTGAAGTTGGGGTTGAGGCGGCCCATCACCTCGCGGGCCGAGGCTTCCATTGCGACATCATCCAGCGTGCCCCAGGGGGTGCGCAGTTCGCGGCCAAGATAGAGATTGGCAGCGGCGTCGACATTATCTGCCACAGCCAGCGTCTGGTAGATGGTCTCAATGCCGTATTTCTTGGCATCACGCGGGTTGCGGATATCGACATCCTCGCCGTTGATCAGGATGTCGCCGCTGTCCCGGCGATAGGCACCCGAGAGTATCTTGATCAGTGTGGATTTGCCTGCACCGTTGTGGCCGAGCAGCGCGACGACTTCACCGGGGTGCAGATCCACGGAAGCGTCTTCAACCGCGTGAATGCCACCGAAGGAGATGGAAATATTGCGCATTTCCACAAGCGGAGTGGATTGGTCCGTCATATCGGAAACTCCTCTTTTTATTATTTGGCTCTGGCGCGATAAACCGTGTCGAGCCAGACGGCCATGACGAGCACCATTCCGATGACGATGCTTTGCAGTGGCGTATCCATTCCTAAAAGCACCATTCCGGAGTTGAGCGACTGCATAACCACGGCCCCGAGAATGGCACCGGCGATGGTGCCCGCACCACCGGCCAGCGACGTGCCGCCGATAACGGCTGCGGCGATGGTGTAAAGCTCGTCCAGCGTGCCCTGCGCGTTGGTCGCGGCATTAAGACGTGCGGTGGAGATGGCAGCTGCGATGGCGCAGAGCGCGCCCATCAGGGCAAATATCCGCACGGTCACCCAGCGGGTCTTGATGCCAGCGAGAACGGCAGCCTCGGGGTTGCCGCCGATGGCGAAAACATAGCGGCCAAAGCGGGTTCGATTGGTGATGAAGTTCATGACGATGGCGATGCCAAGCGCGATCAGCACCGGAATGGCAACGCCCAGCGATATCTCCAACCCCGCATCCGGCCAGGCGATGCCGTTTGCTTCGGCATATTTGCGGGCGAGATTGACCGGCATGTAATAGCTGTTCAGCACCTTCACCGCGCCCAGCACGACGCCGCAGCCCACCAGCCCCATGAAATACTCGGCCCAGATGGGCTTGAGCGGAAAGCCGAAGCGTTTGCGCTGTCGCCTTGAATTGATGATGGTCAGGACGATGAGGACGCAGGCAATGATGCCGACGATCCAGCTGGCCGTGGCACCGATGGAGCCATCGGCACCGCCACCCATCAGGCGAAAGCGTGTGTCCATGGGCGCAACCGTCGCGCCGCTGGTGACCATCCACGCGGCACCGCGCCAGACCAGCAGGCCGCCAAGCGTGACGATGAAGGATGGCACGTTCATGAAGGCGATGATGACGCCCTGAAACGCGCCGATGGCAGCACCGAGTGCGATGCCGACGCTGAGCGCGAAGACCCAAGACATGGGATGGTCATAGCCCAGCCATCCCGGCAAAAAGCGTGTCTGTGTCACGGCCATGATCATGCCGACGAAACCGAGGATGGAGCCGACCGAGAGGTCGATGTTGCGGGTGACGATGACCAGCACCATGCCCGTCGCCATAACCGATACGGATGCGGCCTGAACGGAAAGATTCCACAAATTGCGCGAGGTCAGGAACAGGCCGCCGGACAGGATCTCGAAGCCGACCCAGATCGCAAACAGCGCCACCACCATCCCCAGCAAGCGGGTGTCGATTTCCGTCGCGTTGAGAAAACGCCGCAACGGGTTGCCCCGTTCAACCCTGGTCTCGGATGACGGTGCGACAACGGTTTGTTCCGCCATGGTTATTATACTCCCTGAAATATGTCGTGTCTCGCGCGTGCCGGAAACGCCGCGAGGATTGCCCCGCGGCGGCTGGCGTCAGGTCGTGACGATGGCGAGGCCTAAGCCATCGCTGCCATCACGACCCCATGCGCGTTATTTGCAAGCAGCGACGGTGCCGCCCTTTACGCCCTGGCACAGTTCACTTTTGGTGATCCATTTGGCATCCAGAACGACATTCAGGTTGTCTTTGGTGATGGCCTGCGGCTCAAGGAAATAGGAGCTCATTTCCACACCCTGGGTGCCGCCCTTGAACTTGATGGTGCCTTCCAGCGTCTCCATCTTGGTGCCCTTGGCGAGCGCGACAGCGACTTCGCCCGCCTTCTTGCCGAGCTTGCGGCTGTCTTTCCACACGGAAACCGTCTGCGTGCCAAGCGCTACGCGGTTCAGCGCAGCCTTGTCGCCGTCCTGACCGGACACGGGAACGGAACCCGCCAACCCCTGTGCTTCCAGCGCCGCGACCACGCCGCCCGCCATGCCGTCATTGGACGACACGACAGCATCGACCTTGTTGTTGTTGGCGGTCAGGAACTGTTCCATGTTCTTCTGGGCGATTTCAGGCTTCCAGCCGTCCGTGTAGGCCTCGCCGACATTCTTGATCTTGCCGGAGGTGATGGCGTCCTTCAGCACTTCCATCTGGCCGGAGAACACGAAGTCCGCATTCGGGTCGGTCGAACCACCCTTGATGAAGACATAATTGCCGGTCGGCTTGATCTTGAAGACTTCCTTGGCCTGCAGGCGACCAACTTCCTTGTTGTCGAAGGTGATGTAATAGGTGCTTGGGTTTTCGATCAGGCGGTCATAGCCGACAACCGGAATTCCCTCGGCATTGGCCTTCTCGATGGCCGGGCCGATGGCGCTGCTGTCCTGCGCGAGCACGATCAGCGCGTTTGCTCCCTGGGCAATCAGGCTTTCGATGTCGGTCAACTGCTTTGCAGCGGATGTCTGGGCGTCAGCGGAAATGTATTTGGCGCCGGATGCTTTCAATGCGTCTTTGATCGCGGCTTCGTCCGTCTTCCAGCGTTCTTCCTGAAAGTTGGACCAGGACACGCCGACCACGAGATCGGCAGCAATGGCTGCGGTGTGCAGCGACACGAGTACGGCTGTACCCGCCAACAACTTGGCAAAAGAATTCATGAATGTCCTCCCGGGTGACGGCAACACACGTGGCACCTCCATGCCTGCGTGCGCGCCAGAAAACCTGTCGAGCTATGCGGTCAGCATTTTTTCTCGACAGTCGAGAAATTAGATGTCAGAGAATCCAGATGCTGTCAACAGGCCCGAAAACGTCTGTTTTCATGCGGTTGGTTGCGGCTGGAACGCACAGGGTTTATGGCGTGGAAAACAAACGAGGAAACTGAAAAGCGATGTCGGCCATAGCAAGCACAGAGCTGGTCCGACAGCAAAACAGTCTTCGCGTGCTGGGCGCACTGCGTCGGCACGGCAATCTGTCCCATACGGATATGGCAGGCCTGACAGGGCTGGCATCGGCCACGGTTTCCGCCATTACCGCAGAACTGGAACGCTTCAGCCTCATCGAACGAACGGAACAGCAGGCGGCATCCGGCAGGGGGCGTCCGCGTGTTCTGTTTCAACCCAATAGAGGCTTCGGCTATGTCGCCGTCGTGGTGATCTCCTCGGATGCAGTTCAGTATTCCCTCGTGGATTTTACCGGCAAGCTGATGGACCGCTTTGGCGAGGCGCGGGCCTCTGGCACGAGCGAGAGTTTTGCGCAGGCGGTTCTCGCCGGTCTTCTGCGTCTGGCAGCCCGATCAAAAATCACGCAGAGCGCCATTCTGCATATCTCCATCAGCAGTAAGGGATTGGTGGATACCGAAAGTGCCACGCTGTTGTGGTCGCCGGTGCTGGGGGAGGGACAGGTCAACTTTCGCACGCTTTTGGCCGGGCATTTTCGGGCGCGGGTCTATCTCTACAATGAAACGCTGTTGGCTGCCGAAGCGCTGTGGATGCGCATGCGTGGCGCCGATGGTGCTGCGAAGTCGCTGACGGCACTCTCGCTAGGACACAGCATTGGGCTAGGCGTAGCGCGTGATGTGGGGGACGGGCGCGCCGATGTCATCGCACTCAATTTCGGGCATATGCTGCATATCCCGGACGGTGCGCTCTGCCGTTGCGGGGCGAGGGGGTGCGTGGAGGCCTATAGCGGGTTCTATGGAATATTGCGGACTGCCTTCGAGGTTTCGACCAACACGATACCGGCGAAATTCGTGCCGCTTGCAGAGGTCGAGAAAATCGCCGCCTCGGCACGCTCCGGTAACCGCATGGCGGCGTTTGCCTTTCGGCAGGCGGGACTGGCGCTCGGCAACGGCTTGTCGCGGCTCTTTAGCCTGCATGGCCATATGCCGTTGTTTGTAACGGGGCCGGGAACCCGGTTTTTCGATCTTCTCAAGGCCAGCATTCTGGAGGGCATGGTGCAGACCAATGTCGTGCGCATTTCTGGCCTGCCGGAGATCACAATCGAGCCAGATGAGCAGACTTTGGTCTTCGATGGTCACATGGGGCTTGCATTGTCCCGTCTGGATGGAGATATCCTGACCTCCGGTATGGCCGCGCAGCAGACAGGCTGAACGCAGCCGACAAGGTGCATGGAGACGATATGCTGAACATCGACACGAGCCACCCCATCTACAAGCCCCTCTGGGTGCGGCTGCTGATCGTTGGTTTCTCAACCGTGTGGGCCGTCATCGAATTCATCAATCATGAGATATTCTGGGCAACGGTGGTAGGCGGTGTTGCTGCCTATTCGGCCTATGTGCTGCTGTTCACGTTCAAGCCCGCACCCGAGAAGATCGAGGAACCCAAGCCGGTGGAGCCGGACGAGGCCTGACTATTTGCCGATGAAGCGAATGGCTTGATCGATCAGCAGATTGGCGGCTGTCATTCGCAGCGTCGCATTCTCACGGAATTCCGGGCTGATCGTATCTGGATGGTTCATCCGCGCAAAGCTGCGGCGCTTCTCGTTTAGCGTCTCGATCGTGTCCTTGTCGCTAATTCCGAGTTCATCAGAGACATCGGCCAGCGACGTGCGAGCAAGGTGCGGCGGCATGACCTGCGGTTCTGGCACGGGTTCGACCGGGACCGATGGCTCCTCCAGAAAACCCAGGTAAGACGATAGCGGCAGATTGGCAGAGGATGGGTCTTGCGTTGCCGTGTCGAAGACGAGACTGGCGCTGAAACTGTTCATGCCAAGGCTCGGCTTGGCATCCTCGACGGCAGGCTCGTCCTCCGCCTCGCGTTCCAGGCGTTCCACCACTGACTGAAAAACAGACTGTCCGAACAGCATTCGATCTTCCCGATTGGTGCGTCACGAGATCATAACAAGGTGGTCTCTGGCTTGCGCCTTCAATTCCACGTCAGATTCCGACTCTCTTCCAGAACGAGATCGTACAACAACTGTGCGCTGGGCGGCAGGGCACGATCCTTGGTCATGATGAGGCTGTAAGGCTTGACGCTGAGTTCGAATTCTGTCGGCAGAATGCGAATGTCGCCCATGGGCGAGTGCTGGCCGGAAACGAATTCCGCCATCTCGTAGGCCAGCGGCGCAATCGCATTCGTCTGCGTCACGATGGCAAGCGTCAGCACAATGGAGGGGGTGTTGATGATGTTGCGCGGCAGCGCCACGCCCTGCGCCAGAAATACATCTTCCATCGTCCGCCGCAGCAGGGCACCCGGTGGCTGGAACACCCAGTCATATTGCGAGAGGTCTTCCAGCTTCGCAGGCGCGTTCGCCAACAGCGGATGATCCTTGCGCACCAGAAGGCAGGCGCGTTCGATGCCGATTTCGTGCGCGTTGAACAAAGCAGGGTCGATATCATCGGGAATGCGCCCGATGACGAAGTCGTGGCGGGCAGCCAGCAATTCACGCGCCAGCACATTGCTCGTTTCCACCTGAACATTGACCTCGATTCCGGGATAGGTGTCCATCGCCTTTCGCAGGGCGGGCACCACGAGGCTGATGGCGGGTGCGGTGACCGAGCCGATGAAGACCGAGCCGCCACCACCGGATTTCATCTGCGCCAGCTCGCGACTGGCCTCGCGAAGTTCGAGAAGAATCTTTTTCGCACGTTTTGCCAGCGCCTCGCCAAATTGCGTCAGGACCACGCCGCGTGATGCCCGTTGGCACAGCGGCGTCTTCACGATGGCCTCCATTTCGGACAACATTCGGGATGCGGCAGGCTGTGTCATATTCAGTGCCGCTGCCGCAGCGCTTACCTGGCCGTGTTCTTCAATGGTCACCAGCATGCGCAAATGGGTCATTTTCAGACCTGCGCGCAACAGGGGGTTGTCTTCTGTCAGCGATAAAAACTCGAACGAATCCGTTCCATTTCGTTCCATGGCGCTTTCCCCATTGCACCCCGGGAAAGCGGGATAGGCAATTATATCGATTTAATATAACAAAAATGATATAGGAAAAGCAATATATTCTATTTGACAGTTATATGGATTCAGAACAGGTTGCGCCTGTGCCGGGGAGGAGTGGCAAAAGTTCGGATTGTGTCTTTGCATTCAATTCGAGTAAGCTAAACTCCTGACGCTCGGTCATGAATTTACAGGTGATTTGTACAGAACAACGCCTGAAAGAGGGTTCCAAGGGAGAGAGTTTATGAAATCCATTATTTCGTTGTTTGCGGCCTGTGCCATCGGCGCTGCATCATTTGCTGGCCCTGTTTGGGCGCAGGACAAGGGCGCAGTCGGCATCGCGATGCCAACGAAGTCTTCCGCACGCTGGATCGATGACGGCAACAACATCGTCAAGCAGCTTCAGGAAGCCGGTTACACAACCGATCTGCAGTACGCTGACGACGATATTCCGAATCAGCTGTCCCAGATTGAAAACATGGTTACCAAGGGCGTAAAGGTTCTGGTTATCGCTTCGATCGACGGCACGACACTGTCTGACGTTCTCAAGCAGGCTGGCCAGCAGGGCATTAAGGTCATCGCTTATGACCGCCTGATCCGCAACAGCGGCGACGTTTCTTACTACGCAACCTTCGACAACTTCCAGGTTGGCGTGTTGCAGGCAACATCCATTGCCGACAAGCTCGGCCTGAAGGATGGCAAGGGTCCATTCAACATCGAACTGTTCGGCGGTTCGCCAGACGACAACAACGCCTTCTTCTTCTACGATGGCGCAATGTCCGTTCTTAAGCCTTACATCGACAGCGGCAAGCTCGTCGTGAAGTCCGGCCAGATGGGCATGGACAAGGTCGGTACGCTGCGTTGGGATCCAGCAACGGCCCAGGCCCGTATGGATAACCTTCTCTCTGCCTTCTACACAGACGCAAAGGTTGACGCTGTTCTGTCGCCTTACGACGGTATCTCCATCGGCATCATCTCCTCGCTCAAGGGCGTAGGTTATGGCTCCAAGGACCAGCCGCTGCCAGTCGTATCCGGTCAGGATGCTGAAGTGCCTTCCGTCAAGTCGATCATCGCTGGCGAACAGTACTCCACCATCTTCAAGGACACACGCGAACTCGCGAAGGTTACTGTTGGCATGGTCAACGCCGTCATGCAGGGCAAAGAGCCTGAAGTGAACGACACCAAGACCTATGAAAATGGCGTCAAGGTTGTTCCTTCCTACCTCTTGAAGCCAGTTGCTGTTACCAAGGAGAACTACAAGCAGGTTCTCGTTGACGGCGGTTACTACAAAGAAGACCAGCTCAAGTAAGCTTCTATGATCGTGGCGGGGATAGGCTTTGTTGCCTGTCCCCGCTTCTTCAAAAAAGAACGCCGGATTGTACGGCGCTGGATTGCGATATGGACAATACCATCCTCGAAATGCGGAATATCACCAAGACGTTTCCGGGCGTGAAAGCGCTGGAGAACGTGAACCTCAAGGTTCGCCAGGGTGAGATACACGCACTTGTCGGCGAAAACGGTGCCGGAAAGTCGACCCTCATGAAGGTCCTTTCAGGCGTTTACCCCGCTGGAACCTATGACGGTGAAATTCACTACGAAGGTCAGCTGCGAAATTTCCGCGCGATCAACGACAGTGAAGAAATCGGCATCATCATCATTCACCAGGAACTGGCCCTTGTCCCGCTTCTGTCGATTGCGGAAAACATTTTTCTCGGCAACGAGATCGCCACCAACGGCGTCATCAGCTGGCAGCAAACGTTCAACCGCACGCGCGAGCTTTTGAAAAAGGTTGGCCTCAAGGAATCACCTGAAACGTTGATCACCGATATCGGTGTGGGCAAGCAGCAGCTGGTGGAAATCGCCAAGGCTCTTTCCAAGAGCGTGAAGCTCTTGATCCTCGACGAGCCAACGGCATCGCTGAACGAAAGCGATTCGGAAGCGCTCCTCAACCTGCTGATCGAGTTCCGCAAGCAGGGGCTGACTTCCATCATCATCACGCACAAGCTGAACGAAGTGCGCAAGGTCGCAGACCAGATTACGGTTCTGCGTGATGGTATGACGGTCAAGACGCTCGACTGTCATAACGAAGAGATCAGCGAAGACGTGATCATCCGCAATATGGTGGGCCGCGATCTCGAAGACCGCTATCCGCCACGCGACGTGCCGATCGGCGAGACCATTCTCGAAGTAAAGAACTGGAACGCCTATCACCAGCAGCACCGCGATCGTCAGGTTCTGCATGACATCAACGTCAATGTCCGCAAGGGCGAGGTCGTGGGTATCGCTGGCCTAATGGGCGCTGGCCGCACCGAATTTGCGATGAGCGTGTTCGGCAAGTCCTATGGTCACAAGATCACCGGCGACGTTCTGATCCA
The DNA here is from genome assembly GCF_030209855.1 of Agrobacterium sp. lyk4-40-TYG-31. Taxonomy (NCBI): domain Bacteria; kingdom Pseudomonadati; phylum Pseudomonadota; class Alphaproteobacteria; order Hyphomicrobiales; family Rhizobiaceae; genus Agrobacterium; species Agrobacterium sp. lyk4-40-TYG-31. The sequence continues at coordinate 424,400 of NZ_JARVRE010000004.1, forward strand.
TGGCAAGCCTGTGGATGTCAGCACTGTTCGCAAAGCGATCGATGCCGGTCTTGCCTACGTAACCGAAGACCGCAAGCATCTGGGCCTCGTGCTCAACGACAATATTTTGCACAACACCACGCTTGCCAATCTGGCTGGTGTGTCGTCTGCAAGCGTCATCGACGACCACAAGGAAATGTCGGTCGCGAACGACTTCCGTAAACGTCTTCGCATCCGCTCGTCCGGCATCTTTCAGGAAACGGTCAATCTTTCCGGCGGCAACCAGCAGAAGGTTGTGCTGTCGAAATGGTTGTTCTCCAACCCTGACGTTCTCATTCTGGACGAACCGACGCGCGGTATCGACGTCGGTGCGAAATATGAAATCTACACCATTATCAACCAGCTCGCCGCCGACGGAAAAGGCGTTCTGATGATCTCATCGGAAATGCCCGAACTGCTTGGCAATTGCGACCGCATCTACGTTATGAACGAAGGACGGATTGTCGCCGAATTGCCGAAGGGAGAGGCGAGCCAGGAAAGCATCATGCGCGCTATCATGCGCTCAGGGGAGAAGAACTGATGAGTTCGGCCAACACATCCACCGAAGAAAGCAACGTCGTTTCAGTCGGCTCGTATATTCGCGCCAACATTCGCGAATACGGCATGCTGATCGCGCTCGTCGCCATCATGGTTTTCTTCCAGTTTTACACCGGCGGTATTCTGTTTCGCCCTGTTAACCTGACGAACCTGATCCTCCAGAACTCGTTCATCGTCATCATGTCGCTCGGCATGCTGCTGGTCATCGTCGCAGGGCATATCGACCTTTCAGTTGGCTCGATCGTCGCCTTCGTCGGCGCGGTCGCGGCCATCCTGACCGTGCAGTGGGGCATGAATCCGCTTTTAGCAGCGCTCATCTGCCTTGGCGTCGGTGGTCTGATCGGTGCGGCACAGGGCTACTGGATTGCCTATCACCGCATTCCGTCCTTCATCGTGACGCTGGCGGGCATGCTCGTCTTCCGCGGCCTGACGCTCTTCGTGCTGGGCGGTAAGAACATCGGTCCGTTCCCGGTCGATTTCCAGGTCGTCAGCACCGGCTTCCTGCCGGATATCGGTGGTATCGAAGGCATCAACGTCACTTCCATGGTGCTGACGCTCGCGATCACGCTTGCCCTGTTCGTGCTGGCTTTGCGCCGCCGTCAGGTGAATGTTCGCCACGGTATCGATGTCGAGCCTTTCGGCTTCTTCATCGTACAGAACCTGCTGATCGCTGGCGCGATCCTGTTCCTCGGCTACCAGCTTTCCACCTATCGTGGGCTGCCAAACGTCCTCATCGTCATGCTGGTCCTGATCGCGCTTTATAGCTTCGTCACGCGCCGCACGACCATCGGTCGCCGTATCTACGCCATGGGCGGTAACGAGAAGGCGACGAAGCTTTCCGGCATCAACACCGAGCGACTGAGCTTCCTGACCTTCGTCAACATGGGTGTTCTGGCCGGTCTCGCCGGTATGATCATCGCGACGCGTCTGAACTCCGCGACGCCGAAAGCTGGCGTGGGCTTTGAGCTTGACGTGATCGCGGCCTGCTTCATCGGCGGTGCTTCGGCATCCGGCGGCGTTGGCAAGATCACCGGTGCTGTTATCGGTGCGTTCATCATGGGCGTCATGAACAACGGCATGTCGATCGTCGGTCTTGGCATCGACTTCCAGCAGATGGTCAAGGGCCTCGTGCTTCTCGCTGCCGTCTTCTTCGACGTCTACAACAAGAACAAGGGCTGATTGCTCGCGTTCCATCGGTTGAAATGATAACAAGTGGCCGGTTTCCGGCCACTTTCATGAGATGCAGGCGTCAAACGTCTTTGAAAGGAATTACCGTGCTGATTTCTCAGATCAAGAATGCGAACGGAAGCATTATCGTCGCCGCTCGTGAAGAGGGCGGACAGGCGCGTGCTGTCAACAATGCCGAGTCGGTCTACGCGCTGGCGCTCGAAGCTGCCAATGCCGGCAAGACGCTGGTTGAGGTCATCGAAGCGCGCGGTTATGGCGATGCTATCGACCTCGAGGAAGCCTATGCTGAAGGCAAGTTCCTGCCGCCGATCACGCATCCAGATCCTGCCCATCTGCACCTGACAGGTACCGGCCTTACCCATCTGGGTTCGGCTGCCACGCGTGACAGCATGCATAAGAAGGCTGGCGAAGCGGCAGAGGAAACGCTGACCGACTCGATGAAGATGTTCAAGATGGGCCTCGAAAATGGAAAGCCTGCTGCGGGCCAGAAGGGCGTTCAGCCTGAATGGTTCTATAAGGGTAATGGCCATGTCGCGACCGCACCAGGTGCGGCTCTGATGTCGCCGTCGTTTGCGCTTGATGGTGGTGAAGAGCCCGAAATGGCTGGTATTTACGTTATCTCCGATGAAGGCCAGGCCTTCCGCATCGGCTTTGCCGTTTCCAACGAGTTTTCGGATCACGTCACGGAGCGGATGAACTATCTCTATCTCGCCCACTCCAAGCTGCGCCCGGCAAGCTTCGGCCCAGAAATCCGTATCGGCGCTCCGCCGTCGGATATCCGCGGTACGTCCCGCATCCTACGCGACGGCAAGGTCATTTTCGAAAAGCCGTTTTTATCTGGTGAGGACAACATGTCCCACACCTTCGCCAATCTGGAATACCACCACTTCAAATACGGCCTGTTCCGCGCACCAGGCGAAGTCCACGTCCACATGTTCGGCACGGCAACGCTATCCTTCGCAGATGGCGTAAAGCCCGAAGCAGGCGACGTCTTCGAAATCGAAGCCGAGGGTTTTGGCCTGCCATTGCGCAATGTGCTAAAGGTCGAAATGGAAGAAACCATCTCCATCGGCCAACTCTGAGCCATTTATTCAGAGCGTTTCCCCTTTTTAGAGAAGCGCTCCAAACCTCACCGCAAAGTCTCGAGCCTCCCGGCTCGGGGCTTTTTTGTTTCTGAGAACTGAGCGTGTTCGCGAGAATAAAGCGAGAGCGAGGGCCGCCACGTCGAATGAGGACATCCGACGGGCAGGCTCGATAAGTGGGCAGTATGTCCAATCCATTTTTCTGAGTGATCTGCGTGCCGTCGAAAACCGTTGCGGTCTAGAGCTATACGTTCGGGAAGGGGGATATTGCACCCACGGTTGACAAGGTGTCTTTGCGGTGGCCTAGAGCGCTTCCTTGTTAAATGGAAGCATTCTGCGGGCATTTTTCGCTAGGCTCGAAGCTCTCGGCGTGACAGTACCTGGGATAATGCCGTTCGCTAGCCAAGCTTGCTCTGACGAAAACCTGCTCAATTAACAATAAACGCTCTAGGTCGTCTTCGGGAATGGAACGATGATGGTTGTAGGGGACTTGGCCGTTCAGGCCAGCAGCAGGTTATGGCTTGGCGGAAGTGTAACGTTCAAAGCGCATCCTCGATAGCTGCAAATGGTTGCGGGGCGTGGTTCGGTATGTTCTTCGCCAATCGTCTTTGTTGTGCTTCAGGTCTGCTTGATTTCAGTCACTCGACGAGACCCGATCTGCCGCGTTTGTGCCTTGTAATAGGTGGGGCCAAAAGAAAACGGCGCGACCTAGGTCGCGCCGTTCGTGTTTGAGCTTGGTATCAGTCAGTCTTAGATGTTGCCATAGGCGGCAATGATTGCTGCTACCTGTGCATCGTTGAGCGACTGCTTTTGAGTGTCCGACATTGCGTCGATCCTAGTGTCCTCCATGCCCATGATTGCTTCAGTCGTCAGGCCAGCAAGCGACTTGACGTTGAGGGCCGCAATTTCATCGGTCGTGAAGGAGTTGAGTTCTCCAGCGTCGAGTGTTGCGACCTGTGCAGATGTCAGAACTGCTACCTGCGTGGATGTCAACGCCGCGATGTTGGCGGTGGTGAAGGCCTGCAGCTGTGCGGTTGTCAGAGCCGCCAGCTGAGTTGCACTGATGGAAGCAGCCTGAGTGGTTGTCAGTCCGACGATAGCATCGGTCGACAGTGAAACAATCTGCTTTGCCGTCAGTGCAGCAACCTGGCCCGTTCCGAAAGCAGCAAGCTGTGCGGAAGAGATCGATGCCAGTTGCTTGTCCGTTAGTGTTGCGATCTGAGGGCTGGTAAGAGCAACGATCTTGTTGGTTGCAAGAGCAGCCATCGTGTCCGTTGTCAGGCCAGCAAGCGATTTAACGTTAAGAGCAGCGATTTCATCGGTCGTGAAGGAGTTGAGTTCGCCACCGTCGAGTGTTCCGATTTGAGCGGCTGTCAGAGAACCGACCTGTGTCGAGGTCAGTGCCGCAATGTTGGCTGTAGTGAAGGCTTCCAACTGTGCGGTTGTGATAGCCGCCAGCTGAGTTGCGCTGAGCGCCGCTGTCTGATTGCTTGTCAGTCCGACGATAGCGTCGGTTGACACGGAAACAATCTGCTTTGCTGTCAGTGCAGCAACCTGGCTCGTTCCGAAAGCAGCAAGCTGAGCGGAAGAGATCGATGCCAGTTGCTTGTCCGTCAGTGTTGCAATCTGAGGGTTGGTGAGAGCAACGATCTTGTTGGTTGCAAGAGCAGCCAGCGTTTCCGTTGTCAGGCCAGCAAGCGACTTGACGTTGAGGGCCGCAATTTCATCCGTCGTGAAGGAGTTAAGTTCTCCAGCGTCCAGTGTTCCGATTTGAGCGGCTGTCAGGGAGCCGACCTGTGTCGAGGTCAATGCTGCGATGTTGGCTGTGGTGAAGGCTTCCAACTGTGCGGTTGTGATAGCCGCCAGCTGAGTTGCGCTGAGCGCCGCTGTCTGATTGCTTGTCAGTCCGACGATGGCGTCGGTTGACACGGAAACGATCTGCTTTGCTGTCAGTGCAGCGAGCTGACCTGTTCCGAAAGCGGCAAGCTGTGCGGAAGAGATCGATGCCAGTTGCTTGTCCGTCAGTGTTGCGATCTGAGGAGCGCTGAGGGCGGCGATCTTGTTGGTTGCAAGAGCAGCCAGTGTTTCCGTTGTCAGGCCAGCGAGCGACTTGACGTTAAGAGCAGCAATTTCATCGGTCGTGAAGGAGTTGAGCTCGCCAGCGTCCAGTGTTCCGATTTGAGCGGCAGTCAGAGAACCGACCTGTGTCGAGGTCAATGCTTCGATGCTACCAGTCGTGAAGGCTGCCAACTGTGCAGTTGTGAGCGCAACGAGTTGCTTGTTGCTCAGGGCTTGCACTTGGTCGCTTTTCAGGCCTGACAACATCTCTGAATTAAGAGCTGCAACCTGCTTGTCTGTCAGTGCAGTGATCTGCGCTGTTGTAAGTGCAGCAAGCTGACCCGAGGTGATGGATGCAACTTGGTTGGTTGTCAGTGTTGCGACCTGAGGGGCGGTGAGAGCAACGATCTTGTTGGTTGCAAGAGCAGCCATCGTGTCCGTTGTCAGGCCAACAAGGGACTTGACGTTAAGAGCCGCAATTTCATCGGTCGTGAAGGAGTTGAGTTCGCCAGCGTCGAGTGTTCCGAGCTGACCGGCTGTCAGGGAGCCGACCTGTGTCGAGGTCAGTGCCGCGATGTTGGCTGTGGTGAAGGCTTCCAACTGTGCGGTTGTGATAGCTGCCAGCTGAGCTGCGCTGAGCGCTGCTGTCTGATTGCTTGTCAGTCCGACGATGGCGTCGGTCGACACGGAAACGATCTGTTTTGCAGTCAGTGCAGCGATCTGACCCGTTCCGAAAGCAGCAAGCTGTGCGGAAGAGATCGATGCCAATTGCTTGTCTGTGAGTGTTGCAACCTGAGGAGCGCTGAGTGCGGCAATCTTGTTGGTGGTAAGACCAGAGATCGCATCCGTTGTCAGGCCAGCGAGGGACTTAACGTTGAGAGCAGCAATTTCATCCGTCGTGAAGGAGTTGAGTTCTCCAGCGTCGAGTGTTCCGATTTGAGCGGCAGTCAGAGAACCGACCTGTGTCGAGGTCAATGCTTCGATGCTACCAGTCGTGAAGGCTGCCAACTGTGCAGTTGTGAGCGCAACGAGTTGCTTGTTGCTCAGGGCTTGCACCTGCTCGCTTTTCAGGCCTGACAGCATCTCTGAATTAAGAGCTGCAACCTGCTTGTCTGTCAGTGCAGTGATCTGTGTTGTTGTAAGCGCAGCAAGCTGACCCGAGGTGATGGATGAGATTTGTTTGGTTGTCAGTGTTGCGACCTGAGGGGCGGTGAGGGCGGCGATCTTGTTGGTTGCAAGAGCAGCCATCGTGTCCGTCGTCAGGCCTACAAGGGACTTGACGTTAAGGGCAGCAATTTCATCGGTCGTGAAGGAGTTGAGTTCTCCAGCATCGAGTGTTCCAAGCTGACCGGCTGTCAGGGAGCCGACCTGTGTCGAGGTCAGCGCTGCGATGTTGGCGGTGGTGAAGGCTTCCAACTGCGCGGTTGTGATCGCTGCCAGCTGAGCTGCGCTGAGCGCTGCTGTCTGATTGCTTGTCAGTCCGACGATGGCGTCGGTCGACACGGAAACGATCTGCTTTGCAGTCAGTGCAGCGATCTGACCCGTTCCGAAAGCAGCAAGCTGTGCGGAAGAGATCGATGCCAGTTGCTTGTCCGTCAGCGTCGCGATCTGAGGGTTGGTGAGAGCAGCGATCTTGTCGGTTGCAAGAGCGGCCATCGTGTCTGTTGTTACACCGGCAAGAGACTTGACGCTGAGGGCAGCAATTTCATCGGTCGTGAAGGAGTTGAGTTCGCCACCGTCGAGTGTTCCGATTTGAGCCGCTGTCAGAGAACCGACCTGTGTCGAGGTCAATGCTGCGATGTTGGCTGTGGTGAAGGCTTCCAACTGTGCGGTTGTGATAGCTGCCAGCTGAGCTGCGCTGAGCGCTGCTGTCTGATTGCTTGTCAGTCCAACGATAGCGTCGGTCGACACGGAAACAATCTGCTTTGCTGTCAGTGCAGCGATCTGGCTCGTTCCGAAAGCAGCAAGCTGCGCGGAAGAGATCGACGCCAGTTGCTTATCTGTCAGTGTTGCGATCTGAGGGTTGGTGAGAGCAGCGATCTTGTTGGTTGCAAGAGCAGCCATCGTGTCCGTTGTTACACCGGCAAGGGACTTAACGCTGAGGGCCGCAATTTCATCGGTCGTGAAGGAGTTGAGTTCGCTACCGTCGAGTGTTCCAAGCTGACCGGCTGTCAGGGAGCCGACCTGTGTCGAGGTCAATGCTGCGATGTTGGCTGTGGTAAAGGCTTCCAACTGTGCGGTTGTGATAGCTGCCAGCTGAGTTGCGCTGAGCACTGCTGTCTGATTGCTTGTCAGTCCGACGATGGCGTCGGTCGAGATGGAAACGATCTGCTTTGCTGTCAGTGCAGCGATCTGACCCGTTCCGAAAGCAGCAAGCTGTGCGGAAGAGATCGATGCCAGTTGCTTGTCTGTCAGTGCTGCAACCTGAGGCGTGCTGAGGACTGCCACCTTGTTGGTGGTAAGACCAGAGATCGCATCCGTTGTCAGGCCAGCAAGGGACTTGACATTAAGAGCAGCAATTTCATTCGTCGTGAAGGAGTTGAGTTCGCCAGCGTCGAGTGTTCCAAGCTGAGCGGCGGTCAGAGAACCAACCTGTGTCGAGGTCAATGCTTCGATGCCACCGGTCGTGAGGGCTGCCAACTGGCTGGAATACATTGCAACGATCTGGTTTGCGGACAGAACCGACACTTGGCTCGTGGCGACCGCCTGAAGCTGATCAACGGTCAAACCGACGATGGCCTTTGCCGAGATGGCAGCGATCGCGTCTGTCTTGAATGAGGAAATCGTGCCAGCGTCTAGTGCTGCAATCTGCTTGGAAGATAGCGCAGCAGTCTGAGTTGCGCTCAGGGCAGCAACGTCAGAGGTTTTCAGGCTGGCCATAGTGGTGGTTGAAAGATTGGCAATCTGTTTGACAGAAAGGGAAGAAATAATCGAAGTCATGGACACGTGCCCCCGTTGATAACTGACCAAAGCGCCATTCGCCGTATCAATTCTCTGCCGCGCAACCACGAGGGCTGATCCGGTCCCCCGGATGCGCAAGGCGCGAATTGATAAGGTGTCTCAAGCGCTCGACGATAGCGTCGATCGAGTGAGCGTCCTTGTGGACAACAGCATGTTAAGCAGAACATGGCTCGTGTAGAGCCGGCGCATCGGGGGGCATCATGCGTGCAGAACTCTCTTCGAGAGTCTGGTCCCTACGCCATCGTTCACTAGAGCCCATTTGACAGAAGCTTTCGGTGCGCGCGTCGCACTCAAGATCGTGCGATCACGGACACCTCACATGAACAGCGTCACTATTGTACGCCAAGTGTGAATTATTGGTTAACACGACGGGCAGACCCATGTGTTACCAAAGTTAACGCAGAGTCTAAACTACCCTCATATTCTTAAAGCGCGAAATAAGCTGAGCCATAATGATGGATTTCCGAATCATGTACAGGTCATTCTAATAGTATTTGCGTGTTGTATTTGCACGCAAAATAAAAAACAGTTTCTAACGCCTAGATGGTGACTTTTTTTGGGTTTGGCTGGTTTTCGCAGGACTCCAAGAGATAAAAAGTATTTCGAGTTGTGGTTTTCAAGAAAAGCAGGATTCCAACGAGGCCATTCTTAAATTCTGGACCAGTAAAAATCCAAAATAAAAGCATAATCTGGTTATGTAGACAGTAAAGGTGCGTGAAACTCTGAATCGTTCGAAGAACGGTGGAGATATAAAAAACCGGCTCGCGATCACGGGATCGCGAGCCGGGCGTGACAGTCAGCAGGTGGGAATGGTCAGCTTTGTGACTGACTTTGGCTCTGGGCGTGCTGGACAGTGACTGATACCGTCAGGCTTTCATCGGAAAGGCCAACGCGCATGCCGGAAACCGGCGCGCAGTCGCGATAGGAGAGCCCGCTGGCGATGCGGACGTAACGCTCGTCAGGGCAGAGCTTGTTGGCGGCATCGAAGCCGACCCAGCCGAGACCGGGAACGTGGGCTTCGGCCCAGGCGTGGGTGGCGATCTGTTCTGCGACGTCTTCCATCATCAGATAGCCGGACACGTAGCGGGCGGGCATGCCCATATGCCGGGCGGCGGAAATGAAGATGTGGGTGTGGTCCTGACAGACGCCTTTGCCCGCTTCCAAAGCCTGCTCCGCTGTCGTTTCCGTGCCTGTCGAACCGGTTTCGTATTCGACCTCGAGATGAACCAGTGCCATCAACTCGTGCAGTCTCTCCAACGGCGTGTCGCCGGTAGACTGGCGAACGAGTTCACGGATGAGCTTGCCGGGCTTGGTCAGCGGCGTCTCGCGCATGAACAACCACAGCGGCGCGTTGCCGATATGGGCACCGAAGACGCCAGCCTTGTCGATGGTCTCGACCTCGCCACGGGCAATAACTTTGACCGTGCTGCGCGGCCCTTCGGTTTCCACCAATTCGACGCGATTGCCGAAGTGGTCGTCGTAGCGCACTTCCAGCGTTGCGCCATCGACGGTGACTTCCCAATCCTTCACGGTCTGGGTCGGCCCGCTCGCAGGCGTTAACCGCAGGCGTTGCAAGGAGTAGGGGACCGGCTCGTCATAGAGATATTCGGTCGTGTGATTGATTTTCAGGCGCATGTCGTATCCCCTCACGTCCGCTTACTGATAAAAGCGGTAGCCATCCGTAATTTCCTGCCCCAATTGGGCGTTCTTGTTGACGAACAGCTCGAGAAACTCGTGCAATCCCTGATCCATTACTCTGTTTATGGTCGTTTTCTGCAACGTTGCCTGAATAGCTGCTGCGGTATCGTGGGCTTTATGTTTCTCGCTGTAGTCTTCGGCGAGATGGCCAAGGTTGCTGACGATCTTTTCGTAACAATAGGCCAGCGATCTTGGCATCCGTCCGTTTAAAATCAGAAAGTCAGCAATATTGGCAGGTTTATACTCTGCGTCATACACCCAGCCATAGGAGCGATGGGCCGAAACGGAGCGCAGGATCGACTCCCATTGGGCATTGTCCAGCGATGATCCGACTTGGGCCGCAGCTGGCAGCAGGACATAGTATTTCACATCGAGAATACGCGCTGTGTTGTCGGCACGTTCGATGAAGGTGCCGATGCGCGAGAAGTTGTAGAGATCGTTGCGCAGCATCGAGCCGTGGAAGGCGCCGCGCACAAGTCCTGCCCGATGTTTAATAACATCTATGACTTGAGGTAATTCTGCGGCTTTTACTTTGCGGCCAAGAAGATTCTTGAGTTCAATCCAGAATTCGTTTGTCGCTTCCCATGTTTCGCGCGTCAATGCGGTGCGCACCATGCGTGCATTGTTACGACCGAATTCGATGCAAGACATGACGCTGGAGGGGTTGGCCTTGTCGCGCAGCATGTAATCGATGGCATCGACCGAGGTCACCTTTTCATGGGTCTGGAGAAATTCCTCGCGTGCGCCAGCACTTTGCAGCACGCCGTCCCAGTCTTCGTCGGCACTGCCGCTGCGGGTCAGCGACACGCGCATGCCTGCATCAACCAGCCTGGCAATGTTTTCCGCGCGCTCGATATAGCGGAACATCCAGTAGAGTCCGTTCGCCGTTCTTCCCAGCATGGCTTAGTCCTCCAGTACCCACGTATCTTTGGTGCCGCCGCCCTGGCTGGAATTCACGACCAGTGATCCCTGCTTGAGGGCAACGCGTGTCAGCCCGCCGGGAATAATCTTCACCTTGTCCGAGACGAGAACATATGGACGAAGATCAACGTGGCGTGGCGCGATGCCGTTTTTCACCATGATAGGCACTGTGGAAAGCGAAAGTGTGGGCTGTGCGATGTAGTTCGAGGGGCGGGCACGCAGTTTGTCGGCAAACAAAGCGCGTTCCTTCTTGGACGCTGTCGGGCCGACGAGCATGCCGTAGCCGCCCGAACCGTGAACTTCCTTCACCACCAGATCGGCTAGATTGTCGAGAACGTATTTCAGGCTGTCCGGCTCGGAGCAGCGCCATGTCGGCACGTTTTCCAGAAGCGGCTTGCGGCCCGTATAGAACTCGACGATCTCAGGCATATAGGAATAAATAGCCTTATCGTCCGAAATACCGGTGCCCGGTGCATTGGCGATGGTGATGTTGCCTGCGCGGTACACATCCATGATGCCGGGAACACCGAGCGCCGAATCCGGGCGGAAGGTGAGGGGGTCAAGGAAATCGTCGTCAACACGACGGTAGAGCACGTCGATGGCCTCATAGCCTCGCGTTGTCCGCATCTTGACCTTGCCATCCATGACGCGCAGATCCGAGCCTTCGACGAGTTCCACGCCCATCATGTCGGCCAGATAGGAGTGCTCGTAATAGGCCGAATTGAAAATACCAGGGGTCAGCACTGCGACGCGCGGCTTGCCCTTGCAGCCTGGAGGTGCCAGCGATGCCAGCGATTGACGCAGCTGATAGGGGTAATCTTCGACCCGTTGGACCTTGTTCTCATGGAAAAGTTCCGGGAACATCTGCATCATGGTTTCGCGGTTTTCCAGCATGTAGCTGACACCGGAAGGCGTGCGGGCATTGTCTTCCAGAACGTAGAACTGGTCTTCTCCGGTGCGCACGATATCCGTGCCGACAATGTGCGTGTAAACGCCGCCCGGTGGTTTGAAGCCTATCATTTCGGGCAGAAATGCCTCATTGCGCTCGATTAACTCGCGGGGGATGCGTCCGGCGCGAATGATTTCCTGCTTGTGATAGATGTCGTCCAAAAAGGCGTTGAGCGCCAGCACGCGCTGCTCAATACCCTGCGCCAGCTTGCGCCATTCACGACCGGAGATGATGCGGGGAATGATGTCGAAGGGGATGAGCTTTTCAGCGCTGTCGGCATGCCCATAAACGGCGAATGTGATGCCGGTCTTTCGAAATATGTTTTCGGCATCCCGGGATTTCTGGATCAGGTGCGATCTGTCCTGCCGGCTGTACCAATCATTATACTTTTCGTATGGGCTTCGCGGCGATGAGTCCGCATTTATCATTTCGTCAAATGCCAACTTTAGGTTCCCCATTTTTGTCCATTTGATTACAAGGACGCGCGCAATGCAAGAACCATGCGTCGTCTCAAGTCAGATTTTTTAGATCGGTCCCCGGACGCTAAACACACATAAAATAAGCAGTTTTGGTTCTTGTTGCGTTAAAATGCGGCAGGGGAACGAAAGGTTGCGTCCCACAAACTGTCCTGCGATGTGTGTTTGGACCATTGCAACCTAAAGACTGCACAAGTTTTCACCACTTACACGCCGCCAGTCGGGCTGCAATTCGTGTCTCGAAGCGATCTTTCGTTAATCGTCACATGCCGCCGATTAGAGGTTTGTTAACCATAAAATTATACTCCTTGGTAACAGAGAGATTCATCGACCGGGGGTTACATGTCTATTTCGCGCCGTGGTGTCCTGTTTGGATTGCCGCTTCTTCTTGCTGGTTGCGCCAGCACCAATTTTGCACAGCAGAGAAACAACTACGCAGCCATTCCGGATGAAAAATTTCCGCTGAAGGCCATGCCGCTGGACAAGATCAATCCCGAGCTTCGCCGTCAGCAGGTCGCGTATGCGACCACGTACCCAGCGGGCACCGTTGTTGTCGATACGCCTGCTCGCCGTCTTTATTATGTGATGGGCAATGGTCAGGCCATGCGTTACGGCGTCGGCGTCGGACGCCAGGGTCTTGCGCTGAGGGGCGATGCCTATGTGGGTCGCAAGGCCGAATGGCCGAGCTGGACGCCAACGCCAAACATGATCCGCCGTGAGCCTGAGCGGAACCTGAAATATGCAGGCGGCATGCCGGGCGGCCCGAACAATCCGCTTGGTGCCCGCGCCTTGTATCTGTATCGGGGCGGCAACGATACGATGTTCCGTCTGCACGGCACAAACCAGCCGCAATCCATTGGTCACGCCATGTCCAGTGGCTGCATTCGCATGCTGAATCACGACATCGTCGATCTCTTTGAGCGCGTACCTGTTGGCGCTCGTGTGGTGGTTCTGCAAGCCTAACGATCTTAGAAACGCCTTGATCCGGCGCTTTGAGAGCCGGATCGCAACCCGCCACGGTGCCCAGCATGTGTCGTTTTCTCGCCTATACCGGTTCTCCCGTCTGGCTCGACAGCCTTCTGATCGAGCCGGAAAGCTCGCTGATCAGCCAGTCGATGGCGGCGCGGGAGGCGAAAACGGTGGTGAACGGCGATGGCTGTGGCATCGGCTGGTATGGCGATCGGGACGAGCCCGGCATTTATCGCGGTATTTTGCCCGCGTGGTCCGATCGAAACCTGACCTCGCTGTGCCACCAGTTGCGCTCCAGCATGTTTCTCGCCCATGTCCGCTCCGCCACGACCGGCGGCGTTTCCATGGCGAATTGCCACCCTTTCGGCTTTGGCCGCCACCTCTTCATGCATAACGGCCAGATCGGCGATTATGAAAAGGTCAAGCGCACCATCGAAGCGCATATCCCGGATAAGGTCTATTGTTCGCGCGCGGGCAATGGCGATAGTGAGGCGATGTTCCTGATTGCGGCGGGCTTCGGTCTCGACCTCGATCCGATCGAGGCGTTTCGCAAAACCATTCAATTGTGCCTTGATGTCGTTGATCACTCCGGTCTCCACCTGCCAATTCGCTTCAGTGCCATCCACGCGGATGGGGAGAAAATCCATGCTTTCCGCTGGTCCAGCGATGAGCGGCCACCGACCCTGTATTGGCGCAACATGGGGGCAGGCATTGCCGTTGCCTCCGAACCGTTTGGAACGGGCGCGGAAAAATGGGAAACAATTTGCGCCAACACGGTTGCAACCATCGTCGGGACCGACATAACATTCCAGCCGTTCAATCCGGTGGAACAGCCTCAGGTGCGCATGATAGCCTGATCAGGCTGGTCCTATAATGTCAGGGTCTCCAATTGCTTTTCTTTCTGCGCGATAACATCCGCTGGCTGGGTGCTGGCTTTGCGATGCTGTTTGCGTCCTCCTTCGGCCAGACATTCTTCATTTCGCTTTCCGGCGGCGAAATCCGGCGTGAGCTTGGTCTCACAGATGGGGAATTCGGGCTGATCTATATGGGCGTCACACTTGCATCCGCGTTCAGTCTCGTCTGGCTGGGAAAGCTTCTGGATGCCAAGGCGTTGCGCCTCGTGGTGTCGATGACAGCCATTGCACTCGCGCTTGGCGCCATACTGTTGTCGCAAGCCACGTCTCTTGCGGTGCTCATTCTCGGTCTGTTTTTTCTGCGCCTGTTTGGACAGGGCATGATGGTGCATACCGCCTATACGACCATCGGGCGCTGGTTTGCAGCGGAACGTGGCCGTGCCGTGTCGATATCGGCGCTGGGCCTGAATGCGGGGCAGGCGATGTTGCCGCTCCTGGCAGTTGCGGGCATCGCTGCGTTCGGGTGGCGAAATCTCTGGGCCGTCGTGGCAGTCTTCATGCTTGTTCTGCTGATCCCGCTTCTTTCGCTTATCAAGCACGAGCGCTTACCAACTCCGGTGGCAGTCTCTCAGAAAGCTGTGGTTACCAGACACTGGACGCGCAGTGAGGTGCTGCGCGATCCATATTTCTACGGCCTGATGCTGGGAATGCTGCCGCCCGCCTTTATCAGCAACACGATTTTCTTCCATCAGGTGCATCTGTCGCAATCCAAGGGGTGGCCGGTCGAGACATTTGCATCGGCGTTTCTGATTTACGCCGTGGTTGCCGTCACCAATTCGCTGCTCTCCGGCTATCTCGTCGACAGGTTTTCAGCCCTCCGCCTGCTGCCCTTCTATCTCATTCCCTTTGGTCTCGGCTGCATCTTTCTCAGCGTCATCGATGCGCCGTGGGTCGTTTTCGCGTTCATGATCCTCTACGGAATTTCAGACGGCTTCTCGCTCACACTCTTCGGTAGCCTTTGGCCTGAAGTTTACGGCATCAAATTTCTGGGCGCGATCCGCGCTGTGATCGTCGCGATCATGGTCTTTGCCTCGGCGCTGGGGCCTGGTCTGGGCGGTGTGCTGATCGACTGGGGCGTGGCATTCACCGCGCAAATCATGGTGATGGGTGTCTATTGCATCCTGATCTGCGCCTTAATGTTGTCGCTGACCCGTCATGTTCGCATGAGATAAGGCGCCGTTTTCGTTGCGTTTTCGACGATTTTCCCCGGGCGTGGGGAGGGACGGGCGACCCGCCTTTTCCACGCACTTCTAAGTGATCGCAGAGCATGTTGTTTTTGGATGCAAACCGTGTATCTCGATTAGTTGTATTTCTAAGTTAGGTTTTAACGATCAAAAGATCGAACCTGCGTCATAAGGACAAACACATGGCATTTTTTGACAAACTGTCGCGGTATCAGCCCTACGCTCTGGCTGCACTGCGGATCATCGCTGCGCTTCTGTTCATTGAACACGGCACGCAGAAGCTTTTCGGCTTTCCTGCTTCGCAGATGGAAGGCTCGCTTCCTCCCATGTTGCTGACGGCTGCCATTATCGAAACCGTATGCGGTGTGCTGATCCTCGTCGGCCTTTTCACGCGTCCGGCTGCCTTTCTGGCCTCGGGCCTGATGGCCTTCGCCTACTTCATGGCCCATGCACCGAAGAGCTTTTACCCGGTGCTGAACGGTGGCGACGGTGCCATCCTGTTCTGCTTCATCTTCCTGTATCTGGTCTTTGCAGGCCCGGGTGCTTTTTCCGTGGATGGAAATCGCCGGTAATTATCGCCGCGCAGACAAAGTTGCCGACGCCGCTTGAGAGCTTCTCAGGCGGCGTTTTTAATTGGATTTCAGGTCACGGGCCTTGTCCGGCGCCCTCATCAACCATTTGTCGATCTTGGCCTGCAGCAGTTCGGGGCTGATGGGCTTGGACAGATAGTCGTCCATACCGGCGGCAAGGCAGAGATCGCGGTCGCTGTCCTGCGCATGGGCGGTGACGCCGATAATCGGCACGCGCGCACCCGTTTCCAGCCGGTCTTCTTCCGCACGAATGGCCTGCGCGGCCTGATGTCCGTTCATCACAGGCATGGACACATCCATCAGAATGATGGAGGGATTTTCCTCACTCCAAGCCTCGACGGCTTTCTTGCCGTTGGCGACGATCCGAAAACGAAGATCGGTCTGTTGCAGGATTTGCGTGAAAACGATCTGGTTGACGTCGTTGTCCTCGGCAATCAGCACGTCCAACGATGTGGGCCTTGTCTTTGTTTTTGGCTGCGGCGTATGGGGCGTCGATCTGACCGCGGGTGCGGGAAGCGTTTGTGCAGCCGTCGCATCTGGCCGGTGTGGAACCGCGCGCTTTGATCGCGATGTTCGGACCACATCCGTCAGCGTCTTTCGCAAAAGCCGCGCCCGCACCGGTTTCATCAGATGGGCGTCGAACTGGATGTCGCATTCGTTATTGCCGGTGTTGACGGCGTCCATCGACGTCAGGAAAATGATTGCTGTGCCATCGAGGCGGGCGTCAGCCCTGATCTTTGCGGCCACCTGCATGCCGTCCATCTCGGGCATGTGGTAATCCAGAACGACGGCGTCGATGCTAAAGCCGATCCGGGCTGCCTCTTCCAGAATGGCGAGACCGGCGTTGCCGCTTTCCGCTGCGTGGCTGTCGATACCCCAGCGCGTCAATTGCTCGATCAGGATTTGCCTGTTGATCGCATTGTCGTCGATGACCAGAACGCTGACATTCCTCATGTCGGTCGGCGAGATCGCCTGTTCGCTCCGTTCTTCAACCACCCGCAAGGGCAGGGTGACGGTGAAGGTGGAGCCCTGACCGACGATGCTTTCCACATCCACCTTGCCGCCGAAAAGCCCGGCCAGACCAACTGTTATCGCAAGTCCGAGACCTGTGCCTTCATGTCTGCGCGTGGACGATGCATCAGCCTGGCTGAACTTTTCGAATATGCGGTCCAGTTCGTGCTGCGCAATGCCGATGCCGGTATCCCTGACGCACAGGATCAGCATGAGTTCGCTGTCGTCTGCCCTCTCGCCGGAAAGCTCGATCAGGACATGGCCTGTTTCGGTAAACTTGATGGCGTTGCCAATGAGGTTCGTCGCGATCTGCCTGAAGCGACCGGCATCGCCGCTGACGATCTGCTTCAACGACGGATCGACCCGGACGATGAGTTCGATGTTTTTTTCCAGCGCCTGCGAGGACAGCAGGGATGCTACGTCTTCCACTGCCTCGGCAGCGTCGAAAGGCGTGTTGCGCAGCGTCATCTGACCGGCGTCGATCTTGGAGAAGTCGAGGATATCGTTAATGATCGTCAAAAGCGCATTGCCGGATTTGACGATGACATCGGTAAATGTCCGCTGCCGCGTGTCGAGTTGGGATTTGGCCAGCAGTTCTGCCATGCCCAGTACGCCATTCATCGGTGTGCGTATCTCATGGCTCATATTGGCCAGAAACTCGGATTTCGCCCTGTCGGCAGCTTCAGCGCGGGCGAGTAGGCCCTCAAGTTCCGCCTCGCGCTGCTTCATATCGGTGATGTCGGTGACGATGATCAGCCAATATTCACCGGCGCCCATGGTCGATTCCACGTTCAGCCAGCGTGTCTTGTTCACATGTACGGATCGGGAAAACGGCTGGCCGGAAGCGAGTTTGTCCATCAATTGCGTGCGGGCTGATGCTGTTTCTGTCTCGTCACCGAGATCGCCACGCTCCGAGCACAAATTGAAAAGGGGCATCCAGCTTTTGCCGGGCGCTACCAACTCGGGCGCGACGTCGAACATACGCGATATCGTCTCGTTCGACATGATGAACTTATCGTTCTGGATCAGCGCCAAGCCCTGCGCCATGACGCGCGTCGCATCCTGCATATATTCGCCAACGCGCTGCAATTCCTGACGCGTGGTGCTGATTTCCCGGTCGCGTGCGCGTACGGCGGTGCTATCGGCGAAGGTGATGAGAATCTTGTCCCCGGCGATGCGTCGTTTGGATAGGATGGTGAACTTACCAGCCTTGCTCTCGACCTCTCTCGATGTGTAGCCCTCGACGAGGCTCAGCCGTTTGACGCGGTCACGATAGGCATCCTCGAAGCTGGTATCGCCGAAATCATACTTGCCGCTTTCATAGCCCATTTCGAAATAGCGACGGTAGGGCTGGCCGACAAGGTCGATCTGCTCGGTGACTTCCCACAGATCGTAGAAGGATTTGTTGGCGTATTCGATGGTGAGGTCCGGCCCCAACAGCATGACGCCAACGGGCAGCGACTGGAGAATGGACTCGACTTCGGCGTGCAGTCTTTCGGCGTCGTTACGGGCGGCAAGCAGGTCCTGGCTCTGCTGCATCAAAAGCGTCGTGTCGGTGACCGAGCCGACCAAGTAGGGCTCATTGGCAGGGCTGATGATGCGGCCCACCCTGACGAGGGTCGGAACGACCGTGCCGTCGTTCAGCGTGATGTCTTCGGCTCTCTCCAGCGCCTCGCCGGTTTCCAGAACATGGGCGTTTTCGCCTCTGAACCGTTCGCCTTCATGGACGAAGAGTTCCTCTTCCGTCAGCCCGTAGAACTTTTCTCTGGGCTCGCCCCAGAACGCTTCATAGGAAGCATTGGCATAGGTGAGGCGGCGCTTGCTATCCAGCATGAAGACGGAAACCGGCAAGCGCTCCAGCGCTTCCCGGAACAGCCAGTTCTCGCGCGTGTGCTTTTCCATCAGCATTTCCTGCGTTCTGGCATCGGTGATATCGATGCGCAGAGCCACGAGCATGCCGTTCTCCAGCCGCTTGTTGATAAAGCGGATGGAGCGACCGTCAGGAATTTCGTCGATGAATTCGGAGTAAGGTTTGCTGATCTCTGCAAGCCTTTCCTCAAACCAGATTTTCCGCTTAGCTACGCCTTCGCCATTAGGTTCTCCCGCCATTAAACAGCGGTCGTAGAATGCTAAAGCGATGTCTTCAAGACGCAGGCCCTGTTGCCAGTTCAGGTTCAAATCCGCGTAGAGGTTTTCGAACCGCTCGTTCGAATAGAGCAGCCGGTTATCGGCGGCGTAAACCCCGACCGCTACATCCAGAAGGTCGAGAATGCTGGTGTCGATCAGGGTCGCAGGTTCATCGGCAGATCGGTCAACCATGGCAGATGGCAGCGTTTCGAATACCTCGTATAGAAACAGGGCGCCGTCTTCGGTCTCGAAACGCTCGCATTTCAAACCGTGTGTTTCATCGCGAAAGTGGCTCTTGCACGCGGCAATCTCTTCCGTTGCAAACACCAGACAGCGCCGTTCCTTGTCCTCGCGTTCGTGGTCGTCGGCGGCCTCAAGCAATTGGCGGGTGGTTTTATTCGTAAAGTCAGGCGGCGTGCGCCCCGCAAAGCGGGCATAGGCTTCGTTCACGCAGACATATCGAAGCTGGCTATCTTTGATGCAGGCGGGCAGATCCAGCGACAGAACGCCTTCACGCGCTTTTTCAAGCAATCCACCTCCCTCAACCAAAATAGTCTCCGTCGTTGCTGCGAAACGCAATAGAATCAGCGCGTCTATCTACGTTTTCTTGTAGAATGGAAACTATTGTAGAATGATGAACTTGGCTATGAGCTGGCTCAGATATCAAGAGCTTTTTAACTATAGTTTTTCATCAATCGTTAGTGTTTCGACACGGCACAGCACATCGCCCGTTTCGTCAGTCTGGCATGCTTAACGAGAGTTCCGAGAAACATTCACTTGACTTTCCCTGCCAAAAAGACCACATCCCCCATCAAGCTTTCACCCTTAGGCAGCCGCGTGAGCTGCAGCGTCAGACAAAAACGATAGACGCATGAGGGAAAAGCGCATTGATACAGGAGACGGCGTACGCGCCGCACTGAAGCGCAGAAAGTCATTCCAACCCACAAGTTCCCAATTCACGCGGGGTTCTTGACGCCAAGACAACCGGACAGCAAGGCTGATCCGGATGCAAGCGTTTTGGCGCCCCGAAAGGTATACTATTGACCAGTTTTAGCGAACTCGGCCTCTCCGAAAAAATCGTGGCCGGTGTCACCCAGCTCGGTTACACAACGCCTACTCCTATTCAGGAAAAGGCTATTCCTCTTCTTCTCGAAGGCCGCGACATGATCGGCCTTGCGCAGACCGGTACCGGCAAGACTGCCGCTTTCGGCCTTCCCATTATCGAAATGCTTTTGAAGCAGCCCGACCGTCCTGCAAACCGCACGACCCGCACGCTTATCCTTGCGCCAACGCGCGAGCTGGTAAACCAGATTGGCGAGAGCCTTCGTGGTTTCGTGCGTAAGACGCATCTGAAGATCAATCAGGTCGTTGGTGGCGCGTCCATCAACAAGCAGCAGCTACAGCTGGAAAAGGGCACAGATATTCTGGTTGCCACGCCTGGCCGTCTGCTCGACCTCATCGCACGCAACGCGATTTCGTTGTCGAAGGTCACGTATCTCGTGCTTGATGAAGCCGACCAGATGCTGGATCTCGGTTTTATTCATGACCTGCGCAAGATTTCCAGAATGGTGCCTGCTGGCCGCCAGACGCTTCTGTTCTCGGCAACCATGCCGAAGGCAATTGCCGATCTCGCAGGCAGCTACCTGACCAACCCTGTCACCGTTCAGGTCACGCCTCCAGGCAAGGCCGCCGACAAGGTCGAGCAGTATGTTCACTTCGTTGCAGGCAAGAACGACAAGACAGAGCTTCTGAAGAAATCGCTGACAGACAACCCGGATGGCCGCGCCATCGTGTTCCTGCGCACCAAGCATGGCGCTGAAAAGCTGTCCAAGCATCTGGAGCACATCGGCTTCAAGGTCCAGTCGATCCATGGCAACAAGAGCCAGGGTCAGCGCGAGCGTGCGCTCAAGGGCTTCAAGGACGGCGAAGTCCAGGTTCTGGTCGCAACCGACGTGGCAGCACGCGGCATCGACATTCCTGCCGTGACGCACGTCTTCAACTACGATCTGCCGGAAGTGGCCGACGCCTATGTTCACCGCATCGGTCGTACCGCGCGTGCAGGTCGTGATGGCATAGCTATCGCGTTCTGCGCACCGGACGAAACCCGTCTGCTGCACGACATCGAAAAGCTGATGAAGATCGAAATTCCAGTTCTTTCGGGCGAGCGTCCTGAAGGTCTGGCCAGCCCATCGCGCGGCAACAACAACCGTGGCGGCAACGGTGGCAATCGCGCCAACGCCAACGGTCCACGTCGTCAGGGTGGTGAACGCGCTCATGGCGACCGTCCTGCGCGTGGCCCCCGTGACGGTGGTCATCGCGAAGGCGGTCCTCGTGACGGCGGACGCCGCAACGGCGACTTCCGTGGCCAGCGTGCCGGTGAGTTTGCACCTGTCGAGCGTGACAACGATCTGGAAGTGACGTCCGACTTCAAGCGTCCGAAGACCGAAGGCGCTGCCGCTTCTGCTGGCAAGCCTGCTGGCAACCGCAACCATCGCGGTGGTCAGGGTCGTCCGGCCCGTAAGGCTGGCTCCTTTGCCCCTGCCGGTCAGGGTCGTCCTGCCGGTAATGCCGGTCGTGGCCGCAAGCGCGGTTGATCGGTTCTGATCTGAAATGAAAAACGCCCGGATGCAAATCCGGGCGTTTTTCGTTCTGGTCTAGAGCATTTCCGCTTTTCTTCGAAACGCGAAAACGCTCTACCTGTTTGTTTTAACGCATTATCCGGACGCAAAACCGCTTCGCACTTTTGCTGGAAATGCTCTATAGGGCGGGTTTCGTGCCGCAGAGCATTTCGCGCTTTCCGGCAAAGCCGGGCCGTCTCTCGACTTTAAACCCGGCCTCGCCCAGATTGCGCCGCACGAAACCGGCTGCCGCAAATGTCGCGAAGGTGCCGCCGGGAGCGGTCTTTTCAAACACCGCCGACATGATGTCCAGCGTCCACATCTCGGGGTTCTTCGCTGGTGCAAAGCCATCGAGATACCAGGCGTCGAATGTATCGGTGCTTTGGATTATGCCCTGCATGGCATCTCCGCAGAAAACGGTCAGACGTGTCTGCTCATCCAGAGTGATCTCGACCCAGCCCTCCGGGTCTGAAGGCCATTGCGCGACAAAGGCTTTGCGTTCAGCATCCAGTTGCGGCCAATGGGAGAGCGCTCGATCCAGCTCACGGGCCGTCATCGGGTAAAGCTCGAAGGACACGAAATGCAGCTGCGCATCGGCGGGTCTTGAGAGCTTCCACTGCCGCCACGTCTCGCACAGGTTCAACGCCGTGCCGAAGCCGAGCTCGCCGATGCGGAACGTCCCCTGCGTTGTTTTCCAGCGCTCCGGCAAGCCGTTGCCGGACAGCGAAACATGGCTGCATTCCTGCCTGCCATCGGTCTGGCAATAAAAATGATCGCCAAAGGCAAGCGAATAGGGCATATCGCCCTCTCGCCAATCCAGCATGTTTGAACCGGCTCGTTCCGGTCCACTGTTATCGGGGTGTGTCATGGTCAAAGCCGATAGTCTTCCCGATCAAACAGGTCAATCACCTTTGCCATCAAGCGTGTCTTTGTTGATCATCGGCGGTGGCATCATGGGGCTCTGGGCGGCGGTCAAGGCTGACAGGCTGGGTATCGATACGCTGTTGCTGGATGCGGGAAACATCGGCGATGGCGCAAGCGGCGGGCTTCTGGGCGCACTCATGCCGCATATGCCGGATCGTTGGTCCGACAAGAAGCAATTCCAGTTCGATGCGCTCGTCAGCCTTGAGGCGGATATCGCCGCGATAGAGGCCGAGACCGGTCTGTCTGCCGGTTACCGCCGATGCGGGCGGCTCATTCCGCTGCCGAAGCCACATCTTCGTACGATTGCCGAACGCCATAGTGAGGAAGCACGCGTGAATTGGCGCACAGCCGGGGAGCAATTTCACTGGAACGTGCTGGATGCGCCACCTGTCGATGGCTGGGTGGATGCAGGTGCAGGCGAGGCAGGTTTCGTGCGCGACACGCTGGCCGCCAAAGTGTCGCCCAGAGCGTTCATCGCAAGCCTTGCGCATTATCTGCGCCAGTCGCGGCATGTTCGCGTGATGGAGCGGTGCGGCGTGTCGACGCTTTCTCCCGATGGGACGGCGCAGTTGACGACTGGGCAACAGATCGCGTTTGGCCATGCCATTGTTTGCGCAGGTCACCAGTCTTTCCCGCTGCTGTCGGGTGCATTCGGCCTGTCTTCGGACCAAAAACTTGGCCAGCCCGTTAAAGGGCAGGCTGCGCTGCTTCGGGCTGACATAGACCCGTCTTTGCCTGTGGTGTTCTTGAATGGGCTCTATGTCGTGCCACATGAGGACGGCACGGTCGCCATCGGCAGCACCAGCGAAGAGGATTTCGATGACGCCTTTTCCACCAATGAATTGCTGGATACGCTGATAGAAAAAGCAAGACAGATCGTGCCGTCACTGCGCAATGCAACCGTGATCGAGCGTTGGGCCGGGCTCCGGCCAAAGGCAATCGGACGAGATCCCATGGTCGGGCGGCATCCCGATCACCCGCGTATCGTGGCGCTGACGGGCGGCTTCAAGGTCAGTTTCGGGCTGGCGCACCGACTGGCCGATGCCGCACTGGACGCGGTTCTCGGGAACGTGGCCGATGTGCCCGATAGTTTTACACTCGACGATCACATTCGTGTTTTCAACGCAAAGATGTGACGCCACGGCTTTTACAGTCGTCAATCTGTCACGCAAATCACCTAACAGCTTGGCTCATGCAATAGAGCTTAAGAAAACCGTTTCGTACGGCGAGGTGACGACGCATGCGGTATGCCATCCATTTTACGCCGACCCCGAACGACCCGCTCAGCCATGCGGCGTCCGCCTGGTTGGGCCGTGACGTCTATTCCGGTCAGAGCGTTGAACCACCTGCGGTTTCAAGTCTGGGCATGCAGGAAATTTCCTATCACACCGCGCTGCCGCGCCGGTATGGTTTCCACGGTTCGATCAAGGCTCCCTTCCGACTGCTGGATGAGGTGGGCGAGGCGGCATTGCTGCGCGCCTTGATGCATTTCGCCGGCACACATCAGCCCTTCACGTTGCCACCACTCGAAATCGCCAAGCTTGGCAATACCTACGGCTTGGTCCCCTCATGGCAGTCCGAAACGCTGAATTTTCTTGCAGCAAGCGTGGTGCAGGAATTCGACCGCTATCGCATGCCGCTCTCCGATGCCGATATCGAACGGGCAGACCCGGACCGGCTGTCGGCAACGCAACTGACCAACCTTCATCGCTGGGGCCACCCTTACGTGATGGACGAGTTTCGCTTTCAGATGATTTTGACGGGCGGCGTCGTTCCAGCCGATTGTGCAAGGGTGGAAAAGGCCGTTCGAGGTGTTTTCGAGCCTGTTCTGGCACGTCCGGTCGAGTTTACCAATCTTGCGCTTTTCGTGGAAGACGAGCCCGGTGCTCCTTTCCGCGTGCACTCGCTGCATCCCATGGGGCGGGTCTCTGCGCGCAAAAGTGCCTGATCAGAGAATGCAGTAAAATGCACTCGACTTTCCGGTCCGCAATGTTACCGTTCACGAAATTTGCGTGAAGGTGATTTGATGATTTCGGCTGACTATCCCCGCAACCTCGTCGGTTACGGTCGCACTGTTCCCGATGCGAAATGGCCCGGTGATGCCAGAATTGCGGTGCAATTCGTCATCAATTACGAGGAAGGCGGCGAAAGCTGCATTCTCGACAGCGACAAGGCGTCGGAATCGCTCCTGTCCGAAATCGTCGGCGCGCAACCCTGGCCCGGGCAGCGCAACCTCAACATGGAATCGATCTACGAATATGGATCGCGCGCGGGCTTCTGGCGGCTTTGGCGCATGTTCACCTCGCTTGGTGTGACAACCACGGTCTATGGCGTTACCGCCGCCATGGCGCGCAACCCGGAAGCGGTGGCCGCCATGAAGGAAGCGGGCTGGGAAATTGCCAGCCACGGTTACCGCTGGCTGGAATACAAGGATTTCTCCGAGGAGGAAGAGCGTAAACACATTCTGGAAGCGGTACGTCTGCACACGGAACTGACCGGCGAACGGCCTTACGGAATGTATCAGGGCAAACCGTCCGATAACACTTTGCGGCTGGTGATAGAGGAGGGTGGCTTCCTTTATTCCTCCGATTCCTATGCGGATGATCTGCCCTATTGGGTCAAGGGTGCCAAGAATGATCCATTCCTGATCATTCCCTATACGCTCGACGCCAACGACATGCGCTTTGCCACACCGCAGGGCTTTAATTCCGGCGACCAGTTCCTCACCTATCTGAAGGACACGTTCGATGTGCTCTATCAGGAGGGTGCAGAGGGCTCCGCGAGAATGATGAGCATCGGTCTTCATTGCCGCCTCGTCGGGCGCCCGGGCAGGGCGGCAGCACTTCGCCGCTTCATCGAATATGTTCTTGGCCATGACAAGGTCTGGATACCGCAACGCGTTGAAATCGCTCGTCATTGGCATGCGCACCACAAGCCGGAGACACTGTGATGGAGCGGGGGGATTTCATCAGCCGTTTTGGCGGAATATTCGAGCATTCACCGTTCATTGCTGAGCGGGCCTTCGATGCAGGCGCAATTGCTGAACCACTAACAGCGGCAAGCCTGCACGCCGCGCTCGTTGCGCAGTTTCGCGCGGCGTCCGAGGCGGAAAGACTGGGCGTCCTGCGCGCGCACCCGGACCTCGCTGGAAAACTTGCCATCGCAGGCGGCCTGACGGACGATAGCCGCCGTGAGCAGGCCGGTGCGGGCCTTGACCGGCTGACACCCGAGGAGCACGGTCGCTTTACGGAACTCAACACCGCCTATGTCGAAAAGAACGGATTCCCCTTCATCATCGCGGTCAAAGGGCTTGATAAGGCTGACATCTTGAAAGCATTCGAGCAGCGTATTCATCATGATGGGCAAGATGAGTTCGCAACGGCATCGGCGCAGGTGGAAAAGATCGCGCGGCTGCGCCTGTCCGCCCTTTTGCCACAAGGCTAATCGGATGCGCACACAACCGTCTTTTCACCGTAACCGCGACGATCTATATCGCGTTGCAGGAGATGTGCGATGAAACCTTCGGAAGTGCTAGAAAACAACCGTGAAGCCATCCGCGAAGCGACCAAACGCTTTAACGCGGCCAACCCCCGTGTGTTCGGCTCCGTTGCGCGCGGCGAGGACAGGCCGGATAGCGATCTGGATATTCTGGTAGATGCGTTGCCGGGCTCAACATTACTGAGCCTTGGAGGTCTTCAGGACGCTCTTGAGCAAATGATGCTCGGAACAAAAATCCATCTCCTCACTCCGGGGGACTTTCCAGAGCGCGTAAAGCTTCGTGTTCTTTCGGAAGCTAAGCCGATATGAATCTGGATCGGCGGTTAGATTATCTTGCTGATATGAGGAGAGCCGCTGAAGCTGCGAGAAGTTTCGTTTCTGGAATGCAGGAGGGCGAGTTTCTTTCAGATATAAAGACACAACATGCTGTCGGCATGAGCCTTATCGTGATCGGTGAGTCCGCAGTTCGTCTGATGGAAACGTACCCGGATTTTATTGAAGATCATCCAGATTTCCCTTGGCATTCGATCCGCGGTTTGCGTAACCGGGTTGCGCATGGATATTTTACTCTGGATCTAAACATCATTTGGGAAACGACGCAGACGACGATACCAGAGTTATTGCAGTGGCTCGATACAGTCAGTCATTGGCGGGCCCAAGGTGAATAGCATTGACCGAATTTCTTGAAATACAGCCCCTCACACGGCACGCATTCGCACCATTCGGTGATGTCCTAGAGCCCGAACCATCATCCATGCGCCGCATCAATGGTGGCAATACCGAACGTTACCATGCCTTGTCGCAGGCCGATGTGGCGGGCGAGGGTGCGCGGGTCGTGCTCAATATTTTCAGAGGCAAGGCCCGCGGATTTCCCTATACGCTTGACATGATGGAGCGACATCCGCTTGGCAGCCAGAGTTTTACACCGCTGTCCAGCAAGCCGTTTCTCGTGGTGGTTTCGCATGATGAGAATGGCAGACCAGGCAAGCCCAACGTTTTCATCGCGAATGCCGGTCAAGGCGTGAATTACCATCGTAACGTCTGGCATCACCCATTGATGACGGTAGGTGAGACCTGCGATTTTCTCGTTGTCGACCGGGATGGGCCGGGCAATAATCTCGAGGAATATTTTTACGACGAGCCCTATTTCATTGCGGAGCCAACCCTATGACCGGCCTGACGACCCATGTTCTCGATGCTATCAATGGCACACCCGCGCAAGGTCTGAAAATCGAGCTGTACCGGCTGGATGGGGAGCGCCGCGAGAAGCTGAAAACTGTTGAAACCAATAGCGATGGTCGTGTCGATGGCGGGCCTTTGCTGATTGGAGAGGCATTTTGTGCAGGTCAATATGAACTGGTGTTTTATGCAGGCGACTATCTGCGCGCCAAAGGGCTGACGTTGCCGGAACCGGCGTTTCTGGATGTCATCCCTATTCGCTTCGGCATTGCCGATGAAACAGGGCATTATCACGTGCCGCTGCTGCTTTCGCCTTACAGTTACTCGACCTATCGGGGAAGCTGACGACCATGATTTTTGCTGCAATCGCCGATGTTCACGGCAATTACGCTGCGCTTGAAGCCGTTTTGGCGGATATACGAAAGCTTGGGATCGAAGACATCTTCAATCTGGGTGATTGCTTCAGCGGCCCACTGGATGCCGGGCCAACGGCACGGCTGTTGATTGATGGCGGCATTCCCAGTGTCCGCGGAAACCATGACCGCGCCCTGATCGAGCAGCCATTCGACGATATGGGACCGTGGGAAAAAACCGTCTATCCTCAGCTTTCTCCGTCCGATCTCGACTGGTTGAAGGCCTTGCCGTTCGAGATGGTTTTCAAGGACGTTGCCTATTGCTGCCATGGGTCACCGAAAGGCGATCTGGATTACTGGCTGGAACAGTTGCTGCCGCAGGGCGTGCTGCATCTTCGTGCGCGTGCGGAGATCGAGGCGCTTGCGGCGGGTATCGAACAACCCTTGATGTTGTGTGGCCACACACATATTGCACGAACGGTTCAGCTTTCGGATGGACGTCTTATCGTCAATCCGGGCAGCGTTGGTTGCCCCGGCTGGAAAGATGACGAACCCTTCCATCATCAGGTGGATGCGGGGCACGGGCTGGCGGCCTACGCTGTTCTCGAAGAGACCGCCTACGGATGGCAGGTTTCTCACCGGCAAATCCCCTACGATACGGCCCCGATGGCAGAGCTTGCGCGCCGCAATGGTATGGACCGGATCGGAAATGCTATCGCCAGTGGCTGGCAGGACTAAAGCCTGTCGCCGCTAGCCGTTGCTCGACATGACCACGCAAGAATAGGATTGCGCTTTCAGGTCCTTGCAGGCTGAGAGGGCGTCGGCCTGATTGTCAAAGCCGGTGAAGCGAGCGCGGTAGAGCGTCGTGCCTCCACTGCGGACGGCTTCCGTATAGGGCGCTATAGCCGCTGTCGGTCCGGCAGAAAGCGATGATTGCGCATTGCGGAGAAGCGTCAGGGCGGCGGCTTCTGAATCGGCGGCAGCGATCTGAACTTCCCATGCACTCCGGTGCGTAGATGCCGTTGGCGTCACCGACGAGGTCTGGATCATGTCGGCGATGGCACCATTGGCTGCTGCGACCTGCGTGGTTGCAGGCTCACGCCGCTCGGCAAACATTGGCAGCGGCACGGTTGCGGGCGGTACGTCGAATGTGCGGCTGGTGCTGGCACTGGCGATGAGCTGTTCGTTGACCCGTGTTCTCGACGCCTTGGGCAGCGTCCTGTCCAGCAGGGCGACCATCTGGTTGTCACGGCGCTGGGCCGTCCGCCCGCCCAGAACCACGCCCACGACGCTGCGACCATTGTGGTTGACGGCGCTGACGAGGTTGAAGCCCGAAGCGTTGGTGTAGCCGGTCTTGATGCCGTCCACGCCCTGATAGCGGGTCAGAAGCCGGTTATGGCCACGGATCGTCTTGCCCCTGAATTTGAAGGATGTTGTGTTGAACATCTTGTATTCTCTGGGAAAATCCCGTTGAAGCGCAAGACCGAGCTTTGCCATATCCCGCGCCGTCGTTACCTGTGCCCTGTCCGGCAGGCCGGACGCATTGCGAAACACCGTCTTCGTCATGCCCAGCTGCCGGGCCTTGCGTGTCATCATCTGCGCGAATTTGGCTTCCGATCCACCCAGATGATCGCCCATGCCCTCGGCAAGGTCGTTGGCGGATTTGACGATCATGCCATTGATGGCCTCGCGCGTTGTAAAGGTGGTGCCCGCCTTGACCCAGAGTTTGGACGGAATGGTCGCCGCGCCGTTCTTGGACATGGTGATGCGCTGATCGAGTTTCAGGCGGCCATCATGCAGCGCCTCGAAGGTCAGATAGAGGGTCATCATCTTGGTCAGGGAGGCAGGAAAGTTGATGACATCGGCGTTTTGCGAGTCCAGCACCTTGCCCGTCTTCGCGTCGATGATGATGTGCGCATAGCGCGCCTGCGCTGGCGCTGCCCCAAAAGAGACGATCGCGCAGAAGAAAACAAAAGCAAAAATCCATGCTCCAGCCATTCTACGTCTGATCTTTCCCGACATGCATTTCCCCTTGTCCGTCTGTACCGCCCGAAGCTTTGCAAGCTGAAGCCAATGTCAGGCAACAAAACCGCTAAGACTTTAAAGACTGCCTTGAGCCTTAATTAAGTATGAAAATCGACCCCGACTGGTGGCGGGTCAAATCTGGGGCTTGGCAGCGGTTTTGCAGAGTTTTGGAAAGGGCGTGTTGGTGTGGCTGAAGGAGATGAACGGGTATCGCGAAAGTCTGATTTTCAGGGGTTTCGGTTCAAGGTGATAGCGCGGGCACAAGCGGTAAAGGGTCGCGCATTTCCGAAGAGCAGCCATTCGGCGACAACACAGGCAGGCCCTAATCCCTCACGCGAATGTGAGGGATCAAACGCGCGAAAGTGGCCAAATTTATTGCACGAGAATGCTGCGGTCGACGTCCGTCAGCAGTCGCTTGCCGCACAGCGCCATGGTGATATCCATTTCCTTGCGGATGATTTCCAGCGCCGTCGTGACACCTTGTTTGCCATCGGCACCCAGACCGTACAGGAACGGCCTGCCGATATAGGTGCCCTTCGCCCCGGTGGCGATCGCCTTCAGCACGTCCTGACCGGAGCGTATGCCGCCATCCAGATGCACCTCGATCCGGTCGCCGACTGCATCCACGATCTTGGGAAGGATGGCGATGGAAGAAAGCGCGCCGTCGAGTTGGCGCCCGCCGTGGTTGGAAATGATAATGGCATCTGCACCCGTATCGGCAGCAGCGCGCGCATCGTCCTCATCCAGAATGCCCTTCAAAATGAGCTTGCCGCCCCAACGTTGCTTGATCCAGGCGACGTCTTCCCAGGAAAGGCGCGGGTCAAACTGCTCCGCTGTCCATGAGGAAAGCGAGGAGAGGTCGGAGACATTCTTGGCATGGCCGACGATGTTGCCAAAGCTGCGGCGCTTGGTGCGCAGCATGTCCATGCACCATTGCGGACGCGTTGCCATCTGCCAGATGTGTTTTGGCGTGAATTTGGGTGGCGCAGAGAGACCGTTGCGCAGATCCTTGTGACGTTGCCCGAGGATTTGCAAATCGAGCGTCAGCACCAGCGCCGAGCATTTCGCTGCCTTGGCCCGGTCGATCAGATTGTTGACGAAGTCGCGGTCCTTCATCACGTATAGCTGGAACCAGAAGGGGCGCGAAGTGACCGATGCCACGTCTTCGATGGAGCAGATGCTCATGGTGGAAAGCGTGAAGGGCACGCCGAATTCCTCTGCCGCCTTGGCCGCCAACATCTCGCCATCGGCGTGCTGCATGCCGGTGAGCCCGGTCGGCGAAAGCGCCACGGGCATCGAGACCTTCTCGCCGATCATTTCGGTTGCCAGCGAGCGATTGGTCATATCCACCAGCACACGCTGTCGCAGTTTTATCTTGGCGAAGTCATCTTCATTGGCGCGATAGGTGCTTTCGGTCCATGCGCCGCTATCGGCATAGTCGAAAAACATCTTGGGAACGCGGCGCTTCGCCTTTTTCTTCAGGTCGGCAATGGTGAGGATTTTGGCCATGAAATGATCTTTCACATTTGAATGATAACCGCATATCACGAACTTAGGCCTGAGTGGTAATTGAAATTAAGTGAAAAGACATGTTCTGAAAGAGTTTTATAGGTTCGCCACGACAAGAGGAACGGTTTCTCTCGTCGTTTCGGTCGTCGCCGTAGCATCGGAAAATCTCAGGGCTTAAAACAGACCCGGTGGCAATGACGGGACGCATTTAATGACGACGATGGATATTGGTTTTCTCGCAGCAATAACCGGAACTTTCGTTCTAGCGGGCATCGTCAAGGGGGTGACGGGCATGGGCTTACCGACCGTTGCCATGGGTGTTCTGGGCCTTTTTATGCCACCCGTCGCAGCGGCAGGCCTGCTGCTTCTGCCGTCCTTCGTCACCAATATCTGGCAGCTTTTTGCGGGGCCGAGTTTTCGGGCGATTATGCTTCGTCTTTGGCCGATGATGTTTGCCATCGTCGCGGGAACCTTGATCGGTGTTCAGCTGATGACGGGTGGTGCGGCGCGCTGGACGACATCGGCGCTGGGTGCGGCACTGGTCGTTTATGCCGCCTACAGCCTGTTGGCGCGACCTCTTGTGGTGCCCTGGCATTTGATGGGCTTTCTATCGCCGCTCGTCGGTCTCATCACCGGGCTTTTGACAGGTGCGACCGGCGTCTTCGTGATGCCCGCCGTTCCTTATATCCAGTCAATGGGGTTCGATCGCGATATGCTGGTGCAGGCACTCGGGCTTTCATTCACGGTTTCAACCGTAGCGCTGGCGCTGGGTCTGGCGTCTCAAGCCGCCGTGCAGATCGATGATGTGGGGATTTCGGCACTCGCCATCGTGCCAGCACTTCTTGGCATGTGGCTCGGGCAATCGATCCGCAAGATCGTCAGCCCGGCGAGATTTCGGCAATGGTTCCTGATCTGCCTTCTGGTCCTCGGGGCGGAACTGTTCTCCAGACCCTTCTGGAACTGATGCATAAAAAAGCGGGCGCCAATGGCGCCCGCAGTGTCAGTGTTTTGTTGGGGTGGCTCAGAATTCTTCCCAGGTATCCTGCGCGACCGCTGCTGCTGATGAACCACCACCAAAAGCGCCAGCGATCTTGCGACCCAGTGCGCGGGCTGGAGATGGTGCCGGTCTGGACGTGGCTGACGCGGATCTGACTGGCGCAGCCGATGGCATGGTCCGGCCAGAACCTTCGCCCTGACCGAGGTTGAAGCGAGACAGCAGCTGGTTGAGAGAGGCCGCTTCCTTCGCAAGGCTGTGGCTGGCTGCTGTCGACTGCTCGACCATGGCTGCATTCTGCTGCGTGCCCTGGTCCATGGTGTTGACGGCGGTGTTGATCTCCTGAAGGCCGACCGACTGTTCACGCGACGATTCAACGATCGCGGTGATGTGACGGTTGATTTCCTGGACTTCGGTGACGATGACCTCAAGTGCCTTGCCGGTTTCACCCACCAGCGTCACGCCAGAGCGAACGTGTTCGCCAGACGTGGTGATCAATGCCTTGATCTCTTTCGCAGCCTTTGCAGAGCGCTGCGCCAGTTCACGCACTTCCTGTGCAACAACCGCAAAACCCTTACCGGCTTCACCGGCACGTGCCGCTTCAACACCTGCGTTCAGGGCCAGAAGGTTGGTCTGGAACGCGATTTCATCGATAACGCTGATGATGTTGGTGATCTCACCAGAGGAGCGTTCGATCTCATTCATGGCGGTCACGGCCTGACGCACGACATTGCCGGACTTTTCCGCACCATCACGGGCCTTGGCAACGAGATGGCCGACTTCTTCGGCACGGCTGCTCGAATCCTTCACCGTTGTGGTGATTTCTTCGAGAGCGGCTGCGGTTTCTTCAACCGATGCCGCCTGCTGTTCCGTGCGCTTGGAGAGGTCGTCTGCGGCAGAGCGGATTTCGTTGGCACCGGCATCGATACCGCGTGCGTTCTGGCCAACGGCGCGCAGGGCATCGTTCAGATTGGCAACCGAACCATTGAAGTTGTTGCGCAGAGTATCGAGGTGCGAAACGAAAGGCGTTTCGATGCGGTATGCGACGTCACCATCTGCAAGACGGCCCAGACCCTTTGCCAGTTGATCGACGGCAAACTGCGTGTCTGCCGCGTCCTGTGCTTTCTGCGCTTCACGGTCGATGCGTTCCTTCTCGGAAACGCTGCGATTGGCTTCGGCTTCCTTTTCCAGACGAATCTTCTCAAGTGCGTTGTCGCGGAAGACGGAAACGGCCTTCGCCATCTGGCCGACTTCATCCTTGCGGTCCTGGCCTTCGACAGGCGCTGCCGTCTGACCCTGAGCAAGCGAAATCATCCGTTCGCGCAAGGATGCGATCGGTGTCGTGATCCCCTTGGCGGCGACGATGAGGGAGGCGATGATACCCAGTGCGAAGGTGATGCCGACTACCATCAAGGACGTGAAGATGGTAGAGTTCGTCTGGTCGCTCAGTGCGTCACTTTTGACGCCGACTGCTTTGACTATGCCGTCCAGAAACGCAGCATTGTCCGTTGTCAGAGGTAAAATTAAAGCGTCAGCTTTCGCCAGAACGGCTTTCGCCTGTTCATCCTGATCCACCTGGCCCATTTGAACAGCCTGGTCGGTGATGGAAATAACCTCTTTCGCGCGCGTCAGAAGAGAATCGATCTTTGCGCTTTCGTTTGGAACAAGTTCTTTGACACGGTCAAACCTGCTGAAAAGCTTGGCCTTGCTGTCGTTATAAAAATCCAGCGCCCTTTTCATTCCAGGGTCTTGCTGACGGTAGGTCAGTATTTGATATGCGCCGTAGGCAGAGGCGACCATATTGCGGTTAGCGCGTGCCATCTCGACGCTCGCGATGTTGTCCTTCGCAATGAAGTCGGAATAGCTCGTATCCGCTGCCTTGTAGCGGCTGGAAATAAAGACCGTAGCGCTTAGTCCCACAACGCATAGCGGGATGATCAAGGATAGGATTTTTGTCCGAATACTTGCGTTTTTAAGAAATGACATCGTTCCTCGCGGTAGACTTAGTTACTGCGAACACAAGGCACTCGAAGGCGCAGCCGCGGGAGAACGGCTGTGCGAAAACACTTCAGAGAGCGGATAGTTCGTAGGAAATGGTGATGCATGACAGAGCGGTGTGCCGTCATGGCGACCGGGGTCGATGTTCTGCCTAAGAGACCATTAGATAATTAATGTTTAAATATAATTAAATTCGAACGCACTTCTTTTCTTAAGAATTATGCATCCTAAAGTATAGTTTTGGCACTTATGCCTGCGATGTAAGTTTCAACCACAGTGCGGTCATCTCCCATGGTCAGCATCAGGAAAAGTTCTTCCGTCAGACTGGTCACCACTTCCATCTTCAATGCCATTGCAGGCGTCGAAGATGCGTTGAGCACTGTGATATCGGCATCTGTACCAACATCCAGCGTGCCGATGCGGTCTACCATCGACAGCGCCTCGGCATTGCCGCGCGTCATCAAGTACCAGCTTTCCAGCGGGTTTAAACGTTCTCCCAGCAGTTGCTGAATTTTGTAGGCTTCGTCCATGGTGCGCAGCATGGAATAGCTCGATCCGCCGCCAATATCGGTGGCCACGCCGATGCGAACCGGCTTTTCTCGCCGTTGCAGCTTCTTCATTGGGAACAGGCCGGAGCCGATGAAGAGGTTGGATGTGGGGCAGTGAACGGCCACCGCGCCGGTTTCCGAGAGCACATCGGCTTCACGATCCGACAGATGGATGGCATGGCCGAGCAGCGTCTTTTTGCCCATCAGGCCATAGCGGACATAGATGTCGGTATAGTCGATGGCATCGGGATAGAGTTCGCAGGTGTAGTTGATCTCGTCCAGGTTTTCAGACAGATGCGTCTGGATAAAGAGGTCAGGGAATTCCTGCGCCAGCGCTTGTGCTGCTTCCATCTGTTTCGGCGTCGAGGTGATCGCGAAGCGAGGCGTGATGGCGACGTGGTTGCGGCCTTTGCCGTGCCAGTCTGCGATAACCTGACGTGTCTCGTCATAGCCGAGTTCCGGTGTGTCCAGCAGGCCTTGCGGGGCGTTGCGGTCCATCATGACCTTGCCGCCCACCATCAGCATATTGCGCTTCATGGCCTCGGCAAAAAAAGCGTCGGCAGATGTCTTGTGAACCGAGCAATAGGCGACAGCCGTTGTGGTGCCGTGGCGGATCAGTTCGTCGTAGAAATGGGTGGCGATGCGTTGCGCATGGGCGCTTTCCACGAAACGGCACTCTTCCGGAAAGGTGTAGGTGTCGAGCCATTCCAGCAGATTGGCGGCGTAGGAACCGATGACCTGCATTTGCGGGAAATGCATGTGCAGATCGATCAGGCCCGGCACGATGAGGTGAGGGCGGTGGTCCGTTTCTTCGATGTCTTCAGGTGCTTGCGCGCGGACGTCCGCATACTCGCCAATGGCGCTGATCTTGCCGTTTTCCAGCAGCAGACCGCCATCTTCGATATAGACATAGCTTGCCGTATCATCGATTGCGAGCGGTGCGCGGTTGAAGCTCAAGAGACGTCCGCGCAGCAGAAGCATGCTCATTCCGTTTTTCCTTGGGATACGGCGCTCTCATACCATGCGGTCAGCACCTTGCGTTCCTGCGGCGTGATCGCCGTGATGTTGCCGGGGGGCATGGCATGGGAGCGTCCCGCCTGTAAATAGATTTCCCGTGCATGCGCCGCAATTTGCGCATCTGTCTCAAGCTTCACCGATTTTGGTGTGAAGGGAACACCTTCCCAGACCGGCTCTGCCGCATGGCACATGGAACAGCGGCTTTGCACCACATCCCGCGCTGAGGCGAAATGCACATCGGCTGCGAAAAGCTGCTGAATGGGCGAAAGCTTCGCTGCTTTTTCTTCCTGTTCGCCGGTCAGCACCTTCGGCACGGTGGAAAGCCACATGATGACGATAAAGATCAGCACCGTGACCAGCCATGTCCATGTGGGTCTGCCCTTGCGGGCGTGGGTGGTGTTGAACCAGTGGCGGATGGTGACGCCCATCAGGAAGACCAGCGCTGCAATGATCCAGTTGAACTGGGTGGCAAATGCCAGCGGATAGTGGTTCGACAGCATGAAGAAGATGACGGGCAGCGTCAGGTAGTTGTTGTGCAGCGAACGCTGCTTGGCGATGCGGCCATATTTCGGGTCCGGCGTGCGACCGGCGATCAAGTCGGCGACGACGACCTTCTGGTTGGGAATGATGATCATGAAGACGTTGGCCGACATGATGGTGGCGGTAAACGCGCCGAGATGCAGGAAGGCGGCGCGACCCGTAAACACCTGCGTATAACCCCAGGCCATCGCCACCAGCGCGATGTAAAGCACGGCCATCAGGCCCCAGGTGTTGTTGCCGATGGGTGATTTGCACAGAAGATCATAAAACACCCAACCGATGGCGAGCGAGGCCAGCGACAGACAGATGGCCTGAAACTGCGTGAGTTCCAGCACGGAATGGTCGATTAGGAACAGATCAGCGCCGCCGTAATAAACGATGCACAGCATGGCAAACCCGGAAAGCCACGTGGCGTAGCTTTCCCATTTGAACCAAGTGAGATGTTCCGGCATCGAGGCAGGCGCGACCAGATATTTCTGCACATGGTAGAAACCGCCGCCATGCACCTGCCACTCTTCACCATAAACACCCGGCGGCATGTTCGGGCGTTTCACCAGCCCTAAATCCAGTGCGATGAAGTAGAAGGACGAGCCGATCCAGGCGATGGCGGTGATCACGTGCAGCCACCTGACGGCAAAGGCCATCCATTCCCACGCAATGGCATATTCGTACATTATGTTCCCCTGACGTTGCACCGCACTGTGCGAGAATTTCGAGCTTCAGAAAAGAGGGAACCTGCGAAACCGACAGATTTGTTGAGCGCAAAATAGCGGCAATCACGGCTCCGTGGGAAACTCTTCTTCCATCCACTCGCTGAACGCCTTGATCTTGGCGACCTTGCGTCGGCTTTCGTGATGAACGATCCAGTAATCGTGGCCATCATTGCAGACCAGGTCGAAGGGTTGGAGCAGGCGACCGGATGCGATGTCTTCGGCGAAGTGCACGGGATTGACGATGGCGACGCCGTGGCCCGCGATAGCGGCCTGCGCTTCCAGATTCTGGATGCCGAAATCGCTGCCGGTTCGGCTATCGAGATCGGTCTCGGTCACCCCCGCCTCGGCAAACCAGTGTTTCCACCAGCGGTCATTGGGGCTGATGATGGGCAATTTCAGAATATCGGCGGGATGCTTCAGACCGCCGATGGTGGCGGCAAGCTTGGGGCTGACGACCGGGGCAAAATCCAGCCGCATGATGCGGCGGCTGATGACATCCGGCCAATCGCCTTTGCCCCAGCGAATACCGATATCGACATTGGTGCGGGTGAAATCCACGATCTCGTTGGTGAGAGCCAGTTGCACCGAGATTTTGGGGTATTTGGCCTGAAATACACCCAACCGCTTGGCCAGCCACTGATGCGCGAAGGTCGTGGTGCAGGAGATAATCAGAACATCCGCCGTCCTGTTGCGCGCTTCTTCCAGCGCGGTCGCCAGAATGCCAAAGGCCTGCGAAGCACGGCCTGCCAGCAACTCGCCCGTTTGAGTCAGTTCCACCTGCCGTGGCTTGCGCAGGAACAGCGGTGCACCGACGAAATCCTCAAGCAATTTGATCTGATAGCTCACCGCGGTCTGCGTCATGCCAAGCTCTTCGCCAGCCTTAGTGAAACTCAGGTGACGGGCGGCACTTTCCAGCACGCGCATGGCATTCAAGGGGACGTTGCGGGACAGTTTCATGGATAAGTCCTCTTTATCCATATCGTCAGAAGTTTCATTGGTTTTTCCATGAAAACAGGAGCATTTCTCCTTCATAGCATCAAAAGAACTTTGGAGAAATGATATGCGCACAGCCGCTCTCAGCGTCTGGCCACGGCTATTTGCACGACTATGGATGTTGGACCTGTTTACGCGAAAATCGGCTCAATCGAACCCGTCGCAGGAAGACGAAATGCAGGACCACATCAAGCGTGATCTTGGCCTGCTGGATGGTCGCGATCAGATCGGGCCGGGGCGGGTGCGGCAGAGCGATGAATTGCGTGAAGCACTTCGGCTGCTACCAAGGTCGCTATGACGGCGGGACGTTTGTCTTTCACGATGTTTCCGCCGATAGGCAGAACCAGTCGCTCCAGCCTTGACGTTGGCTGACCTTCGCGCTCCAGCCACTGCGCGAAGGTGGCGCGTTTGGTTTTGGAGCCGATCATGCCGACATAGGCCAGATCATCGCGAGCAAGCGCTTCCTTGGCGATCAGGAAATCCAGAGCGTGATCATGGGTGACGATGATCACCGTTCCGCCTCTGGGAACGCTTTTCACCATGGCTTCGGGCATGGCGGTGAGGTGGGATGAAACGGTCTCAGGCAGGCCCGTCAACTCCTCGCGCCGTGTTTCTATGACGGTGATGGAAACGGGGAGGAGGGCCAGTGACTGCGCCAGAGCCTTGCCGACATGACCCGCACCGAAGATGAAGACTGCGGGCTGGGATTGATGCTCTTGCGCCAGCCGCTGCTTCAGCCCTTCGGCGATTGCGGGTGTGACCTTTGTGAATTGCAGCAGGGTGCGCCCGCCGCAGCATTGGCCGATTTCGGGGCCGAGCGGGATGTCCATGGTGTCGTTGGCTGTCTTGCCTGCCAGCATGGCGCGGGCGTGGTCGATGGCCATATATTCGAACTGCCCACCGCCGATGGTCTGCCAGATGCTGTCTTTCGAGACGAGCATGAAGGTTCCGGCTTCGCGTGGGGCGGAGCCTTTGACGGAGCTGATTTCGATGAGGATGGTGGGGACTTGCAGGAAGGTGGTGAGGGAGGTGTCAGGCATGGGCGTTGGCCTTGGTACTCGTGAACCCCCTCTGGCGTGCCGGCCATCCCCCCCACAAGGGGGGAGAGGATATGCCGCGCCGTCTCCATCCCTCAAGCGCTTGGTGACTAAAAGGAAGACCTCGCCCCACGGTTGCTCCCCCCTTGTGGGGGAGATGGCCGGCAGGCCAGAGAGGGCTCTGCGCCGCACTCAAGCGTTGCGTCATTACCCTCACACCTTCCTCAAGCGCTCCACCGCTATCAAAACCCGTTCCGGCGTTGCAGGCGCATCCAGCCGTGGGCAGACCTTGTAATCCGCAACACTGGCAACCGCCATCGACAAGGCCTCAAGTACAGAAATTGCCAGCATAAGCGGCGGCTCGCCCACGGCCTTCGACCGGCCAATGGTCGGCTCAGCGTTCTCGGCCCATTCCGCCAGTTTCACATCGAAGATTTTCGGGCGGTCGGACGCTAGCGGTATCTTGTAGGTGGACGGCGCATGGGTCCGCAGTCGCCCATTTGCATCCCACCACAGTTCCTCAGTCGTCAGCCAGCCCATGCCCTGAATGAAGCCACCTTCGACCTGACCGATATCGATGGCTGGGTTCAGCGATTTGCCGACATCGTGGAGAATATCGGTGCGCTCCATCATATATTCGCCGGTCAGCGTATCGATGGAGACTTCCGAGACGGATGCGCCATAGGCGAAATAATAGAACGGCGTGCCTTTGCCTGCTGCCCTGTCCCAGTGGATTTTCGGCGTCTTGTAAAAGCCTGCGGCAGAAAGCTGGACGCGGGCGAAATAAGCTTGTTTGATGAAGTCGTTAAAGGCGATTTCTTCCGTTCCCACGCGAATGCGGTTCGGCAGGAATGTAACCTCGCCTTCGCCCACATTCCATTTTTCCATGGCGAATTTGACGAGGCGTTCCTTGATCTGTCGAGCCGCATCATAAGCCGCCATGCCGTTGAGATCGGTGCCGGAAGAGGCGGCGGTGGCGGATGTGTTGGGCACCTTGCCCGTGGTGGTGGCGGTGATCTTGACGCGATCGATATCCACCTGAAACGCATCGGCAATGACCTGCGCGACCTTGGTGTAAAGCCCTTGGCCCATCTCCGTGCCACCATGGTTGAGGTGGATGGAGCCATCATTATAGACGTGCACCAGCGCACCGGCCTGGTTGAAGGCGGTCATGGTGAAGGAGATGCCGAACTTCACTGGCGTCAGCGCAATGCCTTTGCGGATGATGGGGCTCGTCTTGTTGAACTCGATGATCGCCTGTCGCCGTGCTTGATAGTCGCTGGAGGTTTCCAGTTCCTCGACGATGCGGGCGATGATGTTGTCTTCGACCTCCTGATGATAGGGGGTCAGCGTCCGGTTCGAGCCCTGCTGACCATAGAAGTTCAGCTTGCGGATTTCGAGCGGATCCTTGCCCACCGCATAGGCGATCTCCTCAATGAAACGTTCCGCCCCCAACATGCCCTGTGGGCCACCGAAACCACGGAAGGCCGTGTTGGAAACCGTGTGGGTTTTCAAAGGCTTCGATTGCAGTTTTACATGCGGATAGAAATAGCTTGAATCGGCGTGGAACAGTGCACGGTCGGTGACCGGGCCGGAAAGGTCGGAGGAGAAACCGCAACGGGCGGCATAGGTGGCGTCCACCGCGTGAATGCGGCCTTCGTCATCGAAGCCCAGTTCGTAATCGACACGGAAATCGTGGCGTTTGCCGGTGGCCGTCATGTCCTCATCGCGATCAGGGCGCATTTTGACGGCACGGTTCAGCTTCTTGGCGGCGATGGCGCAGAGGGCTGCGAACTGGTTGCCCTGCGTTTCCTTGCCGCCGAAACCCCCACCCATGCGCCGGACCTGCACGGTCACGGCGTTGGATGGCACTTGCAGAATGTGGCTGACGATGTGCTGAATTTCACTGGGGTGCTGCGTGGAACTCCACACCGTCACTTCATCGTCTTCGCCCGGCACGGCCATGGCGATATGGCCTTCCAGATAGAAATGCTCCTGCCCGCCGATCCGCATCGTGCCGGTCAGGCGACGTGGGGCGACGTCCATCTCCAACTCGGCTTCGCCGCGCTGAAGCGTCATGCCGGGGGTTACCAGCGGTTCGCCATTTTCCGTGGCGCAGTCGATATCGCTCCAATGCGGCAGGTCGTTGTAGGTGATCTTTGCTTTTCGGGCTGCCTTGCGTGCGATGTCGCGGGTTTCGGCAAACACGGCAAAGATCGGCTGGCCGTGAAACTGCACCAGCTTTTCTGCCAGTAACGGCTCATCGTGACGACCGCCGGAGGACACGTCGTTTTCACCGGGCACATCCTTGCCGGTCATGACCCAGAGAACGCCGGGCGTGGCTTCCACCTCTGAGAGGTCCATGGATACGATTTCGGCGTGCGCCCGGTCTGCCATCCCGATGGCACCGTGGATCATGCCCGCCGGTTCGGGAATATCATCGATATATTCGGCGCTTCCGGTGACATGCTTGTGTGCTGAATCATGCCGCAACGATGCGTGCATCTTGCCATCGACAGCGGTTTTGGTGCGCTCGAACGTGTTGGTGTCCATGGCTCAGGCCTCCACCAATTCGAAGCGCTGCAATTCCTGCCGCTCGCCGGATGTTTCCAAAAAGAACCGCGTTAGCAGGTTCTTCGCCGTCAGCATCCGGTATTCGGCAGTAGCGCGCCAGTCCGTTAAAGGCTGGAAATCCTCGTTGATGAGATCGCGCGCCGCTTCGATAGTTTCCATAGTCCATGGCTGATTCATAAGCGCCTCTTCCAGCTTCGCGGCCCGTTTCGGCGTTGCCGCCATGCCGCCGAAAGCGATGCGGATGTCTTTCACAGCACCCACCTGATCCAGCTTCAGATGATAGGCGGCACAGAGAGCGGAAATATCTTCATCGCGACGTTTGGAAATCTTGTAGATGGCGTAATGCACATCAGCCGCCGGGATCGGCACGAAAATCTTCTCCACGAATTCGCCCGCGAAACGGTCCTGCTTGCCGTAGTCGATGAAGTATTTTTCGAGCGGCATGGTCCGGCTGCCTGATGCGGAGCGCAAGGTGAGCGTCGCACCCAGCGCAATGAGCGCCGGTGGAGTATCGCCGATTGGTGAGCCGTTGGCGATGTTGCCGCCGATCGTGCCCATATTGCGCACCTGCTGGCCGCCGATGCGGTCGATCAGGCGGGCGAAGGGTGGAATGTGCTTTGCGAGAACGGTGAAGGCGTGGGCGTAAGTTACGCCAGCGCCAATGGAAATGCCGCCGTCCTCGACGTAGATGGATTGCAGCTCGCTCAAGTGATTGATGAAGATCACAGGGTTCAGCGCCCGCATCTGCTTCGTTACCCACAGGCCGACATCGGTGGAGCCTGCAACGATGGTCGCCTTGGGCTCGGCGGCATAGGCGGCTGCAAACTCGTTGAGGTTGGAGGGGATGATGGTGCGACAGTCATCTTTGGTGACGGTGATCGTCTCGTTCAGCTGA
Organism: Agrobacterium sp. lyk4-40-TYG-31; assembly: GCF_030209855.1. Taxonomy (NCBI): domain Bacteria; kingdom Pseudomonadati; phylum Pseudomonadota; class Alphaproteobacteria; order Hyphomicrobiales; family Rhizobiaceae; genus Agrobacterium; species Agrobacterium sp. lyk4-40-TYG-31. The sequence continues at coordinate 466,519 of NZ_JARVRE010000004.1, forward strand.
ATGGCCCATAGGCGGGACATGATGCTGGCACGGTCCCGTTCGATCGGATCGAACAGCGTGCTGGGCTTGGCAGCCGTCACGCTCTCGGCGGCGCGGATGATGGGCTCGTAGCCGGTGCAGCGACAGAGATTGCCCTGCAAAGCCTTTTCGATGTCTGCACGAGATGGCTTGTTGCTCGTCAGCCATAGGCCATAAAGCGACATGACGAAGCCCGGGGTGCAGAAGCCGCATTGCGAGCCATGATAATCCACCATGGCCTGTTGCACCGGATGCAGAACGCCGTCTTTGCTGGCCAGATGCTCGATGGTGACGATGTGGCTGCCATGCAGCGAGCCGATGAAGCGAATGCAGGCATTGACGGTTTCGTAACGCAGTGAGCCGTCCATCAGCCGCCCGACCAGCACGGTGCAGGCGCCGCAGTCACCCTCTGCACAGCCTTCCTTGGTGCCGGTCAGTCGTTTTTGCAGCCTCAGATAATCGAGCAGGGTCTCCGTCGGGCCGAAGTCCCGAAGAGAAACGGTCTCGTTGTTGAGGATGAAGCTGATTGCGTCTTTCATGCCGTGCCTTCGTATGCGTTTTGATTATTGGGCGGTCCAGCCGCCATCGATGGAAATATGCGTGCCGGTGATCTGCTTCGCCGCATCGCTGGCCAGAAAGATGGCGGTGGCTGCGATATCTTCGACCGTCACAAATTCCTTCGTTGCTTGCAGCCGCAGGAGAACATCGTTCTTCACCTCGTCCTCGCTAATGCCGCGTGACTTCGCCGTATCGGGTATCTGCTTTTCCACCAGTGATGTCAGCACATAGCCGGGGCAAATGGCGTTGACGGTAATTCCGGTTTCGGCAAGCTCCAACGCTGCGGATTTCGTCAGGCCGATGATACCATGTTTTGCCGCGACATAGGCAGATTTATAGGGTGAGGCCACGAGGCCGTGGGCCGAAGCGATGTTGATGATGCGGCCTTTGCCAGCAGCCTTCATCAGCGGAATGGCAGCACGCATGGTGTGGAAAGAACTGGTCAGATTGATGGCGATAATCTGATCCCATTTTTCCGGTGGAAACTCCTCCACCGCGGCAACATGCTGCACACCCGCATTGTTGACCAAAATATCCACCGCACCCATTTTCTCGTGGGTGGTCTTGATCAGGTCGGCAATTTCGTCAGGCTTGGTCATGTCGGCGGGGTGGTACAGTACGCGAGTGCCGCTTTCCGCCTCCATCAAAAGCCGCGTATCTTCGATTTCGTGCTCATCGCCGAAGCCGTTGAGCATCACGTTGCAGCCATCATTGGCGAAGGCTTGGGCTATTCCAAGGCCAATGCCGCTGGTAGAGCCGGTTACGATTACAGTCCTGTGCATGCGGTCCCCTTTTTTCCCCAACGTTGCAACGCTTTACATCAGGTTATGCTTAAACCGGGGGAACTGGCAATCGTATTTGACATGAGGATGCATGCGGCGGTGGCTTGACTTTCCCCGCCGCGCATATTGTTTTGCCGCAGACATAGTTTCGGGAGGCATGCATGGGCGGATATATCCTCGCCATCGACCAAGGTACGACATCGACAAGGGCCATCGTTTTCAATGGTTCGATGCAGGTGGCAGGCACGGGGCAGAAAGAATTCCGCCAGATATTTCCCGATTCAGGCTGGGTAGAGCATGACCCGGAAGAGATATGGGAAAGCGTCGTCTGGTCCATCAAACAGGCACTCGAAAAAGCCAAGCTGAAGGCCTCTGATATCGCCGCCATCGGCATTACCAACCAGCGCGAAACCACACTGCTGTGGGAGCGAGACACAGGCAAGCCGCTGCACAACGCCATCGTCTGGCAGGACCGGCGCACCGCCAAGCTTTGCGAAAAACTGAAGAAAGACGGCCACGAGAAGGCCTTCGTCAAGAAAACCGGCCTGCTGCTCGATCCCTACTTTTCCGGCACCAAACTGTCCTGGCTGCTCTCCAAGATCAAGGGTGCGCGCAAGCGGGCCGAAAAGGGCGAGTTGTGCTTTGGCACGGTCGATACGTTCCTCATCTGGCGGCTGACGGGCGGCAAATCCTTCGTGACCGATGCCACCAATGCGTCGCGCACGCTGATGTTCAACATCGAAAAGAATGTCTGGGACAAGCAGCTTCTCGACATTCTCGATGTGCCGCCGTTGGTTCTGCCGGAAGTGCTGGATTGTGCCGCCGAATTCGGCGTGGCCGATGAAGAACTGTTCGGCGCGCCGATCCCCATTCTCGGCGTGGCGGGCGATCAGCACGCTGCCGTCATCGGGCAGGCCTGTTTCGAACCCGGCATGCTGAAATCCACCTATGGCACGGGCTGCTTTGCGCTCCTCAACACTGGTGAAGACATGGTTCGCTCCAAGAACCGGCTGCTGACGACCATTGCCTACCGACTGAATGGCAAGACGACATACGCTCTGGAGGGCTCCATCTTCGTGGCGGGCGCTGCGGTGCAATGGCTGCGGGATGGCTTGAAGGTGATCGGTTCAGCCTCGGAAACCGGAGCGCTGGCCGAAAAGGCCGACCCTTCGCAGGACGTCTATCTGGTTCCTGCCTTCGTCGGTCTCGGCGCGCCCTGGTGGGATGCGGATGCACGCGGCGCGATGTTTGGGCTGACGCGCGGCACGGGCCCGGCGGAGTTTGCACGCGCGGCACTCGAAGCCGTCTGCTATCAGACCGGCGATCTGCTGGACGCCATGCACAAGGACTGGAAGAACGCCAATGGCGATACGGTTCTGCGCGTCGATGGCGGCATGGTGGCCTCCGACTGGACGATGCAGCGTCTTTCCGACCTTATCTACGCACCCGTGGACCGCCCGGTCATCCTTGAAACGACCGCACTCGGTGCCGCATGGCTTGCGGGCAGCAAGGCTGGGGTCTGGCCGGACATGAGGGCGTTTTCAGATGCTTGGTCGCGCGACCAGCGTTTCGAGCCTAAAATGGATGACGAGACCCGCGAGCGTAAGATCAAGGGCTGGAAAAACGCGGTTCGCAGGACGTTGAGCGCTACCTAAAAATGGTTAGTTATAGTTATTGCTAAAATGCGATATGGTATTCGCTGTCTTAGGGGAGGGACAGCGGATGCAGAAGATCGCAGAGCATGAATTGTCACTGAGCCGCATCATCAATGCACCGCCGGAAAAGGTGTTTCAGGCCTGGGCGGACCCTGAAATGTTGATCCAGTGGTGGGCGCCTTTGCCGTATCAGACATCGCGCGCCGTGATCGATATGCGACCTGGCGGGGCCTTCAACACCACGATGCATGCGCCGACCGGCGAGGTCTATGAAAATCTCGGTGTGTTTCTTGACGTTGTTCCCAACCAGCGCCTCATTTTTACCGATGCGTTTCGCGAGGGCTGGGTGCCGGGCGACCGACCTTTCATGACCGGCTATGTGACCTTCGAAGATGCTGGCAACGGGGCGACGAAATACATCGCGCGCGCCTTGCACTGGACGGCGGAAGACAAGAAGACCCATGAGGAGATGGGTTTCGAGGAAGGCTGGAACGCGGCTGCGGAGCAGATGGAGGCACTGCTTCAGCGTCTTTGATATTGCAGCGGTCCATCTAATCCATCGAAGGTTTTCTTCCACATTTTGGGTTTGCCTCCAACGGCATCCATGCCTATCTCTGAAAAGAGATACGGAAGGAAACAGGCATGGAACTGGGGCTTTATACATTCGCGGACGTCGATCCCAACGCACCGAAGGGCCAAGAGGGCGCGCGAAGGCTTCGTGACCTACTGGAGGAAATTGAGCTTGCCGATCAGGTCGGGCTGGATGTGTTCGGTCTTGGCGAGCACCACCGCCCCGATTACGCGATTTCGTCGCCCTCGACAGTGCTGGCTGCTGCTGCCGTGAAGACCAAAAATATTCGCCTGACCAGCGCTGTCTCCGTTCTCAGCTCCGATGATCCGATCCGGGTGTTCCAGCAATTTGCAACGGTCGATCTTCTCTCCAACGGACGCGCTGAGGTCATGGCCGGTCGCGGCTCCTTCATCGAATCCTATCCGCTGTTCGGCTATAATCTTGAGGATTACGACGAGCTGTTCAGCGAGAAGCTCGATCTGCTTCTGGCCCTTCGCGAGCAGGAGATCGTCACGTGGTCCGGCAACACGCACCCGCCCATCAACGGGCGCGGCGTCTATCCGCGTCCGTTGCAGGAGCGTCTACCGGTGTGGATTGCTGTTGGCGGTACACCGCAATCGGTGGCGCGCGCCGGTGCCATGGGTCTGCCGGTTGCGCTGGCGATCATCGGTGGCGAATACCGGCGATATGCGCCGTTGTTCGATCTCTACCGCGAGGCCGCACGCCGGGCGGGTCAGGATGCGGCAAAGCAGAAGACCAGCATCAACGTTCATGGCTTCATTGCCGACACGACCGACAAGGCCGCCGACCAGTTCTATGGTCCGCAGGCCGAGGTGATGAACCGCATCGGTCGCGAGCGCGGTTGGGGACCAACCAACCGTGCGCAATACGACGTGGCGCGTGGACCGGAGGGCAATCTGTTTCTGGGCGAGCCTGAACTGGTGGCGGAAAAAATCATCAAGGCGCACAGCGTTTTCAGCAATGACCGCTTCCTGTTGCAGATGGCCATTGGCCTGATGCCGCATGATCAGATCATGCGCGGTATCGAGCTGTACGGCACCAAAGTCGCCCCAATCGTCAGAAAAGAATTGACTGGACGTGCCGATAGGGCGAAAGGCGTGGCCTGAAAAACACGACGGAACAACAATGGTCATCTCCACCGAAGAAGAACTGGTCAAGCTGAAAGACATTGGTCGCATCTGCGCATTGGCGATGCAGACCATGGCTGATCGGCTGGAACCGGGTATTACCACGCTGGAGTTGGACGCCATTGGCCGCAAGGTTCTGGAAGACAACGGCGCGGTGTCTGCCCCGGAGTTCTGCTATCAGTTTCCCGGCGCCACCTGCATCAGTGTCAATGAAGAGGTGGCCCACGGCATTCCGGGTCCCCGCATCATCAAGGCGGGTGATCTCGTCAATATCGACGTATCGGCAGTGAAGGATGGTTTCTTCGGCGATACCGGCTCATCCTTTGCCGTTCCGCCCGTCAAAAAAGAAATCGAGCGCCTGTGCCGCGATGGCAAGCGCGCCATGTGGACCGGCCTGCAACAGATCAAATCCGGTCGCCCGCTGGCCGATATCGGCAATGCTATCGGGGCCTTCGCCAAGAAAAACCGCTACACGCTGATTACCAACCTTGCCAGCCACGGCATCGGTCGCTCCCTTCACGAGGAGCCGACCGAACTTGCGACATGGCCCGACAAGGATGAAACCCGGATCATGACCGAAGGAATGGTGTTCACGGTCGAGCCCTTCCTGTCCATGGGGGCCTACTGGGCCGAGGATGGTGATGACGATCCGTGGACGCTGTTCAGCGACCCGAGCGCACCGACGGTTCAGTTCGAACACACGGTTGTGGCGACCAAGAACGGCCCGCTGATCCTCACGCTTGCCGAGTAATTTTCGGCGCTTGCAGGCTTGCCGTAAGTAATGGTTTGGTAATGTATGATTACAGAACCGTCGATTTATCTTACATCTTCGTAAGTTAGCGTTTGCCGCATTGCTGCTAACCGATTTCTGGCCTAGTTTCCCACAAAACTGCTTCGCCAATAATGGCCGACCTCAAAACTCGCGAGAGTTCAAAACGTGTTCCATTCCTTCTTCCCAAAACCCAAACTGTTTTTCACCTCCGCAGTGATTTGGGCGTTTGTCGCTATTTTCGGTTGGTATCTTGTATTTCAGGCTGTCGGTGCCTCGCTTGGATATGTGATGCCTGAGCAAGAACCCTTCGATCTCACCTATTTCATCGTGCCTGCCAATCTGTATTTCTACGCGTATCTGACGGCGTGCCTTGGCATATTTGGTGCATTCTGGACGGTAGCCGCCAAGGACCACCCATGGAAATACTGGTCGATTTGGGGTTCCCTTCTGATTATCGCCGTTACGTACTTCGGGGTCCAAGTCAGCGTCGTCATTAATAATTTTCGACGGCCTTTTGGTGATTTGCTTCAGAATGCGCTTGCCAAACAGCCAGGCATAACGGCTTGGGATTTCTACAGTCTGCAAATTGGTTTCGCCAAGCTGGTATTTTTCAGCATGGTTGTTTCAATCATGACCGACTTTTTCACGAGCCATTATGTCTTCCGTTGGCGGACAGCTATGAACAACTTCTACATGTCAAAATGGGAGAAGCTACGTCACATCGAAGGTGCGTCGCAGCGCGTTCAGGAAGATACGATGCGGTTCTCGGCGACCGTCGAAGGCCTCGGAATTACGCTGATAAATTCTGTTATGACGCTCGTCGTTTTCCTGCCAATTCTGTTCTCGCTATCGAGCTACGTCTCTGAGTTGCCAATTATCGGCGAAATACCACATGCTCTGTTCTGGCTCGCGATTCTATGGTCAGCGTTTGGCACCATACTGTTGGCTACTGCCGGAATTAAACTGCCCGGATTGAATTTCCGAAATCAACGTGTTGAAGCTGCTTACCGTAAAGAGCTTGTTTACGGCGAAGACCATGCTGAGCGAGCGGACCCGGTGACCGTAAAAGAGCTTTTCGGCAATGTCCGAAAGAACTATTTCCGGATGTACTGGCACTATCTATACTTCAACGTTGCGCGCTATTTCTACTTGCAGGCTGATGCGGTATTTTTGCTACTCATGCTGGTTCCCACCATTGTCGCGGGCAAAATTACCTATGGTATATTCCAGCAGATATCCACGGCGTTTGGTCAGGTCAGTAACTCTTTCCAGTATCTGGTCAATTCGTGGACAACGATCATCGAGCTTCTATCCATCCATAAACGCCTAAAGGCCTTCGAGGCCGCAATCGATGACAAGCCGCTGCCGGAAATCGATCAGCGCTATCTTAAGCGTGAGGCGGAAGACGGTGAGTTGGCGGCGAACAAGCCGACCTGACACAAAAAAGGGTGGCCTTGCGCCACCCTTTTTCATTTCTATCCGCGAGAGTTTCACCCCTCCGACTTCGCCCCGCGCCGTGCTTCGATCATCGGCATCGCCTCGGCATAGCTTACGCAGGCAACGTCTTCCTTCTTGCAGACTTCGCGCAGCAGGCGCTCGAACGCGTTCCAGTAGGCGCCGCCGTTCATTTTGACGAAGTGGAAGCCGAGCTGGAGGGGGACGCGTTCTCCGTCATATTGTTTGTCGAAGGCGGCGCGGAAGGCGTGGTAGGCGCGCTCTTCGAATTCCGCTGATCTTTCGCGATTTTCTATGGCCATGGAATGGCGTACGAAGAGATTGTAGTCCATGGCGATGATCTGGCGGTCGTTCGGCCCTTCGGGAATGAGCGGCAGGCCGAAGTGTTCGATACCGTCCTTCTTCACCGGCCATGCCGGACCCTTGGTGATGCTCGTCGCATCATAGACGAAACCGTGCTTCTTCTGCGCGGTGGTCAAGGCGTCGCTCTGGGACAGGTAGGGTGCACGAAAGCCGTTGATGCCCTTCACGAAATCGCGCCAGCCCTGCGGCTCCTCGCCCTTCTTGCCGATCATCTGCCAGGCATTTTCCAGCGTGCTGGTAAAAGATGTGAACTCGGCGTCCCATTCCTCTGCCGTCCAGTGGCCGCCATCGAAATGGCCGCAGGTGTGGTTGGCGATTTCGTGGCCTTCCTGTTTCGCCGCCCAGATGTTGCCAAGGCGGGTCTCGACTTCTTCGATGGACTGCCCGAAACCGACGTTGGAGCGCCCGGTTTTCTGCCCCGGTCCCTGATAGCTTTTGGCACTGGTTTTGCGATCCATCACCAGCGTACAGGCGAGAAAATAGGTGAAATGCGCGCCGACTTCCTTTGCGGTCTCGCGGCTGCGTGTCCACAATGCGTTATCACCCGCGCCATCGAAGGAAACCAGGACAAGTTGCTTTGGCTTCTCGTCAGTTTGCGCGAGCGCAGGCAGGGCAACGGACAATGAAAGACTTAAAACGGCAAAGGTACGAAACATGATTGACCACATTCTATGGGAAGGCAGAGGCCTTTTGACGCGGTAATAAGGCGAAGCTTTGATTTGTCTGGCAATTTTGCGGTTTTCGCCATACTTCCCTAGCATGTCTTTTTCGCACCGCTGGGGAGCGCTACATGCTGCTGCTGATTCTCTGTCTCGTGTTTTTCTTTGTTACGCATTCGTTGCGGTTCATCGCGCCCGGCTGGCGTGATGGTATGATTGCCCGCATGGGCGCAACTCCGTGGAAAATCGTCTATTCGCTGGTCAGCATACTCGCGATCCTGCTGGTGGCCTATTCATTCGATCAGGCGCGGCAGGTTACGGGCATGCTGTATTATCCGCCGGTCTGGATGAGCCATATCGCGCTGACGTTGATGCTGTTTGCGATGATCTGTCTGGCCGCAGGCTGCCTGCCTGCTGGTCACATCGTTGCCAAAACCAAGCATCCGCTGATCCTTGCGGTCAAAATCTGGACGACGTCGCATCTTCTGGCCAATGGCGAGACCTCGTCCGTCATCCTGTTTGCATCGTTTCTGGCGTGGGGCGTGGTCATGCGCATCCTCTTGAAGCGTCGCGCGCGCGCCGGTGAAGTGGTCAGCCGCGCGTTCGTTTCGGTGCGTTACGATATCGCCGCTGTGGTGCTGGGCATCGTGTTGTGGGCGGCTTTCATCTGGAAGCTGCACGAATGGTTGATTGGTGTGCAGCCTATCGCGATGTAAGAAATTGACTTTTCCCCTTACATATAGGGGAAAATAGGCTAGAAGGCCGACCAATGATCGTGGTTGGCCTTTTTGCTGGTCGCGACAAAGGGCGTTGGCATGTCCGCAGACCGAATGAACGGCAACTGTTCCGGTGCGGGTAACGGAGAATTCGATGGCGAACGAGAATGACACCTTCATCCGCGAAGTAAACGAGCAGATTCGTTCGGAGCAGTTCAACAATTTCTGGGGACGCTACGGCATCGTCGTCGTTGGTGCCGCGGTGCTGATCGTTCTGGGCTCTGTGGGTGCCGGTATCTATGAATACTGGAACACCAGCCGCGCATCGGCCTCCGGCGACCAATTCGCTACCGCGCTGAAGCTGGCGCAGGAAGGCAAGAACGACGAAGCGATGAAGGCGTTTTCCGATCTGGAAACGGCAGGCCACGGATCCTATCCCGTTCTCGCCAAATTCCGGTCCGCCACGCTTCTGGCCCAGAAGGGTGATGCTGCTGGCGCTATTGCTGCCTTCACCGCTATCGGTAACGACAACAGTGCTCCGCAGGTCTTCCGCGATACTGCCAAGGTTCGCGCTGCATGGCTCTTGGTTGACACCGGCACTTACGAGCAGGTTTCCGCGCAGGCAGAAGTGCTGACGGGCGAGGGGCAGGCCATGCGCAACTCCGCACGGGAAGCGCTGGGTCTTTCCGCTTACAAGGCGGGCAATTTCGCCAAGGCAAAGCAGTGGTTCGAGCAGATCACCGCAGATGTTCAGGCGCCGCGCAATGTCACCAGCCGCGCGCAGATCATGCTCGACAATATTGCCGCATCCGGCAAGGCAGCGTAAATTCGCGCCTCAGTTATTCAAGTTAGGGTTTCCCCATGAGTTTCACCGTCGCCATAGTCGGGCGTCCTAATGTTGGCAAGTCCACGCTGTTCAACCGTCTGGTTGGCAAAAAGCTGGCGCTTGTCGATGATACACCGGGCGTTACCCGCGACCGCCGTCCGGGCGATGCGAAACTCATCGACCTTCGCTTCACGATCATCGATACGGCCGGTCTGGAGCAATCCGCGCCCGATACGCTGCAAGGCCGCATGTGGGCACAGACGGAAGAAGCTATCGAAGAGGCCGATCTGACCCTGTTCGTGGTCGATGCCAAATTCGGTCTGACGCCTGCCGATGAAACTCTGGGCGAAATGCTGCGCCGCCGCGGCAAGCCGGTGGTGCTGGTGGCCAACAAGTCGGAAGCGCGCGGCTCCGATGGTGGTTTCTACGATGCCTATACGCTCGGCCTTGGCGAGCCATGCCCGATCTCCGCAGAACACGGCCAGGGCATGATCGACCTTCGCGATGCCATCGTTGCCGCCATCGGCGAGGACGTTGCGTTTCCGCCGGAGGATGATTTTGACGAGGCCGAAACCGATGTCGTCCTGCGCCACGGTGATCTTGATGGCGAGGAAGACGAGGAAGAAGAAGAGCCTGTTTACGACGAGACCAAGCCGCTGCGCGTGGCCATCATCGGCCGCCCGAATGCGGGTAAATCCACGCTCATCAACCGGTATCTTGGTGAAGAACGCCTTTTGACGGGCCCGGAAGCAGGCATTACCCGCGACAGCATCTCCGTCGAATGGGACTGGCGTGGTCGCACCATCAAGATGTTCGATACGGCGGGCATGCGTCGCAAGGCCCGCGTTACGGAAAAGCTGGAAAAGCTTTCGGTCGCGGACTCGCTGCGGTCCATCCGCTTTGCCGAAACCGTCGTCATCGTCTTCGATTCGACAATTCCCTTCGAAAAGCAGGATTTGCAGCTGGTCGATCTGGTACTGCGTGAAGGCCGCGCTGCCGTGCTGGCCTTCAATAAATGGGATCTGGTCGAAGACCCGCAGGCATTTCTGGCCGACCTGCGTGAAAAGACCGAGCGTCTTCTGCCGCAGGCGCGCGGTATTCGTGCCGTGCCCATGTCCGGCCATTCCGGCTACGGCCTCGACAGGTTGATGCAGAACATCATCGACACCGACAAAATCTGGAACCGCCGCATTTCCACCGCCAAGCTCAACAAGTGGCTGGATGCTCAGGTCACCCAGCATCCACCACCGGCTGTCTCCGGTCGCCGCCTGCGCCTTAAGTACATGACGCAGGTCAAGGCCCGCCCGCCCGCATTCATGATTTCCTGCACACGCCCGGAATCGATCCCGGAATCCTACACACGCTATCTCGTCAACAATCTGCGCAAGGATTTCGACATGCCCGGCGTGCCGATCCGCGTGCATTATCGGGGTTCGGATAATCCGTTCGAGAGCAAGGCGAAGAAGAGGCGCTGAGCTTCATCGACGGAAACGTTTTCATGGCTGGTATTCCAATCCATTGTTCCGCGGTATCGGTTGTCATTATCCGTGAGACTTCGCACGGCCATCATGTGTTGCTGCTACGCCGGAACCATACCTTGGTTGGTGAGTGGTGCCAGATTGCAGGCGGTATCGAAGACGGCGAAACCGCATGGCAGACAGCGATGCGAGAAGTGAAGGAAGAGACGCGACTGGTCTGCCAACAGCTATATTCTGCTGATATTTGCGAGCAATTCTACGAGGCAGACCGCAATGCAATTAGCATGCTTCCTGTTTTCGTGGGATTTGTCGATGCTGGTGCGGACGTCACGATCAATGAAGAGCACAGCGAGTTCCGTTGGGTGTCCTTCACCGAGGCGTTGACAATGGTGCCTTTCGCGGGTCAACGCAAAGTGCTCCGGCACGTCGAAGCCGAGTTCGTTCAACGCAGTCCATCGAACCATCTCCGCATTCAAACACCGTAGCCCGTACGGCTCGAAGCCGCGCGCATAGCGCTGTTGCAGGCATCGATAATATTTCTTGAGGACTTATCATGCTGATTAAGCAGACCGATTATCATCGCATCTACCGCGTCATCAACAGCCTGCTGATCAATGAAAATGCCGATCCAGCAACCGCTTCGATGTATTTCAGCACTTTCGGCGCGTTCATTCTGGAGCACCATTACAAGGTGAAGGCCAAGCCGAAAGGTGGGTTGGCGGCTTATAATCTTGGTGGCACGAACCTGCTGTTCGCTGATCATCGCGAAGATGGTCATGTGACCGGCGCGGGTGAGAATTTTCACTGCTGGCTGGAGGTTGATGGCTGGGCCATCGATTTCATGGCCCCGGCGTTTACGCAGGCGGCGGCGGGCCTCTCCATACCGGCGAAAATGTTTCAAAAGCCACTGTCATCTATGGCACCGTCCATCAACGATCTCAGCCAGTCCGGTGACTACTTCTACAAATCGGAGCCGGACGCGACTGCCCGCCGTTTCGCCGACTGGCGCAAGCACGGCATGGTCGGCGATCTCGCATCCATCGCAGCGGGATGGTTTCGCAAATCGCCCAAGCAGATGCAGCCATCCATTTCTGTCAGCGATAGCAACGGTAAAAGCCGGACAATACCGCTTGTGGGAAATCCGCTGACTGGCGCATGGTGATGGATTTTGAAAAGGACGGCCAGCGTAAACTCGCGGCAGCCGCCTGACGTCAATCAGCAGCCCGACCCCGCTCTATAGATAGCGGCAGTCGCATCCCGCACGCCTTGTGACAGTACAAGCGGAGTTCGTCCAGACGCTTGCGGCTAAAAATGCGCAGCGCGTTCAGATTTCACCGTGCTTGTGGCCTTACGCTGGCGATGTTGCGTAGAACTCCGGCACGCCGCTGCTGGCAGCCGAGGTGACGTTGTTCAGGAATTGCCGTGACGCGGTTTCCCAGGAATAGGAGCGGGAGAGCGCAAGCGCTGCGTCCGGGGAGCATTCCAACGCGGCAAGGCAGGCCGTGCGCAGGTCTTCGCTCAGCGCTCCCGCCTTGGTGTGGCCGCCCAGAATGTCGATGGGGCCGGTTACGGGGAATGCCGCGACCGGCACGCCGCTGGCCAACGCTTCAAGGATCGTATTGCCGAAGGTATCCGTCTTGGAAGGGAACACGAAGACATCGGCCTGGGCATAGGCTTCGGCCAATTCCCTGCCGGTCTTCACGCCTGTAAAAAGCACATCGGGGTATTTGTTCTGAAGGTCGGCGCGTGCCGGGCCATCGCCCACCACGACTTTCGAGCCGGGTAGATCAAGGTCGAGAAATTCCGGCAGGTTCTTTTCCACCGAGACCCGACCGACCGTCATGTAGATGGGGCGTGGCAAGTCGAAGGGGTTGGCGACTTTCTCGCGCGGGAAAAACTGCGCGGCGTCGATGCCACGGCTCCAGCGTTTGAGATTTCTGACGCCACGGGCGTTCAGTTCCGTCTCAAGGCTGGGCGTTGCTACCATGCAGGCGCTGCCGCCATTGTGGAACCAGCGCACGAAACCATAGAGCCAGCTTTCGGGAATGGGAAAGCGTGCAGCGACATATTCGGGAAAGCGCGTGTGGTAGCTCGTCGAAAAGCGCATGCCGTGCTTGATGCACCAGCGGCGCGCCATGAAGCCCAGCGGCCCTTCGGTGGCGATATGCACATAGGACGGCTGGCTTTTCTCGATTTCCTTGGAAACGCGGCGATAGCTGGCAACGGAAAGACGGATTTCCGGGTAGGTGGGGCAGGGAACGGAGTGAAAGCTCTGCGGCGTCACCATGCACACCTCTACGCCCATGCGCTCCAGTTCGGCATTGGTGTTTTCGATGGAGCGCACGACGCCGTTGACCTGTGGATGCCAGGCATCGGTGACGATGGTAATTCTGGTCATGCATTGACCCCTGCACTTGCGAATCCCGGAGCTGGGCCGGACTTTAGCGTGTATGCGGCAGGCATGTTACAGCTTGATGTCAGCTCTTCGGCAGCAGGGCCGGGTCGATCAGCGCTCCATGGTGGCCGATGACGGTGGCGGCCGCTTTTGCGGCAGAGGCTGCGGCGTCTTGAGGGGCGGCACCCGTCACCAGTTTCGACAGGAAAGCGCCGTTGAAACTGTCACCGGCGCTGGTCGTATCGACAACCGAGGCTGATTGCACAGCGGGTGCGTGGGAGCGCTCGCCATCGAAATCGAGAGTCGCGCCCTTTGCGCCGTCCTTGACGACGATGTCGCGCACGCCAAGTGCGCGGTAGCGGGTGATGGTCGCCTCGACATTGGTATCGCCGAAATTGCCCGCTTCGTCATCGAAACTTGGCATGACCAAGGTCGCTGCACGGGCGCCATGGGTAATGGTATCCAGCATGGTTTGCCGGTCGGACCAGAGGCGAGGCCGGATGTTGGGATCGAACACCACGCGCTTTCCAGCGGCCTTGGCGCGGCGCATTTCTGCAAGAAACGTATCTACGGCGTTGGGTGTCGCGAGAATGGCCAGCGTAATGCCAGAGAAATAGATGAGGTCTGCCGCTTCGATCGTACCCCGCAGATGGTCGGCATCGTTGGCAAGCTGGCGTGCTGCAGCCATGCTGCGCCAGTAGCTGAAGGTCCGCTCGCCATCCTTGAGGTTGATGAGGTAAAGCCCCGGCGTGCCGCCTTTGATGCGCGAAACGTTGGCGGTTTCGATGCCCGCTGCTTGGATGAAGTCGAGCATTTCCTGGGAAAGTGGATCGTCGCCCAGCGCGGTGAAGTAATCTACCGTCCAGTCGGCAGGCAGGCACGCACGGGCATACCAGGCGGTGTTGAGCGTATCTCCGGCAAAGCCCTTGCGCAGCAGGCCATCGCCCGCCTGCGAAAGCTCGACCATGCATTCGCCGATAGAAAGAAACCGTCCGCCCATGCAATTGCCTCCCATACATTGACGTTTCGCATTACGATGCCTGCCGCAGGCTGGCAAGGGCAAGTCATCATATGAGTGGCCTGTCTTCGCAAATGCAGCATGATTGCCGTTTACGAATGGTGGCGGGCTTTATATGCTTCGGGGAGATTCACTGGAGATTGCCCATGCCGGACCTGAACACCTCCGCCAACATTGCCACGCAAGACGGAGACTGGTGGAGGGGAGCGGTGATCTATCAGGTCTATCCACGCTCGTTTCAGGATACGACAGGCGATGGTTTCGGTGACCTTGCCGGTGTGACCCAGCGCCTGCCATATATCGCATCGCTCGGTGTCGATGGTATCTGGCTCTCGCCGTTCTTCACCTCGCCCATGGCCGATATGGGCTATGATGTTTCGGATTACTGCAATGTCGATCCGATGTTCGGCACGCTCTCGGATTTCGACGCGCTGATTGCCGAGGCCCACAGGCTGGGTCTGAAGATCATCATCGATCAGGTGATCTCCCACACATCCGACCAGCACCCCTGGTTCAAGGACAGCCGGGCAAGCCGCACGAATTCCAAGGCGGACTGGTATGTGTGGGCCGACCCCAAGCCGGATGGCACCGCACCCACCAACTGGCTGTCGGTGTTTGGCGGTCCCGCGTGGGAATGGGACGGCGTGCGTAAGCAATATTACATGCACAACTTTCTGGCCTCCCAGCCGGACCTCAACTTCCACAATGTCGAGGTGCAGGATGCGTTGCTGGAGACAGTTCGTTTCTGGCTGGAGCGCGGCGTGGACGGTTTCCGTCTCGATACTGTCAACTACTATTTCCACGACAAGCTGCTGCGGGATAACCCGCCGCATGAGCCGGATAGCGACGATGCGGGTCTCGATGCGCCTGACGTCAATCCCTATGGCATGCAGAGCCATATCCACGATAAGACGCAGGTCGAGAACATCGCGTTCCTCAAGCGGTTCCGCTCGCTTCTGGACGAGTATCAAGGCCGCATGACGGTGGGCGAAGTGGGGGACGGTGCCCGCTCTCTCAAGACGGTCGCCTCCTACACGGCTGACGGTGACAAGCTCAACATGTGCTACACCTTCGACCTTCTGGGCGGTGATTTCTCTGCCAGCCATATTCGCGGTGCCGTCAGTGGCTTCCAGAAAGCTGTGACAGATGGCTGGGTCTGCTGGGCATTTTCCAACCATGATGTGGTGCGCCACCTCAGCCGCTTTTCGGAGGGTGCGGAAGACCATATGCGCGTGGCAAAGCTTGCCTTCAGCATTCTTGCCACGCTGCGTGGGTCGATCTGCCTCTACCAGGGCGAAGAACTGGCGCTGACGGAAGCCGAACTTGCCTTCGAAGACCTGCGCGATCCCTACGGCATACGATTCTGGCCCGCCTTCAAGGGTCGTGACGGCTGCCGCACGCCGATGGTCTGGGAAACGGGCAAACCCAATGCAGGATTCACGACTGCCGATAAGCCCTGGCTACCGGTGCCCTACGCGCATGCCATGCTGGCGGCGGACGGGCAGGAGCGCAAACCGGACTCCGTGCTCAACCATTACAAGGCCGTACTGGCCTTCCGGCAAAACCACGCCTCGTTGCGTGATGGCGACATGGTATTTCTGGACACTCAACAGGATTTGCTGGCCTTCACCCGCCATAAGGGCAAGGAAACGCTGCTCTTCGTGTTCAACCTGACCCGGGAGCCGGTCGAGTTTCTGATCCCGAAGGATTTGACGGTCACTGAAGTATTGAGCATGCCAAGCTTCGAGCCGCTGTTCGACGCCGGTACGGTAAAACTGGATGCGCTGGATGTGTTCTGCGGGAAGCTTGCGTGAGCAGCGGGTGCCTTATTGTTCAGTCAGGCGAAACGTCGCTGGATGATTGGGCAAAATTGCGTTTCCTGCTGTGGCCTCAGAGATCATGCGATGAACATCTAACCGAACTGAATCAGTTTCTTTCTTCGCCAGAGAAACAGGCTGCTTTCATGGCTTATTCGGAAACGGGTGTTGCAATAGGTTTTGCTGAGGTCTGTCTGCGTTACGATTACGTCAATGGATGTAAGACATCCCCTGTGGCCTTCCTTGAGGGCATTTTTGTCGAGGAGGCCCATCGCAGGATGGGTGTTGCACGCGCTCTGGTTGGACAGGCGGTCGCGTGGTCGCAAGACAACGGCGTAGAGGAGCTTGCTTCTGATGCAGGTATCGAAAATATTACCTCTCACACCATGCACAAGGCTCTCGGATTTGAAGAAACTCAAAGGGTTGTCTACTTCCGACGCAAACTTACAAAATCCCCTTCGTCATCTCGGGGTCGAGGCTGAGAATGAACTGCCAGAGCAGCGCCTTGTCGAACTGCTCTTCACGGCACATCATCCAGCTTAGCGCCTGCTGGGATGACCAGCCCTTCTTATAGGGTCGCGCAGAGGTCAGCGCGTCGAAGACATCGCATATGGTGGAGATGCGCACTTCCGTGCGGATCTTTTCGGCGGCAAGCCGATCTGGATAGCCTTTGCCATCCAGACGCTCGTGATGGGACCGACAGATTTCGAGCACGAGCGGTGACATGCCGGGCGTGTTCGACAGAAGTTGATAGCCCCGTTCAGGGTGCTGCTCCATCAGCGCACGCTCTGCCGCGTTCAAGGGGCCCTGTTTTTGCAGGACCTGCAAGGATATCGTGAGCTTGCCGATATCGTGGAGGATCCCGGCCATGCAAAGCTGCTGCACGGTTTCCTCGTCCATCTGCATGGACCTTGCGAAGTGAAGCATCAAAGCAGCAACCGCTAGCGAATGGACGAAGGTGGCGCTATCGCGGAAGCGCAGGCGTGACATGCCGATGTAAAGCGATGGATTTTCCTCCATCGTTTTCGCCACGTCGTTGACCAGGGGCGTGAAGGCCTCAGGCGAGATGGTGCGACCCTGACAGACGTCGCCGATCAGCGAGCGCGCTTGCGCTGCCTGATCCTTGATCTTCAGTGCCGTCGCCAACTTGTCCTGTTTGGTCGCAGTGGTAATATTGCGCGCGCCGGAACCGCGTGAAGAAGACGTGATGTCGCGGCCCAAGGCAGTATTGATGAAGACGGCGCTGACGTTGCTGTTCAAAATCAGATCGATGTCATTGCCTGATCGGACAGTAAAACGCCGCCCCAATGTCGGGCTGTCCTGCCATGCGCCTTCGACAGCTTCGACGAACATGCCAATCTTCAATTGCGACTTGTCTATCCTCGTTACAACCACAGAATGCTCCGGCAGCGATACTCCAATCCCACAACAGGTTATTTAACGTAACTATCTTAATTTAATATGAGTACATCTTTATATTAAGGCCTGTTTCTTTAGCCGGATGAAGATGTGATCAGCGCAAAGCGATCGACATCGACCATTCCCATGTCCGAAATCTTCAGATGCGGAATGACGGGCAGGGGCAGGAACGCCACCTGCAGGAAGGGCTCTTCCAGCGTGGTGCCAAGCGCGTAAGCCGCCTTGCGCAAGTCGTGCAGCGTGTCACGCACAGTCTCGTAAGGCTCAAGGCTCATCAGGCCCGCCACGGGCAGGGCAATCTCGCCGGTGATCTTGCCGTCTTCGACCACGACAAAGCCGCCCTTGATCTCGCCCAGGCGATTTGCCGCCTGCGCCATGTCGTCTTCGCTGACGCCGACGACGCAGATGTTGTGGCTGTCATGCCCGACCGTCGAGGCGATGGCACCCTTTTTCAGGCCGAAGCCCTGCACGAAGCCATTGGCGTGATTGCCGTTCTTGCCGTGGCGCTCGATGACGGCGACCTTGATGATATCGTTGTCGAGATCGACACTCGTCTGGTTTCCATCCGTGGGCAGCGTGTAGCGACGATGCTCGGTGATGATCTTGCCCGGCATGACGCCGATGACCGGCGTCTCGCCCTCGGTTGCTGGAACGCCGAAATGGGAGGCCTGAACGGGGCGTGCCTTGACGCTGTCGAGGCCAACGGCAGCCACCGGCTTTCGCGTGGCGAAGAGTTCGTCGGTCACCTTGCGCCCTGCCGAGAAAACCATGCTGGCCTTGCAGTCCTGCAACGTGTCGATAACAACGAGATCGGCGCGCCAGCCGGGTGCGATGAGGCCACGGTCTCTCAGTCCGAACGCTTTCGCGGCGGAAATAGAGGCCGCGCGGTAGATCGCCAGCGGCTCCACGCCGCTGCGGATGGCGGTGCGGATCATGTAATCGAGGTGGCCTTGCTCGGCGATATCGAGTGGATTGCGGTCATCCGTGCAGAGCGCCAGATAGGGCGACAACCGCTCCGTGATGATGGGCATTAGAGCATGCAGATCCTTTGACACGGACCCTTCGCGCACCAGAATGTGCATACCCTTGCGAATTTTCTCCATGGCTTCAGTAGCGGTCGTGCATTCGTGCTCTGTCCTGATGCCCGCCGACAGGTAACCGTTGAGCGCGGTGCCGGATAAAAGCGGCGCGTGACCATCGATGTGTTGGCCCTGAAATGCTTCCAGCTTTGCCATGCTGACAGGGTCTTTGTGGATCACGCCGGGGAAGTTCATGAACTCAGCAAGTCCGATGACCTTGGGATGGTCACGAAACGGCAGCAGCTTTTCGATTGGCAGATCGGCGCCGGATGTCTCCAGATGTGTCGCGGGCACGCAGGATGACAGCTGGACGCGAATGTCCATGATGGTTTCCAGCGAGGAATCGAGAAAGAACTGGATGCCTTCGGACCCGAGAACATTGGCGATTTCATGCGGATCGCAGATCGCCGTCGTAACACCGTAGGGCAGCACGCAGCGGTCGAATTCATGCGGCGTGACCAGCGAGGATTCGATGTGCAAATGCGTATCGATAAAACCGGGCACGACGATCTTGCCGGTGATGTCGATTTCCTCCACACCCACGTAGGTCTCGCAGGTGCCGATGATGGTGTCGCCACAGATCGCGATATCGGAGGCAACGAGCTCGCCCGTGACGAGGTCGAAAAAGCGGCCACCCTTCAGGACGATATCCGCCTTCTCGCGCGCTGTACCCTGATCGATTCTGCGTTCAAGTGCCGATGCCACGTGTTACCTCATGTCAATTCTTGGTTGGCGGGGATTAAGCCAGATGCGCCAAGGGCTTGTCCAGCTTGCTTTACCATAAAACAAAACCGGGCGCGTCATCCGCACCCGGTTTCACTTTGCCTATCAGGATCAATTACTCGGCGGAAACGATCTTGCCGTTTTCCCACTTGTAGAGCGAGAACGCCTGCGACGACAGGTCGCCCGTTTCGCCGTAGGTCAGCTTGCCAATGGCCGTTGCAACGGGTTCACCAGCCTTGAGAACCTTGGCAACGGCTTCCGCATCCTCTGCGCTGCCAGCCTTTTCGATACCGGCTTTAAGCACTTCCACGGCTGCATAGGCGTTCAGCGTGAAGGCTTCTGCCGGAATGTTGGCAGCCGTCAATGCTTCGGCAGCTGCCTTGGAATCGGCGCTCTTGGTTGCGTCAGCTGCGTTGGTGAAAATGGTGCCAGCGGACGCATTGCCCCCGATGCTCCAGAATTCGGAGTTGGACAGACCATCACCACCGATGACGGTTGCCTTGGCACCGGCATCCTTCAACTGGCGAACCAGAAGGCCGGCTTCAGGGTGATAGCCGCCGAAGTAGACGACATCGACATTCTCGGACTTCAGGCGTGTGGTGAGTGCGCTCAGATCCTTTTCGCCCGGTGTCAGCGCGTCGTAGAACACTTCGGTCACGCCGCCGCCATTGATCGTCTTCTTGAAGGAATCGGCCAGGCCTTTGCCGTAAGCGCCCTTGTCATGAATGATGGCGATGCGGCGATCTTTCAGCTGTGTCAGCACGAGCTTGGCCGCCACTTCGGCCTGCTGGTCATCGCGACCGCAGGTGCGCAGCACGTTCCACAGATCGCGGTTCGTGAGATCGGGTGCAGTCGCCGTCGGCGTGACCATCAGGATGCCGTTTTCGGCAAACACGTCGGATGCCGGAATGGCAACGCCTGACGTGACAGGGCCTACGACGAAGCGAATGCCTTCGGCAACCAGTTGGTTGGCGGCAGATACACCCTGCTTCGGCTCGCCTCCGTCATCGGCCAGCTTGAGAGTGACTTGCTCGCCCAAAATGCCGCCATTCTTGTTGATGACGTCAACGGCGGTCTGCGCGCCCTTCTTGACCTGATCGCCATAGGCAGCGACGGGACCGGTCAGCGGCGCGATGAGGCCGATGACGATCTCGGCATGCGCCAGAGGTGCGAAGGCGACGGAAGCGGCAAGCGTCAGGCCGGATAGGATCTTGAATTTCATGATAGTCTCTCCTTGGATTGGGTCGTGTCCCCTGGATATCGCCGGAGGCAGGGGCGCTTTCGCAGCGCAGATCATCCCTGTCCCCGACAAAACGGTGCCGTTTCATGTTTGATTTCCGACACCCTGTTGTGGTCTTACCCGTCAGAGGCGATTTCGCAAGCCATGTTTGATCTATTTCAGAACGGGCTGCGTAAATCCTCTGTGAGTGCAGACCAGATGCCCTGTGTGCGGGCCATCGTCTCTGGCTTTTCAACGCTGACGGGGAGATAGTGGCGCCATGACACCGTCCGACGAAGAGTTCCTGAAAAATCTGCCGGTCTTTCTGCATTTCGAAGATGTGGCCGACCCGACGCTGTACCGCGCCTTACCAGATGGCTGGGCACTTGCGCTCGCTGACATCATCGACTCGACCGGTGCCATCGACAGCGGTCGCTACAAGGCGGTGAACATGGCGGGCGCTGGCGTGATTTCCGGCCTGCTGAATGCGTTGCAACGGCATGATCTGCCTTTCATCTTCGGCGGGGATGGCGCGGCGGTGGCTATCGCCCCGTCACAGATCGATGCGGCGCGCGAGGCGTTGTCCAAGGTGCAGGCGTGGGTCGCAGACGACATCCGGCTGACGCTAAGAGCCGCAATAGTCCCCGTGTCGGTCATTCGCGAAAACTGGTTCGATGTTCGCGTGGCGCGGTTTCAGGCCAGTGACGACGTGTCCTACGCCATGTTTTCCGGGGGTGGAAATCACTGGGCCGACGAGCAGATGAAAAGCGGGCAGTATCTTATCAGCGCTGCGGAAAGCGGTTCGAGGCCTGACCTTACGGGGCTGTCCTGTCGCTGGAACCCCATCGAAGCGGCGCGCGGCAAGGTCGTTTCGATCATCGCATTGCCGGGCCCCAACACTGATCCACTGGCGTTCCGGGGTATCGTCGCCGAGATCGTGGCCTTGGCAAACGAAGACGGGCGTGGCGGTCATCCCGTACCGGTCGAAGGGCCGCCGCTGGGTTTCATCCGCGAGGGGCTGGTGCTGGAAGCCAAGGCGCTGTCTGGCTATCGCGACAGTCTCTCGCAAATTCGCAAGGGCGCATGGGTGCTGTTCCAGACCGTCCTGATCGCCGTGCTTTACTCATTCAAGAAGACGGTTGGTCGGTTCGATCCAGTCCAATATAAACGCTCGGTCGCCAGCAACACGGATTTCCGAAAGTTCGATGATGGGCTGAAAATGACGGTGGATGTGGACCCCGACACCTTGAAAAAGATCAAGGCGCGGCTGGAAGGTGCATCACGCGAGGGTATCTGCTTTTACGGGCTGCATGAGCAGGACACGGCACTCATGACCTGTATCGTGCCATCACCGTTGTCCCGCGACCACATGCATTTCGTCGATGGTGGTGATGGTGGATATGCAAAAGCTGCGACCCATCTGAAAGCCCAGATGCAGCCTGTTTTTTAGCAGAAACGAAAAACGCCACGCATCCTCACGGACCCGTGGCGCTCGATGCTCTGCATCCGCGCGGCCAGCTTTAATGAAGCCGGTCCACAGCCGATGTTCGCGCTATCATCAGGCGGCAGTTTTTTCCGCGCTAGCGGCTTCTGTTGAGCAGTAGATGCTTTCCAGCGTTTCCAGGATTTTCTTCACCGATTCCGATGTGCTGGAATAGTAGATGGTCTGTGCGTCGCGGCGTGTCTTCACCAGACGCTGTGCGCGCAGCTTGGACAGGTGCTGGGAGAGCGCGGACTGGCTGAGCCCGACCTGTGTCGCAAGGACGCCGACCGGCACTTCGCCTTCGACGAGACTGCAAAGGATCATCAGCCGCTTTGGGTTTGCCATAGCGGAAAGGAGGCCTGCGGCTGCAGTGGACTGTTCTGAAAGCGATTCTGTATTCATATTCTCACTTCTCCTGAGTGAAGCCCGCCCCGGACCACATCATTGGCAAAACGAAATGTTATATGGCTCAAGTGTATCAATTTGGTAAGATCGTTGTATATACCTAAATCTAAGGTACAGACTACCCTTTATTAGCATTATGTGAAATTGGTGTGTTTTGGCGTGTTATTGTAAATAAATAGTCGAAAATTCTATTTTACGCCGTCCTAACAAAGTTCATTGGGTAAAATTTTCGTTATCACTGTGGTTGCGGGTATTTCGTTTTTTCAATTGCAAAATCATTATCCGGCTGAATGGTTTACGATTTTTCAGCTCTCCCCCCAGATTTCGCACTGTCACGTTGGAAAGCAGTCTTACAGATTCGCTTTGGGCAAGCCGCTGCTATACATTTCGAGATGGAAATATGTCAGCAGAATCGCGCGATCTCAAACAGGCGGGGGGTGTAAAGAGGCTGCGACACGATGTTTCCATGCCGCAGCCGATTGTCTCATCTGTGCCGGTGCATGGTCAGTCCGCGCACCACATCGTCGGCAGAGACGGTGCCCACGATGGTGCCGTTATCGACGATGCCGATGACACCCGGTTGCCGCGTCATGGCGTCGAGGATATCGACCAGCGGCGAGTTGGGCCGCGCCGTGGCCGTCACTGACAGCCCGGAATTTTCTGCCGTCACACCCCTTCGCATCACATCCGCCGCCGTCAGCATCGAGATCGGGTTCATGTTCTGCACGAAATCCGCGACATACTGATTGGACGGGTTCTTGACGATCTCCTGTGGCGTGCCGCACTGGATGATATGCCCGCCATCCATCATCGCGATACGGTTGCCGATGCGGAAGGCCTCATCCAGATCGTGGCTGACGAACAGGATCGTCTTTTTCAGACGGCTCTGGAATTCCAGCAGCTCATCCTGGAGGCGGCTGCGGATGAGGGGGTCGAGTGCCGAGAATGGCTCATCCATCAACAGGATCGGCGCGCCGGTCGCAAAGGCGCGGGCGAGGCCAACGCGTTGCTGCATGCCGCCCGAGAGTTCGCCGACCTTGCGGTCTGCCCAATCCGAGAGATTGACGAGTTCCAGCTGCTCGGCCACCCGCTTCTTGCGTTCGGCGTCCGCCATGCCTGCAAGCTCCAACCCGAAGCCGACATTGTCGGCCACATTGCGCCAGGGCAGCAATCCGAACTGCTGGAACACCATGGAAACCGTGTGGGTCCGCAGTTCTCGCAGTGCTTTCGTGGAGGTCTTGTAGGGATCGACATAGCCTGAAGGCGTCTTGACGCTGACCGTGCCTCGCACCACCGGTGCGAGACGGTTGACTGCGCGCAGAAGTGTCGATTTTCCAGAACCCGAAAGGCCCATCAAAACAAGGATTTCGCCTTCCTTGACGCTGAGTGATGCATTGGCGACACCCAGCACAAGGCCGGTCTGCGTGTTGATTTCGGCACGCGTCTTGCCCGCGTCCAGCAGGGACAAAGCCTTTTGCGGATTGTTGCCGAAGACGATGTCGATATTTTCAAAAATAATCGCGTCACTCATGCTTCATCCTCCGAACCTGGAAGTCGGAACAGGCGGTCGAGTATGATCGCCACGATGACAATGCACAGCCCAGCCTCAAAACCCATGGCGATGTTGACAGTGTTAAGCGCGCGAACGACCGGTACGCCAAGACCGTTGGCACCCACAAGTGCCGAGATGACCACCATCGACAGCGACAGCATGATGGTTTGCGTCAGCCCCGCCATGATCTGCGGCGTGGCAAACGGCAGTTCGACCTTGCGAAGCACCTGCGACGGTGTTGCACCGAATGCGACCGCAGCCTCCACCAGAGCCGGTGGTGTGGAGATGATGCCGAGCCGTGTCAGGCGAATGGGGGCGGGCAGGGCAAAGATCACCGTTGCGATCAACCCCGGCACCATGCCAAGCCCGAAAAGCACCAGCGCCGGGATCAGATAGACGAAGGTCGGGATGGTCTGCATCAGGTCCAGAGCCGGACGCATGAACGCATAGGCCCATTTGCGCCGGGCCGCGAAGATGCCGAGCGGCACGCCGACAATCATACAAACGGTGCTGGCTGCGATGACCAGCGCCAGCGTTTCCGTAGTCGCCTTCCAGTATCCCAGATTGATGATGAGCAGCAGGCCGAGGGCAGTAAAAAGTGGCATGCCGATGGAGCGGCGCATCCACGCCGAAAGCGCGGTCAGCAGCGCGACGATGATGAGCGGATGGGGTGCTTGTAAAACATAGAGAAAAGCGTCGATGACGCTTTCGAAAATGAAGGATAACCAATCAAAGAAAAAAGAGAGATTTCCGGTTAACCAGTCGACTGCCTCCTTGGCATATCGACCGATCGGCAAACGATTTTGAGAAGCGCTGAGCCATTCCACGGTAAGATCGGACCTTTCGTGAACGGAGTCATGATCGTCTTCCGACCGGCTGGCCGGAAGACGGGTTCAAGGCACTGAGACCTGCGGCTAGAGGCCGAGAGCCTTTTTGGCGGCGGGCAGGGCGTCTGCACTGCCATCCTTCGTCTTCACGCCAGCAAGCCATGGCTCGATGACGGATGGGTTGGCCTTCAGCCATTCGGTTGCCGCGACTTCGCCCTCTGCGCCGTCGTTCAGGATCTTGCCCATGATTTCGTTTTCCATGGGCAGCGTGAAGGACAGGTTTTTCAGGAAGGTACCGACATTCGGGCATTCCTGCACATAGCCTGCGCGCGCATTGGTGTAGATCGTGGCGCCACCGAGGTTTGGCCCAAAAACATCGTCGCCGCCGGTGAGGTAAGTCAGCTTGAAATTGGAGTTCATCGGGTGCGGCTCCCAACCGAGGAACACGATGGGGTCGCCGGATTTCTCGGCACGGGCCACTTGCGCCAGCATGCCCTGTTCGGAGGATTCGACTACGTCGAAGCTCTTGAGGCCGAACGAGTCCTTCTCGACCATGCCCAGAATGAGACGGTTGCCGTCATTGCCGGGCTCGATGCCGTAAATCTTGCCGCTCAGATCGTCGCTATGGGCTGCGATGTCCTTGAAATCCTTGATGCCGAGTTCGGCACCCTTGGCGTTGGTGGCCAGCGTATATTTCGCACCGGTCAGGTTTTCACGGATCGTTTCCACCGACTTGTCGTCGCGATAGGCTTTGATGTCGCCTTCCATGGTTGGCATCCAATTGCCGAGGAAGACATCGATGTCCTTGTTTTTCAGGGAAGTGTAAGTAACCGGTACGGAAAGAATTTTCACATCCGTCTCATAGCCAAGGCTTTTGAGAATAACGGATGCCGTGGCTGTGGTGGCGGTAATATCTGTCCAGCCGACGTCCGAAAAGCGGACGGTGCCGCAACTGGCAGGTTCCGCTGCCGAAGCGGCGGTGGTGAAGAGTGCCATTGCAGAAACTGCTGCGGCAAGGGCCAGACAGCGGTGGTTTTTTGCAAGCATTGCTTACTCCCTGTTTTTCAAGTTCCCTATCCATTATCAATATATGCGACGCACAATCAACTCATGCGCATTTGCGACACGGTGTAAAATTTCCTGAGTGCATCTGCCGCGTGTCTCAAAAGGGCGAAACCTGTGTGTTTTGTCACCCCGCTCTTGCCCTTTGTCCAGTCCACCCTGCAAAAGGCCAGAAACAAGGACCGGAGGGCAGGATGGCCAAGCTCTACTTCAACTATGCGGCAATGAACGCCGGTAAATCCACCATGCTGTTGCAGGCGTCGTATAACTACCACGAGCGTGGCATGCGAACGCTGATCTTTACCGCCGCCTTCGATAACCGAGCAGGCGTCGGCAAGGTCGCATCGCGCATCGGCCTCTCCTCCGACGCGATGGTTTTCGATGACACCACGGATATTTTCGCCGAAGTCGATCGCCTGCATGTCGAAGAACCGGTTGCCTGCGTCTTCATCGACGAAGCGAATTTTCTCTCGGAGCACCACGTCTGGCAACTGGCCGCGATTGCCGACAAGCTGGGCATTCCCGTTATGGCCTATGGTTTGCGCACGGATTTTCAGGGCAAACTGTTTCCTGCATCCAAGGAACTTCTGGCTATTGCCGATGAGCTGCGCGAAATCCGCACCATCTGCCACTGCGGGCGCAAGGCCTCCATGGTCGCCCGCTTCGATTCCGACGGTCAGGTCGTTCGCGAAGGCGCGCAGATCGATGTCGGCGGCAACGAGAAATACGTGTCCTTCTGCCGCCGCCACTGGCTGGAAGCCGTCAAGGGCGAGTGAGGTCCGGGCCTGCCTGCGACAGGTTGGCCCATTTGATATTGGTCAAGGAACAGGGTCGCTTCGAGGCGTAGGACAGGGCATGGAGAACCGCACATCCGCGGTTTCGCTCGGGAGTTAGCCTCATGATAAACAATGTTATCCGCCTCGTTGCCGGCGCTGCTCTGGCAGGTGTCCTCGCATTTCCGGCTTTCGCCGCCGATATCGAAATCAAGATGCTCAACAAGGGATCGGATGGCCAGGCAATGGTGTTCGAACCCGCAGCCGTCAAAGCCAATATCGGTGATACCATCACCTTCGTTCCCGTCGATAAGGGCCACGATGCCGCCGCCATCAAGGGTCTCATTCCCGATGGCGTCGAGGAATACAAAGGCAAGATGAACGAAACGCTGAAGGTGACCGTGGGCAAGGAAGGCGCCTACGTCTTCAAATGCACACCGCATATGGGCATGGGCATGGTGGCTCTGGTCGTCGTCGGCGAGACGCCAGCCAATCTGGAAGCGGTCAAAACGGGCAAGCTGCCCAAGAAAGCGCGGGAAAGACTCGATGCGGAACTGACCAAGCTCAATCTCTGAGCGCTTTTAAGTCTCCCGCTTTGAGAAAAGGTCGCACATATCTATATGAGCGGCCTCTTTTCCGGCTCGTGATTCGGGAGATTACCCCATATGGCGAAATTGCCGTCTTTTGACAGCCAGTTCGAGAAAACGAAAGCGCAGGCACAGCGCGTGCAGTCGCTGGCGTCCGCGCTGGCTGAGGCGTTGGGTGACCTGCCCGATGTCACCTCGCAATCCGTTTTCGAGACCGAAACCGCGAAACTGGCCGAACTCCATGCGGACAAGGCTTCAGTCGAGACCGATCTCCTGAGTTTCACCAACACGGTCGCCACGCACACGGACGATGCCTATGCGGCGTTCGACAGGGTCGATGAGGTGGGTCGGCTGCAATCGTTTTTCGGCTTTTTCCGACGGGCCAAGGCAAGCTCGTTCAAGGCTGTGAGGGCAAGAACGCTGGCGATTGCGGATAGCTTGCGGTCCACGCTTCTGGAGGCAGCCAGCGTCCATGAACTGGCGTTGGCGGACAGACAAAACGCGAGCGCTCTGGTTCTTTCCTGCGAACCGAAGCTTGTTGCCAGCATGGAAAAGCGGCGCACCGTCGTCTCCGCCATGGATGAGGCACGGCAGCGTGACAAGGAGCTTGCCCTTGCGCTCAGCACCCTCAAACGCAAGATCAACGACGCCACAGATCCGGCGCGGCTGGAGCAACTGAAGGCGGAAGATGCTGAGACGAGTGGTCAGTACGAGACGCTGCTGGCGACCCGCAAGCGTCTGAGCGACGAACACCATGTGCTGGATCGTCAGGCGGTTTTGCTGGGTGATCTGATCGACGTGCTTAATGATCAGGTTGCGCTCCAAACACTCGTCATCAACAAGCTTTCCATCGAGGCGGAGCGCTGTCTTCAGCTTTATGATGCAGCCTATGGCACGCTGGAACCTCTGTCGGCACTCGCGCAACGGTCTACGTCCTCCGATGACGCAGCAACGAAGCCGCTGCCGCTCAACGCTTTCGAGGAGCTTTTGCGGCTTCACACCGAGGGCGGTGTGACCATGCAGGATATCGACAAACGCAAGGCAAGGATTGATGAGGCGTTGCTACGTCGGCGCTCCGGCGATACCTAACCCGACGCCTGACGTAACCAAGAGGGGAAAAACGCACGCCCTTCCGTTGTATCGGGCCTGTCGGCACCATATGTTGTCGGCAGCGATCCACGCACGGATCGCGTTATTGTTGCGTCAAGGAGAGTTTAAAGATGCTCGATCCGGTAATCGCGTTTTTCAAGCGCATATTCGCAGCGCTTGGGAGCGGTGTTTCTCTCGTGATCGCATGGCTTTTCTGGCCGTTTCGCGCAGCCAACGGGTGGTATGGAAACAGGCAAGGCTTCGTCAAACTGCCGATTGCCGCAATCCTCATTTTCATCGTCGGTCTCTACGGCTATTTCATTTGGCAGACGCAGGTCTGGACGAACTTCAATCCTGATTACGTCAACAATTACAAATACTCCGAGCGCACATTGAGTGCAGGGCAGGAACTGCCCGCAGCGGCGCCTGCGCCTTCCGCCACGAGCACCACCACGACAAGCGAACCTGCTGCACCCGTGGTCGCTGCGGCCAAAAGCTGCCAGAGTTCCGCTATCGTCGATATGTCTGCAGACCTGATCGACTTCAATGTCGACCAGAATTCGTGGATTTCCTCGATGCTGCTCTATCGTCTCGGCCTGTTCGGCATTGATTGGGACAGCACGCCGTTTCTCGACAACAAGGCCTCGTTTCAACGTGGCGTCAATCAGGCCGTGCGCCGCACATCGGTCGAGCTGGTCGATTCGATTGGCCGCGTCCGCGGCACCTCCGGCATCGATTCCAACCTTCAAAGCGCCCGTGGCAATCTGCAGTTCGACGAGTATTCCTGGTATTTTGGTCTGAACCCTTTCGGCCCGAAAACGCCGAGCCCGAGCTATTATCGCTCTGCGGCGGAAAGCCTGCGCAAGTTCAACGCGAGCCTGTCCCAGTGCAACTCCGTATTTGATGGCCGCGCCGATAACCTTATCCAGTTCATCGACCGTATCGCCAACGATATCGGCGGCACGTCCGCCATCCTTCGTGAGCGTTCAGAAAACTACAATGGCGGCTGGTTCGATACCCGTGCGGATGACCGTTTCTGGTTCGCCTACGGCCAGCTGTACGGCTATTACGGCATTCTCTCCGCAGCCGGTGCCGATTTCTCACAGGTCATTCGCGAGCGCAATCTGACCAGCCTGTGGAACGACACGCTGCTTCAGACCCGTGCGGCCCTTAAAATCCAGCCATTCGTTATTTCCAATGGTGATGAAAGCGGCTGGATCATGCCATCGCATCTGGCAACCATGGGCTTCTATGTGCTGAGAGTGCGCTCGAACCTTGTCGAGCTGCGGTCCGTGCTGGACAGATAAAGAGGGAGACTGGCGCTTCGCTTTTGCGAGGCGTCAGCTGATCAGTTTCAGGCGAATGGATTTTGCCACAAGCTGCGTGCGGTTGACGCAATCGAGCTTGCGGATCGCGTTGTTCAGATACGCATTGATTGTGTGATCGGAGAGCGACAAAATCTGGCCGATCTCGGCTGAAGTCTTGCCCTGGGACGTCCAGTGGATGACCTCCAGCTCCCGCTTGGTCAGGGTGCGGGGCGCAACCATCTCAGCCCGGCGCATGCGCTCATAGGCGTCGAAGGCGTGGATGGCGATCATGCCGAGCTCGTTGATCGCAACCTGCGACAGCGCCGGGCACGTACCATCGAAACGCACCAGATGCCTGTCGCCATTCAATGCGCTTGTGGGAATGACCAAGCCATTGGCAATACCGTACTTCGTCAGAAGCTCCACAATGGGTTTCGCTTCCGGCTCGCCCGTATCGAGATCACTCAAAGCCCAGAATTGCGGGATCAGAGACTGCTTCACCTTCGGAAGCACCGGGCAAACACCCAGCAGCCGCATCGAGTCGAATTCCCTGATGAAACGTATCGGCAGGGTTGATTCCACTAGTGTAACCGCCAGCAGGTTCTCTTCAGGATGCGGTATGCGCATCAGACTTGCATGGGTAAAGCCGAACTCTTTCGCGATGCCCGAGAGCACCTGTAGCCAGCGAGGACGGCTTTCTGCGGCCGATATCTCTTGACTCAGTAGCGATTGCCGTTCGAGCGTGATCATCAAATTTTTCGTTCGTGATAATTAATATGTTATCGGTGACAAATATACGAACCAGCCAAAAATTCCACTGTTTATTTCAATTTTGGTTCCCTGTTCGTAATATTATTACGAACTGTTTTAATTCAAATAGGTGCATATACAAACCAACGTTGCATGCACGCGTGGCAACCTTTGGTTAAGTCGTTGAAATACCTTATCGCTTTAGGTGGTGGCGCAAGATCAGATGTCCGTCGTGCCCTGAGCAGGCTTGCTTTTTGCCATCAGTTTTTCCAGAAAACCGAGCATGACCGCCGATACCACGAAGGCAAGGTGGATGATGGTGAACCACATGAGTTTGCTGTCGGTATACTGATTGGCGTTCAGGAAAATCTGCAAAAGATGGATGGAAGAAATCGCCACGATGGACGATGCGACTTTGATCTTGAGGCTACCTGCATCCAGCTTGCCCAGAAAAGACACCTTGTCCTCGCCCTCATCGAAGCGGCTGACGAAGTTCTCGTAACCCGAAATCATCACCATCACGATCAGGCTCGCCACCAGCGCCGCGTCGATCAACGCCAACATCGCCAGAATCATTTCGGCATCCGTGTAGACGAAGACATTCTCCGCGATCTTGAGAAACTTGAACCCGAACGACAAAGCATAAACCGCCAGCGCCGCCACAAGCCCCAGATAAAACACCACCAACAGCCAGCGGCTGGAAAGAATGATGCGTTCTACGAGCAGTTCCAGAGATTTCATCGGCGGTTTCCAGGTGAGTTCAGTGGCTGAGGGGTCTTGTTTCGCGGGTTGATCTAGGCGGTCCCGCGCTGTGCTTCAAGTGCCATGGTGGGGTGACGCTCTTAAAATGCGACGTGGCTAAAATTTCTGACAAGGTCCATCCTGTGCGCTCCACCAACGCAAAAGCGCCGGGATAAATACCGGCGCTTTCTAGTTTCCAAAGCGGTTGAGTTCAGAACTTCTTGGTAACGGACACCTTAAACGAGCGGCCCGTCTCGCTGTAGAAGTCCCTGCTTGCCACGGTGGTGCCATCTGGAACGTCGATGGCGTTAAAGTATTTTTTGTCGAACACGTTGAAGATACCAGCTTGTATTTTCAAACCGGTAATCTGCTCAGGTTGCCACCACACTGTAGTATCGACAACACCGTATCCGGGCGCTTTGAAACCTGTTCCGCTGATTTTGTCTCTCGCCGATGCCATTGTCAGCGAAAGGTCCGTGCCCCATGTCTCGGCGGCATAACCTAAACCTGCAATGGCGCGAAGCGGTGCAACGGAATTAAGGTAAGCACCAGTGCCCGTTTCACGACCATGCGACCAGGCCAATGAGCCCCATGTGCGCCAGTTGTCCGTAAAACGCCATTCGCCTGCAAGTTCGACGCCATAAATTCTGACGCGCGCGAGATTGTCGTAACCCGTAATGCCGCCGACTGGAAAATCTCCGCCCGGAGGAGCGATGGTCACAGTATCGATGAAGTTACGATAATAGTTGTCGAAGATCGTCGCAGAGACATTGTAATCGTTGGCGCTGTACTTTGTACCAACTTCGAAGCCATTGCTGGTTTCAGTCTGAAGATCGGGGTTGCCGATTCGAGCATAAGAACCCGGTGCACCATATGTCTGGTAAAGCTCAGTCGCGCTTGGTGCGCGGAAGCCCTGAGACCATTGCGCAAAGAGTTCCAGTTCCGACGTCGCTTGCCATGCGGCGCGCAGCTTCGGAGAGAAACGAGAATCGCTCGTTCCTTCAAGGTAATCCGCATCGAACAGGGGGCTGTCCTGATAGGCCGCCGTGTTTTTGGGCGAGTGCTTGTAATAGTCGAAGCGCAAACCGGGCGTGATGGTCAGGCTGTCGTTCATCAGCTTGATGTCGTCTTCCACATACATGCCGAAAATGACGCTATCGACATCCGGCATGTCAGAAGAATTCGAATGCAGCATGCGGCAGCTTTGGGGGCCGTATGGTTGAGCGATTGTCGTCCAGTCCACGTCAGGGCAATTGTCGATGCCAGCCGAGTACTGGTGCGTATCTTGCCAGCTAAGCTCTCCACCGAAACGAATTTTATTCGAAATACCCCCAAGCTGAAGCTCTTTTGACGCATTTCCACTTAAACCGTAAGAGGTTTGTTCGAGGAGGTTATCGCGGTTATAAATGCCTGTGGGAAAACCGTACAACAATGCCGCGCCATTTGGTGCAAAAACGCGGGCATCTTGCAAGCGGAAGCCATCGGTCGTGTTGTTCAGCTTTTGCTTCTGCCAGTAAGCAACGATATTTGCCTGATCAAGCCAGTCAGAATTATCCGGCGAAAGGAAATCGTAAGATGCAGAGATGCGTTTACGGTCAACTTCCTCTCCGGATTTCAGGGTGCCTTGTCGATAGCTCGCGGTGGTTCCCTGCATATTGTCGAAGTCTTCGTCACGATTGAACAAATCGCCCGTGAGGCCGATTCGATGGCCGCCGTCGATATACTGATGGAGTTTGACGAGTACGTTTTTCTGATCGAAGTCGCCGGGATTTTCATCGGTTCTGGTTGTGCCGAACCCGCCGATCGTGCCTTCGTTCTTGGTCTCGTGACCTTTTTTATAGCCGCCCTGAACCAGCAACCACGTATCGTTGGCGCGACCAGCGATGGCGGCGTTGTTGCTCCAGCTTGTGTCTCCGCTGTCATAGGTGCTTTTCGTTACAGCGCCGAAATTCTTACCCGCTTCTATGATGTCTTCCGCGTTGAGGGTTTTCAATTCAACCACACCACCCAATGCACCCGAGCCAAAGCGGCTGGAATCTGCGCCCTTGGTGATATCGACCGAGGAAAGGCTGTCGAAGTCGAAGGCGTTCAATCCCCCGCGTGCTGAGTCGCGCGGATCGGTCAGCCAAGGAACGCGAATGCCATCGAGTGTGGTCAGAACGCGGTCGTTTTGAAGTCCGCGTAGGTTCACACTGTTGGTGCGTCCGTTGAAATTGACGCCAGCGTCCACGCGACGCGCGAAGTCTTTAAAATCCGTGACCATGCGTTGTTGAATGACGACGCGGTCGGTTTTCTGGGTGAGAGGCGAGTTTTCCGCTTCTCCATTACCTTTGACTTTTCCTTGAACAGTGATCGTCTCAAGCAGGGTTGAGCCTGACTGGGATGTTTCCTGTGCCATTGCTGGCACTGTTGCGCCCATTACGACAAGCAGCGCTGTTCCGCGTAGAAAACCACGGTATTTCAATTGTTTCGAATTCATTACATGCCCCGGACATCGGAATTGCCTACCCCCACGGAAGGCCTGTCCTCTAGCTATAAATGAAGACTAAAAGAGTCAAGTTTGAATCTGAGTAAAATACTCATGTTTTATTAATGTGAACTGGATTGTTGCGTTTTTGACATCTCGGGCGACAAAGGATGCTCTTACCGGCAATACAAATACCCACCCTTGCGCTCCAGTACATCCAGATGCAGATGGTCCTGGTGGGTGGCGTCGCTGCCGGGGGAGAGGACGGTGCGGAAGAAGAGGCATGCGGCGGTGGTGATGGTGCGTTGGAAGGCACCTTCCATCGTGCCGTCTTCGCCGCGCGGTTTCATGACCAGCGGTTCGCCCTTGTCGAAGGTCATGGTGGCGATGTCGACGGCGCTGCCTTTCGCGTGCTCGGAAATCTTGCCGGTTTCCGCGCTGTTGCGATTGCGGCATATATAGGTGGAAGCGTTGCCGAAGGCGGTGACGTTTTTGTCCGGCATCGCGATTTTCGCTGTGGGAACGATGACGTCCTTTGCCCAATGGGCAAGGGCCAGCGCCGCTTCACAACGCATCGTGCCTTCCGGCTCCAGCTTGATGCCGGGGATGACAGTCGAAAGTTCTATGGGTGAGGCGATGCCGCAGCCGTCTTCCTCGCCTTTGATGGGCGGAAGTTCCTTGAACTTCGCGCCCAACTGCGTCAGCTCCGCAAGGCAGGCCTTCAGTTCTTCCGGGTTTTCTTCCTTGACCGGTTCGCGAGCAGGCTCCTGCGGCTTCTTTTCCTCCTCCGCTTTGGCTTTGGGCTCATCCGGTTTGGGCGCGGTTTCAGGCTTTTCCTCGGGCTTGGGAACAGTCTTTTCCGCTGGCGGCTCGACTGGTTTTTCGTCTTTCTTCACCTCGGGCGCGGGTGGGGTCGCTGCCTTGTCCTGCTGCTCGGGTTTGGGCTGTGGAACCGGCACATCCTGCGGCGGTTCGGAGGCGGCGATCAGCAGCATGCTGGCTGCTGTTATCATGAGACGATAATACATGGTGACCGGTCGCTCCCCTGTTACGGCAGGAGCCACAACGTCTGAGCAGGCGTTTCGGTTCGATGGCTGCGCAAATCCGCTTGCCAAGGGCCCGACTTGCCGCTAACAATTTGCGCCATGAACACAGTGTCGAACAACATTGCTATCTGGTGGTGGGGCAGCTAACGCGGCCACGACCAGTCATGTTTACAAGACAAGTCCAAGCCGCCCGAAATCTCAGGCGGCTTTTTTGTTATTCTGCTGCCTGTCATCGGGTCTACAAACGGGAAGAGCCTTAGGAAATGGTAACAATTACTCAGGATGACGGGTCCGAAATCTACGAGACCAAGGGCGGCATCAAGGTCACACGCCAGCGCCGCGCGGCGGATTACGCCAGTTCGATCGACAGCTATGTGGAAGGTCTGGACTCCCGCCGTGGCGCGGTGTTTTCCTCCAATTACGAATATCCGGGCCGCTATACGCGGTGGGATACCGCCATCATCGATCCACCGCTCGGCATTTCCTGTTTTGGCCGCACCATGTGGATCGAAGCCTATAATGGCCGTGGCGAGGTGCTGCTTTCCTTCATCGTTGACAAGCTGAAGGCCACGCCGGACCTGACGCTTGGCGCCTCCACCGCGCGCCGTCTGGACCTCGTCGTCAACGAGCCTGACCGGGTTTTCACCGAGGAAGAGCGCTCCAAAATCCCGACGGTTTTTACGGCACTGCGGGCCATCGTTGATCTCTTCTATTCCAGCGCCGACGCTGCCATCGGCTTGTTCGGTGCATTCGGCTACGATCTGGCTTTCCAGTTCGACGCCATCAAGCTGTCGCTGGAGCGCCCCGAAGACCAGCGTGATATGGTTCTGTTCCTGCCCGACGAAATCCTCGTCGTCGATCACCATTCCGCAAAGGCGTGGATCGACCGCTACGATTTCGAAAAGGATGGCGTCACGACCCATGGCAAGGCGGAAGAGATTGCGCCAGAGCCATTCAAGATGACCGACACCATTCCGCCGCGTGGCGATCACCATCCGGGCGAATATTCCGAACTCGTCGTCAAAGCGAAGGAAAGCTTCCGTCGGGGTGATCTGTTTGAAGTCGTGCCCGGCCAGAAGTTCATGGAGCGTTGCGACAGCAATCCATCGGCCATTTCGCGCCGCCTGAAGGCCATCAATCCCTCGCCTTATTCCTTCTTCATCAATCTTGGCCATCAGGAATATCTGGTCGGTGCATCGCCTGAGATGTTCGTGCGCGTCTCCGGTCGGCGGATCGAAACGTGCCCGATTTCCGGGACCATCAAGCGCGGCGAAGACCCTATTGCCGATAGCGAACAGATTCTCAAGCTGCTGAATTCCAAAAAGGACGAGTCCGAACTGACCATGTGTTCGGATGTGGACCGCAACGACAAGAGCCGCGTATGCGAGCCGGGCTCGGTCAAGGTCATCGGTCGTCGCCAGATCGAGATGTATTCGCGCCTCATCCACACGGTGGACCATATCGAAGGGCGCCTGCGCGACGATATGGATGCTTTCGATGGCTTCCTCAGCCACGCTTGGGCCGTGACCGTCACCGGTGCGCCGAAGCTGTGGGCCATGCGCTTTATTGAAGGCCATGAAAAGAGCTCCCGCATGTGGTATGGTGGTGCCATCGGCATGGTCGGTTTCAACGGCGACATGAACACCGGCATGACGCTGCGCACCATTCGCATCAAGGATGGTATTGCCGAAGTGCGGGCAGGGGCCACGTTGCTCAACGATTCCAATCCGCAGGAAGAAGAAGCCGAGACAGAACTGAAGGCCTCCGCCATGATTACAGCCATCCGTGACGCCAAGGGCCAGAACTCTGCGGCAACCCAGCGTGATTCGGCAAAGGTCGGCACCGGCGTTAAAATTCTGCTGGTCGATCACGAAGACAGCTTCGTGCATACGCTCGCCAACTATTTCCGCCAGACGGGTGCGACCGTTTCCACCGTGCGTTCGCCGGTGGCCGCCGAAGTGTTCGACCGCTTCCAGCCGGATCTGGTTGTTCTGTCTCCCGGCCCAGGCAACCCCAGCGATTTTGATTGCAAGGCAACGATCAAAGCTGCCCGCGCGCGCGATCTGCCTATCTTCGGCGTTTGCCTTGGCCTTCAGGCACTGGCGGAAGCCTATGGCGGTGAGTTGCGGCAGCTTGCGGTGCCGATGCACGGCAAGCCTTCGCGCATCCGCGTGCTCGAACCCGGTCTGGTCTTCTCTGGTCTCGGCAAGGAAGTGACGGTCGGTCGTTATCACTCGATCTTCGCCGATCCCTCGACGCTGCCGCGTGACTTTATCATCACCGCGGAAAGCGAAGATGGCACGATCATGGGAATCGAGCACATCAAGGAGCCCGTCGCCGCTGTCCAGTTCCATCCGGAATCGATCATGACGCTGGGCGGTGATGCCGGTATGCGGATGATCGAAAACGTGGTGACGCATCTGGTGCGCAAGGCGAAGGTCAAGGCTGCCTGAGCGGACAAAGTCTATCGGCGGCGTTATGAAGCGCCGCCGTCTCCCCTCAGATCTGCGGGTGCATAGTGAAACTTGTCAAATATCTATGCATCGCCTTGGCGCTGATTGTCGTCAGCATCGCTGCGGGCACCTTGTTGCCGAGACCCTTCCTCGGCAGTCAATCCGCAGCTGACACCACGCCCCACCATGTCCTCATCCTCAGCAATCCGATCCACACCGACATCGCCCTGCCTGTCGATGTCGAGCTTCTGACGCGTTTTGCATTTCTACGCGACGGAAATCTCGATATCGATTATCCCGGTGTTCGTTATCTCGTTTTCGGCTGGGGCGGGCGAGCTTTCTACACGCAGACGCCGACATGGGCGGACCTTAAACCGCTTCCGCTATTGAAGGGCGTCACGCTTGACCGGTCGGTCATGCATGTGGCGCTGGCCGGGGATATTCCGCTTGCCGATTCGGGTGTGGCCGCGCTTAACCTGTCGGCCGCGGACTATCAAAGGCTGCTAGATTTCATTCTCGGCAGTTTTGCCAGGCCGCAGGGAAAACCTGTTCCGCTGCTTGGTCAATCCTACGGAAGGGACGACGCTTTTTTCGAAGCGGTGGGATATTTCAACGCGCTGATGGGCTGCAACACCTGGACGGCGGCGGCTTTGCGGAACGCGGGTTTGCGCACTGGGTGGTGGACGCCTCTGCCGCCGTTGCTGACGACCTCCCTGCTACTTCACAATAACACCTCAGTCCTTTCAGAGTCTGTTCCCGCGCCCTGAATTGCTGTACGTTCTCGGAGTTGACAAAGTCATCTTCGTTGCTCCAATCGTTTGATTATTCTGACATTTCTGTTTGCAGGACATGAGGCCGATGATCGACTTTCACCAGCTATTACTGGTCTACATTGCCTATGTCATCGCCGTGGCCAGCCCCGGCCCCAGCAATATGACCATCATGGGCGTGGCCATGAGCCGTGGGCGCACGCCCGCCGTTATTCTGGCCATCGGTGTCATCACCGGCTCGTTTTTCTGGGCCACGCTAACGGCCACCGGCCTTTCCGCCGTGCTGGCGACCTATTCCAATGCGCTCTTCGTCATCAAGATCGCTGGCGGCCTCTATCTTCTCTACCTCGCCTACAAGTCCGCTCGCTCGGCGTTTTCGCCTGCCGTTGCGCAAACGCTCGTGCAGACGCCGGTGGTTGGCCGCTCCGAGTATCTGCAACTCTACCGTCGTGGATTGCTGCTGCACCTCACCAATCCCAAGGCCATCCTCGGCTGGATCGCCATCATGTCGCTGGGTCTGAAGCCCGGCGCCGGTGCCTCGACACTCATCGCTATCATCGGCGGTTGCGGTGTGTTGGGCGTGACCATTTTCTGCGGTTACGCGCTGCTGTTTTCCACCGCACCGGCGATACGCATCTATCAGCGGGCTAGGCGGTATATCGAATCGGTGCTGGCGCTCTTTTTCTGCTTTGCGGGTATCAAGCTGTTGATGACCCGGGCGTAATCCCCCTTGACCCCGCCCCAACTTTAAATCATAGAAGCCGCACATATGAACCGCCTGCACGAATCCTCGTGCGGGCGGTTCATGCGTTTTGGGGTCCATTTCTGCAATTCATTCGCAACCGCACGGGGACAGGACATGAACGAACAGGGTCACGCGCTCGTCAGAAAGCTTGCTTTCTGGGGCATCCCTTTCTCTATTACGGTATTGGGGCTGAAGCTTCTGGCGTGGTGGGTCACGGGGTCGGTTGCCTTGCTGTCGGATGGTCTGGAATCGACCGTCAATGTGGTCGCGGCCTTCATCGCTTACTTCGTCATTCGTTATGCGCAAAAGCCTGCCGATGACGACCACCAGTTCGGGCACCACAAGGCAGAGTATCTGTCTGCCGTGGTCGAGGGTGTGTTGATCGTCGTTGCCGCGTTGCTGATCGTCAAGGAAGCGTGGGGCGGCCTCATGGCGCCGCATCTGCCGGAAGCGCCAGCACTTGGTCTTGCGATCAATGCCTTCGCGGGTATCCTCAACGGCATCTGGGCCACGGTCTTGATCCGGGTCGGCAGGAAGCAGTCGTCGCCGGCACTTCTGGCGGATGGGCAGCACATCATGTCGGATGTGGTCACGTCGGGTGGTGTTCTGATCGGCCTCGTTCTGGCGATCATCACTGGCTATGCGATCCTTGATCCCATCCTCGCCATCGTTGTTGCCATCAACATTCTGTTTCAGGGGTCCAAGGTTATCCTGCACTCGCTGGGCGGGTTGATGGACCGTGCCGTGGAGCCGGAAGAGGATGAGGCGATCAAGAAGGCGATTGCGGAGAATTCAGCCGGTATTCTCAATGTGCATGATTTGAAGACCCGCAGAGCGGGGGCCGTCGCCTTTATCGATTTTCATGTTGTGGTTCCGGCATCTCTTTCTGTCGGGCAGGCACATGAGATTTGCGACCGGCTGGAAGATGCCATAAAGGAAGCCGTGCCCGGTGCCGTGCTGGCCATTCATGTGGAGCCTGAAAGCGAGCAGGCGCACGGCGTTCGCGTCGAGTTTCAAGAAGCAGGAGTTTAAAAGATGTCAGTCACGGATGTTTCCGGCCTGTCGCAGCTGGGCGCGCAAGTCGCATCGCCTGAAAGCCCGGAAAAAGCTGTTCTGGAAAAAGTGCCGAACGGCAATGCTGGGACCGATTATGTGGTGCGCTTCACCGCGCCGGAATTCACGTCGCTTTGCCCAATGACGGGCCAGCCGGATTTCGCCCATATCGTCATCGATTATATTCCGGGTGATTTTCTGGTGGAATCCAAGTCGCTCAAGCTGTTCCTGCATGCGTTCCGCAACCACGGAGCGTTTCATGAGGATTGCTCTGTTTATATTGCCAAGCGGCTGGTCGAGCTGCTCGCACCAAAATGGCTGCGCATCGGCGCATACTGGTATCCGCGTGGCGGCATTCCCATCGATGTCTTCTGGCAGACAGGCGCACCGCCTGAAGGCGTATGGCTACCCGAGCAGGGTGTCGCGACCTATCGCGGTCGCGGCTGACCCCTTGGCAAATCAAGGCTCAGACGAAAGAATCGCCGTCGCCTGAATCGAAGTCGGCCTCGTCATTGCTATCGTCGTCGTAACTTGCCTGTTGTACATCGTTGCCGCCATTATCGGCATCCTGCTGGGGCTTGTCGTCATCGCCATAGTAATTGTTGATGACGGTTTCCTCCACCGGGGCTGCTCCGGTTCCAGCACCACCCAGGCCGGAGCCCCAGCCTGTTGAGGCCACATGGTTGGAGAAGATGCCGCTCAATGAATTGGCGAGCAGCATACCGCCAGCTACACCCGCCGCGGCTCCCAGTGCACCTTGCAGAAAGCCGCCGCCGCCACCGCCGCCGGTCCTTCCGAATGCGGATGGCTGCTGGCCAGTCCATGGGCCAGTGGGTTGCGGCGCATCATTGCTTCGCCCCCAAGGGCCCTGCGTTTGACCTGATATATCGTTGCGATAGGTTGGAGCTGGCGTGGGTGCTGGCGCCTGCTGCTGGCTGCCGCCGAAGATGGAGCTGAGAAAGCCGCCTTGCTGTGCCTGCTGTGGCACCGCGTTGCCGCTTTCAAGCTGGTGGATGCGCTCTTCTAGCTGGCGGATATGCGCCGCTGCCGCTTCCAACCCCTTTTCCTGCACGATAACGGCTTGTGCCAGATAATAGGGGGAGGCGGGCTGATCTCTTACAGCCTGCGCAATCAGTGTTTCCGCTTCCGCATCGCGCGGAGTGGAGGATGCGGACTTGACCCTGTCGAACAGGGATTTGAGCAGTTGGGTTTCTTCTGGTGACATCGTTTGCCTCCTTGGCGTGTCGAGAAACGCACACCAAGGAGTTAGGGTTCAAATCCGACTTTTGAAAGCCGCATTTTCTTACATTTTTGTAAGGTTGCTCAACCGCCGAAAGCGAGAGAAAGCCCGGCCAGTGCCGTCAGCCCGCCGACGATACGCCCAGCCATTGTTCCCAGCTTCGCAATGCCAAGACCAAGCGCAATACCGGCAAGATGCAGAAATGCGGTCGCGATCACAAAGCCGACGCCGAATTGAAGCGCGCCGGCACTGCCCAGTTCACCGCCATGGGCATGGCCGTGGAAGAGCGCAAAGACGCCAACGATGGCAGCGGCAACGCTGACGGGAACGCGTGTCGCCATGGCGACCAGCAGACCGAGTGCGATGACTGACGCGAGGATGGCCGGTTCGACGAATGGCAACTCGATACCACCCAGCGCCAGCAGGAAGCCGATGGCCATGGTGCCGACAAAGGCTGCGGGAATGATGAGGAGCGCTCTATCCTTACCTCTGGATGCGGCAATCTGCGCTGCCCAGATGCCGACGGCGACCATGACAAGGATGTGGTCTGCGCCGAACAGCGGATGCGAAAATCCGGCCATGAAGGAGCCGTGTTCTTCCGGGTTCAGGTGGGCGAAGGCTGGCAATGTGGTGAGGCCAAGCGTTGCTGCGGCGAGTGAAAGTCTTTTGAACATCGGTCCCTCTCGAAATTTTTACAGGCGCGGCTGAACAGGCGCTTGGGTCGCCTATGGGGTCGCGCAGTTAACGATATCGTAAGTCCAAACAGACTGTCCATGCGTCATTTGCCGGTGCTCTGTTTATTAAGCAGTTCCGCGCCTTGTCTTTTTCGCTCATTGTTTTACGAAACAAATCACACTATGTCCGGTAGGTAATGAATTACGTTGGAGACCGCCACATGAACGAAGACGAAGACGACAAGAGCAAGGAACTGCCGATCGGCAAGGAAACGGAAGCGAATCTTTTCAAGTCGCGTTCGATCTTCATCTATGGCGGCATCACGCAGGAACTGGCGCAGAAAGTCTGCACGCAGCTCGTGGCCCTTGCCGCAGCCAGCGACGAAGATATTCGCGTCTACGTGAACTCACCGGGCGGCCACGTCGAATCCGGCGATAGCATTCACGACATGATCAAGTTCATCAAGCCGAAGGTCTGGATCATCGGCACAGGCTGGGTGGCTTCCGCTGGCGCGCTGATCTACGTATCGGTGCCGAAAGAGCGTCGCGTCTGCCTGCAAAACACCCGCTTCCTGTTGCACCAACCATCCGGCGGCACACGCGGCATGGCGTCCGACATCGAAATCCAGGCGCGCGAGATCATCAAGATGAACAAGCGCCTGATCAAGATTTTCTCGGTGGCCACGGGCCAGACGGAAGAAAAGATCGCCAAGGATATCGATCGTGACTACTGGCTGGGTGCCGAAGAAGCCGTGGCCTATGGCCTCGTCGGCAAGATCGTCACATCGCAGGGCGAAATCTAAGGCTCTGTTTCATTGAATTATTGAACCCGCATCGGCATGGCCGATGCGGGTTTTTTATTGCTCTGAATGAAGGTTTTTACGCTTAGGGAATGAGGCGGTTCTTTCGCAGCGTCTCGAACAGGGCGAAGAAGGCATCATCCGTTGGCTGATATTCCTTGAAGCCCAGCCGACGGCTTTTGCCCATGTCGGTGACGACCTCGATGGGGCGGCCCAGGTCGGCGTCGGTGTGCCATGGCGATGCGAGGCGGGTAAGGTCCGGCTCGGCGAGATTTTCGCTGATGGCAATCTTATTCCAGATCTCGGCATCGTGTTTCATTTGTTCTTCGAGCGGAATGACCGTGCCGTCGAAGGGCGCAGGCTCGATGCCGAACCAGTCCGCGATGCGGCCCCACATCCAGCTCCAGCGGAAGACATCGCCATTGACGACGTTGAAGGCTTCGTTTTTCGCTTCAGGTGTTTCTGCGGCCCACAGCAATTGCTTTGCCAGCAGATTGGCGTCCGTCATGTCGGTCAAGCTGTTCCACTGCGCGGCTGAGCCGGGGAAGCGGAAGGGGCGGCCTGTTTCGCGGCAGATGGTGGCATAGACCGCCAGCGTCGTGCCCATGTTCATAGCGTTGCCGACGGCCTGGCCGATAACGGTGTGGGGACGGTGCACACTCCACGAAAAGCCATCGCGCTTGGCAGCGGCGAAAACTTCATCTTCCTGCGCGTAGTAAAAGTTTTCGACATCGAGACGGCCTTGTTCCTCGCGGAACGGCGTTTGCGGCAACGTGCCTTTGCCATAGGCCTCAAATGGGCCGAGATAGTGCTTCAAGCCCGTGACCAGCGCCACATGGCGGGTGGATTGACCGGGGCTCAAGCCATCCAGCAGGTTGCGCACCATGGCAGAATTGACGCGTATGTTTTCCGCTTCGCTATCCTGCCGCGCCCATGTGGTGATGAACACCGCGTCCGGGCGAACATCTGCCAGAGCTTTTGCCGTTCCCGCTGCATCCTGCAAATCTGCGGCTACCGGGGTTATACCCTCCTGTGTGCCGGGCTTGCGAGAAAGTCCGTAAACGCTCCAG
The DNA here is from genome assembly GCF_030209855.1 of Agrobacterium sp. lyk4-40-TYG-31. Lineage (NCBI taxonomy): Bacteria > Pseudomonadati > Pseudomonadota > Alphaproteobacteria > Hyphomicrobiales > Rhizobiaceae > Agrobacterium > Agrobacterium sp. lyk4-40-TYG-31. The sequence goes on from NZ_JARVRE010000004.1 coordinate 510,084, forward strand.
CCTTCTTTCAGCAAAAGATTGGAAGTTGCACTGCCCACGATACCGCTTGCGCCGACGACCAATGCCGTTTTCACCATGATCTTGCTCCTTTTTTGTTGAGACATAACTAGGCATTCTGCGTGCCTAAGTGTAGATGGCACTGATTGGGGACATGGATACCAAAGGGTGACCACGATGAAGCCGGGAAGCCATGAAGCAGAATGGCGTGAGGATTGCGCGCCCAGACGTGTGCTCGAACTCTTCTCGACCAAATGGACGAGCATGATTCTGCATGCGCTGCACAAGCTCCATGATGGTTCAGCGCGCACCGGCGTGCTGGAACGCAGCCTGCCGGGCATTTCCAAGAAGATGCTGACGCAGACGCTGCGGGAAATGGAAAGCACCGGGCTGATTACCCGCCATGTCTTTGAAACGAGACCGCCCGCCGTGGAGTATCGCCTGACGCCGCTGGGAAACAGGTTCATCGAGCCGGTAGAGATGCTCTATGCCTGGGGAAGGGACAATGCCGATGCGCTGGATGCTCTTGGCGAACGCTCGACCTCAAGGCGGCAGACTGGCTCCTAAACCTTGGATGCCAACCACAGCGTATGGCGCGCGCCGCCGCGTTTGCCATTGGCACGAACGCTGACCTCATCCGTCGCGAAACCGGCCTGCCGCAAACGGCGCGTGAAAGCAGCATCCGGGCCTGAAGACCAGACCGCGAGGATGCCTTTCGGGCGCAACGCACCTCTGGCGGCTTCCAGCCCTTCTCTATCGTAAAGACTATCATTCGAAGGCCGCGACAGGCCATCCGGTCCATTATCGACATCCAGAAGGATGGCGTCATAGGCGGCCTTTTTCGAGCGGATGAGCGCGCCGACATCACCAACATGAATATCGACGCGCGCATCATCCAGCGTACCTTTATGCAACTCCGCCATCGGCCCGCGCGCCCACTCCACGACCGCTGGCACCAATTCAGCGACGGTCACATGGGCATCTGAAGGCAGAGCGCCGAGGGCTGCGCGCAGGGTGAAGCCCATGCCAAGCCCGCCGATCAACATGCTCTGATTGGCGCGACCCGCAATGCGTTCGCAGGAGAGTGTCGCCAAGGCTTCTTCCGAGCCGCTCAAGCGGCTGTTCATCAACTCGTTTGAACCGAGCATGATGGAAAATTCCTGGCCGCGCTGCTTCAGGCGCAGTTCGGTGCCATCGCCGGGAATGGCCGCACGGTCCAGTTCTATCCAAGGAAGCATTTGATATCTCGCTGTTTGATGCTGCGGTTTACACGTGCGGGATGGCGAGAACAACAGGGCAGGGTGCAGACCTTGCACAAGTCAGGCGCGAGTACTTTCTTGACTGAAACCAACCTTGCCAGCACCGGCATTTTTTGATCTGGAATGATGATACCCCTTTCTCCTTGCCAGAGCCCAACTATGTTAAAAGAATTCTCCCTCCAAAGCCTGTTCATGGGCCTGCTGACGGCTTTCGTCGGCTTTGCCAGTTCATTTGCCGTGGTGCTGCAAGGGCTGAAGGGCGTCGGAGCTACGGATTTCGAGGCGGCATCCGGGCTGATGGCGCTGTCGGTGTCCGTCGGCCTCTGCGCCATTGTTCTCTCGGCGATGACACGACTTCCGATCAGCATTGCATGGTCCACGCCAGGCGGCGCGCTGCTGGCGACGACGGGGGTGATCGAAGGTGGGTTTTCCGCAGCCGTGGGTGCCTTCATCATCTGCGCGGTGCTGATCATCATCGCCGGTCTGTTCAAACCGCTGGGGCGGGCCGTGGCATCCATTCCCACGCCGCTGGCCAACGCCATGCTGGCGGGCGTCATCATCGGCCTGTGTTTTGCGCCCATCAAGGCCATCGGTTTCAATCCAGCGCTCGGTCTGCCGATCATTCTTGCTTGGATCGTCGTCGGTGCGTTCAAGCGCCTGTTTGCCGTGCCCGCAGCCCTTGCCGCCTTCGTACTGGTCATGATCTTCGGCGTCGATATTTCCGCAGGGGCCTTGGACAGCATTGCTCAATCGCTTGTTCCGCCGATGGAATTCGTCATGCCGGTGTTCAACCTGCAAGCCTTGATCTCCATCGCGCTGCCGCTGTTTATCGTCACCATGGCCTCGCAGAATATTCCCGGGATCGCCGTGCTGAAAGTCAACAACTACGACCCTCAGCCGGGCCAATTGTTCGCAACGACTGGCATATTCTCGCTACTCGCCGCTCCCTTCGGCGGCCACGCCGTCAACCTCGCCGCGATCACTGCCGCCATGTGCGCAGGTGAAGATGCTCACCCAGACCCCAAGCGCCGCTACTGGGCGGTCATCGTCAGCGGCGTAGGCTACGTGATCTTTGGCCTTCTGGCAGGCGTGGTCACGGCCTTCGTGGCGTTGGCCCCGCCCATTCTCATTCAGGCGGTTGCAGGTCTGGCATTGGTCGGTGCCTTCTCCGGCTCTGCTGTCGCTGCCTTCAAAGACCCAGAAACCCGCGAAGCCGCAGCCATCACATTCCTCATCACCGCGTCGGGCCTGTCATTCGGCGGAATCTCCGGCGCTTTCTGGGGTTTGCTTGGTGGTGGTTTGATGTTGGCGCTGACGGGCTTTGTGAAACGCGTGAAAAATTGAAGATGCCCTTGCAACCCAAAAAAACGCCGCTTATAAGATTTGCTATGACCATTCGCACCGCAACCATTTTTGGCATGACCGCGCAGATTTCTGCGAAGGCCAGCCCATGCGGTGCACTCTCGCTTCTTAGCTTCGACCTTACACGCGGTTGCCGGGTCCAGTGAGGAGCGCCCGGCGGCCGAAAGCCCGCTGGTGCCAATGCTCCTCAACTCGAAATCTCACTTTATACTGGATTTAAGGCCCGTTTGGGCGCGCATCTGCCAAGGCTTTTTAAGCCGCGATGCGTGGAAGGAGCAAGATTATGGACGCCAAGACCTCTCATATTTCCAAGGGCATGCCGGACGCGAACGTGAAGTATCGCCCGTACCCGGTCATCGACATCAAGGACCGCACCTGGCCCTCGAAAACCATCGACAAGGCGCCGATCTGGTGTTCGGTGGATTTGCGCGACGGTAACCAGTCGCTGGTCAACCCTATGGGTCATGATCGCAAGGCACGCATGTTCAAGCTGCTGCTGGAAATGGGTTTCAAGGAAATCGAAATCGGTTTTCCATCCGCTTCACAGACGGATTTCGACTTTGCCCGCTGGTGTGTGGAGCAGGGCGGTGTGCCGGAAGATGTCTCCTTGCAGGTGCTGGTGCAGTGCCGCCCGGAACTGATCACGCGCACCTTCGAATCGCTGGAAGGTGCCAAAAACCCGATCATTCACTTCTACAATTCCACCTCTGAATTGCAGCGCCGCGTGGTGTTTGCGAAGGACGTGCCCGGTATCAAGCAGATCGCCGTCGATGCGGCCAAGATGATCACCGATATGGCCGCCAAGGCCGGTGGCGGTTATCGCTTCGAGTATTCGCCGGAGAGCTTCACCGGCACGGAGCTGGAAGTGGCGTTGGAAATCTGCAACGCGGTCGTCGAGGTGGTGAAGCCGACGGCTGAGAACAAGCTGATCCTCAACCTGCCTTCGACCGTTGAGATGGCGACGCCGAACATCTATGCCGACCAGATCGAATGGATGTGCCGCAATATCGACAACCGTGAAAACGTCATCATCTCGCTGCATCCGCACAATGACCGTGGCACCGGCATCGCCGCAACCGAACTGGGCCTGATGGCAGGGGCTGATCGCGTGGAAGGCACATTGTTTGGTAATGGCGAACGCACGGGGAACGTCGATGTCGTGACGCTGGCCTTGAACATGTACACGCAGGGCGTCGATCCTGAACTCAATTGCCGCGATATCGAACACATCAAGTCCGTTTATGAATACTCCAACGAGATGACGATCCCCGAGCGCCACCCCTATGTGGGTGAACTGGTCTACACGGCCTTTTCCGGCTCGCATCAGGATGCGATCAACAAGGGCATGAAGGCGATCAAGGTTGCCAACCATCCGGTGTGGGAAGTGCCTTATCTGCCCATCGATCCTAAGGATGTCGGTCGCTCCTACGAGGCGATTATTCGCATCAACTCGCAGTCCGGCAAGGGCGGCATCGCCTATATTCTCCAGCAGGATTACGGCATCAACCTGCCGCGCAATCTGCAGGTGGAATTCCGCGAGGAAATCCAGCGTATTACCGACGAAGAAGGCGTAGAGCTGCCAGCCAAGCGTATCTACGAGCACTTCATCGCGCAATACGTGACGCAGCCGAATGCACGTCTCAAATTCGTCGATCACCACACCTATCCTGCGGGTGATTATAAGGGCGTGCGCGTTGTCGCGGCGGAAATTACCGACAATGGTGAGATCAAGCGTATCGAGGGCAAGGGCACTGGCCCTATCGATGGCTTCATAAATGCGTTGTCGACTTGCCTCGGCATTGACCTGTCGGTGAATGACTACTCCGAGCACTCCCTGCAACACGGCTCTAACGCCTCGGCTATTGCCTATGTCGAGATGGAGCATCCCGGCGGCAAGCTGTTTGGTGCGGGGATCAATACGAACATTGTGGCTGCTTCGCTGGAGGCGATTGTGTCTGCTGCGAACCGGGTTTTGGAGCAGCGGGGAAGAGTCTCCTAGCTTTCTCCCACCTCCTCATTCCTGTGCTTGTCACAGGAATCCAGTTGCCGCGCGTCTGCGCGGCAGAGAGATATTTCCGCCCAACTTTTTGGGCGGAAGTCTCAGTAATTTTATTGAAATGCAATCAGTAATTGTGCATCGTCGATGCATGAAGGGCTACGTTTATATTCTTGCATCGAAACGCAATGGCACGCTTTATACTGGCGTGACAAAGAATTTATCCCATAGGCTTTTTGAGCATCAAAATGAACTGACGCCCGGCTTTAGCTCAATATATGGTGTTAAAACGCTGGTTTGGTTTGAAGAATATGATCTATTGACGAGTGCAATCACACGCGCAAAAAAGATTAAGAAATGGCCACGCCAGTGGAAACTGAACCTTATTGATGACGCTAATCCTGAGTGGCACGACATTTCCCACTACCTGCACGGTATATGATTTCGCCAATAAAGGCTCATGTGGCTAAGAATAAATTGCTCAAAATCTGCTGAGTGAAGAGGATTCCTTCCGCCATGCAGACGCATGGCTACTGGATTCCTGTGACAAGCACAGGAATGAGGGAGAGTTTTCCTCTACTCATCATCCCCCTGTTCCACCGGGTTGCTGAAGCCCAGCGGTCTGCCGTTGGTGTAAAACACCCGCACATCTTCCAGTTCTATGCCGGTGGCCTTTTCGTTCAGACCGTAGCGTTCGCAGGTCACGTTCCATGTGCCGGGGCCGCCGTCTATTTGGAAGAGATTGTATCCGGCGCGGGGTTTTTCGCCGCCAGGGCCTTGCGAGGCGGAGGCGATGCCGACGACGGGGGTGTGGTCGCGGCCACGGTGGGTGTTCAGCCAGTAGACGGTGTTGAGGTGTGTGTGGCCATGAAGCACGAGTTCGGCACCTCCGGTGCCGATGGCGGCGGCGAAGCGGCGGATACCGATCATGCGTTTGTGGGTGGAGGCAGCACCGCGAATAGGGGGGTGGTGGATCATCACCACGCGGAACAGGCCCATTTCGCCCGCTTTTTTCAGCAATTCGGCAGTGGCGCGCGCTTGTCTACGCCCAAAATATCCTGTTGCGGAAAAGGGTGGGGTGGCGATGGAGGTCGAGCAGCCGATCATGGCCACCGGTCCGCGCACACGCATGTAAGGAAATATCTTTCGGTCTTCGTCCCAGTTTTCCTTGTCACCATCGCCGCGCACGAAGGGGTACCAAGCGGCCATGGCCTTGTCGTGCGCGCCGGGGACATAGGCATCGTGGTTGCCGGGAACGACCGAAACCTTCAGCGGATCGCCCACCTCTTCCAGCCAGTCGGCGGCGGCGCGGATTTCAATGCCGGTTGCCAGATTGACCAGATCGCCGGTAATCGCGATATGATCAGGCGTCTTGCTTTCCATATCGTCCACCACCTTTTCCAGCGTATCGCTGAAAAGATGCTTGCGGCGATTGAGGCGCCAGTTCACAAAGCCGAGGATGCGCTTGGATGCGAGCTCCCGAAAGGTGAGTTTGGGCAGCGGGCCGAGATGGATATCGGAGATGTGGGCGAGTTTGAACATGCGTTCAGACATAATCTATCCATGTTGGAGCGTACAATGCGAAACCTCGATTTTTCAAAGGGATAAGCGCTGGACGCCAAAGTGTGAAGCAGTATCTGGTTTATTCGGTACCAGTTGACGGAGAGTTGAGACGTGAGTGAAAACCTTGGGCGGGGTGAAGGGTTCCGGCGCTTGCTTCGGAATATTGCCAAACGCATGCTTCACGCGTTCTTCTTTCTCAGCCGTGGGATGACGATGGGCGTTCGTGGCGCCTGTTTCGATGATCAGGGTCGTGTGTTTCTGGTCTCGCATACGTATATCTCGGGCTGGCATATGCCGGGTGGTGGCATAGAGCGCGGCGAAACCGGATTACAGGCGCTGCACAAGGAAATCCGCGAGGAGGGCAACCTTGTTGCAACGTCCACGCCGCAGCTTTTTCATGTCTATTTCAACAACCGCACCAGCAACCGTGACCATGTGCTGTTTTACCGCCTCGAGGTGACGCAAACCGCCCCGAAGGTGCCTGACCGCGAAATCAGCGACAGCGGGTTTTTCCCACTTGATGCTCTGCCTGATGGCACGACGCCTGCAACTCGCAGGAGGCTTGCCGAGTTGGCGGGTGACGTGCACCCGGATGATTACTGGTAGTTCAACCCAAACGGTCTCGATCATGGGCTCTGTCCAGATCGAGCTCGGGACCTACGGGCACGATGCCTGTCGGGTTGATGGTCTTGTGGCTGCGGTAATAATGCTCCTTGATGTGGCGCATATCCACGGTCTCGGGAACGCCTGATGTCTGGTAGAGATCGCGCAGATATCCCGTCAGATTGGGGCAATCATGGATGCGGCGGATGTTGCATTTGAAGTGGCCGACATAGACAGGGTCGAATCTCACGAGCGTGGTGAACAGTCGCCAATCTGCCTCGGTCTGCTGCGAGCCGAGCAGGAAACGCTTATCGGCCAGGCGCTTTTCTAGCATGTCCAGCGTCTCGAAAATCTTGACGGCGCTTTCCTCATAGGCCTCCTGCGTGGTGGCAAAGCCTGCCTTGTAGACGCCGTTGTTGACGGTGTCGTAGATCAGATCGTTGAGGGGATCGATCTCTGCACGCAGGGCTTCCGGGTAGTAATCGCTTGTCGATCCCGCCAGGTCGTTGAAAGCGCCGTTGAACATGCGGATGATATCAGCCGATTCATTCGAGACGATGGTGTTCTGCCGTTTGTCCCACAGCACAGGCACAGTCACGCGCCCAGAATAGTTCGGATCTGCCTTGGTGTAGACCTGCCACATGGCGGAAGCGCCGAAGAGATGGTCTTCGGTCGCACCGGGTGTGCGTTCATCTGCTGGTTTGAACTCCCAGCCGTTTTCCAGCATCAGCGGATCAACCACTGAAACGGAAATGAAGTCCTCAAGCTTCTTCAGCTTGCGGAAGATCAGCGTGCGGTGTGCCCAGGGGCAGGCGAGCGATACATAGAGGTGATAGCGGTCCTTCTCAGCCTTGAATCCGCCCTTGCCGGAGGGGCCGGGCGCGCCATCTGATGTCAGCCAGTTGCGAAACTGCGAGGCGCTACGTTTGAAGTGGCCCTTGGTCTCCTTGGTGTCGTACCAGACGTCTTTCCAGACACCCTCAACCAGCATACCCATCGCGCTCTCTCCTTCATGTTGTTGCATGCACTGTAAGGCATGGCTTTGCGGGAAGTGAACCCCTGGGGACGTGAACAGTGCGTTCGTATCACACTCGCATCATTGAATGGCTGAGGGTTGTATTTGTTCTGGACGCGTCGGAATTTTCCTGATATCCGCGTTTATCACAATTCTGAGGGAATTCTGCTTTATGACCGCAACACGGATGCTCCGACGACGCTGACGCTTCGAACGCCCTAACCGGCGCAGCCGTCACATCGTCCTATCCGTATTTTAACGTTCCGGTCCCTTCATGTCCAAGCACGAACTGGTCTACCTCACCGAAGACGCGTCTCACGACGCCGTTATCGAACTCATCAATGCAGAAGCCTTCGGCCCCGGTCGGCACACCCGCGCCGCAGCCCGCATCCGCGAGCAGGGCCCGCACGACCGCTCGATTTCCTATATCTGCGCAGACGATGGCGAGACAATTGCCTCGGTCCGCATGACGCCGGTTCTGGCTGGCGGCGTGAAGGGGCACATGCTCGGCCCTCTCGCCGTGCGGCCTTCGCACAAGAACATGGGCATAGGTCGTGAACTGGTGCGGATCGCCATTGCTGCCGCCAGACGCAAGGGTTCGGAAGGCGTCATCCTCATCGGCGACCCGCCGTACTACATGCCGCTGGGTTTCGAAAAGGTGGCCTATGCGGCGCTGGATTTCCCCGGCCCTGTCGATATGAACCGCGTGCTTGTCGTGCCGTTGGCGGCTGACACGCATCAGCGGTTGAAGGGCACGATTGCGTGGCGGAACTGTAACGAATCCATCGCATTTCTCGATGAAGAAGCTGCTGTGGAGCCTCTTCGCGCCACGGCATGATAGCGTGAAACTCAGCTCTTTGCGTCGATACTAGCAATTTGAGAGTACGTTCAGATGCGGCGGCGCTTACACGCGCCGCCGCGTTCTTCGCTATTTCTTATAGGCGTCGAAGCGATATTGCTCACCGTTGCGGCTGATATTGCCAACGCCGGGGAAGGGCAGGTGTGCTGCCGCGATAAGATAGCCTTCGTCGGCGGCCTGTTGGAAAGCAGCAGCGCGCGTGGTTGCAGCTGTTGGCTGATCATGATCGAAATCGATCGTCACTGCCGTATTGTCGAACTGCACGCGGTTGCCATGGACGATATCGCCAACGAACACGATGGTTTCGCCGTTGTTCTCAAACCGGACGGCAAGGTGGCCCGGCGTGTGGCCTGCGCGCAAAGTTGCGCTGAAACCGGGTAGAATATCACCATTGTCCTCAAACAGTTCGACGCGATTTTCTGCTCCATATGGATCAATCGTGTCGTGCGCGCGGGCGATCTGGCCCTTGACCTTCTCCGTGGCATGAGGCGCGTCGGCAGCGCCGTCCGCGAGCCAGAAAGCGGCTTCCGTCTTGCCAATATGCAGCGTGGCATTCTTGATAACGGCCTTGCCGTCCGCGATCAAACCGCCGGTGTGATCGGCATGGATATGGGTAAGAATAACGTCATCGATGTCATCTGGTGACACGCCCAAGGTTTCCAGCGCTGCTCTCAGTTTGCCAAGTGCCTGCCCATAGAGCGCACCGGACCCGGCATCGATCATGGTCTTCCTGTCGTCCGTTTCCACCAGAAATGCATTGACTGACAGCTCAGCCGGAGCGTCTGGAAATTTTTCAGGCGTGGGCTGGTCGGATCCCAGGCGGTAGAGGCTACCAATGGGTGCCGTGAGGATACCGTCGGACAATGCAGTGATGCGGGCCTTGCCCAGCGAGAACGTGAAAGGTTCAAAAGAACTGCTGTCTGTCATGGAGAGTTTTTCCGTAAGCTATTATTTATGAAAATGATTTTTTGAGATAGGTCATAGTATGCGAGTTGCCAAAATCTTCGATTTGGCCGAAAATCGCGTAGCCGCATTTTTGATAAACGCGCAAAGCGTCTGTATTCATCGTATCGATATAAGCGCCTCGGCACCCTCTTTTAAGGGCTTCTTTTTCAGCAAGATCGAGAAGTTTTGGTCCAAGACCTTTGCCCCTCATTTCTTCCGAAATGAAGAGCAGCGAGGTGTAAAGCCAGCCGCGCGCCGTGTGGCCGCTCAGCCCGCCGATGATGTTATCATCGTCATCACGTAACGATATGACAAGTCCCCGCCAGTCGCTTTGGCCAAACCGTTCGGTATTGTAGGCTTTCAGGCCCGCGAGAATGGCCGCGTCGCTTTCCTTGTCGGAATCACTGATTGCAATACGCGGTTCCATCAGCGCCCTTCACGCCACCAAAGCGCGGAGAAGGCAAGCAGAAGGGCGGCAAGGCCTGCAAAACCGGCGAAGAGCGGCAATGTGTTGACGCCTTTCAGCACGGTTTCATCCGTCAGGCGGATGAGCATGCGGTCATTATCCGCTACGCGCACATCACCACGCACGGGCAGGATATCCGGCAGCGCGACGCGGTCGTTGTCGTTGACGACACGGTGGATGCTGCCTTTCGTGGCATCGACCAGCGGCTGCAAGGCTTGCGTGGTCGAGATCATCGCCTTGAACTCAGGTGCATCAACAGCGCCGACATGCACCAGCGTGGTAAAATCACCGTTGGTGATTTCGTAGAGGCCTGTTTCGTCCATGCGGCGTTCGATCTTGTAGAGACCGGGTTCTGCCTGCGTAAACGCCATCGTCTCAGTCTTGCCGGTGGGGAATTTGACCGTGGCATCGCCGGGATTATCGCCGATTGTCTGGCGGGTGATTTCCAGCGTGCGGCCATTGGCGCGGGCTGTCAGCGCTTCTTCTTCAAGCTCGGGCTCTTTCATCAGCCAATGGGCGATGCGACGGTAGAGACCGACATGCGGGCCACCGCCTTCGAAGCCGCGTGCCCACAGCCAGCCCTGATCGGACAGCAGCATGGCAACACGGCCTTCGCCCTGGCGGTTCAGCACCAGCAGCGGGTCCTGACCATCTCCCAGCATCACGGTCTGGCCCTGCGGTTGCTCGACACCGACGGTGCGGAACCAGCGGCCCCACTGCGGTGGTTCTTCGGCGGAGCCTTCCAGACCGCGTGTGACGGGGTGCTTCTTACCAGCTTCTGACAGGCGTGGATAAAAAGCTGCCTGATGCATCTCGCCGGTGGGCTGCGCTGGCAGCACCGAGGCAAGCGGCGTCATGGCGATGGAATCCTGCCCTGCATGTTCGGGCCCGGCGGCAATCAGCAGCGCGCCGCCCTTTTCGACATATTGGGCGATATAATCATAATAGAGGATCGGCAGCACGCCGCGGTGCTGGTAGCGGTCGAAGATGATGAGGTCAAAGTCCTCGATCTTCTCGACGAACAGCTCGCGCGTCGGGAAAGCAATCAGCGATAACTCGTTGATCGGCGTGCCATCCTGCTTTTCCGGCGGACGCAGAATGGTGAAGTGGACGAGATCGACGGAGGTGTCGGATTTCAGCAGGTTGCGCCATGCGCGTTCGCCTGCGTGCGGTTCACCGGACACCAGGAGAACACGCAGGTTCTGGCGGATGCCTTCGATGACGTGGACGGCGCGGTTGTTGCTGGTGGTGACTTCACCGGGAAGCTCCGCCACGGAAAATTCCATGACATTGTTGCCGCCGCGCGGAACCTTGAAACTGAAGGGCAGGGGCTGGCCGGGCGTCGCTTCGAGCGTAGCGATTTCCTCGCCATTCATCTTCACGGTCACTTCCGCCTGGCCGCCCTGTGCGCGACCGTCATCGAAGACTCGCAGCGTCAGTTCCTGCTGCTCGTTGACGATGCCGAAGCGCGGCGCGCGCACCACTTCGATGCGCCGGTCGAACTCATCGGCCCGCCCGGTGATCAGGCCGTGAATGGGAGCCTTGAAGCCCAGCGTTTGCTCGATATTGGGCGTGACGTTCGGAATGTCGTGGATCTGCCCATCGCTGAGGAGGATCGCACCGCCAACGCGGGATGGCGAAACGTCCGAGACCGCAGCGGCGAGTGCCGAGAACAGATTGGTCGCCGGGGCATCGCTGTTGGGATCGTTCTTGACATCCACGAAGCGCGGTTCGATGCGCGGGAAGCGCGCGAGACGTTCTTTCAGCGTCGCCAGCGCCTGCTCCGTTTGTTCAGGGCGCTGCTGTACGTCCTGGCTTTGCGAGCGGTCAACGATGACGGGCACGATGGTCGAAAGTGGGTCTCGCTCCTCATTGGTCAGAAGCGGATTGGAGATCGCGAGCAACAAGGCGGCAAGCGCCAGCCCGCGCAGCCATGCGCCACGTACCCCGCGCCACAAGCCGATAATGGCCAGCACGAAGGCGGCGATAGCCATGATGGCGATGACAATCCATGGCAGGAACGGAGCGAAAGTCAGTGTCATATCATTGCCCCAACCGCTGGAGGATATCGGGCACATGCACCTGATCGGCCTTGTAGTTGCCGGTCAGCATATACATCATGATGTTGACGCCGGAGCGGAACGCATGTTCGCGCTGCACCTCGTCCGGCGGCACGGTGGGCAGCACCGGTGCGCCATTGGCATCGACGGCCCATGCACCGGCAAAATCATTGCTGGTGATGATGATGGGCGACACGCCATCACCCGACGACGAGATGCCCGATGTCGTCTTCGCCGCATCCTGCCGCGATTCCACCCAGAGCGGACTGCCGGAGTAGCGCCCCGGGAAATTGTTGAGCAGGTAGAACGAGCGTGTCAGCACATGGTCTTTCGGCACGGGTTCCAGCGGTGGGATATCGACATTGGCGAGGATTTCCTGAAGGCGCTGTCCATTGGCGCTGGTATTGCCGCCGCCATCAAGTGACGAAAACTGGTCGCGCGTGTCGAACAACACGGTGCCGCCTGCGCGCATATAGGCATCGATCCGCGAGATCGCGGCAGTGGAGGGCATCGGCGCGGTGGCTGAAATCGGCCAATAGATGATGGGGTAGAAGGACAACTCGTCGCTGGAAATATCGAGCCCGACCGGTGCGCCCGGCTCCAGCGTCGTGCGCCACGTCATGAATTCGGTCAGGCCTTGCAAGCCCTGTTCGGAAATGCGGTCGACATCGTCTTCGCCGGTGCGGACATAGGCCAGATGCGTTGTGTCCAGCCGCTCGAAGATGGCCTCGTCGCCGGGTTTCGGGTCGTCGGCGCGCGCGACGTCTGGTGCGAAGATCGTTAGACCAGCGGCAAATGTCAGCAGCATGGCCGCTGCCGATGAGCGGGCGCGGGGCAGGCGGGAAAAGACGCCGTTCATGAAGAGAACGATCAGGCTATCGGCAAAAAGCATCAGCAAGGCTGCGATGAACAGGGAGGGGCGTAATGATCTGGCGGCTTCGCCGACAAGGCCTTCCCGCGTGGTTGCGGTTCCCGCAAGCGCGGTGTCGATGGGACGCAGCGTCGCATTCGGCGGAAGCAGGTTAAGCGCGACGAAACCGGATTCCGTGCCATAAAGGCCGGGGGGATTATCGAAGCTGGCAGCGGGTGTCTGACCGGGCTTCACGTCCAGCGGGCGGGCGGTGCCGATTTCAGGCGAAAGCGATCCGGTTGCGGTCAACAAACGGTAGGGCGGCAGCGCTGCTGCGGGTGCATTGGCGGATGCCGAGGAGCCGCCGACCTGCGACAGCTGAACGATGCGGCGCAGCATTTCCACGAAATGCCCCGATATCGGCAAGTCCGACCAACTGGCTTCGGCGCTGACATGGAACAGCACGATGCGGCCCGCATCGACATTGCGAGTGGTAACCAATGGCGTGCCATCGGCAAGGCTTGCCCATGTGCGCTCCGACAGATCGGGCGTCGGTTCGGCCAGAACCTGTCGCTTGATGTGAACACCGTCTGCCTTCGGCATGCCTGCGAAGGGGCCGAAATTCGGGAAATCGGCCAGCGGCTGCGGTTCTGCCCAGGACAAAGCGCCGCCGAGCGCGCGCTCACCCTGCCGCAATGTGACAGGTACCAGCGGGTCATCAGCGGGTGCGGCGGCAAGGCGTGGACCGGCAAAGCGGATCAAGGTACCGCCACGCGAAAGCCAGCGCTGGATGGGCGCGTAGGTTTCCTGCGGCAGGCGACCGATATCGGCCATGACGATGACGGATGGATTGGATTGCAGCAACTCTGGAATGGCGACGGCAAGATCGGCCTGTCGCTGCGGCACCAGATCGACATAGGGCTGGAGCGCGCGGCTGATATAGAACAGCGGCTGAAGCAGAGGCTGGAAATCATTGCCGGTCTCGCCTGCCAGAAGAGCGACGCGTCGACGGCGGAAACCATCATCCAGCAGATGCACCGAGCCCGCCGTCGATAGCCGGTCGATGGACAGGCGGGCGAAATCATTGCGCAGCTCGAAGGGCGCGCTGAGAACGGCCGTGGTTTCGACTGCACCGGGCGCGAAGGTGGCGCTGTCGCTGGCGAGAACCCGGCCCTGACTATCTTGTGCGCTGACCGTGAGGGTCGATGGCCCGCTGGTTTCAAGGCGAGAAAGAGCAACTGTCATGGTTTCTGCGCCGTTTTCCGCACCTGTTATCGCCGTAACGGCCTGTCCATCACCTTCTACGACACGGAATTCGGCTGCCTGCATGGTGGCAAGGCTGCTGAGCGCGGCCCGGTCTTCAGGCGTGGCGACGCCATCGGTGACATAGGCGAGAGTGCCGGGATTAGTCCCGTTCATGGCCTCGATAACGGCTTCTGCGGCGCGGACGCGGTTGGGCACCAGCGGCTGCGGCTTGGCGGCAGCGAGCTTTTCGCGGGCTGCGGCTGTCGTGCCCGGTTCGGCGTCGTGATCGCGGTCTGCGGTGAAAGCAATCGAGACGGGACGCTCTGCACGTTCAGCATCGCCGATCAAGGCCTCTGCCGTGCGCACGCGGCGCTCCCAGTCTGGGGCTGATGCCCAGCCATTGTCGATGATGAGCACAAGTGGTCCATCGCCCGCCAGCGTGTTGTTGCGCGGGTTGATGACCGGATCGGCCAGCGCCAGAATGACCGCTGCGGCCAGCAACATGCGCAGCAGTGTCAGCCACCACGGGCTTTTCGACGGCGTTTCCTCGCGTTTCAAAACCGTTGCTAGAATGCGCAGCGGCGGGAAGATTTCCGCCTTCGGGCGCGGCGGTGTCAGCCGCAGCAACCACCAGATGGCGGGCAGGGCGAGAAGACCAAGCAGGATGTAGGGACTGGTGAAAACGAAGGGCAGGGCGCTCATGTGCGGCCTCCGTTGGCACCGCCAGCCGGGGTGCCGGAGAGATACATGTGCATGGCAACCAGCGCTTCGGATGCCAGATGATCCGTGCGGTGAAAGACGAAATTCCAGCCGAGGCGACGAAGCGACGAGGACATTGCCTCACGCCGGGCGAAATAGGCACGGGTATAATCTTCGCGAATGGTTTCAGCGCGACCGGCGGTCAGCTTTTCGCCGGTCTCGGGGTCCGAGAACTCGGTGCGACCGCTATAGGGAAACACTTCTTCTGCAGGGTCGGCGATCTCAACCACATGGCCGCGCAGGCCACGGCGGGCAAGCGGCGACAGGCGCTCCATCACGGTCGTGGCATCATCAAGGAAATCACCGATCAGCACCAGATCGCTGGAACCACGGATCATCGCCGTATCCGGCAGGCCGGTGGTTGCGGGCGCATGCATGATGGCCGTTGCCAGCCTTTCCGCCGAGTTTCGCGCGGAAATCGGCTCCATGATGCCGGGGCAGCCGATGCGCTCGCCGGAGCGGGCCAGGATTTCAGCGAGTGCGAGCATCAGCACCAAGGCGCGGCTTTCCTTGGAGACCGAGCCCAAGGTGGATTTGAACATCATGGAAGGAGACAGATCGGCCCAGAGCCAGATCGTGTGGGCGGCTTCCCATTCCTGATCGCGGATATAGGTATGATCGTCACGGGCAGACCGGCGCCAATCGATGCGCGACAGGCTTTCGCCATCGGCATAGGGTCTGAACTGCCAGAAGTTTTCGCCGATGCCACGCTTGCGGCGACCATGCCAGCCCGCCGTCACGGTGTTGGCAATGCGCTTTGCCTCGACCATGCAATCGGGCACCAGAGCGGCGCGCTGGCGCGCACGGGCCAGCACGTCACTGCCGGGCGTCTGCTCTACGATCTGGCCGATGGATGCCACATGCACTCCTTAACGTATTGGACGGCTGACGGTCAGTTCTTGGCCTGTTCCACAAGGGCGGCGATGACATCGCGCACGGACATGCCTTCCGCACGGGCCGCAAATGTCAGCGCCATGCGGTGTTCGAGAACCGGTTCGGCAAGCGCGAAGATATCGTCCAGCGATGGCGCGAGACGGCCTTCGTAAAGGGCACGCGCACGGGCCGTTAGCATCAGCGATTGACCGGCACGCGGGCCCGGTCCCCAGGCGACGTTCTTGTCCGTCAGTGTATTGCCATGGCCGGGGCGCGCGGAACGCACTAGCGCGAGGATGGCGTCAACCACCTTGTCGCTGACAGGCATCTGGCGGATCAGCGTCTGGATTTCGATGAGACGATCGCCTTCGATCATGCGGCGGGCCTCACCGGAGGCTGTTCCGGTGGTGTCGAGCAGGATCTGGCGTTCGGCGGCCAGATCGGGATAGCCGACATCGACTTGCAACAGAAAGCGGTCGAGCTGGGCTTCAGGCAGCGGGTATGTGCCTTCCTGCTCCAGCGGGTTCTGGGTGGCCAGAACGTGGAAAGGCTTGGGCAGATCGAAACGCTGGCCTGCCACCGTGATGTGATATTCCTGCATAGCCTGCAACAGGGCAGACTGCGTGCGCGGGCTGGCGCGGTTGATTTCGTCGGCCATCAGTAGCTGGCCGAAGATCGGGCCCTTGATGAAGCGGAAGGAGCGTCGCCCGCTTTCATCCTGATCCATGACTTCAGAACCGAGAATATCCGAGGGCATGAGGTCCGGCGTGAACTGAATACGGTTTGCGTCGAGCCCGAGAACGGTGCCAAGGGTGGTCACTAGCTTGGTCTTTGCAAGACCGGGAACGCCGACCAGCAGCGCATGGCCGCCGGAAAGGATGGCCAGCAGCGTGTTTTCAACGACGGTCTCCTGCCCGAAGATGACCTTGGAAACTTCGCTCCTGATGGCCGCAATATCGGACAGCGCCTTTTCGGCAGCAGCGATGATCGCTTTTTCGTCGAGGGTTTCGCTGGTGTTCATCATGCCCATATCGCTCTCCTCAAAACCAAAGCCGCTGTCACGTCTTAACAAGCCTACTACCGCTTACAGGACGGATTTCGCGCTGCCTATAGCTTATTGTCATCCTGCCCGCTGACAAGCAGCCTTGGAATGACTATCTCGTTACTCATGCCGATACTCTCAATAATGGACAAAGCAGGGCTCGAATATGGCGGTTGAGACGATAAATTCCGCACCGGATGCCGCAGGGCTTGCAGCCCTGATTTCGCGCGCTGCCGACCAGACGGGCGAAAAGGTGCGCGGTCCTGCACCCGTCGAACGCTGGAACCCTGAGTTCTGTGGCGATCTGGATATGGAAATCCGCGCCGATGGCACATGGTTCTACATGGGCACGCCGATTGGCCGCGCGCCGCTGGTGCGGCTGTTTTCCACTGTTTTGCGCAAGGATGAAGACGGCAGAACCTATCTCGTAACACCTGTGGAAAAGGTCGGCATCCGCGTGGTCGATGCGCCGTTTATCGCGGTGGAGATGAATGTGGGCGAAAAAGATGGTGCGCCGCTTCTTACCTTCCGTACCAATGTAGGCGATGTGGTGGAAGTGGGGCCCGAGCACCCGCTGCGTTTCGAAATCAGCGGTGAAAATAGCGAGTTGAAGCCCTATCTTCTTGTGCGCGGTCGGCTGGAGGCTTTGGTGTCGCGCGCGGTCATGTATGATCTGGTAGAGCTGGGCGAAGTGATTGAAATCGAAGGCAAAGAGATGTTTGCCGTGCGATCTGGCGGGCGGGTGTTTGCCATCATGCCTGCCGATGAACTGGATGCGCTTTCCCGATGACATCTGATGTAATGACGTTTTCCGCCGCCGATTTCCGGCATCGTGTTCTTTCGGAAGGTGAGGGCGTGGCCGAGCGGGAGGACGGGGACAATGGCGATCATGTTCTCAACCCCGGAATAAGATTTGCGGGTGAGGGTATTCGACTGAAAGATGCCGCCGTGCTGGTGCCGGTGGTGGATTATGGCGATGAAGCGCGGGTCATTTTTACGCAGCGCACGGCGACACTTCGCAAGCATTCCGGCCAGATTTCCTTTCCCGGTGGCGGTATAGACAAGGAAGATCGCTCGCCGGAAGATGCCGCTCTTCGCGAAACGGAAGAGGAAATCGGCGTATCGCGCTCCTTTGTCGAGACCGTTGGGCGGCTGCCGGATTACATTTCCGGCACGGGTTTTCGCATCAAGCCGGTGCTGTCAGTGGTCAAGCCCGGCTTTGATCTCACGCTCAACCCCACAGAAGTGGACGAGGTTTTCGAGGTGCCGCTGTCGTTTCTGATGAACCCTGACAATCACAAGCGCGGCAGCCGCATCTTTCAGGGGAGGGAGCGGTTTTTCTACGAAATGCCCTATGGCGAACGCTATATCTGGGGCATTACGGCGGGCATCGTGCGCAGCATCTACGAAAGGTTTTATTCATGAGCAACATTGCCGGGCAGGACTGGTTTTCCAAACCGTCGCTACAGCGGATACTGGCGCTTTTGAATGCCGATGGTGGTGAGGCGCGGATCGTGGGTGGAGCCATGCGTAATGCGTTGATGGGCATGCCGGTGGGCGACATCGACATAGCGACAACGTTGCCGCCGCAGGACGTGGTGGAGCGCGCCAAACAAGCTGGAATCAAGGCTGTCCCGACCGGATTCGAGCACGGCACCGTGACGCTGGTGCTGGATGGTGAGGGCTTCGAGGTCACTACGCTGCGCCGCGACGTGGAAACGAATGGCCGCCACGCGCAGGTGGTTTTCGGCACCGACTGGCAGGAAGATGCCGAGCGCCGTGACCTGACGATCAATGCGCTTTACGCGGATGCCTCGGGTGAGGTGATCGACCTTATCGGCGGCTTGCCTGATATCGAAAAGCGCAACGTCCGCTTCATCGGCGATGCCGATACGCGGATCGCCGAGGATTATCTGCGCGTCCTGCGCTTCTTCCGCTTTTTCGCACATTACGGGTCTGGTCGCCCGGATGCCGATGGTCTGCGGGCCAGCGCCCGTGCCAAGGACAAACTCTCCACGCTGTCGGCTGAGCGTGTCTGGAGCGAAATGAAAAAGCTGCTGTCTGCAACAGACCCTTCGCGGGCGCTGTTGTGGATGCGGCAATCCGGCGTGCTGGCGCAGGTGCTGCCGGAAACCGAGAAGTGGGGCATCGACGCCATCCACGGTCTCGTGGCAGCCGAGCAAGCCCTTGGCTGGGAGCCGGACGCGTTGATGCGTCTTGCGGCAATTGTACCGCCCGACGCTAAAAGGATCAGCGCACTGACCGCGCGTCTTCGCATGTCGAATGCCGAGGCCAAGCGGCTCAAGCTATGGGCCGAATCGACCGCCATCGATCCTGCGGTTGCGGATGCGGCGTTTGATCGTCTGCTTTACCGACAGGGCGTTGATGGCGTGCTTTTGCGACTGAAACTGGCTTTGGCAGCGGCGAGGGCGGATATCTCAGCAGGTGAAGCCGCGATGCAGAAAATTGCCCGCCTTTCGGCACTCCTGACCCGAACAGAAAAATTCCAGAAGCCGCAATTTCCGCTCACGGGCGCAGACGTGCTGGCAGCTGGCGTGGAGCCCGGACCGCGTGTCGGCCAGATTTTGACGGGGCTTGAAGAAAAATGGATCGAGTTCAACTTTTCACTCGACCGGGCAGCGCTGACCGCCCGGCTTGAAACGTTCGTCAGGGATCAGGCCTGAACGAAGTTTTCATCGCGAATGCGCGATTTGATGTTCTCGACCATGTTTTCGCGGATGACGGTTTCGCCATGCGCCTGCCGAAGATGCTCGACGGCACGGCGCACCAGTTCTGCATCTTCATCTGCGCGTGAGTGCCATTCGCAACCTGGCACAAGGGTTCCACATTCGAACAATCTCATCATTGCCTCCCATTGTGAAAATGCAGGGCACTGCGGCTTGAAGCGGCGGTGCCTTGCTGTTCAGCAAACGGGTGCGGCAGGGATAAGTTCCCCTTAGACCGTGTCGGAATGCGCCCAGCAATGGAAGACGGAGGATGTTGCAGCGGCGGGCACCGTGCGGCTGATTTTCACGCGGTCGTCGTTCGCGGCGGCCTCGTTGGCCAGCTTGCGTTTTGCCTGCTCGACGTAAAAGGAATGTGGGAGTTCTCGGTCTCCCGTCGCGCGCATTTCAGCGGCAAGACGGTCGATGACATCAGGTGTCGGGACGGCACGGGTTTTATTGGTGCCGACAGCGGATTTGGGCATGCTGTTTGAAGTAATCACGATGATAGCTCCTCCAGTCATCTGAGGATTAAAGACTATCACCGGTGTCGTTGTTTACGAAGGTCTAATTTTCTAAATTTGGCATGAAATCGCTAACAAACATCAAACTTTTCGTGAGCTTTCACGGCCACCGAACCACCGGCGGGAGAGATGAGAGGATCGAATCCACATTGCCACCCGTCTTCAGGCCAAAAATCGTGCCCCGGTCATAGAGAAGATTGAATTCGACGTAGCGACCACGGCGCACGAGCTGCTCGTCGCGGTCTTCTTCCGTCCAGGGCTTGTTGAAATTGCTGCGGACGATCTTGGGGTAGGCCAGGTTGAAGGCGCGCCCGACATCCTGCACGAAACCGAAATTGGCATTCCAGTCGCCCTTTTCCTGATCCGGGTGCAGCCAATCGAAAAAGATGCCGCCGATGCCGCGGGGCTCGTTGCGATGCTTGAGATGGAAATACTCGTCGCACCACTGCTTGTAACGTGGGTAATCCGCGACAGCGTGGCGGTTGCAGGTGATTTCGAACACGCGGTGAAACACCTGGCTGTCGATGTCGTCCTGCGTGCGGCGGCGGTCGAGAACCGGCGTCAGGTCTGCTCCGCCACCGAACCAGTGGCTGGATGTGACCACCATGCGTGTGTTCATATGCACGGCCGGAACATTGGGATTGATTGGGTGCGCGATCAGCGAAATGCCGGATGCCCAGAAACGCGGGTCTTCTTCGGCGCCAGGAATCTGGCCACGGAATTCCGGCGAAAACTCGCCATGGACGGTGGAGGTGTGGACGCCGACCTTTTCGAAGACGCGGCCTTCCATCATCGACATCTTGCCGCCACCGCCTTCGCCGCCGTCGCGCTGCCATTCTTTCTGGACGAAACGGCCCGGCTCCTGATCGGCCAGCGGGCCCTCCAGTTCATCCTCGATGGTTTCGAAGGAGGCGACGATGGTATCGCGAAGGCTTTCGAACCATGCCTTGGCCAGCGCCTTCTTGTCCTCGATGTCGTCGGGCAAGCCTTTCGGCAAAACTGGCCGTTCCATATCCGATGTCCTTCAAGTCGAATCGTTGAGTCCAGCCCGGTTTATCAGCCACGCGGCATAGACACAAATTCGACTCGCCAAGCGCCGGGTCTCACACTATCTTTTGAAAAGAGAGGTGAGTGTCATGACGAAATTTACCGGACCGCCACCCTTGGCTGGCCTCAAACGCAGGCTCGACGCCCACCGGCAGGACGAGGCCGCTGGCGGACGCAAAAACCACAAGCAGGGCATGTTCGTGCGCCAGACCTTTTGCCTAACGCGGGGCGAGGCGCGTGCCAAGGCCAAGGAATGGTTCGACGAGTTTCCCAAGGCGGCCTATTGGACCGAAGTGGAAAGCTGGCGCACCCTTGAAGGCGACCGCATAGAGTTCACCATGCGCCGCCTGCCATCTGCCGACTGATGTTACGACCGGTTGTCTGCGGCGCGCAGGCGGCTTTCTCCCAGCACGCCACCCTGATCGAGAATAGGGTGGGCAACGGAGACGATGTGGGCGTTGATGCGCTTGAGGTCGCGCAACATATCCAGATGCAGCGAGCTGGTTTGCAAGCTCTGCATTAGGCCATCCCGCAGCCGTTCCAGATGCCGGCCTGACGATTGCTTTTCCAGCCGCCTGATATCGATCTTGATTTCCATCAGACGGCGGGCGAGGTCGAAATCACCTGTCACGAAAATGCTCTGTGCAGCGCGCAGGTTTTCGATGGTCATATCGAACAGCGTTTTCAGTTCGTCATATCCCTCATCGGAAAATTTGAAGCCGTTGACGATCTTCTTGCGGATTTGTTCGGCCAGCCCTTTTTCAACGATATCACCGATATGCTCGAGGTTGATGGCGTAATCGATAATGGTGATGGAGCGGCGGGCATCGTGCTCGTCCAGTCCTTTGCGACCCAGTTGGGAGAGGTAAATCTTCACATCCTGCTGGCGCGTATCGACCTTCTTTTCGAGCGCTATGATTTCGGCAAGCGGGGCGAGATCATTGTGCTTGAAGGCATTTTCGGCGCGGATCAGCATCCGCTCGATGGTGTCACCGACCACGAGAACTTCGCGCGTAGCATTGGCGAGCGCCACGACGGGAGTGTCGAGCGCATCGGCATCGAGAAAATGCGGACCTTCATCTGTCTGCGGGTCATCCGGCACCATCTTTGCCATCATGTCCGAGATCAGACCGGAGAAGGGCCATGCGATGGTGGCGAGCGCCAGATTGAAGATCAGGTGCGCATCCACCGGCAGCATGGCCTGCGCCAGCGGAAGTTTCTGGAGCAACTCTGCGCCATAACCGGCCAGCGGCAGGGCAATGGCGCAGCCTGCGGCCCGCACCACGAGATTGCCTATGGTGATCCGGCGGGCCGATGCTGGTGCAGACAGGGTGGCAACAACGGGCGGGATCGCACCGCCGAGGTTTGCGCCCAGAATGAGAACGATGATGAGGCCGGTGGATAGAATATCGGCGGATGCCAGCGACAGAATGAGGACCACGACGGCGAGGCTGGAGGATGAAACAAAGGCTAGGGCAGCCGACAGCAGCAGCGCGACGGGCCACGCATCATCCAGCATGCCGATGAAGGCACCGAGTGCGGGGGAATCGCGCATCGGCTCGGTTGCCGCGCTGAGCAAATGAAGCGACAGCAGCATCAAGCCAACGCCGACCAATGCCGTGCCGCCGCCCTGACGTGCGCTGGAGGCTCCCTTTCGCACAATAAGTCCTGTGAGGATCAGCATGGGAGACAGCCACGCCACGCCGGTCGCAAAAATCCAGGCAGTGACGGCGGTTCCGATATTGGCACCCAGCAGCACGACTTGCGCCATGCGCGGGCGGATGAGGTCACGTTCGGCGAAGGACGCCACCGTCAACGCGGTGGCTGTCGAGCTTTGCAAGGCGATGGTGGCGAGGAAGCCCGACAGTAGCGAACGCAGCGCGCTTTTGGTGCCCGTCGCCAGCACGGTTCTGAGCTTGACGCCGAAAGCGCGGGTCACGCCATCCTTCACCTGCGCGAGGCCGAACAACAGCAGGGCGACAGCGCCCAATAGATTGACGATAATGATGGTGGATTGCATGCTTGGTCGCCCTCCTTCCGTCAGTATTCTTATTGTGAACGCATGGCCTTGCCCGAAACCGATGGCGCGTTCGGACGACGGGATGCGCAAAACGTTTCGGAAGGCGGAATCTTTAGTTGGCTAATAAACATAGGCCCGAAATACGCCATCGTACAGGGCTGATTACGACATTTTGAAGTGAAATGGCGCTTACGCCCACGCCGTCTGGCGCAAGGCTTCTCCTGATATCATCGCCGCCGACATGGCGACATTGATGGAGCGCTGGCCTTCGACCATGGGAATGATCAGTCGTTCGTCGGCCTTGTCGTGCACATGGTCCGGCACGCCAGCACTTTCGCGTCCGAACAGCAGGATATCATCGGGGCGATAGGCAATATCGACATAGGGCAGGGCGGCTTTGGTGGAGGCCAGCAGCAGGCGTCTGCCCGTCGTGGCGCGCCATTCCTCGAAGCGCTCCCAGTTGACGTGGCGGGTGAGCGATGCGCTGGAAATATAGTCCATGCCTGCACGTTTCAGGTTACGGTCGGAGATATCGAAGCCCGCCGGTTCGATGATATCGACGCTCAGGCCCAGACACGCCGCCAACCGTAATATGGTGCCGGTATTGCCGGGAATGTCCGGTTGATAAAGGGCGATCCTGATATCGGGCATGGTCTTGTCTTTCGCGTCGAACTGGCGGCGGCTTACCACGGCGGGCGGCGTTGAAACAAGCACAGCCGGGCAGGCGCTTCGTTGTCTTACCGACATATGGGTGTCGTAAGCTGCGTGCTTGGAAATCGAGGGCTGTTTGGTGCTGGTCAATGCATATTTTTTGAGCTACAAGGGCGCATCTTCAACACCAGCCACGGAGGTTCAGATGAATATACCTGTTCGATATCGCCTCCCGGCCCTTGTGTTGCCTTCACAGGCCTAGGTGTTTTTGCGGTCTGACCGCGCTTTCCTTTTCTGTTTCGTCATGTGGCTGTTGCGGCCATATTCCATGTTCTTTCCTTGGGCAGCGGTCGGAGCTTCGGTCTCCCGGCGCCGTTATCCAAGGTTTTATGCCCGGAGCTAGGCCATGTTCGGCTGGTTTGAAAAACGTCTCGATCCCTTTCCCGCAGCCACGCCCGTCGTGCCACCCAACCGGTTGCTGCCGTTCATGTGGCATTACGTCAAACCCGCCGCGCCCTGGCTGCTTCTGTTGGGCCTGATGTCCATGGGCATCGCGGTTGCAGAAGTGATGCTCTACCAGTTCCTAGGAAACATCGTGGACTGGCTGGCAACGGCCAACCGCGAAACCTTCCTTCAGGACGAGGGCTGGCATCTTGCTGTGATGGGTGGCCTCGTCCTGGTGGCGCTGCCGTTGATGGGCACCATCCACACCATGACGATGCACCAGACGCTGGCTGGAAACTTTGGCATGATTGCCCGGTGGCACATGCACCGCTTCCTGCTGCGCCATTCCATGACGTTTTTCGCCAACGAGTTCGCAGGCCGTGTTTCGACCAAGGTCATGCAGACGGCGCTGTCCATTCGCGAAGTGGCGCTAAAGGTCATCGACGTCTTCGTCTATGCCATCAGCTTCGTTGGCTCGATGCTGTTCATGGTGGCGGCTGCAGACTGGCGCTTGGCTGTGCCACTCCTCTTCTGGCTGTGCACCTATATCGCGATCCTGACCTATTTCGTGCCGAAACTCGGTCGCCTCGCCAGCGAGCAGGCCGATGCGCGCTCTCTCATGACGGGCCGCATCGTGGACAGCTACACCAACATCGCCACCATCAAGCTGTTTTCCCATGCGGGTCGTGAGGAAATCTATGCGCGTGAAGGAATGAGCGTGTTTCTGGACACCGTCCACCGGCAGATGCGCCGCATCTCCGCCTTCAACATCAGCATCGATATGAACAATGCGCTGGTGATGTTTTCGACTGCTACGCTCGGCCTTTATTTCTGGATGATGGGCTCGGTCTCGGTCGGTTCCGTTGCGGTTGCAATCGGCCTGTCCATGCGCGTCAATGGCATGTCGCAATGGATCATGTGGGAAGTCACGTCGCTGTTTGAAAATATCGGCACGGTCTACGATGGCATGAGCATGATGTCGAAGCCGCACGATATCGTCGATGCCGCCAACGCGCCCGGACTTTCGGCTCACAAGGGCGAAATCCGATTCGAGGACATCCGCTTCCACTACGGCAAGAACAAGGGCGTGATCGAAGGCCTTTCGCTCTATATCAAGCCCGGTGAAAAGGTCGGTCTCGTCGGTCGCTCCGGTGCAGGCAAGACGACGCTGATGAACCTGTTGTTGCGCTTCTACGATCTGGAATCGGGCAAAATCCTCATCGACGGGCAGGATATTTCCACGGTTTCGCAGGATAGCCTGCGTTCGCTGATCGGCGTCGTCACGCAGGATACGTCGCTGCTGCACCGGACCATTCGCGAAAACATCGCCTATGGCCATCCGGGTGCATCCGACGAGGAGATCATCGCGGCGGCAAAGCGCGCCAATGCCTGGGACTTCATCGAAACGCTTGTCGATATGCATGGCCGTCACGGTCTGGATGCGCAGGTGGGCGAACGCGGCGTCAAGCTTTCCGGCGGCCAGCGCCAGCGCATCGCCATCGCCCGCGTCTTCCTGAAAAACGCGCCGATCCTCATTCTCGACGAGGCAACCTCGGCGCTGGATTCGGAGGTGGAGGCGGCCATTCAGGAGAACCTGTTTGCGCTGATGGAAGGCAAAACCGTCATTGCCATCGCCCACCGTCTGTCAACGCTGACCGAGATGGACCGCCTTATCATTCTCGATAAGGGTAAGATCGTCGAAGCCGGTACGCATGGGGAGCTGGTGGAACACGGCGGTATCTACGCCGATCTTTGGCTGCGGCAGTCCGGTGGATTCATTGCGGAGGAAGAACCGGATATGAAGGTGGCGGGGGAGTAGTTTCGGCTTCACGCACTTCGTCACCCCGGCCTTGAGCCGGGGTCTAGTTCGATCAAGTCCTTGATCGAAAAAAGACTCTTTTGCACCGCAGACGCAGCGCTGCTGGACCCCGGCTCAATGCCGGGGTGACGGAGGTCGAGGGATGATTACCAAAATATAATCTCCTCGCGGCTTTGCCCGTGGCTGAATTCCACCTATACAAAATCGATGATCATCACCCGAATTTTTGGCTATTTCGAAAACTGGATCAAGCCCTTCGCCCGCAAGGACGATCTGCGTCCGCCCGAAGACACCTTTGCTTTTATTTGGTTCTATCTCAGGCAAGCCAAAACGCCGTTCTTTGCCATGCTGGTTCTGGGTGGGCTAACTGCGGCTATCGAGGCGGCGTTGTTCTGGTTTGTTGGGCGGCTGGTGGATATTTTGTCCTCCGTCAAGCCGAGTGCGGGATGGGCCGGACTGATTGCCGATCACGGCTATGAACTGATCGGCATGCTGGTTCTGATTGCGGTTGTGCGCTTCGTCGTCACCATGGTCACGGCGCTGGTGGATCAACAGATCATTACGCCCGGTTTTTATAATCTCGTGCGCTGGCAGTCCTACATGCATGTGGCACGGCAATCGCTGAGCTTCTTCCAAAACGATTTTTCCGGTCGCATTGTCACCAAGGTCTGGTCTGGCGGACAGGCGGCGGGCGATCTGGTCACATCGCTGATGGAAAGCGTCTGGTTCGTTGGTATCTACTCTGTTTCGATGCTGTTTCTGATTGGCGGTCTGGACTGGCGTCTGGCCGTGGTGGTGGTGGTCTGGGTCGGTATTTTCTCGATGCTGGCGCGCTATTTCGTGCCGCGCATTCGCAGGCATTCGCGGGAAACGGCGGAAGCCGCATCCATGCTGTCTGGCCGCATGGTGGATGCCTATGGCAACATCCAGACGCTGCGGCTGTTTGGCCGTGACGATGCCAACGACCGCTATATGCGTGATGGTTTCGATATCTTCCAGTCGAAGACCATGATGTTCACGCGCTTCATCACCGGCGTAAGAGCCTCCATGGCGCTGCTGTCCGGCATCATGATCACGTCGATGGCAGCGCTCTGTATCGATCTGTGGCTGTCGGGTCGCATCAGTTCCGGTGCAGTCGCTTTTACGCTGGCGCTTGTGCTGCGTCTCAACTTCCTGCTGGGCCGGTTGATGACGCAGTTCAACGGGATCATGCGCAATTTCGGCACCGTACAAAATGCCGCCGAGTTGATTTCTCAGCCGATCGATTTGGTGGACGTGCCGGGTGCACCGGGATTGGTCGTATCCAAACCCGGTATTCGCTATGACAATGTCAGTTTTCATTACGGACGAAGCAAGGGCGTTATCGACAACCTGAACCTCGATATCGAGCCTGGCGAAAAGGTCGGTATCGTGGGCCGTTCAGGGGCGGGCAAGTCCACACTCGTCAATCTGCTGCTGCGTTTCTACGACGTCGAGAAGGGCCGCATTCTGATCGACGGGCAGGATATCGCCAAGGTCAGCCAGGAAACGTTGCGCGCGCATATCGGCATGGTCACGCAGGATACGTCGCTGCTGCATCGCTCCATTCGCGATAACATCATGTTCGGGCGCATGGATGCCGATGAGGAGCAGTTGCTGGCCGCGATCCGACGCGCCAAGGCGGATGATTTCATCGAACGTCTGGAAGACCAGCGAGGCCGCAAGGGGCTGGATGCGCATGTGGGCGAGCGGGGCGTGAAGCTCTCCGGTGGCCAGCGTCAGCGCATCGCCATCGCTCGCGTGATGCTGAAGGACGCGCCTATTCTGGTGCTGGACGAGGCGACTTCCGCACTGGATTCCGAGGTCGAGGCCGCCATTCAGAGCAATCTGGATGAGTTGATGCGTGGCAAGACCGTGCTGGCCATTGCCCACCGCCTCTCAACCATTGCAGCCCTTGACCGGTTGATCATCATGGATGCCGGGCGTATCGTGGAGCAGGGCACGCATACGCAGCTGGTTGAAAGCGGCGGGCTTTATTCCGAGCTTTGGGCGCGTCAATCCGGCGGGTTTCTCTCGCCAGACGAGGCGGCGCAATAGCGGCTAGGGCGCCGCGATTCTGAAATCGGCTATCAGCCCGAAATGGTTGGAGCCGAGGTTCTGCGGCAGGCGTTCCAGCCTCATCAGGGTTGCAGGCCTGCGCGCATAGATGTGGTCGATGGCGATGCCGAACGCACCGGCATCGATGGGCCATGTCGCCGGTTCCCACTGTGCCTTTTTCAGGTCCGTATCCAGCAGAAAATCTTGCATATCCGGTGCAATACTGGCGGAGTTGAAGTCGCCACCAAGAATCAGCGGACCGGAGACGGCTGCGATGGTGGAGCTGATACGGTTCAGTTCGTTGCGGTGGTACTCATCGAAATACGGCTTTGCGAGGTGGGCCGCGGCCAGCGTCAGCTTCACGCCGTCGATATCGACAACGGCCATGCCAAACCTTTCGCGGCTGACATAGCTCAGCGTTCCGATGCGCGCATCCTCCAGCGGCCGTTTCGACAGGATCAGCAGATCGCAGCGTTGCGTACCCTCGCCACAGCCGATCCGATAGGGATAGGTCTCTTGGATGCGCGGCAGCGCGGTGGTCAGTGCGGCAGCCTCCATCACGTAGGCAACATCGGCATTCGAGGCGATAATGGTGTCAGCGATTGATTCGGCGTTGGCGCTGTTTTCCATCAGCACGTTGAAGGACAGCAGCCGGAAGGCGCGGGCATCTTTCGGTGCGTAACCGTCAGTTACGAACTCGCGCTCCATATATAGGGCGTGCGCACTGAGCGTGAGTGCCCATGTAATGATGATTAAGAACACGCGAGAGCGAAGCACGGCAAGGCACAGAAGAGCGGCGATTGCGACCAGAACGGCAATGTGCAGCTGAAAACTGGTGACGAAGGCCAGCAGCCATAAATCAACGAAAAATCGGGCACTTATGACAGATAGCGCAAGTACGAGCGCAAGCGCCGTGACGCAGGTGAGCCTAGCTTTCAATCCTAAAACCTCGTTTCACAGGCTCCCTGTGATTCTGATTATCACGCGCCAATGCGCCATACAATGTTGCAGGATGGACATGAGGGCAGGAAAAGGCAGAGAAAAATGGCTCTCAAGGCAGAATTACGGCAGCTTTGTGTGCTTTCCTCTTGCCAAGGTCCGCCATATTTTGCGATCAAGCAGAAGAGGTGCGATTTAATCGTCGCGCACTGACCGGGACTCTAGGGACGGAGTTTGTCTTGGATCAAAACAGAGCTGGAGGACTCATGCGACTTTCAACAAAATCAGCGCAGAGGATGGTGTAGCGGTGAGCGAGCACGTAAATGACCAAGACGCTGCGGGTGAACCAACCCGTCGCGATTTTCTGTATCTAGTCACCGGTATGGCAGGCGCTGTCGGCGCTGCTGCCGTTGCCTGGCCCTTTATCGATCAGATGCGTCCAGATGCATCGACGCTGGCGCTTGCGTCCATCGAGGTCAATGTGGCCAGTGTCGAGCCGGGCATGTCCCTGACCGTCAAATGGCGCGGCAAGCCGATCTTCATTCGTAACCGTACGCCTAAGGAAATCGAGGAAGCCAACGCCGTTGCGCTGGCCGATCTGAAAGACCCGGTCGCCCGCAACGCCAACCTCGATGCCGCAGCGCAGGCGACGGACGTTGACCGTTCCGCAGGTGCCGGCAAGGAAAACTGGATCGTCATGGTTGGTTCCTGCACGCATCTAGGCTGTGTTCCGCTGGGTCAGGCCGGCGATTTCGGCGGGTGGTTCTGTCCCTGCCATGGCTCGCACTACGATACGGCGGGCCGCATTCGCAAAGGTCCGGCGCCGGAAAACCTGCATATTCCGACCTTCGCATTCACATCCGATACCGTGATCAAGATCGGATAAGGGGACATTTGAAATGAGTGGTCATTCCAGTTACCAGCCCTCGACCGGTATCGAAAGATGGGTCGATTCTCGCCTGCCGCTGCCACGTATGGTCTATGACAGTTTCATAGCTTATCCGGTTCCGCGCAACCTGAACTACGCCTACACCTTCGGCGCCATGCTTGCCGTCATGTTGATCGTTCAGATCCTGACCGGCGTCGTTCTGGCCATGCATTACGCCGCCGAAACGTCGGTTGCGTTCATTTCGGTCGAGAAGATCATGCGTGACGTCAACCACGGTTGGCTGCTGCGCTACATGCATGCCAATGGTGCGTCGTTCTTCTTCATTGCCGTTTACCTGCACATTGCCCGTGGCCTCTATTATGGCTCGTACAAGGCTCCGCGCGAAATCCTCTGGATTCTCGGCTGCATCATCTTCCTTCTTATGATGGCAACCGGCTTCATGGGTTACGTGCTGCCCTGGGGTCAGATGTCGTTCTGGGGTGCAACCGTCATCACCGGCTTCTTCACGGCCTTTCCGGGCGTGGGTGAGTGGATCCAGCAGTTCCTGCTTGGTGGCTTTGCCGTTGATCAGCCGACGCTGAACCGCTTCTTTGCGCTGCACTACCTGCTGCCCTTCATGATCGTGGGTGTCGTTATCCTGCACATCTGGGCTCTGCATGTGACCGGCCAGACCAACCCGACAGGCGTTGAAGTCAAGACGAAGACGGACACGGTTCCGTTCACGCCTTACGCAACGTTGAAAGACGCACTCGGCATCTCCATCTTCCTGCTCGTCTACGCCTATTTCGTCTTCTACATGCCGAACTTCCTCGGCCACCCTGATAACTACATCATGGCCGACGCGTTGAAGACACCTGCGCACATCGTGCCGGAATGGTACTTCCTGCCATTCTACGCGATGCTGCGTGCCATCACCTTCAATGTCGGCCCAATCGATTCCAAGCTCGGCGGCGTTCTTGTGATGTTCGGTGCGATCATCGTCCTGTTCTTCCTGCCATGGCTGGATACATCGAAGGTTCGCTCCGCCGTTTATCGCCCTTGGTACAAGATGTTCTTCTGGGTCTTTGTGGTGAACTCCATCATGCTCGGCTGGCTCGGCTCACGCCCTGCGGAAGGCACCTATGTCGTCATGTCGCAGATCGGCACGCTCTACTACTTCGGCTTCTTCCTCATCATCATGCCGCTTCTTGGCCTGTTTGAGACGCCGAGGCGTATCCCGAACTCCATCACTGAGGCCGTTCTGGAAAAGAACGGCAAGACTGCTGCCGCCCCTGCGGCTGCCGTCAAGATCTGAGCGCGAGAGAAGGACGATTACAATGAAAAAGCTTGTAACGAGCATCGCGCTTATTGCCGCACTTGGCGGGTTTGGTTCTGCGGTTTCCGCCGCAGAAGAAGGCCATGATCTCAAGGCACAGACCGAACATGCGATTGCAGGCGGGCATTTCCCGATCCTGAAGCCGCAGGAAGAAAAATGGTCTTTCGCCGGACCGTTCGGCAAGTATGACAAGGGCCAGCTTCAGCGCGGCCTGAAAGTCTACAAGGAAGTCTGTTCCGCCTGCCATGCCATGAGCCTGGTGTCTTTCCGCACGCTGGAAGATCTCGGCTATTCGGAAGATCAGGTCAAAGCCTTCGCTGCCGAGTACGAAGTGCAGGACGGCCCCAATGCGGACGGTGAGATGTTCACCCGCAAGGCGGTCCCATCGGATCACTTCCCTTCGCCTTATCCGAACAAGGAAGCGGCTGCGGCCTCCAACGGCGGCGCGGCACCACCTGACATGTCGTTGCTGGCGAAGGCACGCGGCGTCGAGCGTGGCTTCCCGCAGTTCCTCATCGACATGATCCCTGTTGTCGGCGGTTATCAGGAAGGTGGACCCGATTACATCCACGCCCTGCTGACCGGCTATCAGGATGCGCCAGCCGGGATCGAAGTCGCTGAAGGCACGCACTACAACCCGTATTTCGGCAGTGCGATCGCCCTCAAAATGGCGCCACCGATCAGCAACGATCAGGTGACCTACGACGATGGCACCCCGCAGACGCTGGACCAGTATTCGCAGGACGTTTCCGCCTTCCTCATGTGGGCCGCAGAGCCGCATCTGGAACAGCGCAAGCGCACCGGCTTCATGGTCATCATCTTCCTGATGATCTTCACGGCGCTGGTTTATCTCACGAAGAAGTCGGTTTATTCCCGCAAGGAACACTGACGGCTCGAGACAATGATTTACGATCAGCCCTCGCAGTTTTCTGCGAGGGCTTTTTTGTGCCTTGGCGCGACTGCCTGATGATCCAATCGGGTCGAAGACGTATTTCCTGTTTGTCAGCCGCGACCGAGTTGATAAGGTCCTCTGACGACCCATCCCATTCACATACATCGGAAATATCATGACCGTTATCGCTTCGGAGCTTTCTGCCGCCATTCGTTCCATTCCCGACTATCCGAAGCCGGGCATCATTTTTCGCGATATCACGACGCTGCTCGGCAATCCGCGTGCCTTTCGCCGCGCTGTGGATGAACTGGTTCAGCCCTATGCCGGAACGAAGATCGACAAGATTGCGGGGATGGAGGCGCGTGGCTTTATTCTGGGCGGTGCTGTTGCCCACCAGCTTTCAGCCGGGTTCGTGCCGATCCGCAAGAAGGGCAAGCTGCCGCATACCACCGTGCGCGTTGCCTATAGCCTCGAATACGGTGTCGATGAGATGGAAATGCATGTCGATGCTGTCCAGGCTGGCGAAAAGGTCATCCTTGTGGACGACCTGATTGCAACGGGTGGAACGGCGGAAGGTGCCGTCAAGCTGTTGCGCCAGATGGGTGCCGAGATCGTCTCGGCCTGCTTCGTCATCGACCTGCCGGACCTTGGTGGCCGACAGAAGCTTGAGGACCTCGGTGTCGAAGTCCGCACGCTGGTGGAATTTTCCGGGCACTGACCTACAAGAGAGGCTGCCCGAAACGATCCGGGAGCCTCAATCGAACTCCAGCACATTGCTCTCAAAGCGCACGACGGTTTCGCCGTGCTGGTTTACGCCTTCGTTCAGCGTGGTGTTGAGGTGGGTGCCGGGACGAGAGGCGAGGGGGCGGGACGCAATCATGGTTGCGTAATAGGTGATGTCGTCGCCCGCATAGACCGGGCGCAGCCATTTGAGATGGCGAAAGCCGGGCGAGGGGCCGAGCTTTGGTGGCTCTATGCCTTCGGCTGTCAGCCGTCTGACTTCCTTAGACCAGTAGGTCAGGAAGCACTTCATCCATGAGGCGCTGGTTTGCCAGCCGGAGGCGCAGAGCCCTTCGAATACCGAGTTCTTGGCCGCGTCCGCATCGAGATGAAATGGCTGTGGGTCGAATTTTTCAGCGTAGCGGATGATGGATTCAGCCGAGAAGTGGACGGTGCCAAGCTCGAGTTTGACATCTGTCGGATAGAGGTCGATGAACTTCATGATGTCGCTTTCTCCGAGGCTGTGGAGAGCATGGCGTTGAGTTCAACGACGCACACCGTCTCCCCGCGCTGGTTCTGCAACTCGTGCCGCAGCTTTATGACGCCCATGTCGGGCCGCGAGGTGGAGCGGCGCTGGTCCATCACAGTCGATGTGCCGTTCAGTGTATCGCCCGCAAGAACCGGTTTTTTCCACTCGACGAAATCGATGCCAAGTCCGGCCTGCGAGGTGGAGTTGTTGATGTAGCTATCGACTGTCATGCGCATCAACATCCCGCAGGTGTGCCAGCCAGACGCCGCCAGGCCGCCCAGAATGCTGGCTTTGCCCGCTTCTTCCGAGAGATGCATCGGTTGAGGGTCGAATTCCAGCGCAAATTCAATGATTTCATCAGCGGTGACGACCTTCGGGCCCAGCGGAAAGCTCCGTCCCGGCGTGAAATCCTCAAACGTATATTTCACTGGCGAACTCCTCCTTCGCTGGCGTGCGTTTCATCAGCCTAGCTTAACTTCGTCTTTTACGTAAAGGTCAAATCTATGCTGATCTTGGAAACTGTCGTGATCTGAAATGCAAACGGCCCGCGACGGGCGCGGGCCGGTTTGGTCTGTGATGCAGGATCAGGTGTTGAAGCGGAAGTGGATCACGTCGCCATCGTTGACGACATATTCCTTGCCTTCGTCACGGCCCTTGCCAGCTTCCTTGGCGCCCACTTCGCCCTTGAAGGCAACGTAGTCGTCATAGGCGATGGTGAAGGCGCGGATGAAGCCGCGTTCGAAGTCGGTGTGGATGACGCCAGCAGCGCCCGGTGCCTTGGTGCCACGCTCGATTGTCCAGGCGCGGCATTCCTTCGGGCCCACGGTGAAGTAGGTGATGAGGTCGAGCAGGTGATAGCCCGCGCGGATCAGGCGGTCGAGACCGGCTTCTTCCAGACCGAGAGCGGATAGGAATTCCTTCGATTCGTCTTCGGGAAGCTGCGCAACCTCGGATTCGATGGCGGCGGAAATGATGACGCATTCGGCGCCCTGCGCCTTTGCCATCTCGGCCACGGCCTTGGTGTGCTCGTTGCCATCGACTGCATCGGCCTCTGCCACGTTGCAAACGTAGAGCACGGGGTGCGAGGTCAGAAGGTTGAGGCCCTTCAGAACCTCGATTTCATCGGCAGCGAGCGTCTTCAGCAGCAGGCGGGCAGGCTTACCGTCATGAAGCAGCTTGATGACCGCTTCCATGACCGGAAGCTGGGTCAACGATTCCTTGTCCTTGGAAGAGGCGCGCTTGCGGGTCTGTTCCACCCGGCGCTCAAGGCTTTCGAGGTCGGCCAGCATCAGCTCGGTTTCGATGGTATCGGCATCGCCGACCGGGTTGATACGGCCTTCGACGTGGGTAATGTCATCGTCTTCGAAGCAGCGCAGAACGTGGACGACAGCGTCCACTTCGCGGATGTTTGCGAGAAACTTGTTACCCAGACCTTCGCCCTTGGACGCGCCACGCACCAGACCGGCGATGTCCACAAAGGAAATGCGCGTCGGAATGATTTCCTTTGAACCGGCGATATCGGCCAGAATCTTCATGCGCGCATCCGGCACGGCCACTTCACCGGTGTTGGGCTCAATGGTGCAGAACGGGTAGTTCGCCGCCTGTGCCGCTGCCGTTTTCGTCAGCGCGTTGAAAAGTGTGGACTTGCCGACATTGGGCAGACCGACGATACCGCATTTAAAGCCCATGGCTTGAACCTGTCTCTATCTCAAAAATTCCGTTGCCAGCCTTTTGCGGAATGGGCACGGCAAGGTCAAGCCTTGTTGCCGCAAACGCCGAGGATTCCCGCAAAAGACGTCGCTTAGACGGCAGTTTGGTCAAAGCCCAACCAGCCGGAAATCAGCGCCCATCCGCCGTAGAGGATGGCGCCGCTGGTGATGACGGAGAGAATGGCGAGAGCCAGTCCCGTCAACACGGCCATGTCATCCTTCTGCGCCAATCCCAGCGCAATCGCCAGAACGGCGAGGCCCGGAAGCATGTTGCCGAAAGGAATAGGCAAGGCGATGAGCACCGCCATCAGAAAAATGACGATGCCGATGCTGACCGGGCCAAGATGTTCAGCCAGAACATGACCGCGCGGTCGCAATAGTTTTTCCAGCTTCGCCAGTCGTGGCGCAGCCTTCTTGGCCGTAAGTTCGATGATCGAGCGAGAAACGGAAAGGCGGCCGAGAAAACCCGGCAGCACCAGCTTTCGTGAGCCGAACATGATCTGAAGCGACAGGATGGCCAGCGCCGTTCCAAAGATCATGCCTGCGGGAATGCCAGGCGTCGGGACGATGGCGGGAATGGCAAAGACCAGCAGGACGAAGGCCATGGCCTTGTCTCCAAGCTTGTCCAGCAGGCCTGCCAGCGTAACCTTTTCAGGCATTTCGTCGGGCAGGCGGCTCAACGCTTCCGCCATGGTTTCGTGTTGCGTGCCGGAACTCATCTTTGTGGAGTCCGCACTGGCTTTGCATCTCTGGCTGAACGTGTTTCGGTTTTGATCATGTCAGGCAGATGGTGTCGGGACGGGAAGTTTCAAGTATGTCAGGCAGCGTATCTGCCATCAGACATCGCCTACGATGACGTCAAAATGGCATCAGCCTGATTTCTTGTAATCCTGAGCTTTGGAGCCGCGCCTTCAGGTCGGATTCTTGTCCATCATCGAATGTGCGTTTGGGCAGGGGAATGTAGAGATTGGGTCCGAAGAAGAGGGTGATCATGGTTTGATCCTCGCTCCAGCCCCGAAAGTTTACCCATTCATATCTCTGAAATCCGTTTGAATGGCGAATGCTCAAGGCGTCGTCGTCCCATTCGGTCGTGAGATCAAGATTTCCAAAGGGAGAGTTTTGGACGTTTTTTATCGTCTTCTTTTTGCCGAGACGATTGAGAATATACAACGCAATAATAATGGAAGGAATGATTGTCAGGTTCGTGATGACAAGGTCAAAAACCGTTGAAGGATGGGATTGCCAGTTTACAAAAGCAATCACTGCGAGAAAGAACAGAAAAGATATCAGGTAATTTTTCTTTCCTTGGCGCCTGAAGTGATCCGTTCCCTTGGCAAATTCCTCTGCCGTCAGCCGGTAGAAGATTGTTTTTAAACCGGACATCGACATTCCTCACATCAATAAAACGGGATAATCGAAGCAGTCTTGGGTTGTATATTCGGCAAGTTCAAGGCGACCGTTTGGAACATATGTCGAATTAGTCCTTCTTGCCGAACATCCGTTTCAGCATCTCCGCCATCGGTCCGGTCTCCGGCAGCTTCTTAGGCTGAGCGGAATTGCGGGCCTGATGAATGTGCGATTTGGCAGCAGGCTTTGCTGTTTCTTTCTTTTCTTCGGATTTGACGCCGACGGCAAGCGCCAGCTTGTTCATCAGCTGCGAATCCTCGCCCTTGACCAGCATTTCGGCATTGTCGGCGATGGCGTCTAGAAGCGGCTCCAGCCAGACCTTGTCGCTCTTGGCGAAGTCACCCAGTACGTGGCCATGCACCCGTTCCTTGTCGCCGGGGTGGCCGATCCCGAGTCGAAGGCGGCGGTAGTCCTTGCCGCAATGGGCGTCGATGGATTTCAGGCCATTGTGGCCGCCGTGACCGCCGCCGATCTTGATGCGGGCGCGACCGGCCACCAGATCAAGCTCATCATGAATGGCAATGATGTCACCCGTCTCCACCTTGTAGAAGCGCGCGGCCTCACCGATGGATTCGCCCGACAGGTTCATGAATGTCAGAGGTTTCATCAACAGGACTTTTTCGCCCGCGATCTCGCCTTCTGATATCTCGGACTTGAACTTCTTCGACCATGGCGAAAAGGATGGCAGGCGTTGCAGGGCATCGACGGCCATGAAGCCGATATTGTGTCGATTGCCTGCATATTGCGTGCCGGGATTGCCAAGGCCTGCAATGATGATCATGGACGTGTCCGCTCGGTTGATTTTATACTTGCCCCTTCACCACCGAAAAATCGGGCGGGTGTCAACGGGTTTGTCTATATTTATCCCCTACGGGCGGATCACGAGGCCATGTTTTTCGTAGATACGACGCTGGGTGCCGTCTGCAATGATGGCGTCGAGCGCGGCCTGCATTTTGTCGATCAACTCTTTCGGCACAAGCTGGTTGCAGGCCATGCCGAGGCTCTGCTGGGTCAAAAGCACGGTTTCCGAAAATGCAGTGGGCGATAGTTTTCTGAGCGCACT
The DNA here is from genome assembly GCF_030209855.1 of Agrobacterium sp. lyk4-40-TYG-31. Lineage (NCBI taxonomy): Bacteria > Pseudomonadati > Pseudomonadota > Alphaproteobacteria > Hyphomicrobiales > Rhizobiaceae > Agrobacterium > Agrobacterium sp. lyk4-40-TYG-31. The sequence goes on from NZ_JARVRE010000004.1 coordinate 547,745, forward strand.
TTCAGACATCGGCATCAGGTCGATGCGGCCCGCGACCAGTTTCAGCAGCGTCGTGTCGAAATCGGCGCTGAGATCGACTCTGGGAAACCCCAGCGATTTGAGGAGGGACTCAGTATAGTCGGTGCGTTGCGTGCCGACGGTGTAGGCCTTGGCGTCATCCAGCGTCTTGATGTTCAAATTCCTGCCGCTCACTGCCACGAGGACATTGCGGTCGGTGTGGATGGGGGAGACCCATTTGAACTGGTTTTCACGCTCCGGTGTGCGGGCCGCGGCTACAACGCAGTGCATGGGCTCGGTTTTGGCCAGCGCCAGTGCGCGCGCCCAAGGCAGCACACTGGCCTCATACTGGATGCCGGTGCGCTCGAAGATGATCTTCAACTGGTCCATGTAGACGCCAGTTGGGTGCCCGTCTCCGTCCCGTACGTTGTACGGCGGATATTCTTCCGTTGAAATGTAGAGCGTTTCTGCCGATGCCGAAATGGGCATGGCTAGTGTCATCAACGCCAAAAGAATTCGCCACATCGCCCCCTCATCCTCCCCGATGATGTTAGGTCCCGACTTTCATCCTCACGTCCTGCTTGTCGAAGGCTGCCATATAGGTACTGATCGGCTGCGGTTTTGCAAACAGATAGCCTTGTCCGCAATCAACGCCGATTTCCTTCAACATTGCCTCCTGCTCCCGTGTCTCGATCCCCTCGGCGATGACGATGCAGTTCATTTTGTGCGAGATGGCGCTGATGCCCTCGACCAGCATCCGGCTTCTGTGGCTGATCTCGGCCACGTCGTCGCGAATGGAGCGCGTGAAGGACTGGTCGATCTTGACGATATCGATCGGGAAGCGATTGAGGTAGCTCAGCGAGGAATAGCCGGTGCCGAAATCGTCGAGCGCGATGCGGCATCCCAACTCGCGAATGGCACTCAGCACGGCACGAATTTGCGGATCGTCATGCATCAGCACGGCTTCGGTAATTTCTACCACCAACCGGCCAGGCACGATGCCGTGGCGGTATAGAAGGCCGGCAATGCGGGTGGGCAGGCCGGGTTCGAATTGCAGCGCGGAGAAATTGACCGCGACATATGCTTTTTCCAGACCCGGAAGCTTTGAAAGGGCTGCAAGATTGCGGATGGAATGATCCAGAATGGCGTTACCGATGCGGCGGATCGTGCCATTTTCTTCTGCTACGCCGATGATGGCGGCGGGCGGCAGGATGCCCTTGCGCGGATGGTTGAGCCGCATCAGTGCCTCGAAGCCCACCGTTTCGCCGTTGGTCAGATTGCGGATCGGCTGGAAATGCGCTTCTAGCCAGTTGCCTTCCAGTGCCTGCTCTATGTCCTGCTCGATCTCCGCGCGCTCGCGCGCCTCGTTCATGATGGCAGGGTCGAACATCTGCGCGCCGTTCTTGCCCGCGCGCTTTCTGCTGTACATGGCCATGTCGGAGTTCTGCAGGAGCTCCGCCGCCGTCTTTGCGTGGGTGGGATAGAGCGCCAGACCGATACTGGCGCTCAGCCGGACGCTGTGTCCGGCAGCATCGAATGGCGTGTCGAAGATGGCGCAAATCTGATCGCAGATACGAGCGGCGCGGATGTCGGTATTCGGACCCGCCAGCAAAATGGCGAACTCGTCTCCGCCCAGCCGCGATGCGCTGTCGAGCGGCGTCAGCAGCAGCTTGAGCCGTTCCACGAAGGTCTTGAGAACAGCGTCGCCTGCGGCATGGCCCAGATTGTCGTTAATGATCTTGAAGCGGTCGAGATCAACGAACAGACACGCAAGCTCGGTGTGGTTTTCGTCTGCCTCGATGATTTTTTCGTCCAGAATGGCCTCGAAGCCCTGCCGGTTGAACAGGCCGGTCAGGTGGTCCGAGATGGCTTGCAGGCGGTTGCGCTGCTCGGAACGGCGCAGTTCCGTCACGTCGGTCATGACGCTCAAACCCTCGGAACGATAATAGCCATCGCCGAGATCAAGGGTCTTTTCCGCAATCAGCACATCCATGAAGCGGCCATCGCCGCATTGGAAGTGGAGGGTCAGCTCGGAACTTCCTGCCGTGGTATCAGCCGTGGGTTCGTGGTGTTTGCGCAGCACGAAACGGGCGCGATCCTCGGGTACGATGAGGTCTGCGAAGTTGCGGCCCAGAACGTCTGCGCGCTGATATCCGGTTGCTTCCACCCAGTAATCGCTCACGGCGGAAATCCGGTCTGCCGGGTCCAGCGAAAACAGCATGGCGGGAGTGCGATTGTAGATTTCCGTTGTGCGCAGATGCGCTTTCTTGATTTCCTGCTCTTCCCGATCCAGCTGGATTTGCATTTCATTGAAGCTCTGCGCCAGCCGCCCCATTTCGTCCTTAGAACGCCAGTCCACATGGTGGCGAGCGCCCAGCCGCCGGGTGGCCTCGATGGCCGCTGTCAGGCGCAACAGGGGCTTCATCACCATCAGTCGGTTGCCAATGATGGCGGTCGCGAAAATGGTCAGGATCGCCAGGATGAAGATGGAAATGAAGGCGAGCTCGAGATTGCTGAGCGAGGTCAAAAGGCCGACATTCTGGAAGAAGACGGTGATGCTGCCGACCTTCGTCTCACCATCGAGGTTCTTGTAGGTGATGTCGCGCGTGATTGAGGATGTATCGGTGGAAAAGGTGCTGCCTGCGGTCTGGGTGATGTCGAGATGGCCGAGTGTGTCGCGCACTTTCACCATGTAGACGGCTGGGTCTGTCACCAGAGTTCCGGTGATCTGGTTGATGCTGTCGTCATCGAGGTCCCATAGCGGGCGCCCGAGCGCCTGCGAGTTGGCGACGAGCAGGATTTCCAGACGGTCTTTCTGATTGGCGACGGACTCATGGTGGGACAGCATCAACAGGATCGTGAAGAGCGGAACGATCAGCGCCAGAACGGTGCCTGATACGATCGCGATGAAGCGACTTTCGACGGAATGAGTCATCTGTAGCAACTGTCGTCCCTTTGCCCTGTAAACCCTTTGCCGCACAGAATTCCCCGCCTGCGCGATAATGAAGCCTCTTCCCTAAATATAAAATGCTGAGCGGAGCCGACGAATGGTCCGAACGTGCGAATACATCAGACCTAAACCTAAAGTTTTGACGTATCGTTGCCGGGGATGATTAACTCTTGCTAAAAATAGGAATTACAAAACGAACGACCGGCAAACGGGCCCGTCACAGAGCATGAAAAAAGCCCCGCATCTTGCGATGCGAGGCTTTGAATAAAGAGAAAAATGCGGCGCCTTGGCGCCAGCAAACTTACTCGGAAGCGTCTTCTGCTGCCGGAGCTTCTTCGGTCTCGTCAACGATCGCGACAGTTGGCGGCACGATGGTTGCGATGGTGAAGTCGCGGTCGGTGATGACAGGTGCAACGTTCTTCGGCAGCTTGACCTGCGAGATGTGAACGCTGTCGCCGATCTTCAGGCCGTCGAGATCGACGGTGATCGCATCAGGAATGTCGTTTGCCGGTACGTGGGCTTCGACAGTGTGACGAACGATGTTGAGAACGCCACCCTTCTTGATTTCCGACTTGTCTTCGTTGATGAAGTGAACCGGAATTTCGACAGTGACCTGCGAGTTGCCGGATACGCGCAGGAAGTCTACGTGCACCATGAAGTCGCGGACTGGGTCGCGCTGGTAGTCCTTCGGCAGAACCTTGTACTTCTTGCCGTCAACGTTGAGCGTTGCCACAGTCGTCATGAAGCCGCCAGCCTGGACGCGCTTCGTGACTTCGTTGGTCGAAATCGCGATAGAAATTGGGGCTTGCTTGTCACCATAGATGACAGCAGGAATCAAACCGTTGCGACGTAGTTCACGAGAGGACCCCTTACCAACTCGTTCGCGCGCTTCGGCCTTGAGCTCATAAGATTCTTTGCTCATGGCATAATCCTTTTAGGTTGTCTGGAGAGCCCAATCCGACACAGCGGATTGAACTGGAGAAGGCCTTCGAAAACGCCGTCTCGCCCGCGTTGCCTCCAAGGGTGTCTACACGGATGCGGGCCCTATAGTCCAAAGATGCCGCAAAGGCAAGGGCCGCAGACGCATCGCACAGGTCTCTCCAGCCTCGCGCCGTGATTTAACGCGCTGCGACGGGCGCACCTTTCAGGAGAGTAATTTAATATCTGCTTATCTATGTCGGTAAACCCGGCGCAAACGGGATCACCATTATAGTCTGAAACAATTCAACAGATGCGTGATCTCTATGTATCAAATCCTGACCTGCCTGACGATAGACCACGACCCGCGTTACACGCTTGCCGCAGTGGTCATCTGTATACTGGGCAGCTTTTTGACGATGCGGCTGTTTGCGCGGGCGCGCCAATACGCGTCGATCCAGCGGGTGAACTGGCTTTTCCTCGCGGGCATGATTGGCGGCACCACGATCTGGACGACGCATTTCGTGGCGATGCTCGGCTATCAGGCCCCCGGCAATGTCGGCTTTCTACCCGGCTTCACCGGGCTCTCTTTCATTATTTCGGTGCTGGCAACAACGGCAGGTTTTGCGATTGCGACCTATGGCGGCAACACGGCGCTGGCCGAAGGCGGCGGGTTGATCATCGGGCTGGGCATTGCCTGCATGCATTATACCGGCATGGCCGCCTACACCGTGCAGGGCTCGCTGGTGTGGGAGCCTGTCTATGTGGTGGCGTCCATGGTGCTGGGTGGTATCTTCGGCATACTGGCCACCAACCGTGTCGTGCGACCCGTGAACTGGTTTTGCAAATATAGCGGCATGACGTTTCTCGTGCTTGCCATTGCCTCCACCCATTTCACCGCCATGGCGGCCTTCTCCGTATCATACGATCCCGCGTTGGCGATCGAGCCATCTCTGGTTTCGCCGAGCGTGATGGGTGGTAGCGCGATCATCATCACCTTCGTTCTTCTCGCCTTCGGTTTCTCCACCTATGTCATCGATTCGGAAAACAGCCAGCAGGCGGTCGCACGTTACCGGCATCTTTCCCTGCACGATGCACTGACGGGCATTCCCAACCGCGCCGCGTTTCAGGAGCATTTGCAGGCCCTGTCCACGCGCAGCAATGACCCGACAGCCCGCATTGCACTGCTGGCTTTCGACCTGAACCGTTTCAAGGAAATCAACGACGTTCACGGCCATGGGGCAGGGGATGCGGTGCTGCGCGCATTGGCAGACCGCATGAGCTCCGTTTTGAGGCCGGGTGAATTCATTGCGCGTGTCGGTGGCGATGAATTCGCAGCCGTCTTGCCGCGTTTTTATGCCCGGACCGATGGGCTGGAATTTGCGCATCGCTTGCTGGGCGCGGTCGTCAGGCCTATCGAATGGAACGAGACGATCCTGTCGGTGGGTGCCAGCATCGGCATCGCTGTCGGCGGTGCCGGCACCAAAGACCCGGATGCTTTGATCGCGCAGGCGGATGTCGCCATGTACCGCGCCAAAACAGATGTGTCCGGCACGATCTGCTTTTACGACAAATCCATGGACGAGGCCGCACGCGCCCGCAACGCGCTTGCCGTCAGCATGCGTTCCGGTCTCGGAAAGGGTGCGTTCGAGCTGTATTTTCAACAACAGAACGACACGGCCACCGGTGTTATCGTTGGCTTTGAGGTCTTGCTGCGCTGGAACCACCCGGAACGCGGCATGATTTCGCCCGCGGAGTTCATTCCCATCGCCGAACAGACCGGCTTCATCATCGAGATGGGGGAGTGGGTTCTGCGCGAGGCGTGCCTGCATGCAGTGCGGTGGAAGAACCCGCTCAGCGTTGCCGTCAACGTCGCGCCGCTGCAGCTTTCGGATTCGGATTTCGTGCGCAAGGTCCAGCGCATCCTGCTGGAAAGCGGGCTCGAGCCCAAACGGCTGGAGCTGGAAATCACCGAAAGCGGCATCATCGCCGATCACCGCCACGCGCTGCTGACCATCCGCCGCCTAAAAGCGCTCGGCGTGCGCATCGCGATGGATGATTACGGCACGGGTTATTCCTCGCTGTCGACCTTGCAGAGCTTTCCCTTCGACAAGATCAAGATCGACCGTGGATTCGTGGAGGGTCTCGGCAGCAATGTGCAGTCGCAGGCCATCGTGCGCTCCACGCTCATCCTCGCCAACAGTCTCAACATTCCCGTGCTGGCCGAAGGCGTGGAAACACAGGCGCATCTGGAGTTCCTGCGTCAGGAAGGCTGCCAGCATGTTCAGGGCTATTATTACGGTCGCCCGGGCCCTGCGACCACCATCGACGCCATCGTCAACAGGGTGTTGCCTGCCGATGAGACTGCCTTGATCGAGACGCTTCCGCTGGCAAGCTGACCCTTCACACTTTTTTCTATTGAAAGCTGATGGTATCAGGCGCACCATCCCGGCAAAAATCGGGAGGAGCATATGTCCATCGGTACGGCACATGCGGATCATGTGTACCAAAGCGCCAGCCAGCCATCGGCGGCGGCGAGTTCACCCATCATCGCGTCCTGGCGCCGATGCATGACGATGCATCACCTGGCACCTGAAAAAAGCAGCGAGCCGATCTTTCTCGCCGACGCCGAGTTTCGCAGAGCGCGCGAGATTTCCGCTGGTCTGATTGCCGAAAGTGCCGACGAACTCGACCGCATCTTTACCGCTGTCGGCAAGGCGGGTTGCTGTCTGTTGCTGACGGATGCGGACGGCGTGGCGCTGGAGCGGCGGGGTGCAGCGACCGATGATCGCGATTTTCGCCAACTCGGTCTCTGGTCCGGTGCCGTCTGGAGCGAAGCGAGCGTGGGAACCAACGGCATTGGCACGGCGCTGGCCGATGAGCGCTCCGTGACCATTTATCGCGATCAGCATTTCTTCTCGTCCAATATCAGCTTGTGCTGCACGACGGCACCCATCCGGGATCATCGCGGGCAGGTGACCGGCGCGCTCGACATTTCGACGTGCCGAGACGACGTCAACGAAATGACTTTTTCCGTGCTGACGCAAGCGGTGCGCGATGCTGCCCAGCGCATCGAGGGCAATCTGTTTCGGCGCGCTTTTCCGGGCGCACGCATTCTCATGCTGCCATCCGGCAATGCGACGGCGCTCTCTCTATTGGCGGTCGATCAGGACGACATCATTCTTGGAGCAACGCGGGCGGCGCGGCTTGCGCTGCGGCTTGACGATTCGCATCTCGCTGCTGGCATTCCAGCATCCGACGCTCTTCGCGAAGACCGGCACGACAAACATGCCGATCTGGCCGATGCAGAGCGGGCAGCGCTGCGCCGCGTCCTGCTGCGCGCCAATGGCAACATCACGCAGGCAGCGGCGCTGCTGGGCATCAGCCGCGCAACACTTCACCGCAAAATGAAGAAGCTAGCAGTCCACTAGCCGTACATTCATAGATTGCGCTGTCGCAGATGTGAAACACTGTGCGGTGCGGAATATCGGTTCGGCCCTATCAATCGCTCCAGTCTGCGCTCACCTTCCTGTCACGCGACCAAAAGGTCGCATTCATCAGGGAGGATGAACTCATGAACATTCAGGTCCAGCACAAGGCCGGTGAAACCCCGTTCAAGCTGAAATATGGAAACTACATCGGCGGCGAATGGGTGGAGCCGAAGTCCGGTCGATACATGGAAAACCTGTCGCCGGTTACAGGCCAGAAGATTTGCGACGTACCGCGTTCTGACGCCAGCGATATCGAATTCGCGCTCGATGCCGCGCATAAGGCGCGCGCCGCATGGGGCCGCACCAGTGTGACAGAGCGCTCCAACATTCTGTTGAAGATCGCCCAGCGTATCGAAGACAATCTCGAAGTCATCGCGCGTGCTGAGACCTGGGACAACGGTAAGCCCCTGCGCGAAACAACGAATGCCGACATTCCGCTCGCCATCGACCACTTCCGTTATTTCGCAGGCTGCGTACGTGCGCAGGAAGGCTCTATCGGCCAGATCGACAATGACACTGTTGCCTATCATTTCCACGAGCCGCTGGGCGTCGTCGGCCAGATCATTCCGTGGAATTTCCCGATCCTCATGGCGACATGGAAGCTGGCACCGGCGCTGGCCGCCGGTAACTGCGTGGTTCTCAAGCCTGCCGAACAAACGCCAGCCTCCATTTTGCTCGTCATGGAGCTGATCGAGGATTTGCTGCCGCCGGGCGTCGTCAACATTGTCAATGGTCTCGGCACCGAAGCAGGCAAGCCGCTGGCGCAGAGCAGCCGCATCGCCAAGATCGCCTTTACCGGCTCTACATCGGTCGGCAAGGAAATCATGCGTTATGCTGCCGATAACGTCACCAACATCACGCTGGAACTGGGTGGCAAGTCACCCAACATCTTCTTTGCAGACGTGATGGATGAAGACGATGCTTTCCTCGACAAGGCGCTGGAAGGCTTTGCGATGTTTGCGCTCAACCAGGGCGAAGTCTGCACATGCCCGTCCCGGGCGCTGGTTCACGAGTCGATCTATGATCGCTTCATGGAAAAGGCCATAAAGCGCGTTGAAGCCATCAGCCAGGACGATCCGCTGAATGCCTCGACCATGATCGGTGCTCAGGCCTCGCAGGAACAGTTCGACAAGATCATGAGCTATCTTGAAATCGGCAAGAAGGAAGGCGCGAAAGTGCTGACCGGTGGCGACAAGAAATCGCTCTCGGGTAACCTCAAGGACGGTTTCTACATTCAGCCGACGATCTTTGAAGGAAACAACAAGATGCGGGTCTTCCAGGAGGAAATCTTCGGGCCCGTCGTCTCCGTCACCACCTTCAAGACGCTGGATGAAGCCATCGAAATCGCCAACGACACCGTCTACGGCCTCGGCGCTGGTGTATGGAGCCGCGATACCAACACGGCCTACCGGGCAGGACGCAGCATCGAAGCCGGTCGCGTCTGGACCAATTGCTACCACGCCTATCCGGCAGGCGCTGCCTTCGGCGGCTACAAGCAGTCCGGTATCGGTCGCGAAACGCACAAGATGATGCTCGATCACTATCAGCAGACCAAGAACCTGCTGGTCTCCTACAGCCCCAACAAGCTCGGCTTCTTCTGATCGGTTACGTACGATCCTCCCCGGAACCGGTGGGGTAACCTGCCGGAATACTCCCGGAGGCGAAAGCTTCCGGGAGCCGGAAATCCATCACAGCGGATCACGCGATCCGACTTAAAACTGTAATCTGCTTGGCGCATATCGTTCCTGTCATTTTGCGATAGATCGATATGCACCATTACATTTTTACGAACGGCTCATTTTCTTACATACCACGCGGGTCGAGCCGATGACCGACGTGGATATCGCCCATATGCGGATCACCATGTGGCTGACGATTGCGACGCTTTTCGCTGTTATCGTCTTTGCCATCTGTCCTTTTATCGATCTCAAAGTCTCAGCACTGTTCTTCCTGGGGGAGGCCGGTCGCTGGTGGGCAGGCGGCCCGGTCTTCGAGTTCTGGAGAAACGTCATCAGAAGAGGCGGCGAGGTTATCGCCGTCATCGCCTTCCTCATCTTCCTTGGCAATCTCGCGCTTGGGCAGCAGCAGAAAACGGGCTGGAGGGTGTGGGCCTATTTGTGGATCAGCACGGCCTCCTGTGCGGGTGTGCTGGTGAACGGTATCCTCAAGTCAAATCTGGGCCGTGCGCGGCCTAACGGTGTCATCGAGTTCGGCGGGCAGCAATTGTTTACGCCAGCATTTCAACTCGCGAACCAGTGTTCCTCCAACTGCTCCTTCTCCTCCGGCGAAGTCGCGCTGGTGGCAAGCCTTATTCTGCCGTTTTGCGTGCTCATCTGGCCGCAACTGTCTCGTATCGGAAAAGTCGTTTGTGCGTGTCTGGCAATCGCTGCCATCGTAACCACGGCCATGATGCGTATGGCTGCTGGACGGCATTTTCTGAGCGATACGGTCATGTCGGTACTCTTCGCCGCCATGATCTCGGTATTTCTCTACCGCGCCCTTGCAATCGGCAGTCACCGGCACGTCTTCACGGTCAGGCCCGTTCTCACCGACATCTCGCACATCGTCATCCATAGCGGTGGCGGTGCGCTGGCAATGCTGCGGATCGTGATGGGTAGTGCGCACCGGGCAGGGTCACGCCTGCGGATTCTGGTCGCGAAAGAATATGAACGCCTTTTCACCCAAAGCCGATCAAGGGCGACGGCGGAATAGGGTTCAATTCGTGCGCAAGCGGGGCTGTCTTAGTCGAACAGACCCGAAACCGACTGCTCCAGCGATGTGCGGTTGATCGCCTCGCCGAGGAGGGTGGCCGTGGTGATGACGCGGATGTTATGGGCGGATTGAACCGCCGTCGTCGGCTGAATGCTGTCGGTGATGACGAGTTCGCGCAGCTTGGACGAGGCCACACGCGCAACGGCACCGCCGGAAAGAACGCCGTGGGTGATGTAGGCCGTCACGCTGGTTGCGCCGTTCTTCAGGAGAGCCTCAGCCGCGTTGCAGAGCGTGCCGCCGGAATCAACGATGTCGTCGATCAGCAGGCAGTCCTTGCCGGTCACGTCACCGATGACGTTCATGACTTCGGATTCACCGGGACGGTCGCGGCGCTTGTCGACGATCGCCAGCAGACAGTCCAGACGCTTGGCCAATGAGCGGGCGCGTACCACGCCACCGACGTCAGGCGAAACCACCATGACATTCTTGGTGTCGTAATGTTCCTTCACGTCGCGCGCCAGAATGGGCGCGGCGATGAGGTTATCGGTCGGAATATCGAAGAAGCCCTGAATCTGTCCGGCGTGAAGATCGAGCGTCATGACGCGATCGGCACCGGCTTCGGTAATCAGGTTGGCGACGAGCTTGGCGGAGATTGGTGTGCGGGGACCGGCCTTGCGGTCCTGACGGGCATAGCCGAAATAGGGAAGCACGGCGGTGATGCGCTTTGCCGAGGAACGACGCATGGCGTCGATCATGATCAGCAGTTCCATCAGGTGGTCGTTTGCCGGGAATGAGGTGGACTGCACGACGAAGACATCTTCGCCACGCACGTTCTCACCGATTTCCACGAATATTTCCTGGTCCGCAAACCGCTTTACAGTGGCATTTCCCAAGGGAACATTAAGATACTTGCAGATCGCTTCGGCCAGATGCCGGTTCGAATTGCCTGCGAAAACCTTCATTGGTGCCGCCTGTTTCCATGCCATCGCCCGAGATCCGGCAGAGATGATATTCTCTGCGGTCCCTGCGTCGTTCAACGGGGAGGAATACCCGACCCGAAGGGGTGCCGGACACGCCGTTTTGCCATGGGCGCCTTAATAGCGGTGTTGCCCGTGAATGCAAGAGGTCAGAGGATGTTACCCTTAATTTTCATGAAAACTTTGTGACTTCGCGCAATGCGACAGGTTTTCCCACAGGATTCAACGGGCCTATCCCCGTTGGGCCTGTTTCCACGACTGGTAATCGTTCAATGTCTTCGCCGCAATTTTTTGCATGGTGCTGTCAGATGCTGATGCCCACGGGTCGCTGCCGCGGGCGGGAACGGTTTCCTGACCTTGCAGGCGGTGGAGGCGGGCGCCATTGGCGTCCAGCACATCCCAGACATAGATGATGGTCACATTGGAGCCATCGGCAAAGGCGGACAGATAACCTTTCAGGATGTTTTCAGCGCTCGTATCGCCAGAGGGGCGGATAGTCAGACCTTTGGCCCGTGCTTCCGCACCCAGTTGCCGTGAAAGCGGCGTTACGGCCTGAACCGGCGCGCCGATGATGGGAAGGAAGCGGATTGTACCAGCAGCGGAGCCAGAGGGCAGGGACGCAGTCTGGGTATTGGGCTGGGTCTGGGGTGGTGCGGGCGGTGTCTGCTGCGAGGCGACCGGCTGGCCATATTGTGCGCCGCTCGTTATCGCTTGCGCCTGGGCTTGGCGGGTATTTTGCGGTGCATATGCCGGAACTTGCGCGGAAACGCCTGATGGAGACCGGTCCGCTGCTGCCGCCATCTGGTCGAGATCGCCCTGAGTGACGGGCGTCGATTGCGCGTTACCATGGCCGACATCCACCAGCGGCGTCAGCGTATCCGTCGTGTTGCAGGCCGATAAAGCGATGGCTAGGATTGGGATTGCAATCATCAACCCTAGCCGTTGCATGCCAGATGTCCCCTCATGATGTCTCCCGCCGAACCGTCATTTCGACCAATGTACGGTTCGATTTCGATGGGAGTCAAATCCAGATTAAACCGTCAGCAAATCCAGGCTGTGGCGCGAGAGCGATTCCGGTGCGCCTTCGGTCGTCAGATAGGTCTGACCCAGCGTCATGGCGATGCCTGAGTCGCTGTCCATGATGATCATGTGGACGAAGAGCGTCATGTTGGGCAGAATTTCCTGCGTGTTGCCAGCATAGAACATCTGCTGCTCCATCCACGACGGTGAGAAACGCGCGCCCAGCGAATAACCGCAGGCGTTGAGGCGGTGCCGCGTCAGGCCGCGCTCGTCCATGATGCGGGCGTGGACGTCGAAGACATCGCCGAACGTATTGCCGGGTCGCAGGACTTCCTCGATGGCGCGGATGTTTTCAGCGCAGGCATTGTAGAGTTCCTTTTGCCGGAACTCCGGCTCGCCGATCACGATGGTCCGCATCATGGCCGCATGATAATGCGCGCTGACGCCAGCCCATTCCAACGTCAACTGGTCTTTCTCGTCCAGCTTGCGACGTCCGGCCTTGTAGCGGCACAGCAGCGCGTCTGGGCCGGAACCGATGATGAATTCATTGGCCGGATAGTCGCCGCCACCGGCAAAGACCGCGCCCTGCATGGCGGCCAGAATGTTGGCCTCATCAGCGCCGGGCGCCACGATTTTCAGCGCGGCATCCAGCGCATCGTCGGCCAGTTCCCCGGCGCGCTTGGCATGGACGATTTCCGCTTGGCTCTTGATCAGGCGCAGTTGGCCGACGAGACCGGATGCATCGATGATCTGGCCGAAGCTGGCCAGTTGATGGTCGAGCAGACGCGCGACGCGACCGGTCATGCCGTGGGTATCGTATTCCACACCGATCCGGCAGCCGAGCAGGTCCATCTCGCTCAGCAGGTTTTTAAGATCGAGCGTCGGGTCGGCATTCAGACGGTCCACCCAGATGACGATGTCCTCGATATTGGATGTCTGGCGCGCCTGCCGCAGATCGGCAGAGCGGGTCAACAGCGTCACGGTGCCATCGGCCTTGACGATTAGCGTCTGAAAAAAGCAGTAGCCGAACGTGTCGTAACCGGTCAGCCAATACATGCTTTCCTGTGCAAACAGCAGAATGGCATCCAGCTTTTCTTCCGCCATCTTCTCGGTCAGGCGAGCGCGGCGTGCCTCGAATTCGGCAGCGTCGAAGTGCAAAGCCATATCAGTTCTCCAGAATTGCTATTGCTGAAACCTGCCGCCCGTAATCCGGTTTCTGATGATGCGTGGTGCGGCGGAAAGAAAAGAAGCCGTTGTTCTCGGGATAGGTGCACAGACCAAGATTATCCGCCCGCACACCTGCCGCCACGAGGCGGTCCATGGTCAGTTGCTTGAGATCGAAAAAGGCGTGGCCCGGATTGGGCGAGGGTGAGAAATAGGCAGCGTGACCGGGGTTCATCTCCTGCAGGCTTTCGACGCGCTCCGGTCCCAACTCGTAATGTTCGCGGCTGATGGAGGGCCCAAGGCTTGCAACAATGTCTTCGCGCTTTGCGCCGAGCGCAATCATGGCTTCGATCGTGTTTTCCAGCACCCCGGAGACGGCACCTTTCCAACCGGCATGGGCAGCACCCACGACGCCCGCCTGCGCATCGGCAAATAGAATGGGTCCACAATCTGCGCTGAGCACGCCCAGCACGATGCCGGGTGTGGCCGTCACCATCGCATCGGCCTGCGGTCTGTCACCGGCATAGCTCTCATCGATGACGACGACGTCGGGCGAGTGTATCTGGTGAACGGTCGCCAGCTTTTCCGTGCGCAGGCCGAACCATGCGGCAACGCGGGCGCGGTTTTCGATAACCGCGTCGCGCACATCCTGCGAACCGAGGCCGACATTCAGGCCGCGATAGATGCCTTGCGATACGCCACCCTGACGGCTGAAGAAGCCGTGACGGATGTTTTTGCCGCTATAAGCGGTCAGCAGCGGGCTTTGAAGGGGAAGCGGCAGCGTTTCGTCCTGCATTACGGTGTCATTCCTTGGCGATGCCGCTGATTTTCAACCGAATGGTCGCGAGCAAGTGTTTCCGGTAGGCGCACCGCTTTGGGTGCCGACGGCAGCTTTTCGCTGCTTCGATTTGGCGCGATGTTGGCCCAAGCCCGGTGGGCATGTCAATCCAGTGCGCGGAACGGCAGCAGATGGACGGGCGCGCCCGATACGGCCAGCACCTTGAACAGCGCACCCATTTTTCCCACGCCTTCGCCCGCGAGCCGGTTGACGGCCTCAGCGATTTCCAGGGTCTGGTCGGGTGTCGCATTGGCCGCCAGCGTCTCGGCGCGTTCCTTAAGCCCGAGGCCATAGAGAAAGTCGCCCTGCGGCAGGCAGCCGTTGATGTGGATGCCGTTTGCCTGCGCCGTTTTGGACAGGCTTTCGAAATCCACGTGGCTGGTCAGGTCCGCTTGACCGGGATGCGCCAGCACCGGATCGAACTCGTGCATGCGCAACGCCTGCAACGTATCGCCGAAGCCAGAAATCGTGTGGCCGTAATCGATGATGACAGCGGTGCCGCCATTCCGTTTCAGCGCCTGCGATAGTGCTGCCATCACGGCCTCGCGGGCAGGAGAATATTCGAAGATCGTGCCGATGGGCTGCTTTTCGGGGAAGGGGGGCAGAAGCTCCGGGTCGATGCTGGCGAGACCTGTCGTGAAGATGAGGTCGTCCTGCGCATCCATCGCCACCACGCGCTCACGAAAGCCTTGCGGTGTCTTGACGAACTGGCGGATGGGAATGGCGTCGAAAAGCTCATTGGCGGCAATGAACAGAAAGCCGGGTGGCACGTCATCGAAACTGTCGTGCCAGGAAATCTTGGTCCCGTGGCTGGCCAGCGTCTGTTGCTGGGTTTCCGTCAGGCGCGGGCTGGTTTCGATCAGATGCACCGTCATGCTCTCATAGAGCGGCGGTGCGATGCGCTGGATCACGCGCAGCATATCGGCCATCATGGTGCCACGGCCCGGCCCGATTTCCACCAGCCGTGCGTTGGCCAGCGTGCCATGCCTTTGCCATGCGTGTACGATGAAGACGCCCAGCATTTCGCCAAACAACTGGCTGACTTCGGGTGCGGTCACGAAATCGCCGGTGCGGCCAAAGGGCTGTCTCGTCTTGTAATAGCCGTGCTCCGGGTCCGCCAGGCAAAGCGAAAAGAAATCGGTCACGCTCATAGGGCCGTTGAGACGGATAATGGATTTGATGCGACGTGCGAGCGGTGTCGGCATGGTGTGTTACCCGATTGTCTCTGTTGCCACGGCGCGGCGCGCGCGTAGAACTGCCCAAACGCCGAGGAGGAACATGGGCGTTGAAAGGACCATGCCCATGGTCAGCCAATTTCCTGCAAGATAGCCGATCTGCGCATCTGGCTCGCGGAAGAATTCCACGAAGATTCTGGAAAGCGCATAGCCACATACGAAAACGCCCGTCACGGTGCCGGGACTTTTCAGCGCCTTGAATCCATAGATAAGAACGGCAAGCACGATCAGCAATATGATGCCTTCCAGGCCCGCCTCGTAAAGCTGGCTCGGATGGCGCGGAAATGGTCCACCCGTGGGAAACACCACCGCCCACGGCACATCCGTCAGTCTGCCCCACAACTCGCCATTGATGAAATTGGCGATGCGACCGAAAAACAGGCCAAGCGGGGCAACGGCGGCGATGATGTCGAACATGCTCCAGACGGGAATGGCATTGCGGCGCGCAAACAGGATCATGGCGATGGTCGTGCCGATCAACCCGCCATGGAACGACATGCCGCCATTCCATATCTGCAAGGCTCTTACAGGGTTTTCGACAACGGCGGCCATGTCGTAAAACAGGATATAGCCGATGCGCCCGCCCAGAATGATGCCAGCGGCAGCCCAGACGATGAAGTCATCGAGATGCACAGGCGTGACGGGTGATGCGTTGCCGGGCCACAGGCGATCCGTCAGGCTCAGCTTGCGGGCATAATACCAGCCCAGCATGATGCCGATGACATAGGCGATGCCGTACCAGTGGATGGGCAGCGGCCCAAGATTGAACGCTACCGGATCGATGTTCGGGAAGGGCATGATCGAAAACTGGGCGAGGGGTCCAAACAAATCGCGTCATCCATTGTCATTGCGTTGAGGGCGAGGAACTTAAGAGCGCTCGTTTAAGAATTGGATATCTCAATCATTCTTTTCCCGGAGCGGGAAAATGGCGACTGAAAAGGGTGCGGTCAAGGCGATTCTTCGGCGGCATCGTGATGCTGTGAAATCGCTGGCCGCGCGGGTGGTTCCTTATTTTGCTTGCAACGTGACGGGCGAGTGCCTACCTGAAAGCCATGGACCGGAGGGCGTCTGGCCTTTCCCGATACTGACGAGGACATCGCACCATGAGTACGACAGGAACCAACCGTATTTTCGATGAATTCGCAAAGCTTATGACGGATGCTGCGGGCGCGGCCCAGGGCATGCGCAAGGAAGTGGAGCAGGCTTTTCACGCACAGGCGGAGCGCTGGCTGAACAGCCTCGATCTGGTGAAGCGCGAGGAATTTGAAGCCGTGCGCGAAATGGCCATTCAGGCCCGCGACGAAAACGACGCATTGCGCGCGCGCATCGAAGCACTCGAAGCGAAGTCTTCAACGACTGCTTCCTGAGCCAGTTTGACGTGTTTGATTCTGGTGCCGGGCCTTCCCCAAGGTCCGGCATTTTTCGTTTTTGTATCATTTCGAAGCAGTTTGCACCGCAGTGGGGATTCGACGGGGGTAAGCAAGCGATTTCATTCAGTTTTTTTTAACGTCTGTGGAAACACCCGAAAAACACAATTGGCAGAGTCAGTTATGACTCACAACTGAGGTTTCGTCGCAGGAGATATACACAGTTCTGATTGCAAAATCAGGGCGCTGGGGGTGGCGCGGGGACTCGCTCGTTATACACTGATTTTACATGATGATTCGAAACGAACTCCGTAAGCTCCAGACAGGTTCACTGCGTTATTCTGGCGGCGTCGGGCATCATCCGTAAGAATTTGTAACCCGGCAATTGCGTGTGCGTTTTTGTGCCTTTGCGTGCGAAACAGAACATTCATTTCCGGCTGAGAAGGTGCCGTATGAGCCTAATGGAATTTGAAGTCGAGCGTTACTCCAACCCGGTCGATATGATCGAGTTCGTTGCCGCGTCCAACGACTGGTCGTTCGAACGCTCCGGCGAAGATGAAATTGCCATGACGGTCGAAGGCCGTTGGGCCGATTACCATGTGTCGTTTTCATGGATGGAACAGTTCGAAGCGCTGCATCTCGCCTGCGCTTTCGATATCAAGATCCCCGATCACCGCGTCAACGAAGTCATCCGCCTCTTGGCGCAGGTCAACGGCCAGACGCTGATGGGTCATTTCGATCTGTGGCGTCAGGAGGACGTGATCATTTTCCGCCAGTCGCTTTTGCTGGCAGGCGGTGCCGAGCCCACCAACCAGCAGGTGGAAGTTCTCCTTTCCAGCGCTCTCGAAGCCTGCGAACAGTATTTCCAGGCGTTCCAGTTCGTCGTCTGGTCCGGCATGGAAGCCAAGGCTGCGATGGAAGCGGCGCTCTTCGAAACCGTCGGAGAGGCCTGAGCCATGGTGTCGCTCGCATCGGGTCCGCTTGTTCTCGTCGGTGCTGGCAACATGGGCGGTGCCCTGCTTGCTGGTTGGTTCAAGAAGGGCGTTACGGGGTCCTCGATCATCGTCGTCGATCCCGGCCCATCCGACGCCATGATGGCGATGATATCGGAAGCGGGCGCAACACATCTGACGGCTGCACCGCAGGACGTGACGGCGAGCATTCTGTTTCTCGCCGTCAAACCGCAATTGATGGACGTCGTTCTACCGCCGTTGAAGGCACTGGTGGGGCCACAAACCGTGGTCGTCTCCATTGCTGCGGGCAAGACGCTGTCCGGCATCGAGGCGGCTCTCGGCAAGTCTGCGGCCATCCGTGCCATGCCCAATACGCCTGCAATGGTCGGGCGTGGCGTGACGGGTGCCTACGCCAATGATGCTGTGAGCGAAGAGCAGCGCTTGTTGGTCGAAACCCTGCTGAAAGTCAGCGGCCCTGTCGAATGGGTTGCGACAGAAGGTGATATCGACGCTGTCACCGCCTTGTCGGGCAGCGGGCCTGCCTATGTTTTTTATCTCGTGGAGTGCATGGCGGAGGCGGGTCGCAAATGCGGCTTGCCGGCGGACCTCGCCATGCGTCTTGCTCGGGAAACCGTCGCGGGGGCTGGCGAATTGCTTCACCAGTCCCCCGAGGACGTCTCGCGCCTGCGCAAAAACGTGACGTCACCGGGCGGCACGACGGCCGCTGCCCTGTCAGTCCTGATGGATGACAATGGCATGCAGCCGCTGTTCGACAAGGCGATTGCCGCTGCCAGACTGCGCGCGGAAGAGCTGGCCGTCTAGCGCCAGCCAAAGATCAGGGAGTGCCGATGATGAGCGAGGAAATCAGCTATGCCGATTTCGAGAAGGTCGATATCCGTGTCGGCACCATCATCGAAGCTGAAGCATTCCCGGAGGCGCGCAAGCCAGCCTTCAAGATCAGAATAGATTTCGGCGCAGACATCGGCGTCAAGAAATCATCGGCGCAGATCACCGTTCACTATACGCTGGACACGCTGGTGGGACGACAGGTGCTCGCCGTCGTCAATTTCCCGCCGCGCCAGATCGGGCCGTTCCGCTCCGAGGTGCTGACGCTTGGGTTTGCTGACGGCAATGGCGACATCGTGCTCGCTGCTGTGGAGCAGGGTGTTCCCAACGGCATGAAAATGTGCTGATCGGGCTTGCTCGATCAACTCAAGCCGGAATTTTCACGATCACACGCAATCCACCCAGCGGGCTGTCATCCAGAGTCACATCTCCGCCGTGGCTTCGGGCGATATCGCGCACGATGGACAGGCCGAGACCGGTGCCGGATGCGTTTAGGTTGCGCGCCTCGTCCAGACGGTAGAACGGTTTGAACACGTCTTCGCGGGATGCTTCCGGTATGCCCGGGCCATCATCATCGAAAACAAGCGTGATCGATTTCGGGGCGCGATGAGCTTCGATGTTGAGCGTGCTGGCGTAACGATGGGCGTTTGCAGCGAGATTGCCGATCAACCGGGCGAAAGCGTTTGGTCTCACCGGCAACTCGTCCACGCCGTTCAGGGTGTAGGTGCAGGTTTTGCCGCACATCTGGAAGTCGCTGGAAAAGCGAGCGAACAGAGGGGCCAATTCCAGTTTGCCAATCGCCTCTTCGGCATCGTCGCGTGCAAAGGCGAGGTAGGCTTCCAACATGGACTGCATGTCGTCGACATCCTTGTCCAGTCCCTCCAGGTCAGGGTTGTCTCCGGCCAGTGCCAGTTGCAGCTTGAAGCGGGTGAGAATGGTCCGCAAATCGTGGCTGACGCCATTCAGCATGGCGGTGCGCTGTTCCATCTGGCGCTCGATGCGTTCTCGCATCAGGATGAAGGCAAGACCGGCGCGGCGGACTTCATCTGCACCACGGGGGGAATAGGCGGTGATCTTCTGCCCACGACCGAAGCTTTCGGCGGCTTGTGCCAGCGCCAGAATGGGTCTGATCTGTCCGCGCAAAAACAGAATGGATATGCCCAGCAGCACCAGCGAGGCCCCACCCATCCAGACCAGGAAGATATGGGTGTTGGAGGCATAGGCCTGACTGCGGCGGGTAAAGACGCGCAGGGTCTTGTTATCAAGTTGAATGCGGATTTCCACCAGCGCGCCATTGCCGAACGTATCCAGCCAGAATGGCCTGCCGATCTGCTGCTGAATCTGGTCGGCAAGAATGGTGTCGAGGATGGAGAAAAACGGCTGCGCGCGCGGCTCCGGCAGTGGCGTTTTCGGCTCGATATAGATGCTGAGGTCGAGCCGTTCACGCGCGATGCGGATAACGCGCTGGTAATCGTCCTCCTCCGGGTCTGTCTCCAGCAATTCGATGACGGCGGCGATGTCGCGGGTGACGGCGGCAGACAGGCGTTCTGTCACCATCTGCCAGTGGCGCTCCATGAACACGGCAGCGACGACGACCTGCAACAGCACCATCGGCAGAATGATGATGAGAAGCGAGCGGGTGTAGAGCCCCGTTGGCAACCAGTGCCGTAGCCAGCGCGTGAAAAAGCGCCAGGCCCGTGCGGGGGCACTGTTTCTCGCCGCAGTCATGAAATCGAAGCTTGCCATGGTATCGCCCTACAGGCTTTCAATCGACACTCAAACGGTAACCGATGCCGCGTACCGTCTGCAAGTAGACCGGGTTGGCCGGATCGTCTTCGATTTTGCGACGCAGCCGGTTGATCTGTACGTCTATGGTGCGTTCACCCACATCCGCTTCGGCATCCACCAACTCATGGCGTGGAATTGTGTCGCCTGCACGCAGCGCAAACAGCAGCATGATATCCTGCTCGCGATCCGTCAGGCGGATGATCTCCGCGCCGCGCCGCAATTCCTTGCGGGGCACAGAGAAATTATAAGGTCCGAAAATGATCTGCTCGATCTTTGGTGTGTCGGGCGAGGCGTTGCGGCGCAGAATATTGTTGATGCGCAGCACCAGTTCGCGCGGGTCGAAAGGCTTGGCCAGATAATCATCCGCGCCCGCCTCGAGCCCTGCAATCCGCGCATCGGCTTCTGAACGGGCAGTGAGAAGAATGACCGGTACGGATTTGTTTTCGTTTAAGGATTTCGTCAGAGACAGGCCGTTCTCACCGGGCATCATGACATCGAGAATGAGGAGATCGAAGCGAATGCCCTCCATCTTCCGGCGCGCCTCTGCTGCGTCTGCGGCAGCGGTGATGCGGTAGCCCTTGTCACCCAAAAAACGCTGGAGCAGGTCGCGAATACGGGAATCATCATCAACGATTAGCAGATGCGCTGCATCGTCTTCGGCCAATGGCTGCTTGGGTGGGCTGCTTGCCATCTTAGTCCTCCACACCGGTCAATGGCCGGTCCGTTTCGGCATCGCGCATGCGTGCCAGAAATTCACGCACGCAGGCACGGGCTTCCGGCTGCATGGCCTCAAGTGCGCGGTCTATGCGTCGCGACTGCGGTTCACTGAGCGCCAGCGCCAGTTCGCGTCCCGTCAATGTGGGGTAGAGCCTGCGCTGGCGGCGATCTTCCGGCCCGGCCATCTGGCGGATATAGCCGTCATCGATCAACTGTTTCAGCACACGGGCAAGGCTCTGCTTGGTGATCTGCAAGGTGTCCAACAGATCGGCCACCGTCATGCCGGGTTGGCGGCAGACGAAATAGACGACGCGGTGGTGCGCCCGGCCATAATCCAGTTTGGACAGAATGACATCGGGATCGGATACGAAGTCGCGGTAGGCGAAGAAGAAAGCCTCGATCGTATCGAAATCGATCTTGCTGTCATCGACATGCGGAAGCGCTGGCGCTTGTTTGAGAGCGGTCTTTTTCAGCGACTGCGCAGGCACTTTGGTTCCTTCATTTCATCGGTCACGGTGTGACGCTTTTTACATTTGCCGCGACACTACCCGAAAATGTGGCAAACGGGAGCATGCACGCGATCATTTTGTGTTGCTTTCGATAATATGACGTCGGTTGCACATCAATCATATTCTGCTGGCGTCACGTCCAAACGCAAAAAGAGCGCGGACAGGCCGCGCTCTTTCGCTCGAAAAAATCGGATCGATTACTGGTAAACGTAAACGACGCGACGGGTCTGGGGCTCGACCAACACTGCGCGGTCATTGAGACGCACATATTGGTATTCATAGTCCGGGATCGTCACCAGTTCAGCACTGGCTGGCACTGTGCCACCGATCACGACATCGCCTTCATAGCGCACGGACTCACCCGGATGACGGTCGATATAGGTCATGATGTTTTCCGGTGGATCGACTTCGCCAACACGACCCAGGTTAGGGTCACCCGGATTTGGTTCAGCCTGCGCGCTCGATGTCTTCTCGTAGGTCACGACCGGCACGTCGATGTCGGAGCGACGCTCCCGCAGAATCACCGGTGCGCCTTCGTACATCACGTTCAGGTAATCGGCGTTTGCCCAGCCGCGAAGGCCGTTTACTTCAACGCGGCACCATGCGCTGCCATCGAGACATCCATCCAGAACCGCATCGCTGCCACGGGTCGCGAGACCGACTTCCGGGTATTCTTCACCGGGACCTGATCGAACGGAAAGATCGGACGCCGTTGTCGCGACCATGGCTGCGTTTGCATATCCAGCAAGCAGCGTCAGCGCACCACCGGCGATCATAAGTTTCAGCTTCTTGTTCATATGTCTCACTCCTTTGAAGACTGGGGCAAGAACGCGTGAGTTACCGGTCTGTTCCCGTTTTTGTGATTGCTTAAATTCCCAGCGAGGTTCCGCGCCCCCCGTTTTTGCGGGCGTCGGAGTGTGCGACACTTTGTTGTGCGCCGTGGATTGGCAGTCTATAGAGAGGCGTATTTTCGAGAAGGAGAGACCATGGGTAAGCTACAGGCGGGCATCATTCCTGTGACGCCATTTCAGCAGAACTGCACCATTCTTTTCGATGAAGACACCAAGGAAGGCGTGATCGTGGACCCCGGCGGGGATATCGATGTCATCCTCCAGACAGTGGCGGAAAACGGCATCACGCTCAAGGAAATCTGGCTGACGCACGGGCATCTTGATCACGCCGGTGGCGCCAAGGAGCTCAAGGAAAAGCTGTCGCTACCCATCGTCGGCCCGCATGAGGATGACAAGCCGCTTCTGGAGCGCATCGAGGGTCAGGCTGAAAAATACGGTATACCCGGCCTGCAAAACGTGTTGCCGGATCGCTGGCTGAAAGACGGAGATGCCATCTCTTTTGGTGACCATGTTTTCGAGGTCTACCATTGCCCCGGCCACGCGCCCGGCCACGTCATCTATTACAATCGTGCACAGGCCTTCGCGCATCTCGGCGACGTGCTGTTTTCCGGCTCGATCGGTCGCACCGACCTTCCCGGAGGCAACCATGCGCAACTGCTGGCTTCCATCCGTGAAAAGGTCCTGCCGCTAGGCGATGAGGTCGGCTTCATTTGCGGCCACGGCCCCGGCGGGCGCATCGGCGAAGAGCGCCGGACCAACCCCTATTTGCAGGGGATTTATGCGGATCAGCCAGTTGCGGCGGCGGCAGAGCAGAACAAGCTAGCTGAATAGGGCAGGGCGCAAGCGGTGCGGGTTGCCAAGCACCGAACCGAGCCCAGAGGCACAAAAAAACCCGGCATTCCTGCCGGGCTTCAACGAGAAGAGAAAGTCGTTAGGGTTCAGCCATCAATCTGCAGGTTGACTGCCTTCGGCCCTTTGCCGCGACGATCCGGTTCAGTGTCGAAGCTCACTTTCTGGTTTTCTGAGAGCGCGGACAGGCCGGAAGCCTGTACGGCAGAGATGTGAACAAAGATATCGGCGCCACCATTGTCTGGCTTGATGAAGCCGAAGCCCTTGTCGGTATTGAAGAATTTAACGGTGCCAGTCTCGGCCATGCATCAGGTCCTTTTCGCTCTGCCCGTGTTCAGCTCCAGGCAGCATTACAGTTTTGCCCGTGAGGGCGTACGGCAGGCAGTTTTTGAATGTTGAGAAAATGGACCTTCGCGTGGAAAGCTTTTGACGTTCTGATCAACGTTATTTTTTGTCCCCGCCGCCCGGAGTTTTTATCCCCGGAGCATTCATTTTATAGGCCTTCCCATGCTCGCAACTTGCCCGAACCGCAACAGATTGCTGTGTTTATTTAAAATTGGCAAGCGAAAGTTTTTAGACAAGCGCAATGCTCGCCAGTCGCTGTGAAAGCGGCTTACGGCAGGTCTGGCAGAATTTTTCTCGTGCTTTCGCGGATGTGAAACGAAAACATCGCTGACGATGAAATTTACGACGCATTTTCGCGTGAAAAGAGTAAATCTTCGCTGAATGTAGAATGATGCAAATTGCTTATGTGCCGCTGATTATACGGTTGTTTCGCCGTTTGGAAAGCTCTGGAACCAGTTCCACCAGCAAAATAGCCGCGAAAATGATGGCGCAGCCGATGTAACCGGCGGATGGAATGGCCTCTCGCAGGAAGATTGCGGCAAACAAAGCCCCGAAAAGCGCCTCCGACGACAGAAAAATAGCAGCCTGCGGAGCCGTCGTGTAGCGCTGGCCGATGACTTGCAGCACAAACGCCAGACCAGACGAAACCAGGCCGACATAGAGGATTTCGGTTATCGACGCGGCAATCGCGTTGTAGTTGATCGGCTCGATAAACGCACCGATGATCATGCTGAGGACTGCGCAGACCGCAAATTGCGTGCACGACAGCGCCAGCGGCCTGTTGCTCTGCATGACGAAGCGACCGGCAAGCGTGATCTGGATTGCCCAGAAAAAGGCGCAGGTGATGCTGAGAAAATCACCCGTTGTCAGCCGCGTTACGGCGCCGCCCGAGAGCAGGAAAATGCCGCATAGCATCATCAATGCGCCGGGCCAGACGATCCAGTGCGGGTGGCGACGATAGATGAGCACGGCGATAGCCGGCACGAAGATAACGTAGAGTGCGGTGAGGAAGCTGGAGTTCGTGACTGTCGTGGTCAAAAGGCCGACCTGCTGGGTGGTGGCGCCCAGAAACAGCGCGATACCGACGAGGAAGAAGGATCTCATTTCGCCCGCACTCGGCTTTGCCTTCATCCGGCGACTTTCTGCCATGGCGAAGGGCAGTACGGCAAGTGCGGCAATTGCAAAGCGCAGGCCGACGAACCAGAAGGGGCCGATATTGGCCATGGCAGTGGATTGTGCCACGAAGCCGCCACCCCAGATGGCTGCGGCGAGCAGGAGAACAAGATTGGCCTGAATGCGCGTCATGGTGATCACCACAAAATAGCGCCGCGCCGTCTTTTTCGAGGTTTCAAATTGGCGAGGTGCGAGTTGAGGGGCTCATCTATCAGCGAAGCACGGGTGCAGCAAGGCAATTTGGACCCCGAAAGAGGCCAGATTTCACCGCTGAGGAAGATTGTCTTTCTGGCCCGCTTGAAGGTCGTAGGGAGGGGAGGACACCCGAATTCTAGCCGTCATGGTTAAGAGCTCTTTTAAATTTACAATCTAAGATTTTACAATATTCAGTCTTTTTAGTGGGTCGATATCAGTGACGAGTTTGATCAGCAATTCATCAGCAACTGCGGCTCTTGCAACATTGCGTCATATCAATTCTCAGCTCGACCAGACCCAATCCAATATTTCAACGGGATATCGTGTGCAGGAGGCCTCCGACGACGTGGCCTATTGGTCGATCGCCACAACGATGCGTTCGGATGAACATGCCCTCGCAGCCGTTCAGGATGCGATGGGGGTGGGGGCTGCCAAAACCGACACTGCCTATGCGGGCATGGAAGCGGCCATCGACATCGTGTCGGAGTTCAAGGCCAAACTCGTTCTTGCCGCAGAACCCAGTGTGGATAGGCTGAAGATCAATGACGAATTGACCAAGCTCAAGGACCAGCTTCGCGCCGTTGCCAGCAGTGCCAGTTTCAATGGCGAAAACTGGCTCAAGTTCGACACAGGTGACGACCCGGTGGCAATAGGCAATCCAAAGGTGGTCACATCATTCGTACGGAAAGACGACGACTCGGTTTCCTTGCAAACGATGACGTTCGATCTGATCACCTATCCCGAAACCTGGCCTTTTTCCGGCGCGTTGATTGACGATTCACTTCTGACGCATGGAGAATTTGGCATACTGACCACGGACACTTATGCCTATAATCTGGGGCTCTCTACGGGTTACATGCTGATCCAGGGACGTGGAAGCGGAACTACATATATGGGGTCTCCGGTCCTGCCGCAGGTCGAGATTGCCTTGTCTGAAAC
Organism: Agrobacterium sp. lyk4-40-TYG-31; assembly: GCF_030209855.1. Taxonomy (NCBI): domain Bacteria; kingdom Pseudomonadati; phylum Pseudomonadota; class Alphaproteobacteria; order Hyphomicrobiales; family Rhizobiaceae; genus Agrobacterium; species Agrobacterium sp. lyk4-40-TYG-31. The sequence goes on from NZ_JARVRE010000004.1 coordinate 573,579, forward strand.
GACCACGCATGAGCAAATCTCCGAAATGGCATCCGTCGTGGATTACATGTTGAGCGACATGCAAAACAGCGCAGCAAAGATCGGGGCGATGGGCATGCGTATCGGCCTTCAGGATGATTTTGTCACGAGCTTGCGCAGTTCGGTGAACAGCGGGGTCAGCCGGCTTGTAGACGCGAACATGGAAGAAGAAGCCGGTCGGCTGCGTGCCTTGCAAAGCCAGAAGGAACTTGGGATTCAGGCTCTGTCGATTGCCAATAACAGCGCCCAGATTTTATTGAGCCTGTTTCGCTGATCACGTCGTTTGACTGTCGATCAGGTCCGGTTATGCATCAGTCGATGCGTTTTCGTGGTGCGCTTTCACGAATGGTTGTCATCGTTAGGACGACGCCACCGATTGCGAGCGTGAGAAAGCCTGTCGTCAGGAGAACGACCACGAAGATGCGGTCGGATGCCTTGGATATGGGAGCCGTGGCGATAGATGATGTCGTCATCATATCGACGGTTTCGGCGGCGTGGGACGTCGTGGCCAGGCCCGCTGCCATGGTGATGATAACAACAAGCGCGGCCAGCGCCATCCATAGAGAAAAAAGCATCCGCTGCGCTCTCAGCCGGTCTGCCGAATTCCGATCATTGAGAAACATCGTCGCGGTCCCTTTGCACGTCTTTGCGTGTCGATTTTTGGAAGTATGTCGGGCATTGCTTCGCTGCGGCACAGACATGCGCGGCGTGGTGCAAAAATCGACTTGGAAGTGGACGCCATGTGGACCGAATTCGGACAGTCCGGCGTATTTAGTGTGGCGATATCAAGGCAACGGTTAACGTTGTTTTAAGCAGCCGTCACGTTCCGCGTTTTCCGAAGGTGCGAACGGGCTTCACGCCGCGCGGCTCGGGCCCTGCAGCCAAGCGGGGCGGGTCCGTGGGGCGTGGTGGGGAGAGGGCGGAACGCGATGCCCCAAGCAGTTCTGGGAAGCGCTCGTTGAAGGTCGTCGGAGCCAACTCCGGTCGTGCCAGTGCATAACCCTGCATAAGTGAGACGCCGAGGTCCTGACAGAGTTCGATTTCGCGTTCGTCTTCCAGCGCTTCGAAAATGGGCTCGATGCCTTCGGTCGCAAATTGCTTGACGATGACGCGCAGCAGGGCAGCACCGGCGGAATTGCGCATGAAATGCCGTGCCCATGCGGCTTCGAACTTCACATAATCAGGCTTGATCAGTTTGACGCGCTCGATATCGGTATCGCCTGCAACATAGTCGGCAATTGCGACGCGAAAGCCCATGGCGCGCATATGCCCGGCGAAATCGGCGACGAGGCCCGCTTCGGACGCATTGTTTTCAGCGATTTCGCAGACGATGCGATCCGGCGACATGCCCGCCTCATGGGCTGACAGCCGCATCCGCTCCACCTCCTGACGCATCTTGCCGGGTGTGCGAAACAGGCCGGGATGAAAATTGACGAAAATGCGCGCGCGGGAGCGTTCCAGCACGCCGGTGTTGAGGATGTGAATGGTCCGCAAAATGCTGTCGATGGCTTCGATATCGTCAGGGTGGACCTGGGCGAACAGTTGGGCTGGCGAGACCAGTTCCGAGCCTTGATGCGGGCGGACGAGACCTTCGAAGGAATCGATATCGAAACGCCCGTCGGCGAGCCGCCGGAAGATGGGTTGAAGTGCGGATTTGAGGGTGAACGGCGCGTAGGTCGTGGACCAGGAGCCATCCGTTTCGCGCATCAGATTCGAGAAAATGCTTTTGGGTGCCATGGCGTCTACCCGGAAAATCATCTCAACTCTTGCACCATAGCACGCAAAGCGTTTCGCGCTAGTTAAGCGATGCGTAAAATACAGGTGTGGGTCCGGGTGGATGCCGCCTTTTAGGCCGTCAAAATGAGCTGCGCTGCATGAAGTGTAACGTTTTCATGGCATCTGACCTTGAAACCCGGTACGTCTTTCGACATACCACTTTGCGCAGAAGGCGACAGTCGCAAACTTCTGCCGATGTCAATTTCAATAGGACCGATAAAAATGGCCTTCCTTGCCGACATTCTCTCCCGCGTAAAGCCCTCCGCCACCATCGCCGTTTCCCAGAAAGCCCGTGAATTGCAGGCGCAGGGTCGCGATGTGATTGGCCTTGGTGCAGGCGAGCCGGATTTCGATACGCCCGACAATATCAAGGAAGCCGCCATTGCCGCGATCAACGCAGGCAAAACAAAATACACACCGATTTCGGGCATTCCCGAGCTGCGCAAGGCGATTGCTGAAAAGTTCAAGCGCGAAAACGGTCTTGATTACAAGCCGGAGCAGACGATTGTCGGCACCGGTGGAAAGCAGATTCTTTTCAACGCCTTCATGGCAACGCTTAACCCCGGCGACGAAGTTATTATTCCAACACCTTACTGGGTCAGCTACCCGGAAATGGTGTCGATCTGCGGCGGTACGCCTGTCTTCGTTCACACCACGCTGGAAGGCAAATTCAAGCTGACAGCAGAAGCACTGGAAAAGGCGATCACGCCGAAGACCAAGTGGTTCCTGTTCAACTCCCCATCCAACCCATCGGGTGCGGCCTACAGCCACGACGAATTGAAGGCGTTGACGGACGTGCTGGTCAAGCACCCGCATGTCTGGGTTCTGACCGATGACATGTATGAGCACCTGACCTATGGTGACTTCAAGTTCGTGACGCCTGTGGAAGTGGAGCCTTCGCTCTACGACCGCACGCTGACCATGAACGGCGTGTCCAAGGCCTATGCGATGACCGGCTGGCGTATCGGTTACGCCGCAGGCCCGTTGCAGCTTATCAAGGCCATGGACATGATCCAGGGCCAGCAGACCTCCGGCGCGACCTCCATCGCCCAGTGGGCTGCTCTGGAAGCGCTGAACGGTACACAGGACTTCATTCCTGAAAACAAGAAGATCTTCGAAGGCCGTCGTGACCTCGTCGTATCGATGCTGAACCAGGCCAAGGGTATCAATTGCCCGATGCCAGAGGGTGCATTCTACGTCTACCCGTCCTGCGCAGGCCTGATCGGCAAGACTGCACCGTCGGGCAAGGTCATTGAAACCGACGAAGACTTCGTGACAGAGCTTCTGGAAACGGAAGGCGTTGCTGTTGTCCACGGCTCTGCCTTCGGCCTCGGCCCCAACTTCCGCATCTCCTATGCGACATCTGAGAAGTTGCTGGAAGAAGCCTGCAACCGCATTCAGCGTTTCTGCGCTAACTGCCGCTAAGCATTGATTATTTTGAGAAAAGGCCCGGCAGTGATGCCGGGCTTTTCTGTTTCAGAGACCCAAAAACAGCAGCATGAGGAATGTCGCGAACAAAATGAAGTGCGTCATACCCTCGATGGCATTCGTCTCACCATCATTCAGATTGATCGCAGCCGCAAAGAGCGTGATGAAAACCATCACAGTCTGCACCGGCGTCATGGCCATGATGAAGGGCTGGCCGGTATAGAGCGCGATGGCCTCCATGACCGGCACGGTGAGGATCACCGTCGATAGCGAAGCGCCCATGGCGATGTTGACGACTGACTGCATGCGATTGCGAAGAGCCGAACGCATAGCCGTCATGATCTCCGGTGCCGCAGAGATCGTCGCGACGACGACCGCCATCAGTGCCAACGGCGCGCCGCTGCCTTCCAGCCCGTTGCTGAGGAAGGCGGACATGAATTCCGCGAGAACGCCAATGATGACGACGCCGACAAGAATGACGCCGATGGAGTAGGAGGCTGGGCCTTCGTTGTCCTCTTCTTCCGCCTTGGCCTGCTGCTCGGCAGCGGTTTTCTTTCGCTCCGTGCGCGGGTAGCGGTAGCTGAAGAAATAGCTGTGCGGACCGACCTGCATTTTCAGGAAAAGTGCATAGAGAGCAATCATGGCGCCGATGGTGAAGATGGAATAAAAATGCCATTTCGCCTCTGGAATGAATTCCGGCACGATCATGGAGATGCCCATGGCGGTCAGGATCATCACCACATAGGTGCGGGCGGAATCGTCATTATAGGGCTGCTCACCGTGGCGAAGTCCTCCCAGCAGGGCGGCGATGCCGAGGATGCCATTGATATCGATCATGACGGCGGAATAGATGGTATCGCGCACCAGCGTGGGGGAGGTGGATTCCTGCATGATGATTGCGAGGATCAACACCTCGACGGCAACGGCGGACAGCGTGAGGATCATCGTGCCATAGGGATCGCCGACCTTGGCAGCAAGGATTTCTGCGTGATGCGCCACCCGCATCGATACGAGAATGATCACGCCGATCAGCGCTGCGGCCACGACGAAGGAGATCGTCTTGCTCTGCTCCATCACCATATGTTCTGCGAAATATGCGGCGGCGGCGCATGGCACCGCCGCAAACAACATGCGCTCCTGTTTCAGCGTCGTCGCAATCGACATGGTTGCCCTTCCGTATCGTGGATTGATGATGATCAAGGCTGCGGCAACATGCGGGATTTGCACATTGGGCAATTTGGTAGGATAGTGCACTCAAGGACATGGCGACAATGCCGCGATCTCGTCCTTCAATGCATGTTTGCGGCAAAGGTTGCCACGCTCCTTCAATCCAGAGGAGGAAGTGTGCATGACCAAAGTGGTGTATGAGATTGTGGAGCATGATGGCGGCTGGGCTTACCGCATGAGTGGAGCCTATTCCGAAGCCTTTCCCACCCATTCCGACGCCGTCCAGGCCGCCCGCATCGCCGCCGCCGAGCAGCAGGTCGGCGATGAAGACACAGAAATTGCCTATCAGGATGAAGCAGGCCGCTGGCACGAAGAATACAGCCAGGGCGGCGACAGGCCGGAGGCTGAGGTGGTGGACGTTTATGAGGAGCCCCAACCGAGCCGCAATGCCGTCTGAGCTGAGACGGATATTTATCTTTTGCTGGCGAGTGCGTCAGGGTCCGTTGTTTTTAAAAACCCTTTCAGCCCGTCAACCAGTGCGTTGAAAACGGCGCGGCAGCGAGGGGATGTGCGCAGGTTCTCATGCATTGCGACCCATGTGTGCAGCGGTATTTCCATTTCCGGCAGAATGTGGGTGAGGTTAGGGTCGCGGCTGCCAAGGCCGACTTGGCAAAATCCTACGCCTGCACCAGCACGTATCATGGATAGCTGTGCGAGATTGCTGTCGGCGCGAATGGCAAATGGGATATTTTCGGCATCTGGGATGCTCGGATTGTCTTTTCGCATTCGCTGAAGGGTGGCTCTTATGAAGGGGGTTTTCCTGTCGAAGCCGATGAGGCGGTGGTTGGTGAGATCGGCTTTGGACAGCGGCGTGCCCATTTTCTGGAGATAGTCGTTGCTCGCATAGAAGCCGACCCTGAAATTACCGATGTAGCGCATGACGATCGCATCCTGGACCGGCTCGGACATGCGGATGGCGATATCAGCCTCGCGACGCAACAAATCCTCGAGCGTATCGGACAGTGAAAGTTCGATCTCCAGCTTTGGATGCAGTTCCTGAAGCGCTGCGATGATCGGCGGAAGGATTTCCACGCCGATGACATCGGAGGCGCTGATGCGCACGGCGCCTTCGATCTTTCCCACTTCACCTGAAGCGGCGCGCAAGAGGGCAGAGGCGGTGGCTGCAAGATTTTCGGCATAGGGCTTTAAGGCAATTGCCGCATCTGTCGGAACCAGCCCGTGGGGCGATCGTATGAAGAGCTGAAAACCCATGCTCTCCTCCAGCGCACCGATGTGGCGGCCTACGGTCGGCTGGGTTATGCCGAGTTCGCGGGCGGCGGCAGACAGCGATCCGTCGCGTAGGACATTGAGGAAGGTGCGGTAATAATCCCAGCTGATCTCGCGCTCTTTGATCATTTATTTCCGTATAGCCATTCAACACCTTTAGACAATTTCGTATAGCGGATAGTGCGCTCATACTCCAGTGATGAATTCAGATGGAGTGATAGCATTGACCAATAATAATGAGACGACAAAGCCATTGGCACTTGTTCTGGGCGCACGTGGCGGTATTGGCGGACACGCCATGGATATGCTGCTGCGCCGGGGCTGGCGCGTGCGGGCGCTTGTTCGGGGCAATGTTCCACAGACTACCAGTGCCACACAGGAATGGGTTCTGGGCGATGTCATGAACGCATCTGATGTAACCAAAGCAGCGGAGGGCGCTTCCCTGATCGTACATGCTGTCAACCCGGCGGGTTACAAGAATTGGGAAACACTCGTGCTCCCCATGCTGGACAGCACGATTGTCGCCGCAAATGCAGTGGGGGCCCGGATTGTGCTGCCCGGAACGGTCTATAATTTCGGGCCTAATGCCTTTCCCTTTCCAACCGAGGAGAGCCCGCAAAATGCGGTGACACGTAAGGGCGGCATCCGCGTCGAGATGGAGAGAAGGCTACAGGCTTCCGCGACACCGGAAACACCGGTGCTCATCGTTCGCGCCGGTGATTTCTTCGGCCCGGGTGCAAACAACAACTGGTTCAGCCAGGGTCTTGTCACGCCGGGCAAAAAGATCACGCGGGTTTCCAACCCCGGTTCACCTGGAGTCGGCCACCAATGGGCCTATCTGCCGGATGTCGCCGAAACGATGGGTCGCTTGCTGGATCGTGCAGATGAGCTTGAGCCCTTTGCAGTCTATCACATGGATGGATTTTGGGACGCTGATGGGAAAGGCATGTCATCAGCCATCCAGCGGGTGGTTGGGCACAAGATTTCGGTCAAGCAGACGCCTTGGTGGCTGTTGAAGCTGGCCTCACCATTCGTGCAGATGTTTCGAGAGGTGGCCGAAATGCGCTATTTGTGGAAGGTGCCGATCAGGATGAGCAACACAAAACTCACCGGCTTTCTTGGTGATGAGCCGCAAACAGCCATCGATGATGCTGTGCGTGCGACGCTTATCTCTCTCAAATGCTTGGAGCCAGAATATGTTGACAAGGTTCCGCGAGCCGTATCGCATGCATGACATGCAATGAGATAAGCCGCGCACGCGAATGAATGCGCGGCTTTTTCGTTTTATGCCAGAGCCGGATAGTCGGTGTAGCCTTCAGCACCGCCGCCATAGAAGGTGGCCTGGTTAGGCTCGTTCAACGGAGCATTGTCCTTTAGCCGCTGAACCAGATCCGGGTTGGAAATGAAGGCCTTGCCGAAGGCGACGGCGTCGACCTTGCCGCTTTCGGTTGCTTCGATTGCGCTCTCACGGTCATAGCCATTGTTGGCGATCCACAGGCCTTTGCCACCGGCACCGGTGTAAGCAGCCTTCAAGGCGGCATAGTCGAACGGCTTGTCGCCCTGTTTGAAATCGCGTGGTCCGCCGGTTGCGCCTTCGATGACGTGGATGAAGGACAGGCCGCGGCTGCCGAGTTCGCGTACAACATAGTCGAACAGAGGCTGCGGGTCGGCTTCGAAGATGTCATTGGCAGGCGTAACCGGCGACAGGCGGATGCCCGTGCGGCCTGCGCCGATTTCCTTGGCGACCGTATCGACGACTTCCAGAAGGAAGCGCGCGCGGTTCTCGATGGAGCCGCCGTATTCATCCTTGCGCTGGTTGGTGCCGGATTTCAGGAACTGGTCGATGAGGTAGCCGTTGGCAGCGTGGATTTCCACGCCGTCGAAGCCTGCATCGATGGCTGCGCGCGCGCCGGTGCGGTAATCTTCCAGCACGACAGGAATTTCGTTCAATCCAAGCTCGCGCGGCTCGGATGTCTCGGCAAAGCTGCCGGTGCCGTCATCATTGATGATGTAGGTCTTGGATTTAGCCTTAATGGCGGACGGCGCAACCGGCTGGCCGCCATGTGGCTGCAGCGAGGTGTGCGAAATGCGACCGACGTGCCAGATCTGCGCGACGATCTTGCCGCCTGCCTTGTGCACGCCTTCGGTTACGGCCTTCCAGCCATTGATGGCTTCCTGCTTGTAGAGGCCGGGCACGTCTGCGTAACCCTGACCCTGCTGGGACACGGGCGTTCCCTCGGTGACGATAAGACCTGCCGTTGCGCGCTGCTCGTAATAGGTCGCGTTGAGATTGTTGGGAATTGCGCCCGGCGAACGATTGCGGGTGAGGGGGGCCATGACGATGCGGTTTGCCAGCGAAATATCGCCTGCCTGTGCAGGTTCGAACAGTTTAGTCATGAAAGTGCTTTCTCTTCTGGTTGATAGAGAGCGCCGAAAAAAGCGCGCTTAAAGCTTCTGGTTCAGATAGCGGAGAAAGGCCGCGATATTGTCCTCGTCACGCTCGTAGAAATTCCACTGCCCCACCTTTCGCGACCGGACCAGCCCGGCGGCCTGCAAGGCCGCAAGGTGGGAGGAGACGGTCGATTGCGACAGGCCAGAAATTTCGAACTGATGAGCGCACACACCCATGGTGAATGGGTGTGCCTGATTGAAATGCTGGTCCGGCTCTTTCAGCCATTCCAGAAATTTCAATCGCACTGGATGAGCAATGGCCTTCAGGGCGTCTTCGTGGTTCATATCGTTTCCGTATATCTGCACATTACGATATTTATATCGAGATTTATCGATATCAAGGGCAATGGCTGGATTTCTTTTGATTTCGCAGAGCAAAAAAAAGGCCGCTGGATTTCTCCGCGGCCTGACAGTTTGAAGGCCAAAACCTCCAGAGGGGAACAGCTGCTCGATGCGACCGCATCCGCAACAGCTGATATCAATATGGAAGTGCAGGCGGCCAAGAACAAGGGCGATTTGTTCAATGAACCTCTGGTAGAGAGAAAAATTTTGCGGGTAAAAAAAGAGGGCCACCGGATTGCTCCAGGGCCCTTATAAGTGTGAAGGTTATAAAACCTCCAGAGGGGAACAGCTGACGCGGCGGAACTGGGAGGAAAAGCCGCCGTGTGCATCAGCTGTGTGCGATATGATGCTTTCTTGGGCAGCATTCAACTCTTTTTTGTGCAGGCCAGCCCTGCGTCTGACGCATCACTGCTATTCGCTGTCATATTTATTTCGCAAATCTGCCCATGGAAAAGCGTTGCGCCACCTCTGAGGTGTGACGTTAAGCTGCTGATACTACTACGTTTTCTCCAGATTGAGAGTGTCAGAAGTTCCAGTTGCGCGCCTTGGCCACGATGAAGTCTCTGAAAACTTTCAGTTTGGCAGCGTTCTTCAATTCGTCCGGGTAGCAAAAATAGGTATCGAACGACGGAATATCTGCGGGCAAAGACAGCTGGATAAGGCCGGGATCTCGCCCGACGATGTAGTCAGGAAGGCAGGCAATGCCGATTCCCAACAGGCAGGCGCGCTTGATCGACGTCTGGCTGTTGATCTGCAAATGCGCCAGCCGCGTGTTATCCGAAGAGCGTCCCGCGTTTTCGAGCCAGTTCACATCCAGAAGATAGTTCGGCGCCGGTTCTCCGAAGGAAATGACCTTGTGGTTATCGAGATCCTCGATCGACTGCGGCTCTCCGTACCGGTTGATGTAGGAGGGCGCGGCATAGACGTGCATGTGCACGGTAAACAGCTTGCGCTGGATGAGGTCCGATTGCTGTGGCTGACGCAGGCGGATCGCGCAGTCCGCGTGGCGCATGTTCACATCGAGTTCTTCATTGTCGAGAATGAGCTGGATGGCCATTTCCGGGTAGAGCTGGAGAAATTCCTGCACCTTATCCGTCAACCAGCCTTGGCCAAGGCCGACAGTGGTGGTGACGCGCAGCTTGCCGCTCGGTTTTTCCGTCGTTTCCGTCAGTTGCATCTTGACGGTTTCGAGCTTCAACAGAACGTCATGCGCGGTGCGGTACAGTAGTTCACCCTGTTCGGTCAGAATCAGGCCGCGCGCGTGGCGGTGAAACAGCTTGACGCCGACATCCTGTTCCAGTGCACTGACCTGACGGCTGATGGCCGACTGGGATAGATGCAGCTTGTCTGCTGCGTGTGTGAAGGAGCCAGCTTCGGCGGCCGCATGAAATATGCGCAGTTTGTCCCAGTCCAACGGCATAGGCATGCGGTGTTTAGCCTTTCTTATTCAGCGGCAACGGCAAGCGGCGCTTGCGCTGCGAGAAAACGTTCGGCCTCGAGCGCTGCCATGCAGCCCATGCCCGCGGCGGTAATGGCCTGGCGATAGGTGTCGTCGGTCACGTCGCCCGCCGCGAAAATTCCGTCGACATCGGTCGCCGTCGAATCGGGCGCTGTCCACATATAGCCGTTCGGCTTCAGCTTCAGCTTGCCTTCGAACAACTCGACGGCTGGCGCGTGGCCAATAGCGACAAAGACGCCATGAACTGGCATGTCGGTGATATCGCCCGTCTTCGTATTGCGAATCTTTGCACCGGTGACGGAAGGCGGCATCGGCGGCTTGGCAGGCGTGCCGGTGATTTCGGCAATCTCGCTGTTCCAGAGAATGTTCACATTGGACTTTGCGAACAGACGTTCCTGCAAAATCTTCTCCGAACGGAAGCTATCGCGGCGATGGACGACCGTGACCGACTTGGCAATGTTAGAGAGGTAGAGCGCCTCTTCGACAGCCGAATTGCCGCCGCCGACTACGATGACATCGCGGTTGCGGTAGAAGAAGCCATCGCAGGTGGCGCAGGCCGAAACGCCGAAGCCCTGAAAGTGCTGTTCGCTCTCGATGCCCAGCCACTTGGCCTTGGCGCCAGTGCAGATGATCAACGTATCGGCCGTCCAGACGGCGCCGGAATCGGTTTTGACGGTGAAGGGGCGGCGGGTGGTCTCCACCTCGGTCACCAGATCGTTGACGATCTCGGCGCCCACATGCACGGCCTGCTTCAGCATCTGGTCCATCAGAAACGGGCCCTGAATGGGGTCGGCATAACCAGGATAATTCTCCACATCGGTGGTGATCATCAACTGCCCGCCCTGTTCCATACCGGCAATGAGAACCGGTTCAAGCATGGCGCGGGCCGCATAAATGGCGGCGGTATAGCCAGCAGGGCCGGAGCCGATAATCAGGACCTTGGAGTGGCGGACGGACATGGAACATTCCTTTCTGTGTGAAGGGTGGCAGATGTGGGAGCCATGCGTCCGGCTCAATCGCGATACACCCCTTCGTTGTCCGGTATTTAAGAGTGTCCAGTGCCGATATTCAAGGGCAGCCTTGCGTTACCAACAGGGCATACGGCACTCTACACGTAATTTTGTGTCGCTGGCGCGTAGGATTATTGCGAATCCCGTCCCGTAGAGTAGAAGGAAGCATTCTAGCTCAACAAGGAAGAGCCTATTGGCCAGCGTCGAACTCGATGCCATCGATCTGAAAATACTGCGCGAATTGCAGGGCGACGGGCGCATGACCAATGTCGACCTCGCAGACCGCGTCGGCATCTCGGCACCGCCCTGCCTGCGCCGCGTGCGAAAGCTGGAAGACGCGGGCATCATCGAAGGCTACCACGCCATGCTGAATGCACCGAAGCTCGGCTTTGATCTCGTTGCCTTCTGCATGGTGGGGCTGAAACGCCAATCCGAAACCAACCTAAAAGCCTTCGCCGCCGCCACCGACCGCTGGCCACTCGTCCGCCAAGCCTGGATGGTCTCCGGCGACAGCGACTTCCTGCTACACTGCGTCGCCGAAAACCTGACCCAGTTCCAGGACTTCGTCATCGAAGTACTGACGGCGGACGAACATGTGGATACGGTGCGCACCATGCTGACGATCCGGCAGGTGAAGCGGTTGGGGCTGGTTGGGGTTTGATGGGCTTGGTGTTGTTGCATTCAGCCTGATTAACAGGTTTCGGTCTCGGGGAATGAGTATGGATATCGATATCACCATCGTTGCGGGCCGCCGCCCTGATCTTCTGGAGCGGACGCTGGAAAGTTTCTCCCAGAACGCCTTCAAATTTCACAGGGTCGTTAACGTCTACGCTAATATCGATCCCATATTCGGCACGCCTGATGACGAAGCGCAGTGCATTTCCCTGCTCAAGCGGTATTTTCCCGCCCCTATTATATACACGCCGGAAAAAGCGGGCTTCGGTGCCGCCGTGAAACGTTTGTGGCAGGCCACGAGTGCCGATTACGTATTCCATCTCGAAGACGATTGGATTGCGCTGGACACTCTGGACGCACGTGTCGAAGCCTGCTTCAACGACAAGGTCAAGCAGGTCTCGTTTCATAGTGCGAGCCAGAACTGGGACATCAAGAAGCGGGGTCATCTGCACCGCGGCAAACACTACTGGAAATTCGCAGGCATCAGAGTGCCACGCGGCACCTACACGAAATTCACAACGTCACCCTCCGTACTGGACGGAAAAGTCGCGCGCAGCAGCGCCGAACTAATGGACCCTGCCTTCGACCCTGAAAAGCAGTTCTACTCGAACGTGAACAAGAAGCTAGAACAGCACATCGCGCCCTTCGAAAATTACATCTTTTCACCGGGCGGTGTTCCAGTCGTAGAAGACACAGGCCGCGACTGGCGTGAGCAACGTGGAATTCAGAAGAAAATTGTCAATGCGGCGAGTTCGTGGGTGAGTGAGTAACGCGCTGCCATACACCGTAACCGGACAATAGAAGTACGACATGGGACAACTTGATATCGTCATTGTAAATCTCGTGCGCTCGACCCAGCGCAGGGCGTCCATGATCGCGCAGTTGGACCCGCTGGGGGTTCCATACAGCTTTTTCGACGCGGTGGATGGAAAGGCGAGCAAACAGCCTTTGTTTGATCGCTACGATGCTCGCTTGGCGGAAGTTCGGCGTGGATTTGTGCTGACACTAGGTGAACTTGGTTGTTACGCAAGCCATTACCTTTTGTGGGAGCGCAGCGTCAAAGAGAACCGCTCGCTGCTGATTTTCGAAGACGACGTGGTGCTGAACGACAATTTTGGCACAGCATATGAAGCCGCGATCGAGTCTATCGAGACATATGGTCTTCTTCGTTTTTCCGGTCACAAACAGCGCCCGTGGGTGCGCGTTGCTACTGCCAAAGACGGTCTCGATATCGTGCGTTTAAAAATCGGCCCGCATGGCACATCATGTTACGCCGTTTCTCCAAAGGCTGCGAAAAAACTGCTGGAGACGGCGCAGACCTGGTTCGAACCCGTCGATTGCCACCTTGATCGGTTCTGGACGCACGGCGTCCATTGCTACGGGTTTTCCCCATGGCCTGTCATCCATATTGCCGAAACGGCTGCACAGTCAGAGATATGGCAGGGCACGGAACGGGCAAAAAAATCCCGGCGTTTCAGAAAAATGCGTGCCGTGTACCGCGCGTTCGATGACGTCGTTCGCTTTTTCGCAAATCTTCTTTATTGGGGCAGGTGGAAGACCTAAAATCCATCCGCATATCGGCATCTAGAACGAAAGACCACGCTTTGATCATCACCCGAATTGTTGGCGGCCTAGGCAACCAGATGTTTCAATATGCATGCGGTCGCGCTCTGTCCTTGGCCAGCAGTCAGCCGTTGAAACTCGATTTGACGGAAATGGACCGCTACAAGCTGCGCCAACTGCAACTCGACCACTTCAACATCAAAGCTGAGGTCGCGACGCCCGACGAAGTTCCGCTCAAACAGCGCAACAGCTTTTTCGGCAAAGTCGTAACGTCTCTGAAAAACCGTAACCGCGTGCCAGAGGTAACGGAGAAGTCCGCACTCTTTGATCCAGCGATCCTCGACATCCGCAGCCCTGCGCACCTCGTCGGTTACTGGCAGACAGAAAAGTACTTCAAAGATTACGAAGACATCATTCGCGATGATTTTTCCCTGAAGCAGCCTTTCAGTGCGGAACGAGAAATCATCCTCTCAAAGATCAAAGGCTCCCATTTTCCCGTATCGGTTCACGTGAGGCGTGGCGACTATGTCACCAACCCGGCAGCGAACGCCATTCACGGCACCTGCGAGCCCGCGTGGTACGAGGCCGCCATGCATAAAATGGCAGATAAGGCAGGCGACGCCACCTTTTTCGTCTTTTCAGATGACCCTCAATGGGCCAGAGAAAATTTGCCGACGACGGGTGAAATGATTTTCATCGAGCCACAATCAGATGGCCGCGATGGCGAAGACATGCACCTCATGGCAGCCTGTCGCTCGCATATTATTGCCAACAGCACGTTCAGCTGGTGGGGGGCTTGGCTTAATCCGAGGCCGGATAAACAGGTGATTGCGCCGAAGACGTGGTTTAGGTCAGATGCCCACACCAATCGGGATTTGCTTCCAATGTCTTGGACGACGTTATAGGCCTAAAAAAGATTTAAAACCCTCGGCTTCGTTATTGTACGACAGTAGGTTAATTTTGTCTTTTTCTGAACCAAGCATCGAATCGTGACCACTCTCGATAAACGCGTTCATAGCCCTCTGCAACAAGAAGTTTCTCTATCAAACCTTCGGCGCGGGTGTTGTTGTGTTCAATGGAAAACAAGCGGACATTATATTTTTTAAAGTTGAAAGCCTTCAAAATATCCAACTCGTTTCCTTCAGTATCGATACTGATGTAGTCTATATCGGTTGGCGCATTATAAGTAGCCAATACGTCATTAAGGGAGACGGTGGTTTGCTCGATTTCAACGCTTTCTTTACGCCGAGATTCCGCATGCTTGTCAGAATATGCTATAGACGCCATTGAGGATAGCTCTGGTTCGTCAACAACGAAACGCATGAGAACCTTTTTCCCACTTATCGAATCGACGGGGCGAGTGTCCAAGGGCGAATTTCGCGTTTCACGAATCGTGTCAGAAAGGATTGGGTTCGGCTCGACCAGTAGACCTGTCCACTCAAGTTCTTTTTCTAAAAGATAGGTATTGCTAAGGTCTTTACCATTGAATGCGCCAACTTCAACAAAGAAGCCATTTTTTTTATTAGAGAGTTCACTCAGCACCCAGCGATCCTGCTGGAGTTGAGAATAACTATGCTCCTGAAAGAAAAATGGTTTTTCGATAGGCTTCCGCTTCTTCTTTAAACCTAACCAAGTTCTCAAACCCACTTTTGCCTCCTAACGCTATGCGCGTGGACATAACCATAGTGTGCTGTGTGGTACAAACGGATTCTAACTGGCACACAAAACTTTAGTGATTTAACGACAGCCCGCTCTTCAACAGTTTGAATATTCCATTAGGCGTGTATTTTTGGTATGTTTTGCTTGCGAGAAAAGCTTGACCTGCATCCACGTAGGCCTGCCATTGCGTTTGGTCGACAGATTTAATAAAAGTAAGAAGTTCTGCATCAGAGCCAAATTGACTTCTGTCTATAAAAGCTTCGGAGGCAACTCGGTTATGAATATCGGGTGTTCCTAGGTAAATAGGGACGCACCCAGAAATAAGTGAATCAAATATTTTTTCGGTCAGGTATCCGCGAAAATTAATTGCGTTCTCGTAACAAAGATTAAAACGATAATTTCCCATCGTCTTTTCTTTATCTTCCACAGATCCGCGCCATGACTTATATTCTGTCGACCAGCCACGCCCATAGTGATCAAAGTCCTCCAAGCAGTTTTCTTCAAAAAACTTTATGGTTTTTATTCTCGCAGAGTACAATTCATTTTCATGCGATGATTTCTTGTTCGCAGAAAAGTTACAAATGAGTTTTCTTTCCTCAAATGGAACAGTATTTTTTAACGGTATGAAATTTGGTTGCGGGTAAACAAATTTTTTATAGCGATTGCCAAGCCTTATAAGCTCTTCATCCCATGTGAAAATCGCTGAAAACAACTTATGGTAATTTTTATCGTAGCTGAATTCCGCCACTACCTCAGGCTCATATAAAATTACCGAAATCCGTTGTGACAGTCCTGCCTTTACGCATTTTTGGTAGAATGTAAGGTCGCCTGTCAACCTTTTAATAAAGCGTTTAAAGCGACGCCGCAGGTTTGTTGGTTTGAATGATTGAGGCATATTTTGAAATATAACCCATGAAACATCCTCTAATCGACCTGGATATGTATTCGGAGTGTACAACTCGAAGCCAATCGCATGAAAACGAGTTTGGATTTCATGCCACACGTTGTTATCTTCTGGATTTACGCCTTTTTCATAAAACATGTTATCCATGTTTTTCTGCTGTGGATCGTAAATTATTGCACGCAATCGAATGTCCTCGTTTGTACAGATTTTCTCTCTGTTTTAAGTTAATAGCCGACGATAGTCATTTATCCTCAATCATCGATTTTTGTGATCTGGGTTGAGTTAATTGACGTGATTCGATGTGTACCATTTATAAGATGAAGCGACCCCATCACGCAGTGAGCGCATAGGGCTCCACCCCATCCCCCTCAGCTTTTCCGCACTCATCAACTTTCTCGGTGTGCCATCTGGCTTACTCAAATCATGCTTGATCTCTCCCTCGAAACCAACGATTTCGCAGATGAGTTTGGTGACGTCGAGGATGGAGATGTCTTCACCGCTACCGACATTGACGTGGGTTTCGTCTGAATAGGTTTTCATGAGAAAGACGAGTGCGTCTGCGCAGTCGTCTGCGTGCAGGAACTCTCGGCGGGGGGTGCCGGTGCCCCAGATCACGATTTCCTTGTCGCCGCGTGTCTTCGCCTCGTGGGCCTTGCGGATTAGGGCTGGTAGCACGTGGCTGGAGGTGAAGTCGAAGTTGTCTCCGGGGCCGTAGAGGTTTGTTGGCATGGCGGAGATGAAATCACAGCCATATTGTTTGCGATAAGCTTGCGTTAGCTTGATGCCTGCAATTTTGGCGATGGCGTACCACTCGTTGGTTGGCTCTAGCGCACCTGTCAGCAGGGCGTCTTCGGAGATCGGCTGGTCTGCAAACTTCGGGTATATGCAGGAAGAGCCTAGAAAAAGCAGCTTTTCGACATTATTGCGGTACGCCGCCTCGATGATGTTGGCTTCGATCATCAGGTTGTCGTAGAGAAACTCTGCGGGGCGGGTGTCGTTTGCCAGAATGCCGCCGACTTTTGCGGCTGCCAGAAAAATGGCCTGCGGTTTCTGGGCCCCCATCCATGCTTCCACTTCTGCCTGTTGACGCAAATCCGCATCGTCCCGGCTGGCCGTCAAAATGGTGCAACCCTCTTGCTGCAAGCGCCGTACGATGGCCGATCCCACCATGCCGCGGTGGCCTGCCACCCATACTTTCTTGCCGCTAAGATCGTAGCCACTCATGATCAGGCGCCTTTTGCTACGATTTCGGATTGCATGATGCGCAAATCTTCCGTCACCATTTCTCGTGCCAGCTCGCGCACACTCGTCTCATGTTTCCAGCCAAGCTTCTCATGCGCCTTGGTGGGATCTCCGATCAGCAGTTCCACTTCGGTCGGGCGGAAATAGCGGGGATCGACTTCGATCAGCACTTTACCGGTTGCTGCATCCAGGCCTTTTTCGTCAACGCCTTCACCCTGCCAGGTCAGCGTGATGCCGACATCGGCAAAAGCCCATTCGACGAAGGTGCGGACATGCGTTGTTTCGCCGGTGGCCAGAACGTAGTCGTCCGGTTGTTCCTGCTGCATCATCAACCACATGCCGCGCACATATTCCCGCGCATGGCCCCAGTCACGCTGTGCATCGAGATTGCCGAGATAGAGCTTGTCTTGCCGTCCGAGCTTGATGGCAGCGGCGGCGCGGGTAATCTTGCGGGTGACGAAGGTTTCGCCGCGCAGCGGGCTTTCGTGATTGAACAGAATGCCGTTGGACGCGTGCATGCCGTATGCCTCGCGATAATTCACAACGATCCAATAGGCGTAAAGCTTGGCGGCTGCATAGGGGCTGCGTGGGTAGAACGGTGTTGTTTCGCGCTGGGGCACTTCTTGAACAAGACCATAAAGCTCCGACGTGGATGCCTGGTAGAAGCGTGTCTTTTTCTCGAGTCCCAGAATGCGGATGGCCTCCAACACACGCAAGGTGCCGATGCCATCTGCATTGGCCGTATATTCTGGTGTTTCGAAGGAAACCTGAACGTGGCTTTGTGCTGCGAGGTTATAAATCTCGTCGGGCTGTGTTTCCTGTACGATGCGGATGAGGTTCGTCGCATCCGTCATGTCGCCGTGATGCAGGAAAAACTGCGGATTATCGTCGTGCGGGTCCTGATAGATATTCTCGATGCGCCCAGTGTTGAACGAAGACGAGCGACGCTTGATGCCGTGGACGATATAGCCTTTGTCGAGCAGCAATTGCGCCAGATAGGCACCGTCCTGGCCGGTTACGCCTGTTATCAGGGCTACTTTTGCTTTGTCCGTCATTGTGATCCGCTTCCGTCCCGAGATGCAGAGGCTGTTTTGCGCAGCATGGTTAGCGCGTCCGCGACCTCAGCTTGTTTATTGTGCGATATCTTAACTGCGCGCCAAAATAAACCTCAGATTTCCAACCTTGACCGACTATAGGTCGATGAATGTGGGGCAGGAGCCTTGTCGCGCTGGCAAGTGCTTGCAATTGACCGCTTTGCCACCCTATAGACTTTGCGTCGCAATGGCAGACACTGATTTCGTGTCAGGATTTTCCGTGTAAGAGAAAGTATGCAAAAACAGAGCGTCTCCGCCTTTATCATCTGCCTCAACGAGGAAGCTTATCTTGGCAATTGCATTGAGAGCCTAGAAGGCTGTGCTGAGATCGTCATCGTCGATTCCGGGTCAACCGATGGCACTCAAGCGCTGGTTCAGACTTATATCGACAAGGGCTGGCCGATCAGGTTCATGTACGAGCCCTGGCGCGGCTATGCAGGGCAGAAGCAGTTTGCGCTGGAGCAATGCACGCAGCCGTGGTGTCTGAATATCGATGCGGATGAGCGGCTGGATGATGCGTTGCGAGCTACGCTGCCAGAACTGCTCGCTACGCCGGAGAGTGTTGTCGGCTGGAAGGTGGCGCGGCGGCCCTATCTCATCGGTTTCGGTTATACGCCTGAAAATGTGCGCGAGCGTAAGAATCTTCGGCTCATCCGAAACGGCAAGGGTGCTTACGATCTTTCCCAGAAGGTGCATGAGGGCATCGTGCCAGTGGGGCAGGTCAGCGTGTCGGAAAAGGGCAGTCTGTTGCATTACCGCCCGCTCATCATCGATGAGCAGATTTTGAAAGAGAACAAGTACTCCACCTTGAAAGCTGATCAGCAATTTGCTGAGGGTCGCAAGGCCCGGCTTTCCAAGCTCCTGGTATCGCCCTGGCTGTATTTCCTGAGGCTCTATTTTCGAAATGGCCTGTGGCGTTGCGGTGTGCCTGGCCTGATCGAGGCCGCGACGGGCGGGATTTACGCGTTTCTCACGCAGGCAAAAATACATCAGCGTCACGCGCTGAAACGGCGACCGAATGTCGATGACATGGAGCGCGGAAGGAATACACCATGAAAGTCATGCATTATCATCTGGGCAAGGATGGCGGCGCGGAGCGTTTTTTCGTGCATCTCGTCAATGCACTGGCCAGCAGGGGCGTGGAGCAGACGGCGGTCATCCGCCCCAATCGTTTATGGCGCAAGAATATAGACGGCGTATGTGGCATCATCGAAAGCAATTTTCGCAACCTCTCGCCGGATAGACTGTTGCTGCCTATGAAGGTGATGCGCATGGCGCGACGCGAACAGCCCAATGCGCTGATGTCTTGGGCGACACGCCCAAGCCGGTTGATGCCAGCCTATAAGGGCTGCATCAAGTTATCTCGGCTGGGCGATTACCCGACGAAGCTGGATTACTTCAAGAATACCGACATTCTCGTTTGCAACACACCTGGCATTGCCGAACATGTCAAAAACATCGGCTGGACCCGTGGGGTGGAGGTCATCTCCAACTTCACCAGCACGCAGGAAATCGCGCCGGTGTCTCGGGCGCAACTGGATACGCCGCCGGATGCGCCGGTGGTGATGTCCATGGGGCGTTTCGTCAAGCGCAAGGGTTTTCACACGCTGATCGATGCCGTCTCCACACTGCCGGGGGTCTATTTGTGGCTGGCGGGAGACGGGGAGGAGCGCGAAGCGCTCGAAGCACAGGTAGAGGCGCGTGGCATGCGTGATCGCGTTCGCTTCATCGGCTGGCAGGACGAGACGAGACCCTATGTGGCGGCGGCTGATGTCTTCGTGATGGCGTCCAGCCATGAGCCGCTGGGCAACGTCATTCTCGAGGCATGGGCGCAAAAAAAGCCGGTCGTCTCTTCCAAATCCGAGGGGCCGTCCTGGTTTATGAAAGACGGCGAAAACGGTTTGCTGGCCGAGATTGGTGATGAAAAGGGCTTTGCCGCGGCGATCGGAAATCTTCTGGGTAACCGGGCGCTGGCAGAACGTGTGGCTGCCGGTGGACACGCAACGCTGATGCAGCAGTTTTCCGAAGAAGCTGTTGCCTCTGCCTATATCGAGCTCTTCAAACGCAAGCCGTAACGGCGTCGTAGATGCGGCCAAGATTGGCCGCTTCGCCCTCGATGGTGAAATGCTGCCCGACGTGATGACGCGCTGCAACGCATGCTTCGCCGCGCATTGCATCGTCTATCATCCAGCGTGTTGCCGTCGCGCTCATGCCTTGCAAATTATTGCGGGGGATGATTTCACCGGTATTCGCCGTTATCAATTCCGGAAAAGCACCCACGTCCGTCGCGATGACCGGCACACCCGTCGCCATGGCTTCCAGCGGGGTCAAGCCGAAGCCTTCCCAGCGCTGGGGGGCGATGAAGAGGTCTAGGGCGCGGTACCAGGCGTTGATGTTGGTGTGTTCGCCCACGAAGAGAATGCGGTCGCTGAGGCCTGCGGCGCGAACCTTATCCTTCAGCCCAGTTTCGAATTCGATATGCGGCCCGGTTGCCCGCCCGGCGATGATGGCAGACCAGCCGGGGTGTTGCGGCAGAACGGCGATCATGGCGTCTACGAAAAGGTCGGTGCCTTTCTGATGGCGAACCCGACCGAAGCATCCGGCGTATTTCTGACCGCTATCGAGGCCAAGTGACTGTTTTGCCTGGGCCTTATCTGCGGGCGGGGAGAAACGGTTGGTGTCTATGCCGTGCATCACGACTGTGCTCGGCATCTCCAGATAGGACGCTGTCTTGCCGCTCGTCGCGATCACGGCGTCCATGCGCGAGACGAGGAACTTCGTCCAGCCGCTGTGTTTGCGTTGGGAGGCGGAGGTGAAGACCAGCTTCAGCTTCATGCGCAGGATATCGCGCATCACGATGCCGGGTAGCATTTCGATGTTGCGTCGGGCGTGCCAGACGCGGGGCGTGCCGCGTGGCCCCAACTGCCACAGGCGCCACAGATCGCGAAAGCGAACATGCGGCAGGTCTGGTGGTAGTCCTGGCCCAATGGCGGCCACCATCTGCCCCTGCCTGTTTTGAACGGGCAGGAGTTGAATGATGGTGGATGTTACGCCAGAGAGCCTGCGCTTGAAGTTGGGCGCAAGCACTTGGACATCGGCCAAGTCGACATAGGGCACGATCGGGATCTCGCGGGGAGGGGATCTGGGAATCAACCCCAGTTGACGGAGAGGATCTCGTAGCCGCGAGAACCGCCTGGCGCATTCACTTCGATGCTGTCGCCGACTTCCTTGCCGATGAGGGCACGAGCGATGGGCGAGGAGATCGAGATGCGGCCCTGCTTGACGTCGGCTTCCTGGTCGCCGACGATCTGGTAGGTCTTTTGCTCGTTGGAATCTTCATCCACAAGCTTGATTGTTGCACCGAATTTGATGGTGGTGCCGGACATCTTTGACAGGTCGATCACCTCGGCGCGGGCCGTCAGGTCTTCGAGTTCGGCAACGCGGCCTTCATTGTGGCTCTGCGCCTCCTTGGCAGCGTGATATTCCGCATTTTCGGACAGGTCGCCATGGGCGCGCGCTTCCGAAATGGCTTCGATGATGCGGGGACGCTCTTCCTGCTGACGCCAGCGGAGTTCTTCCTGCAGCTTGACAAATCCACCCTGAGTCATCGGTACTTTTTCTACCATTTTTTTCTTCCTCGCATTCATCCTGCGGTACCCGCAGACACAAAAAGAAACAGGTCCCGGGGCAAAACCACGGAACCAGTCAAAATCACAATTCTCACGACTATATCAGAAGTCGGCAGCGGATTGCCAGCGAATTTGAACCTTATGATTTCCTGTAAAAACCTGAAGCTTTTTAGACCGTTCTTGACACAAAAGGCAAGAACATATAGTGAACATTATTATGAAAAAGTCGATTAAAGAGCGTTTGGCCGTCCTTTCCGATGCAGCGAAGTATGATGCTTCGTGCGCCTCCAGCGGCACGACGAAGCGTAGCTCGTCTGCGTCGGGAGGGTTGGGCTCGACGGAGGGATCGGGCATTTGCCATGCCTATGCGCCCGACGGACGCTGCATTTCGCTGCTGAAAATATTGCTCACAAACTTCTGCATCTATGACTGTGCCTATTGCGTCAACCGTTCTTCCAGCAATGTGGAGCGGGCACGGTTTACGGTGGAGGAGGTTGTCTGGCTGACGCTGGAGTTTTACCGTCGTAATTACATTGAGGGCCTGTTTCTGTCCTCCGGCATCATTCGCTCGTCTGATCATACGATGGAAGAACTGGTGCGGGTGGCTAAAGAGTTGCGCGTGACCCACGGTTTCAAGGGGTACATTCACCTCAAATCCATACCCGAGGCATCGGCGCATCTGGTGGAAGAGGCGGGGCTTTACGCAGACCGGCTGTCGATCAATATCGAGCTTCCCACCGATAGTGGCATCGGCCAGTTTGCACCTGAAAAGCAGCCCGCCAACATCCGAAAATCCATGGCCGATATTCGCCTGAAGATCGAGGAGGCTGGGGAACCGACGCTGCGGACGAAGCGGGTGAAACGATTTGCCCCGGCGGGCCAGAGCACCCAGATGATCGTCGGTGCCGATGGTGCCAACGACACGACCATTCTGACGACGAGCGCGCGCCTCTATGGCAGTTACGGATTGCGACGTGTGTATTACTCGGCCTTCAGTCCCATTCCCGATTCGTCGAAAAACCTGCCGCTGATCAAGCCGCCTTTGATGCGCGAGCACCGGCTTTACCAGGCGGACTGGCTCTATCGTTTCTATGGCTTCGATATCGGCGAAATCGCTTCGACGCAGAAAGATGGGATGCTGGATCTGGATATCGATCCAAAACTGGCATGGGCTTTGGCCAATCGCCAGTGTTTTCCGGTGGATGTGAACACGGCGGATCGCGAGATGCTGCTGCGTGTGCCTGGATTTGGCACCAAGACCGTCAAATCCATTCTCTCATCGCGGCGGTTTCGGCAGTTGCGCCTGGAGGATATCGCCCGCTTTGGTGTCTCGTTGAAAAAGGTGAAAGCCTTTGTGGTGGCGGGCGGATGGACGCCGGGCAAGCTGACGGAACGTCCCGATCTGCGCGATATGTTCACGCCGAAGCCTGAACAATTGTCGCTGCTGTAATGTACAGGGTGGCGCTGGAGGGCCGGGGAGATTTCAACGAGTGGCGCGATGCTGCGCGGGCGTTTCTTTCCGCAAATGTCACGCCTCAGGAGATCGACTGGCGGTTTCAGGGGGAAGAGAAAAGCCTGTTCGGCTTTGAGGAGGGTGACCGGTTGCCACCGAGCGGCGGATCGGCGAGCGTTAACGTGCCCTCGGCCTTCATTCCCCTGGCGCAAACCATCATCTGTCACAGCGCACCGGAACGGTTTTCGTTGCTGTATCGCTTGCTGTGGCGTCTGGGGCAGGACAGGGCGCTGTTGCAGTTCAAGTCCGACCCAGATGTTTCCGAAGCGCGGAAGATGGAAAAATCCGTGCGCCGCGACAGCCACAAGATGACGGCTTTCGTGCGCTTCAAGGAGTTGCCGCTGCCGGAGGGTGTCGCCGCCCGCCGCCGTTTTATTGCGTGGTTCGAGCCTGACCATTTCATCGTCGAGCGAAAGGCTGCGTTTTTTCAGCGTCGTTTCACCGATATGGACTGGGTCATCGCGACGCCCAAGGGGTCGGCGCGCTGGGATGGCAAAACACTCCAAACATCACGGCTTGCCGCCGAGCAACCGGATTTGTCCGATGAAACGGATGAGCTTTGGCGCACCTATTATGCCAATATTTTCAATCCTGCTCGCCTGAAAATCAAGGCGATGACGGCGGAGATGCCGAAGAAATACTGGAAGAACCTCCCCGAAGCGGACCTCATACCCGGCCTTATCCTGAACGCTGAGGCCCGCGTGCTGGAAATGGGCGCAAAGGCGGCGACCGAACCGCAACTGTTCCACCATCGCATACAGGCGGCGGCGGAAAGCAGACCAGCGCCCGTTTTGCCGGATGCAGATACGCTGGAAGGTTTGAAGCACGAGGCGAAAGGGTGCACGCTCTGTCCTTTGCATTGCAAGGCGACGCAGACGGTCTTTGGTGAGGGCCCCGTCAGTGCTGACGTCATGGTCGTTGGCGAGCAGCCCGGAGATTTCGAGGATCTGGCCGGACGTCCCTTCGTCGGTCCGGCGGGCAAGGTTTTCGATCAGGTGCTGGGCGAGACGGGAATTGAGCGCCAATCGCTTTACGTCACCAATGCCGTGAAGCATTTCAAATACGAGGCGCGCGGAAAGAAGCGCATTCACCAGCGTCCGGACGCGGGCGAAGTTCAGCGTTGTCGCTGGTGGCTGACGCGGGAGATCGATCTGGTTCAACCCAAGCTCATCGTGGCGATGGGAGCGACGGCAATGTTTGCGCTGACGGATTTGAAGGAAAAACTGTCGGACATGCGCGGCAGGCCCATGCCCATGGACGGCGGCAGGATGCTCTTCGTGACGGTGCATCCGTCTTATTTATTGCGCATACCGGACGAGCAAAGAAAGGTCGAGGAGTTTCAGCGGTTCCGGGAGGATATGCAGGCAGTTCGCAGGCTGATGGAGGTGGGACCTGCGTCAGCTGCTGTGCTGTCAGCTTGATGTTGCCATCTCGTTTAAAACGGACTCAAGGCGGTCGAAATTCTGCTCGTTGGCGGCGGCGATGAATTTCTTCAGATGCAGGTTTTCATCCGTCGCATCAAACACCATTCGCCATTGCAACGTCGTACCAGCAGGGTTTTTGATGAAGTTTATGCTCATCGTGTAGACGTGCATCGGCTCATGATGCTCGAACACGATGCTTTGCGGCGCTATGATGTCGCGAAACGTCGAGACATTGTGGAAGTCCGTGCCGTCCGAGGCCGTCATGGTGATGGTCCATGTGCCGCCGGCACGAAAGTCGAATGCGGTGATCTTATTGGTAAAGCCTTGTGGACCCCACCATTGTTCCAGCAGCTTCGGATCCGCAAATGCCTGAAACAGCGTCTCGCGGTCGACTGAGAACAGCCGCTCGTTAAAAATCTCCATTGTTTCCGTCATCTTCCCCTCCGTTCGCCATGCCGAATGATAAAGTCTGGATAAAGCAAAACCGGCCTGCATGTTGGCAGGCCGGTTTATGAACCTTCTATGATCTGCTCGGATCAGAAGTAGCTTTGCAAAGGCCGCACATCCAAGCTGCCGGCTTTAAGCGCCTTGATGGCGAGAGCTGCGGATTCCGCACCGGACATGGTGGTGTAATAGGGCACCTTCTGCATCAGCGTTGCGCGGCGCAGCGATTTCGAATCCGAGATCGCCTTGTTGCTGTCCGTGGTGTTGATGACGAGCTGGACCTGACGGTTGCGGATGGCGTCTTCGATGTGCGGACGACCTTCCTGAACCTTGTTGATCTTTTCAGCATTGATGCCTTGGTCAGCAAGGAAGCGCTGCGTGCCGCCAGTTGCCAGTACCTTGAAGCCTATCTCGACCAGATGGCGGATGGCGGGCAGGACCCGTTCCTTGTCGTCATCGCGGACAGACACGAACACCGCGCCGGAGCGAGGCAGATCGACGCTGGCGCCGAGCTGTGCCTTGGCGAAGGCGAGCGCGAAGTCCGTGTCGAGGCCGATGACTTCACCGGTGGAGCGCATTTCCGGTCCCAGCAGAATATCGACGCCGGGGAAGCGGGCGAATGGGAAAACGGCTTCCTTGACGGCGATGTGCTTGAGATTGCGCGGGTCTGGCTTTGCGCCGTAAGCTGCAATCGCCGCATCCAGCTTTTCGCCGGTCATGATGCGGGCTGCGATCTTGGCGATCGGCGCGCCGATGGTCTTGGCGACGAACGGCACGGTACGCGAGGCGCGCGGGTTGACTTCCAGAACGTAAATCGTGCCGTCCTTGATGGCATATTGCACGTTCATCAAGCCGCCGACGTTCAATGCCTTGGCCATGGCCGTCGTCTGGCGCTCCAGCTCGTCCAGCGTTTCCTTGGAAAGCGAACGGGATGGCAGCGAGCAGGCGCTGTCGCCGGAGTGAATACCGGCTTCTTCGATATGCTCCATAATGCCGGAGACGAAGACATTTTCGCCATCACACAATGCATCGACGTCCACTTCGACAGCGTTGGTCAGGTAGCTATCGAACAGCAGCGGGTTCTTGCCCAGCAGCGTGTTGATCTGGCCGGTCTTGTCGTTGGGGTAGCGCTGCTTGATATCCTCGGGCACCAGACCCGGAACCGTATCCAGCAGGTATGTCTGGAGCTGTCCCTCGGAATGAATGATCTGCATGGCGCGGCCACCCAGAACGTAGGACGGGCGCACGACCAGCGGAAAACCGATTTCGGATGCCACGAGGCGGGCCTGCTCTACGGAATAGGCGATGCCGTTGTTCGGCTGGTTCAGGTCCAGCTTCATCAGCAGCTTCTGGAAACGGTCGCGGTCTTCGGCAAGGTCGATCATATCAGGCGCGGTGCCGAGGATCGGAATGCCGTTCTTTTCGAGCGCTTCGGCCAGCTTCAGCGGTGTCTGGCCGCCGAACTGCACGATGACGCCGACCAGCTCGCCCTTCTCCTGCTCCGCACGCATGATTTCGATCACGTCTTCAGCCGTCAGCGGCTCGAAATAGAGGCGGTCGGAGGTGTCGTAGTCGGTGGACACGGTTTCCGGGTTGCAGTTGATCATGATGGCTTCAAAGCCCGCATCCTTCAGCGCGAAGGCCGCATGGCAGCAGCAATAATCGAACTCGATGCCCTGACCGATACGGTTCGGGCCACCGCCGAGAATGACGACCTTCTTGCGGTCGGAAACCTGCGCCTCGGAGCGCAGCTGACCAACGAAAGGCGTCTCGTAGGTGGAGTACATATAGGCGGTTGGCGAGGCAAATTCGGCGGCGCAGGTGTCGATGCGCTTGAAAACGGGGCGCACATTGAGGCTGTTACGCAGCTCCGCCACTTCCTTCGGGCGCTTCTTGGTCAGGCTGGCGAGGCGGGCGTCGGAGAAGCCCATGGCCTTCAGCGAACGCAGGTTTTCAGCGTCCTGTGGCAGGCCGTGCTCGCGCACGCGGGCTTCCATGTCCACGATGGCCTTGAACTGGGCGATGAACCATGGGTCGATCTTGCTGTTTTCGTGTACTTCGGCCTCTGACATACCCATGCGAAGCGCCTGTGCGACCATGCGCAGACGGTCCGGCGTCGGCGTGCCGATGGCGGCGCGAATGGCGTTCTTGGAGCCTTCGCCTTCTTCGTAGCCGGGGATTTCGATCTCATCGAGACCGGTGAGGCCGGTTTCCAGACCGCGCAGCGCCTTCTGAAGCGACTCGGCAAAGGTACGGCCAATGGCCATGACTTCACCGACCGACTTCATGGCCGTGGTGAGGATCGGCGATGCGCCCGGGAATTTCTCGAAGGCAAAGCGCGGGATCTTGGTGACGACATAGTCGATGGATGGTTCGAACGACGCAGGCGTTGCACCGCCGGTGATGTCGTTGTCCAGTTCGTCCAGCGTGTAGCCGACAGCGAGCTTGGCCGCGACCTTGGCAATCGGGAAACCGGTGGCCTTGGAGGCGAGCGCAGACGAACGCGATACGCGCGGGTTCATTTCGATGACGACGAGGCGGCCATCCTTCGGGTTGACGGCGAACTGTACGTTCGAGCCGCCTGTTTCGACGCCGATTTCGCGAAGAACGGCGATCGATGCATTGCGCATCATTTGGTATTCTTTGTCCGTCAGCGTCAGGGCAGGGGCGACCGTGATCGAATCGCCGGTGTGAACGCCCATCGGGTCGATGTTTTCGATGGAGCAGATGATGATGCAGTTGTCCGCCTTGTCGCGGACCACTTCCATTTCATACTCCTTCCAGCCGAGAACCGATTCTTCGATCAGCACTTCGGTGGTAGGGGAGGCATCCAGACCGCCGCCGATGATTTCGAAGAATTCCGAGCGGTTGTAGGCAATGCCGCCGCCGGTGC
Source organism: Agrobacterium sp. lyk4-40-TYG-31 (assembly GCF_030209855.1). Lineage (NCBI taxonomy): Bacteria > Pseudomonadati > Pseudomonadota > Alphaproteobacteria > Hyphomicrobiales > Rhizobiaceae > Agrobacterium > Agrobacterium sp. lyk4-40-TYG-31. The sequence continues at coordinate 601,557 of NZ_JARVRE010000004.1, forward strand.
CGCCCATGGTGAAGGACGGACGGATGATGGCTGGCAGGCCGACGACATCGATGGCCTGCGCGGCAATGGCCATGGCGTGGCTGATGTAGCGCTGTTTGCGGTCCGTCTCGCCGAGGTTCCACTGGTTTTCGAGGTTGTCGAGCGCCTTGTCGAGCTCTGCACCGGAAAGCTTTGCCTTCAGGTCGGCGCGGGCTGCTTCATGCGTCTTGCGGTCGGCGTCCTTGATGTCGGTGGCGTTGGCCAGCATCGACTTCGGGGTTTCGAGACCAATGCGCTTCATGGCTTCGCGGAACAGGGCGCGGTCTTCGGCCATGTCGATGGCTTCTGGCTTTGCGCCGATCATCTCGACATTGTAGCGATCCAGCACGCCCATGCGCTTCAGGGAAAGCGCCGTGTTCAGCGCCGTCTGGCCGCCCATAGTGGGCAGCAGCGCGTCCGGGCGTTCCTTGGCGATGATCTTGGCGACGACTTCCGGCGTGATCGGCTCTACGTAGGTCGCGTCGGCCAGGCCGGGGTCTGTCATGATGGTGGCGGGGTTGGAGTTGACCAGAATGACCCGGTAGCCCTCTTCCTTCAGCGCCTTGCAGGCCTGCGTGCCGGAATAATCGAACTCGCATGCCTGACCGATGACAATCGGTCCAGCGCCGATGATAAGGATGGACTTGATATCTTGGCGCTTCGGCATGGCTCTCGTTCCGCTTTCTCGTTGCGCAAAAAACGGCCATGGTGAAACTCACCGGCCGCGGGCGCGCAATTCCAATCTTTTCAGGCTAGAAGCGGCTTATAGGCAAATGTCTTGGTGAACGGAACCCCGAATCTTCTGTTTCTGACAGGAAATTTGGAACACGCTATTCGCGATACCAGACATGATCCTTTATGGTCGCAAAAACGTATAGTCATTTGAATGAATTAAGTTTGCTTCACACGCACAGAACAGGGCATTATGATTACCGTTCATTATCTGGAAAATTCCCGCGCGCACCGCATTCTCTGGCTGCTGGAAGAACTCGGCCTCGACTATGAGGTAAAGACCTATAAACGCGGGTCGGACATGCGTGCGCCGAAGAGCCTGAAGGCGGTGCACCCGCTCGGCAAGTCGCCCGTCATCGAAGATGGCGGCAGGATATACGCCGAAAGCGGCGCCATCATCGAATATCTGATCGATACCTACGGCAAGGGTGCGTTTCGCCCGCAGCCGGGAACGGATGACTACCAGCGTTATATCTACTGGCTTCATTACTCCGAAGGCTCCGCTATGCCGCCGTTGCTGCTGAAACTTCTGTTTTCGCGCATTCCGGGCCAGGTCCCGTTTTTCCTGCGGCCCGTTGCGAGCATGATTTCCAAGGGCGTGATGGGCAAGCTGGTTGATCCGCAGCTGGCGGATCACACCGCTTACTGGGACAACGAGCTCGCGGCGACGGGTTACTTCGTTGGACATGAGCTTTCCGGTGCAGACATTGCAATGAGCTTTCCAGTGGAGGCAGCTATGAGCCGTGCAGAGGGGATGGAGGGTCGCAAGGCGATCCGTCGCTACCTCGAAATCATCCGCGCAAGACCCGCTTACCAGCGCGCCTTGAAAAAGGGCGGAGCCTACGTCTTCGCTAACAGCTAAGGTGCCGGAACGCTTTGGAGAGTTTAGCGTTTCAGCATGGCAAGTAAGGGGAGACTGACATGCAGTGGAGAGGGCGTCGCCAATCCGACAATATTGAAGACAGACGTGGAATGTCGTCCGGCGGCATGGGCGGGGGCGGCGGTTTTCGCCTGCCCACCGGCGGTCGCGGCGGTGGCATCGGCATTGGTGGCCTCGTCGTCATCCTGCTGATCAGCTGGGCTCTGGGCATCAACCCGCTGACGCTTTTATCCGGCGGCGACATCTCCGGTGATAGCGGCAGCACTCAACAGACCACGGGCACCAGGCCACAGGGCCAGTCCAGCGACGAGACAACAGCTTTCGTGCGCACGGTTCTTGCCGAAACAGAAGATACCTGGGGCAAGATTTTCAGTGCCTCCAATGAGACTTATGAAAAGCCTACCTTGGTGTTGTTCGGTGGACAGGTGCGTTCAGCATGCGGCACGGCGTCTTCGGCCAGTGGGCCGTTCTACTGCCCGGTTGATCGCAAGGTCTATCTCGACACCGACTTCTTCCGCGAGCTCGACCAGCGCTTCGGCGCATCGGGTGACTTTGCGCAGGCCTATGTCATTGCGCATGAGGTCGGACACCACGTTCAGAACCTGACAGGCGTCCTGCCAGAGTTCAACCGCCAGCGTCAGTCCATGGGCGAGACGGAGGCCAACAAGATGTCGGTCAAGGTCGAGCTTCAGGCCGATTGCTATGCCGGTATCTGGGGCAAGTCCACGCAGCAGAAGGGTATTCTGGAAACGGGCGATCTGGAAGAAGCTCTGAATGCGGCCCACCAGATCGGTGACGACACGTTGCAGAAGAAGTCACAGGGCTATGTCGTGCCGGATAGTTTCAACCACGGGACGTCCGCACAGCGGGCAGAGTGGTTCAAGCGCGGTTTCCAAAGCGGTCGCGTCGAAGATTGCGATACGTTTTCCGCAGATATCTGATCGAACGATCGAGACTTGGGAGAGGGGGCGAAAGCCCCCTTTTTCGCGTCTCAGCGAATGATCAGCGCCGTCACGAACATGCCAAGTGCAAAGATCGTGTGTGCAACGAGGTTCAGGGCTCTTACCTTGTTCGGGTTGGGTGTTTTGGATGCCGCCCAGCCGATGCCAAGGCCAGGCTGAAGCAGAAACCAGCCAGCGCCAACGGTGATGATGCCCACGATCCACGGCAGAAGAAACGTCGGTGCGGCAAACCACCCGGCAGGTACGATCATCGCAAGCAGAATGCCGTAGATGATGCCAACGGCGTAATGCGATATCCAGCCAAGTGCCACTTCATGCTCGTAGGGTGGTGCTTTCGCTATGCTGTCATGAAACACCGTACCCTTGGGCAAATGCCAGAACCAGCGGCCCACGGGTCCCCAATTCGCAGCGGGTTGCTTGAACAGGCGGTGGAGGATGATGGCCCAGACATCCATGAAAATGGTGCCTCCAATGCCCATGGCGACCCCGCGCCACACGATTTCCCAAACCATGATGTCCTCCATCCGACTCACAACTGCCTTACGGTAAGGTGTCGGGTTTTGGCCGAGGCTACAAGGTCAGGAGAGTGCACACCCACTGCCGTCATCCTTGGGCTTGTCCCAAGGATCTGCTGCCGTTGCTGCACACTCGACGGGAAAAGTCCGCGGGTGCGTGGTTAGATCCTTGGGACAAGCCCAAGGATGACGGTAGTCAGTGTGCTGCCCAGACACTGCATAGCCATCGCGCCATACCTCCAACAAAAAGGCGTGGCCGTTACCCGGTCACGCCTCTCGTCTTCTCACATCGTCGTCAGATCAGGCCGCGCGGCGGTAGCCGTTGCGGTTCTGGTGACCGGCATTTCCAAGCTGGAACTGCGCCAGCAGGGTGTTGAGCGCGGCAGCTTCTGAGGCAAGGCCGTGGCTGGCCGCGGTCTGTTCCTCGACCATGGCGGCGTTTTGCTGCGTGCCCTGATCGATGGTGTTGATGGCGGTGTTGATTTCCTGCAAGCCGGTCGACTGTTCACGGGATGACAGCACGATGGCGTTGATGTGCTTGTTGATTTCCTGAACCTCGGCGACGATGATTTCAAGCGCCTTTCCGGCGTTGCCCACCAGCGATACGCCCGCTTCTACCTGTGTGGTAGAGGCGCTGATCAAGGTCTTGATTTCCTTGGCAGCATTGGCTGAACGCTGAGCAAGCTCGCGGACTTCCTGCGCGACGACGGCAAAGCCCTTGCCGGCTTCACCGGCACGCGCCGCTTCGACACCGGCGTTCAGCGCCAGAAGGTTGGTCTGGAAGGCGATTTCGTCGATGACGCCGATGATCTTGGAAATGCCGGAGGAGGACTGCTCGATGCCTTCCATGGCCTTGACGGCATCGCCGACGACCACGCCGGATTGCTCGGCATTGGCGCGGGCACGCTCCACCAGACGACCGACTTCCTCGGCGCGCTTGGCCGAATCCTTGACGGTGGTGGTGATTTCTTCCAGTGCAGCGGCTGTTTCTTCGACCGATGCTGCCTGCTGTTCCGTGCGCTTGGCAAGGTCATCGGCAGACTGGCGAATTTCGCTAGCCCCGGCATCGATGGCGTTGGCGTTCTGGCCGACATTGATCAGAGCAGCGTTCAGCTTGGCAATGGAGCCGTTGAAATCTTCACGCAGGCGGTCGATGCGCGACACGAAAGGCGTGTCGATACGGTAGTTCAGATCGCCATCGGAGAGATGGGCGAGACCCTTGGCGAGCGAGTCTACCGCGAACTGAATATCGGCGGCGTCCTTGGCGCTGATATGCTCGCGCTCGGCACGTTCCTGTTCGGAAAGATTGCGCGTCTGCTCCGCGTCACCTTCCAGACGGCGGCGTTCCAGCGCATTGGCGCGGAAGACGGCGACGGCGGCTGCCATGGAGCCGATCTGGTCCTTGCGCTCCTGGCCGGGAATGGCGGCATCCAGATCGCCAGCGGCCAGTTGATCCATAGCCGATGTCATCTGCGTCACGGGCCTGACGATCAGGCTGTTGAGCAGGAAAGCGAGAAACGCGATCATACCGGCCACGGCCAGAATGGTGGCGACGACGGCAGCAACGCGGAATTTGGCGATGGAGGCGAAGGCCGTCTTGCTGTCGATGACGAGGCCAACGGACCACTCGACATTGGGAAGACCGGGAACGGCAATGAAGCTGGTGATCTTATCCACGCCGCCGATCTGCGTTTGCGACATGGCCTGCGAAATCTTCGGTGTTGCCACGGGAAAGAGGTCGGTCAGAGTCTTGTTGACCATCGCTTCATCGGGATGGATAAGGATTTTGCCGTCCTTGTTCACCAGAAACGCATAGCCTGCGTCACCGGCGTCGATGGAGCCGATCATGGAAACCAGCGTCGTCAGCAGGAAGTCGCTGGCGGCAACGCCGACCAGCTTGCCATCACGCTTGACGGGCAGTGCAGCGCTGACCACGAGTTTGCCCGTGGTCGCGTCCGTGTAGGGCTCCGTCAGCACGGTGGAATTGGCTTTGACCGCAGCCTGGTACCATGGGCGTTGACGTGGGTCGTAACCTGCACGCATCGTTGTCGATGGGAAATTGTTGAAGTTACCGGCTTCGTCACCAAAATAGGTGGACTTGAATTCGCGCGCCAGCACATCGTTTTGCAGCGCAAGGTTCAGACGCGTCTGATCAGTCGCTTTGACCATGTACGCGCCGACCATTTCAGTCATCATGACGCGACCATTCAGCCAGTTGGCGATGCTCTGGGCCGATTGCTTGCCAGCAGCGTTGATCTTGTCTTCAACGAAGTGATTGGTCGCATCGCGCTGAAGGCGGTCGATGTAAAACGAAAAACCCGCAAAGGCCGCAACGACGACACAGGATGCCGCGACGACGATGCGCGTCATCAAGTTGGATTTTCTAGGCAATTTGAACCTCTAGGTGGAGCCGGAAACCGGATTTGTGGAGACATGCCTGTTGGCTTTGATGGCGTGCCTCATGCACCCAGAGATCATTCCGTTACGTAAGTCTTTGCTTTATCTCCTGTGCGTAAACAATTCGTGAGTGTAGATATATCTTATTGATTTAATTTATATAAATTGCTTTTTCGGCATTATAGCATCTCATTATTTCGAGCATAAGACAGCCGCAAACGCTGTCGAAGCCCGTTGGGATGGGTGAATTCTGTGCGTCTGCCACATTCTTGCGCAGGCGGTGCAAATATCGTATCGAGAAAAATGCCGCTCTCCTCGTTTGCAGGGAAGCGGCTTTTGTTTTTTTGAGGGAATGCCATGTTATCGTCGGTTGCGGTTGAGAACGCCCAAAAGGTTGGTGCCAACTCCTGGGGTGCGCATTTGCGCGCGACGCTTGCGCTGGGAATTCCGCTGATCGGTGCGCAACTGGCGCAGCTTGGCATTCACACGACGGATATGGTGATCGTCGGTCAGCTCGGTGCTGAAAAGCTGGCTGCGATGGTGCTCGCCGGACAGTTTTTCTTCGTCGTCTTCATTTTCGGCTCGGGATTTTCCGTCGCCGTCGTGCCCATGGTTGCCAATGCCTACGGGCAGGGTGATGCCACGAGCGCGCGCCGTGCGCTGCGCATGGGCATGTGGGTCGCCTGTGTCTATTGGCTGTTGACGGTGCCGCTGTTTCTCAGTGCGGAAAAAATTCTCGTGGCGCTTGGGCAGAATCCTGCGGTCTCCGCGCAGACAGGGGCGTATCTCGCCGTCGCCCAGTTCGGCCTGCTGCCCGCGCTTCTGTTTTACGTCATGCGCGGTCTTGTCAGCGCCATCGGGCGCGCTGGCATCATTCTCTACATCACCATCGCTATGCTGCTCGTGAACGGCTTTCTGGCTTATGGGCTGGTGCTCGGCCACTTCGGTTTGCCTGCTTTCGGCATGATCGGCGCTGCTTTCGCCGCCGTCATCGTCAACACTTTCAGCCTCGTGTTTATCATCGTCTATATTCAAACGCGGGAGGAAACGCGCAAATACGAGCTGTTCGTCCGCTTCTGGAGACCGGATTTCCACGCGCTGTGGGAGGTCATCCGCCTTGGCCTGCCCATCAGTGTCACCATTCTGGCCGAAGTGACGCTGTTTTCTGCCGCATCCATTCTCATGGGCCAGATCGGCACGCTAGAGCTGGCAGCTCACGGCATCGCACTCCAGCTTGCATCGATTGCCTTTATGATTCCGCTTGGGCTGGCGCAGGCGGCAACCGTGCGGATCGGCGTGGCGCATGGGCAGAACGATTACCCGAACCTCGTTCGCGCAGCGATCACGGTCTACGGCGTGGCCTGTGCCATCGCGGCGTGCGGTGGCCTTCTATTCGCTCTGGCACCCGAATATCTCGCAAGCTGGTTCCTCGATCCGAACCTTCCCGGCGCGCGCGAAGTGCTGGCCTATGCCAGCACGCTGGTCATTATCGCCGGTGTGTTTCAGCTGGTGGATGGCATTCAGGCGGTTGCTGCCGGTTTGCTGCGGGGCCTCAAAGACGCACGGGTACCAATGATCCTGGCACTGATTTCCTACTGGCCCATCGGCCTGGCGTTGGCGTGGATTACCGCGTTCCCGTTGGGCTTCGGCGGGCCGGGCGTCTGGTTCGGCTTTGTGGTTGGCCTTTCGGCGGCAGCCATTCTGTTGACAACCCGTTTCTACCTGATGGTGAAGCGCGAAATGCAAACGGCCCGCTGATAGCGGGCCGCATGGTTTCTTCATTTCTTTGAGTCTTATCAGCGCTCTGCGAGGGCCGGTTCGCCCTTCTTCTCGCGCAGCAGGTTGACGAAGCGGCGGAAGAGGTAATGGCTGTCTTGCGGGCCGGGCGATGCTTCCGGGTGGTGCTGAACGGAGAAGACCGGCTTGCCGGTCAGGCGCAGGCCGCAATTGGTGCCATCGAACAACGAAACGTGAGTCTCTTCAACGCCTTCCGGCAGGGACTTGGTGTCAACGGCAAAGCCGTGGTTCATGGATACGATTTCCACCTTGCCGGTCGTGAAGTCCTTCACAGGGTGGTTCGCGCCGTGGTGGCCCTGATGCATCTTTTCGGTCTTTGCGCCAACGGCAAGACCCAGCATCTGGTGACCGAGGCAGATACCGAACACCGGCAGCTCGGTCTTGATGAGGTCCTGGATGACGGGAACCGCATATTCACCCGTTGCTGCCGGGTCTCCCGGGCCGTTGGACAGGAACACGCCGTCGGGCTTCAGCGCCATGATGTCTTCGGCAGATGTCTGCGCAGGCACGACCGTGACCTTGCAGTCCAGTCCAGCAAAAAGGCGCAGGATGTTGCGCTTCACGCCGAAGTCGACGCAGACCACATGGTACTTGGCATCGGCTTCATCAAGCTTGCCGTAACCTTCGTTCCACACCCAAGGCGTCTCGCTCCAGACGGAGGACTGGCCGGAAGTGGCTTCGATCGCAAGGTCAAGACCTTCAAGGCCGCTCCAGGCCTTGGCTTCCGCCTTCAGCGCTTCGATGTCGAAGACGCCGTTCGGGTCGTGAGCGATCACTGCGTTCGGTGCACCGTTTTCGCGGATCCACGATGTCAGCGCGCGGGTATCGACGCCACAAAGACCGATGATGCCGCGGGCTTTCAGCCATGCATCGAGATGCTTGGCTGCGCGGAAGTTGGATGGATCGGTAATGTCGGCCTTGAAGATGACGCCGACCGCACCGCGACGGGCCGCAGGCGTCAGGTCTTCGATGTCTTCTTCATTGGTGCCGATGTTGCCGATGTGCGGGAAGGTGAAGGTGACGATCTGGCCGAGATAGGACGGGTCGGTCAGGATTTCTTGATAGCCAGTCAGCGCCGTGTTGAAGCAGACTTCCGCCTGCACCTTGCCGGTTGCGCCGATGCCGGTTCCCTCGATCACGGTGCCATCTGCCAGAACGAGCATGGCGGTGGGTTTGCGGGTGGTCCAGGGAGCTGTCTCGGTCATCTCGTTTTCCGTTTCTGCCGTTCCGGCCCGCCTCTTGAAAGGCAGGAGCAAAGCGGTCATGTTTTGTCGCGGATAAGGGCGCGCGAAAGCCTTCGCGTCGTAACCTTCGTTAAAATCCTGTGCAGGTGCCGGAAAATAACGAAAGCTGCGCAAACGGTCAACCGCAGCCCTGTGGATTGTCAGGATTTAAAATCCAGTCAAATCAGGCGCTTATGTAAAAGATTTGCTGAAAGCTGCTGGCTCGTTTATGCCGCTGGCAAAATTATGAAGAAAAAGCCTGACCGGACTTTGCCCGATGGCAGGACTTTTTCAAGGAGAGAAGCATGATCCGCGATACATTCGCCAACACCCTCAAAGACGCCATGAAAGCCCGCGAATCCCGTCAGATTTCGACGATCCGGCTGATCCAGGCCGCCGTCAAGGATCGCGACATCGCCAATCGCGGCGTTGGTAAGGACGCGGTTTCCGACGAGGAAATTCTGCAGATTCTCGCCAAGATGATCAAGCAGCGCGAAGAATCCGCTGGTATCTACGACAAGGCCGGACGGGCGGAGCTTGCCGATCAGGAGCGCGAAGAGATCGTCATCATCAAGAGCTTCATGCCGGAAGAAATTCCGCAGGAACAGGTGCGCGCCATTCTGGAAGGCGTCATCGCCGAAACCGAAGCGTCGGGCTTGCGTGACATGGGCAAGGTCATGGCGGTGGTCAAGGAACGCTACCCCGGCCAGATCGATTTCGGCAAGGCATCGGCACTGATCAAGGAACTGCTGAAGTAAATTCCGCTACCAAAGGAAAAGGCAGGGCACATGTGGGCGCCCTGCCTTTTTGATGTCTGGAAAGCGCTTTCGATGAAGCGTCATATCGGCTCATTGGGGGAAGTCGCCGAAATCAAGACATTACGCGTACGCTCGGCATCATGCCGATTGTGCGAAACTAAACGTGTCGCGACGCGCCTTCAAATTACAAAAACATAATGTTTTGCGGAGATTTTCTGCCCTAAATTCGCCAGAAGTCGGCGCGTAGACGTGCGCTGATTCTGCCGATCAGCTCTTGTTGCTTCTCTGCTCGCGCACATAGTGGCGCAATATCGCGTTCATGCGGGTCTGGTATCCCTTGCCCGTTGCCTTGAAGAAGTCGATGACGTCCTCATCCAGCCGGATGGAGATCGACTTCTTGGCGACGGGCACGACGACTTCAGCCGTCGACCAGTCGACATCGATCCACTCCGCCCAATCAGGATCGTCGCGCATCGCACGCTCGATGTCCTCATCAGTCAACGCATCGACGCGTGCCCAGTCGGTTTTGTCCTCACCTCTGGCGATTTTTTGCCGTATCTCATTCGCCGAATATCTGACGATATGTTTTTTGCTCATTTTTTCGCGCCGCCCTGGCTGATATGATCCGGCAAGCATCACCTCGCATTGTGTAAACAACGGTTATCAGACGCTCTGTTTCCGGGCACACAGCCAGAATGCGGCTTTCTCCGTTCTGGTCGGATGGGCTTTCCAAGTGAGGCCGCGATAGTGCGCTTGCTGCTCTGGGAAAGTCGATGCCGTGTTTTTCGATATTCTTAAGTCGTTTGTTCTCATCCCATTCAAAGGAGATGAACTCTCGCTTTACGATCAACATGAGTAACCCGGATGATTGGCTGTCAGGCACTCATGCGCCGTGAGTGTATATTCATTTGTATATACACGTCTGTCAAGCTCTCCTGTGAATAACGGGCACTATCCGTTTCTGCCCTTGGTAATCTCTCTCAGCTGCGCTTATATAAAAGGCTGGCCGAAACAGGCACTGATTTCAGGTAACTATGCGCTTTTCTAACTCATTTCTTGACGAGATACGGGACCGGGTGAACATCTCCGATGTCATCGGCAGACGTGTGACGTGGGATAGGAAGAAGAGCAACGCGTCCAAAGGTGACTACTGGGCGTGCTGCCCGTTCCACGGCGAAAAGAGTCCGAGCTTCCATTGCGAGGACCGCAAGGGCCGATACCATTGCTTCGGTTGCGGCGTCTCGGGCGATCATTTTCGTTTTCTGACCGACCTTGATGGCATGGGTTTTCCTGAAGCCGTCCAGCAGATCGCGGATATGGCTGGCGTTTCCATGCCGCAGCCGGATGTGCAGGCGGAACGGCGCGAGCGGGAGCGGGCAACCCTTCAGGACGTCATGGAAATGGCGACGCTGTTCTTTCAGGATCAGCTGCAGACAGCTGCCGGTGCACGGGCGCGTGCCTATCTGCGTGATCGTGGACTGACAGGTCGCACCATCGAGACCTTCCGATTGGGATTTGCGCCCGATAGTCGCAACGCGCTGAAAGAACATCTAGCCTCCAAGGGCATTGCCAAGGAACAGATGGAGGCCTGCGGGCTGGTGGTGCATGAGAACGTGCCGGTGTCCTACGACCGTTTCCGCGACCGCATCATGTTTCCCATCCTGTCATCGCGGGAAAAGGTGATCGCGTTTGGTGGTCGCGCCATGGCGGCGGATGCGATGGCGAAGTATCTCAATTCCAATGAAACGGAGCTCTTCCACAAGGGTAACGTGCTCTATAACTTCGCCCGTGCGCGCCGCGCCACACAGTCCTCCGGCACGGTGATTGCCGTCGAAGGCTATATGGATGTCATCGCGCTCTATCAGGCTGGTGTCGAAAACGCTGTGGCGCCTCTCGGTACGGCCTTGACGGATAGCCAGCTCGATCTGCTGTGGAAGATGTCGGCCCAGCCTGTGCTCTGCTTCGATGGTGACGGCGCGGGCATTCGCGCCGCCAGCCGTGCCGCCGATCTGGCGTTGCCGCACATCAAGCCGGGTCGCTCCGTCAGCTTCGCATTGCTTCCCGATGGCAAGGACCCGGATGATCTGGTGCGTCATGAGGGCAGGGCGCCTTTCGACCGGGTGCTGGCGGAAGCCAAGCCGCTGGCCGCGATGATCTGGAGCCGCGAAACGGCGTCGGTGACCTTCGATACGCCGGAAAAGCGTGCTGAACTTGAAAACCGGCTGCGCCAAATCGTGTCCGTGATTGGCGACGAAAGTGTCCGCCGCTTTTATCAGCAAGACATGCGCGAGCGGCTGAATGCGTTTTTCCAGCCGCAGTTTCAGCGTGGCAACCAACAAAACCGCAATTTCGAGCGTGGCAGTGGGGGCGGTAGTGCGCGTAACGGGCAGCGAACCCCTCCACGCGGGACGACCACCGGCTCCGGCAGTATTTCGGATCGGCTCAGCCAGTCGGGACTGGTCAAAGGCTATCTGGGTGCGCCTGCGCTGCGTGAAAGCGTATTGGCGCTGACCATCGTCAACCATCCGCAACTGCTGCTGGAGGAATATGACGAGATCGCCGCCATCGATTACGAGAACCGCGATTTGCAGAAACTCTGGTCGCAGGTTTTGACCTATGCAGCTGAAAACGGTGCCGAGCTTTCGCGTGAAGGGCTGATCGCGCGACTTGAGGCGCATGGCTTCGATGCGCTTTTGAAGGCGATGAACCAGCAGGTGCGCAATGCCCGGCTTTGGACCGCCACCGAGCAGGCTGCACCTGAAGACGCTCGCGAGGGCTACACCCAGTCGCTTTCCCTGCACAAGCGAACGAAGGCGTTGCGGTGGCAGAAAATCGATCTGGAGCGTGAAATTGCCGAGGCGACGGAAGCGGGAGATGGCGACCGCATGGTCCAGCTCATGCGCGCTCTTTCCGAGGTACAGTTGGAGATTGGACGGATGGAAAATCAGGAGGCGATCATAGATGGTTTCGGTGTCATGTCCGGTCGGGTAAAGGGCCCGGCATACAGTCACGGTTAGCGTTTTGGTGGCGTTAAAGGCTTGTCTTTTGTGAAGATCACCCTAAATAGGGGTTAAGTTGGTGAAGGCCCGCAAAATGTTGCCGCAATGACGGCTTTTTTGGTTTTTAGCCCTCGCTCTGGCCATAAAGGCTTGACGTGACGGGAAATAGCGGGAATCACCATTCCAGGAAAAGTAAGGTGGAATGGGCCTTGGCGGATCGAAATTGCGTGAGAAAGCATTTCCGGATGCACTGTCTTGATATTCCGCTGGTGGTAGCCGTGGTTAATCGGCAATTAAAGATCATTCCGTTAGGTGTTTGACAGTGATTCGCGGCCATAGCCGGATGCCTTTTTAAGGCGAACGGTCTTGCGGCGAAGCGAATTAGCGTCAGGGAAAGCGACGAGATACATGGCAACCAAAGTCAAAGAAAACGAAGAAGCTGAAAACGAACGCGATGCTGCGACGGATGGGCCGCTTCTCGATCTTTCGGATGACGCGGTCAAGAAAATGATCAAGGCCGCGAAAAAACGCGGCTACGTCACCATGGACGAACTGAACGAAGTGCTGCCTTCGGATCAGGTCGATCCTGATCGCATCGAAGACATCATGGCGATGCTCAGTGAAATGGGCATCAACGTCGTTGAGGACGAGGACGCTGAAGAAGCGTCTACTGAAACCGAGAGCGACGATTCCGAGGCTGAAGAATCGGAGGGTGGCGAACTCGCGCCTTCCGCCGGCACGGCCCTCGCAACGGCCAAGAAGAAAGAACCGACGGATCGTACCGACGATCCGGTTCGTATGTATCTGCGCGAAATGGGCTCTGTGGAGCTTCTGTCGCGTGAAGGCGAAATCGCGATTGCCAAGCGCATCGAGGCTGGCCGCGAGACGATGATCTCCGGTCTTTGCGAAAGTCCGTTGACGTTCCAGGCGCTGATCATCTGGCGCGACGAACTCAACGAAGGCACGACGCTGCTTCGCGAAATCATCGATCTGGAAACCACCTATTCCGGCCCGGAAGCCAAGGCTGCGCCGCAGTTCCAGAGCCCGGAAAAGATCGAGGCGGACCGCAAGGCTGCCGAGGAAAAGGAAAAGACCCGTCGCGCGCGTTCGCCATCGGGTGAAGATGACGTGACCAATGTCGGTGGCGAAGGCCTGCCGCTGGAAGAGGAAGAAGAGGACGATGACGAGTCCAACCTTTCGCTTGCAGCCATGGAAGCCGAACTGCGTCCGCAGGTCATGGAAACGCTGGATACGATTGCCGACACCTACAAGAAGCTGCGCAAGCTTCAGGATCAGCAGGTCGAAGCGCGTCTGGCCTGCACCGGCACGCTGTCCACGGGGCAGGAGCGGCGCTACAAGGAACTGAAGGATCAGTTGATCACGGCTGTGAAGTCGCTGTCGCTGAACCAGAACCGCGTCGACAGCCTTGTCGAGCAGCTCTACGACATCTCCAAGCGTCTGATGCAGAACGAAGGCAAGCTTCTGCGTCTTGCCGAATCCTACGGTGTGAAGCGCGACAGCTTCCTCGAGCAGTATCACGGTGCGGAACTCGACCCGAACTGGATGAAGTCGATTGCCAATCTGGCCGCCAAGGGCTGGAAGGAATTCGCACGCGAAGAAAACAACACGATCCGCGATATCCGTCAGGAAATCCAGAATCTGGCGACTGAAACCGGTATCTCGATTGCGGAATTCCGTCGCATCGTTTCGATGGTGCAAAAGGGTGAGCGCGAAGCGCGCATCGCCAAGAAGGAAATGGTGGAAGCCAACCTTCGTCTGGTGATCTCGATTGCAAAGAAGTACACGAACCGTGGCTTGCAGTTCCTCGATCTCATTCAGGAAGGCAACATCGGCCTGATGAAGGCCGTGGACAAGTTCGAATATCGTCGCGGTTACAAGTTCTCGACCTATGCGACATGGTGGATCCGTCAGGCGATCACCCGTTCGATTGCCGACCAGGCCCGTACGATCCGTATTCCGGTGCACATGATCGAAACGATCAACAAGATCGTTCGTACATCGCGCCAGATGCTGCATGAAATCGGTCGCGAACCGACACCGGAAGAACTGGCTGAAAAGCTGGCCATGCCGCTGGAAAAGGTTCGCAAGGTTCTGAAAATCGCCAAGGAGCCGATCTCGCTCGAAACCCCTGTGGGTGACGAAGAGGATTCGCATCTGGGTGACTTCATCGAAGACAAGAACGCGCTTCTGCCGATCGATGCCGCTATTCAGGCCAACCTGCGTGAAACGACAACCCGCGTTCTGGCCTCGCTGACGCCACGCGAAGAACGCGTTTTGCGCATGCGCTTCGGCATCGGCATGAACACGGACCACACGCTGGAAGAAGTCGGTCAGCAGTTCTCGGTGACCCGCGAACGTATTCGTCAGATCGAAGCCAAGGCACTGCGCAAGCTCAAGCACCCGAGCCGTTCGCGCAAGCTGCGCTCGTTCCTGGACAGCTAAGTCTTTGCCAGTGGAAGACATCAAACCCGGTCAGTTTCTGGCCGGGTTTTTCTTTTTTCGGATGGCGGTTGCACCGGAAACCGCTATCTCTAGCAATCAAAGGACATGATGCCCTGATGGTGACGACTGGCAAGAACAAATGGTGGCAGGGGAGCTGGACAATCCCGCTCTCGATCATGCTGCATGTTCTTATCGGAACGACCTATCTGCTGTGGCCGGGACCTACGCCAGCACCAGCCGAGCCGGAGAGCGTCAGCGTGGAAATGGTGGAGCCGCCTAAAGAGGAACCGCCCAAGGAAGAGCCGCCCAAGCCGGAGGAGAAGAAAGCGGAAGAGCCGCCTCCGCCGCCGCCACCTGCGGAAGAAAAGCCACAAGAGCAACCGCCACCGCCGCCATCACAAATGTCATCCGTCGCCATGCGCCCGGAGCCGACGCAACTTGACGAGCGGGACGAACCGGGTCAGCAGGAGGCGGCAGGACAAGAGCAACCGAAGCCGGAACCGGTAAAGGAAGCAGACACGCCGCAACCTGCCACACCGCCGTCTACAGAGCCCGCGGAAGCGGAGGCGACGCCCGAAGCGCCAGTTGCCGAATCAACAGCAGATCAGGGCGAGATCCCTGCCGCAGAAGCGCCTGTGCCGGAACAGGAAGTTGCTGCCGTTGTGCCCACTCCAAAACCGGAGATAAAGCCTTCTGCTGAACAGCCTGCCAAGGTCGTGCCTGATGGAGAGGGTGATCCAAAGCTGAAGCCTGCGAAAAAGATATTGGCGGCATCGAAGCGCCCGGGCCCGATGATGCGGCAGATATTCGGTAATCTGCCGCCGCGCGACCGGGTGATGCAGCTATGCTTTGCCGAGGTGGTGGCGCAGATCAAGGAGGCGCCACAAGGTGGCGCGCCTGACGGATTGCAGTTTCTGAAGCGAGACGTTGCCGGTAAAGTGCTGGACGCCAAAGCAGCGTTCAACATCGGTCCTCAGTGGTTCCCCATCGATTACCGCTGCGAGGTCGATATCGACAAATACATCGTTACCGACTTTCGCTACGAAATCCGTCCAAAACTGTCTTCGGACGAGATCAGGCGATTGGACTTGCGCGCAAATTAGCGGCGCTTACGCCAGCACCTGCTTGCCGACCAGCTTCCCGATCGAGCCCATCAACGAATCCTCGTCGTAAGGCTTGCGGATGACCGGCACGTGGGCAAACTCCGGCGGGATCATGATGCCATCGGCATAGCCGGTGGCGAACATGAAGGGCACGCCGCGTTTCAGCAGCTCGTAGGCGACCGGGATGGAGGTATCATTGCCCAGGTTGATGTCGAGAATGGCGACATCCGGCGTCAGGCTCTTCAGCTTGTCCAGCGCCATCGCGGATGACGTTGCCGTTTCGATGTTGGTGATACCATGGCCTTCGAGCATGTACTCGACATCCATGGCGATCAGCATCTGATCTTCGACAAGAAATACCTGCAATGGTTCCTCCGAGGAATAGGGTGTGAGGTCGACCGGTCCGCCAACGGCGGTGTCCTGGGTGAGGGGCGTCTGCCCCGCAGTGACGTGACGGGCGGGAAGCAGGATTTCCGCTTCGACGCCGTTGTTGTGATAGGTAATCTTGCTCTTGCCACCGAGATCATAGGGCACGCTTCGGCTGATGAGAGCCGAGCCGAAACCGGTTCTTGTCGGCGGTGTGACGGTGCCGGAGACTGTTTCCCTCCACGATATCAGGCAATCGCCCATGTCGTTCAGTTCCCACCCAACGTTAAGCTTGCCACCGGCCTGCGCCAGCGCGCCGTATTTTGCGGCATTGGTCGCCAGTTCGTGGAGCACGAGCGCCATCACCGAAAAGGCGCGCGAATCGAGCAGCACGCTTGGGCCATGCGCGTAAATTTCGCTTTCGGCAGAGCGGTGCGGCGAAAGCTCGGCATCCAGCAAATCCCGCAGCAGCCCGCCACCTTCGCCACGCACGACCTGATCATGCGCAAAGGACAGTGCCTGAATGCGGCCCTTCAGCGCCGATACATATTCCTGCAGCGTGCGGCCTTCCTGCGTGGGGTTACCAACCAGCGACTTGATGATGGCCAGCACGTTCTTGACGCGGTGGTTCAGTTCTTCGTTCAACATGCGCTGGCGCACTTCGGCCTGCGCACGTTCGCCAGCCAGCAGCTCACTGTGGCGGAACGCGACTTCCACGAGCGCAACGCGGGCGGCCTCGGCAATCTGCCGGTCTTCTTCCGTCCAGGGCTGCGCCTGCTTGTGAACGGTTTCCTTCCAAAGCGCAAAGCTTTTGCGCGGCGTCAACCGGTCCCCGAGCGGGCCAACCTCATAGGATTTGTCTGGGTTTCCGCCCCAGTTCAGCGTCTGTACCAGCTCGCGCCTGAAGAACAGCAGATAGTCGTTCTTGACCTGCGAAAGCGGCACGGCCAGGACGCCCGCGATGTCGTCGAACACATGTTCGGCTTCCGGCATATGGTGAATGAGCGAGTGCGTAGCCCATACGCGTCCTTCCGAAATGGAACTAACGAGGCGGCCAAGCTGCGGCGCCATCTCTTCAGGCGGTGCGTGGCCCACGCTGGACCAGCTTTCGTCCATCCACACACCGACGCCATCGCACGGCAACAGCCTGCTGAAATCCGGCAGGTTCTCGACCAACAGCTCTTCGATGTTGTTGTGATGGGCGGCCAGACGCAGGAACTTGTCGAGGGATGCATGGGCATCCTGCGCCGTTGCCAGCTTTCTCTTCTGCTTCAGCGCCTGCAAATGCAGCGAGAAGAATTCGCCGAACATCTCAGCGGCAATCCGCATCGGCATCGGCAGAATGCGTGGCGAATAGTGGTGACAGGCAATCAGCCCCCACAATTCGCCGTCATTGATGATGGAAATCGACATGGAGGCCGAAACGCCCATATTGCGCAGATACTCGCAATGGATGGGCGATACGCTGCGAAGATGCGAAAACGAAAGGTCGAGCGGTTCGCCCGATACATCCAGCACCGGCTCCACCGGAATGCGTTCGCCGTTGGAATCGGAGATGATGCGCAAGGTGTTCTTGAGATACAGCGCACGCGCCTGCTGCGGAATGTCGCTGGCGGGGAAATATTGCCCCAGAAAGCTTTCCAGCGCTGGCTGCTTGGCCTCGGAGATGACCTTGCCTGCACCGTCCTGCTCGAAGCGGTAGACCATCACCCGGTCATAGCCCAGCATCGCCTTGACCAGCCGCGTCGTGCGGGAAATCAGGCTGTCGACATCATCCGCCTCGCGAATGCGGTCGATCATCAATTGCGCGGTGTGCAGTGGCTGTGATTCGTCGCTTGCCGCTTCCAGCTCGATGATCGAAACAGCCTTATAGCGGTGAATGGCCACATCGAACATCTTGCCGTCGGGCAGCTTCACCTTCGGCAACATAGCCGGGCGACTGCTGTTTGCCGTCACCGTCAGCGCGTTTCTCAGGTCGTGAACGACGTCATTTCCCAGAAATTGCTCGATCGGCAAGCCTAGCATCGGGCCGGAAAAACCAAGCGTTTCCGCACAGTTCAGCGAATGGCGCAGCACCGTGCGCATCGCGCTGTCACAGGCAATCAGGCAACCATGCGGCTGAATAAATCCTGGGATGTGAATGGGCTCTCTGTCGCAGTTGGTAAGATCGACCTGCTGAACTGTCGACGTCATATGCTAGTCTTTCGATGGCGCAATTGGGCGGAAGGATTACAGTTTATGTTCTTCAATAAACCATTCTCCGCCAAAGGAAACGTATGGAATAACTGTATGTGAACCAGCAGAGGCAATTCGCAGTTTTGTTGCCGGGTATCGTCGTGCATACTTCGTGTGGTTCCCTTGTGTGCCCCTCACGTTCGACGTCTTAGACATCGAAAGTCCGCACAGACCATAGCGTGATTGCATCAAACGACTGAGCGGAACTTTGGTTCCATAGCTGAAAGTGAAATTTACAGTGCCGCAAACGTCCATCGAAATCGCCACACGGGGGCAGGGGCTCTACGAATTCACGGATGCCGCGCAGGCCTTCGTCAGATCATCCGGGCAGACCGAGGGACTGCTCACCGTCTTCGTGCGCCACACCTCCTGTTCGCTGCTCATTCAGGAAAATGCCGACCCGGATGTACAAAAGGACCTCAAGACATTCTTCGCCCGCCTCGTGCCACCCTCCAGCGATCCCTCCATGGCGTGGGTAGTGCACACCATGGAAGGCCCCGATGATATGCCCGCGCACATCAAGTCCGCGCTGACGCAGGTGTCCATCAGCATTCCCGTTTCACGCGGCAAGCTGGTGCTGGGCACATGGCAGGGCATCTATCTTTTCGAACATCGCAACCAGCCGCACCACCGCGAAATCGTCTTGCATCTCTCGCCGTGATGTCTGTTTGAACCCATGAATATAAGCTGAACGAATGGTTCTGAAAGCGTTCACATGGTGCTGATTATCGTCAGGGCAATTCGACCGGTCTGTTTGGCAGCCCGGCGAACGTCAGGAAACGGAGTATGACAATGATCAGCACATTTGCAAAAGCAGGCGTTGCAGCCCTCATCGCGCTGGGTGGTATTTCCGCGACTGCAACCACCGCAGCCGCAGGACCGGATGTTCAGTACGGCATCTACGTGCAGGATGGTTATCGCCACGGCGGCGGCCATGGCTGGGGTCGCCCGGACCGCGGACGTGACCGCGACCGCTGCTCGTCCTGGATGGCCGAAGAGAAGGCCAACCGCATGGGCCTGCGCCGCGCACGCGTGGTTGACGTTTCCCCCCGCCGCGTCGTCGTCGCCGGCTTCGACCGCCGTGGTCGTGACCGTATCGTCTTCGCCAACGTTCGTGGCTGCCCGGTCATCCGCCGCTAACCGCAGGCATTGCCAATAAACAATGCCCTCGCCACGGTTTCGCGGCGAGGGCATTTTCGTTTGTGATCAAAGCAAAGGAGGCGCTTTTTCAAGCGCCCCCAATTTGTTTATTGCTCGAGCGCAAAGGTCACGTTGACGCTGACCTTGTAGGTGTTTTCGCCCGCGGCAATCGGCACGCTGTCCGATTTTTCCATGGCGGCGGCGCGCATCATGGTCTGCGGCATGGGCATTGGCCGCTGCATGTTCTCGCTGATTTCCAGCACGCGGCCCAGCTTGACACCAGCCGCTTCCGTCAGGGTCTTCGCCTTGGAGATCGCATCGGCGACTGCCGCCTTGCGCGCCTCTGTCACGGTCGCCTCCGGCTTGTCGTTGGTAAAGGCGATATCGCCGCCCTGATTGATTCCAAGCTTTACGGATCTGTCGAGAATCTCGCCCAGCTTGGCCAGTTCACGCACCCGCACCGTCAGGCCGTTGGTGACCTGATAGCCGGTGATTTCAGGCGGAACATAAACCCCGTCCTTTGGCTCGAACTGCTTATAGACGGGCTGGACGGAGAAATTGCTCGTCTGCAAATCCTTGTCGGCAATACCGGCGGTCTTCAGCGCAGCCTGAACCTCGGTCATCGCCTTGCTGTTCTCGCTCAACGCCGCAGCCGCCGTCTCGGCCTGCTTCACGACACTGAACGACAAGATCGCCATATCCGGCGCAACGGCGGCATCACCTTCCCCCGAGACACTGATGACCGGCTCACGTTTCGTGCTTTCTTGTGCAGATGCAACCAGTGGCAAGGCCACCAGAGCGGTAAAAGCGCAAAGCGCCACGGAGCGTGCGAGTTTCGATGTCATTAAGTTTCCTCTTCATTAGCGTCCCTGTTGAGGGTGTCGCAGGAGATTATGTAGCTAATACGGCATAGTTCACACGACGATTGTCACAACGGCTTGTCGCGTCCAAAAATTTACGTTAAAGCCAAATCCGCGTCGGTTGAACCATTGCAACCCCGCATTCCGAACGGCCAAACGCCACCGGAAGGGCCTGTAGCTCAATGGTTAGAGCCGGCGGCTCATAACCGCTTGGTTGGGAGTTCGAGTCTCTCCGGGCCCACCACATTATCTTGTTTTCCTCTCCCAACGCATGATTCCCGCTCAAAGATATCTGGGCACCTTCGCCTCCAGCAATGTGACGAGCGCCGGGTCCATGAATGTATAGTTATCTGGAATATCCAGACAGATCAGGCGTTTGCCCTTGAGGGCAGCTCGGTATCTGGCCTGTACTTTCGTGCGATGTGCCTTTTCCATGACGAAGATGATGTCGGCCCATTCGATCAGTTCGGTGGACAGAGGGTTTTCGGCGTCGTTGTTTGTGCCGGCGGACGAGACTTCGATGTGTGGCCAGGTTGAGAAGACCTGTTCGGCGGTTGGGCTGCGGAGTTTGTTCTGGCTGCAAATGAACAGGATGTTTTTCAACCCGATGCACCTTCTCTAATTCCCGCGCGCTATTGATCGCAGGGATGTTATGACGACACGATACGTGGAAAATTGCTTTTCGCATTTTCGGCCGGACATACGCGACAGGCGTATGACTTAGGCTATTATCTTTGGTTGCGTAAGGAGAATATTTAATGAGCGCTTTGGTCGATGACCCCAATATTCGCGGCAATAGTGTTTTAGGCATCGCGTTGCGGGTCGTGCTGGTTTCGCTCGTGGCCATTGTTGGGTGGAATATCATGCTGCCGGGATTAGATCCGGCTTTCATGGCAACGCAGTTAAGCGCTGGCGACAGTTCGCGACTATCTGTTCTTGCGCTGGGTGCCGGGCCTGTCCTGACGGCGCTCGCTTTAGGGCAGATTGTGCGCCTTGTCGCCCCGCGCCTCGACAACAGCTCCACTCTTGTCGGTGTTGAAAACGTTATCGCGTTGTTGGTAGCCTTGTCGCAGGCCGATGGCATCGCGCGATCATTTTCAGCGATGGGTTTTCTGGCCGATGACAGCACCTTTACCCATGTTGCCATCGTCGCATCGCTGGTGGGTGGCGTTGCGGTCCTGCTGTTTCTATCGAGACAGGTTGCCTTGCCGAGCCTTGTCGCCGGGTTCTGGATTGTCTGGCTTTTGCCCGCGCTCATTGGCTTGCCTGCGCAACTGTCCAATTCATTTGAATTTTTACGCACAGGCGCGGTTGACGGCAAGCAATTGATGCTGGTGTTGCTTTTGATCGTCATCGGTGCAGCACTGAGCTTGTTCGCCACTCGCGCTGTCATGAACATCGGCAAACAGCAGGAAAGCGTTACGCGTGCGAAACACAATGTACCTTTGTTGAATGTCGTCATCTGGCCGCCTCTGCTGGCCGCCATCGCCGGTGGATATATTCTGACCCCGATTGCTTATCTCGCGCCCTACTTCGTCTCGCATTCATTTTCGATGAACATTTACATGTTCGGAATCGTGCCGGTTCTCATCCTCATTTTTGCCATTGGATATCGGCGCTTTTTCTCAAGTGCGGGAGTCACGTTTCCTTTGTCTGTTGCGCTTCTGGTCGCAGCAACGCAGATCGCCCTGTTGCTGGGAGGGGAGGTTGCGATAGGGCAAATGCTTTTGCCGCTTCCTCTTAACGGTACGACGCTGCTCGTCCTTGTCGCTGTTGTCTCCGCCCTCGTCGATGCCATCCGCAGACCGTCCACCCCATCGAGTTGAGCAATCACGCAAAGGTGTTGGCTGCGGAGCGTTGACCGGTGTATCCACCTTTGGTGCTTTGCAGGCACTGCGTGTAGCTTGACACGCCGTGCAGGTCGCCACATCGGTGAGTGCACAGGCATATTGATCAGGGAGGCACCATGACGAGACAACCGGCCACGGCGATAACAGGCATCCCACGCACATGATCGTCGGCATTGTTCTAACGGCAGCTCTGCTGCTTTTTCTGATGGCCTTCCCGAGACATCTCAAGCCCGTGGTGATCGGTCTTGCCGTCGTCTGGGCATCGACGGTGGCGTGGGTGATGTTCGACTGGTGGCGCTCCGGCGAGCGGTTGAATGCGATTGTCGCCACTGCGTCCTTCGATCCCTCCTGCACGGAAGCCAATGCGCCGATCCGCGTCAGCTTCCAGAACACCAACTCCGTTGCCGTGCGCCGACTGACCTATACGCTGGAAGGGTTCGAAGCCGCGTTTCGTGCCTCGGTTTCGTTCGATCCCTATCAGGTCAGCGAGCGTCGTCTGGAACCGCACGAGACCTATGCGGCGTGCCGTCCGTTCCGGCTTCGCAACAACGAAAATGTAGAGGCCAGAAATCTTGAATGGCGGGTGACGGTGAATTCGGCGGAGTTCGAGTAGCGCCGGTTTATCTCTTGACGGCCCTATCGACCCGAGGTTCACAATTTTTTGAAGCCGACATGCAGGATAGAAAAAATCCGCTAATAGAAACCAGCCTACAAGGCGTCTGCCGGTGTTCAAGGACCGACCATATCTGGCCTTCGGGCTGCGATACTACTTATAGCATATTGTATGCGACACCAAGCGATGCCATCTGGGCCTCAATTCTTGAAATTTTCCAGAAGGTCTTCCGTTGGTTTCTGTGTCACGCGTTTTGAAAATCGGCATCGTCTGCCTCATCGCCCTTCCGGCGTCTGTTGCTGCCCACATGGGCATCAACCAGCTCACCGGCAATTTCCACGAGGTTCTGCCGGGTGAACTCTACCGCTCTGCCCAGCCGAGTGGCAGCGATGTCGAGGCCTATGCACGTCAGTTCGGCATTAAGACCATCATCAACCTGCGCGATGAAAACCCGAAAGGCTGGTATGGGCAGGAGAAATCCGCCGCTGACGCCAACGGCGTGGCGATGATCGATTTTCCCATGAGTTCCGCTAGGGAATTGCCGCAAGACCGGGCCGAAGAATTGGTGCGGATGATGAAGGACGCGCCGAAACCCATCCTCATTCACTGCGAACACGGCGCCAACCGCACCGGTCTCGCCTCAGCGATCTATGTCGGTGCGGTCGCCAAGAAGAGCGAACGGGCCGCCGAGTTTCAGCTGTCGCCCTATTACGGCCACGTGCCGATCAAAGGCGTCGGGCGCTACGAGATGTACCAGTCCTGGGATGATTTCGAGGAAACGATCGGGTTCTAAAACGCATCCACTTTCGTTATCCTCGGGCTTGTCCCGAGGATTCACCCACGTTGGATTTTGGGGTTCGTTAGACCCTCGGGACAAGCCCGAGGGTGACGGCAGAGAGGGGAGTGGTCTCTCATGCGAATCTTCAGCACTCGCTAAAACCGCCCGCCCTTTTCCAAAATCACCTTCGTCAAACTGCCATCCGCCGGAAACAACGGGATAAGGCAGGCCTGCAGCGCGTGGTAGATGTCGCCCTTGCCGGGGAAGATGGTGTTGGCCGGGGTGAGATTGTGCGTCAGTTCCTCGTGCCAGCCACCGTTCTGGTGGTCGAGGAAGCTGTTGGCGATGGTGCTCCAGACGCGGCGATAGCTGTCTTCGTAGAATTCGTCGGCTGGCAGGTGCTCGTTCAGGAAGTGGGCGGCACCGGCGGCCTCGCACATCGGCCACCACAGCTTTTCCGTCTTGGCGGGCGTGTTGTCCCAGTCCAGCGTATAGAAGAAGCCGCCCTTTTCCCGGTCCCAGCCCAGCGCCATGCACTGGACGAATAGCGATTTTGCCGCCATCGGCATCCATTCGTGCTTGCGGTCTCCCAGCACCCAGAGCTGGAGGATGAGGCGTGCCCATTCCAGCCAGTGGCCGGGGGTGGAGCCGGAGGGGCGGAACATTTCGTTGCCGCGATAATCCTTGTCCAGCACCCAGTTGTCGTCGAAATGCTCCGGCACGCGGAAGTCCAGCGCACCTGCGGCACGGCGGATGATGAGGTCGGCGATGCGCTCGGCTTTCGTCAGATAGGTCTTGTCGCCGGTCACCTCGAAAGCCGCCATCAGCGCTTCTGTCAGGTGCATGTTGGAGTTCTGGCCACGATAATTTTCGATGGGAGACCAGTCGCGATTGAATTCCTCTTTGATCGCGCCGTATTTCTCTTCCCAGAACTTCGTTTCGAGGACCTCGGTAATGTCGGCCAGCATCTGGTCGGCCAGCGGATGCCCAACGGCCTTTGCGGAGGAGGCGGCCAGCAGCACGAAGGCGTGACCATAACCCTGCTTGGTGGCATCGACAGGGCCGTTCTCGTCCACCTGCCAGAAATATCCGCCATGCTCGGTGTCGCGGTGGTGGTTCCACAGATAGGTCATGCCGTGGTCGATGATATCGCCGCAGCCGGGGCGGCCCAGAAGATGGCCGATGGAGAAGCAATGCACCATGCGCGCCGACATATGAATGCCGCGCACCGGATTGTCCGGCTGAAGTGGCATGCCCTGACGGTCGAGATCGAAGAAGCCGCCCTTGGGGTTGATGGCGCGATACTGGAAGAAGTCGAACAGACCTTCAGCCTGCTTTACCAGCCATTGCCGGTGCCAGGGCAGGGAGCTCCAGTTTGCTTTGGTGTGGTCGGCCTCGGTCATGCTTTCCTCCGTATGATAGGCTTCATGCGATTCTCTATATCTTTGGGACGTAACGGTGTCATCCATAACGGAAATTTCGTAGCCTTGAGATAGAACGCGATACCAATGCTGGAAATCAACGATATATTGACATAAAGATATCTTTATGTGACTGAGAAATTGCAAATCAGCAAGAGAATGAGGAGTGTGCCGATGTTGGATGATCTGTTTGGCCCTGTAGGGGGCAAAAGAGACGGCGCGGAAATCCTGAAGGCGCTGCGTCAGGCGGCCCAGGAGCGCATCCTTGTTCTCGATGGCGCCATGGGCACGCAGATCCAGGGGTTGGGCTTCGATGAAGACCATTTCCGGGGAGATCGCTTCATTGGCTGCGCCTGTCATCAGCAGGGCAACAACGACCTTCTCATTCTGACCCAACCGGATGCAATCGAGGAAATCCATTATCGCTATGCCATGGCGGGCGCGGATATTCTCGAAACCAACACGTTTTCCTCCACGCGCATCGCGCAGGCGGATTACGAGATGGAAGGTGCTGTCTACGATCTCAACCGCGAAGGCGCCTTCATCGTGCGCCGCGCCGCCCAGCGCGCGGAGCGGGAAGATGGCCGCCGCCGTTTCGTGGCCGGTGCTATTGGCCCCACCAACCGCACGGCTTCGATTTCGCCAGACGTGAACAACCCCGGTTACCGTGCCGTCAGCTTCGATGACCTGCGCGTTGCCTATGGCGAGCAGATCGACGGTCTGATCGATGGCGGTGCCGATCTCATTCTCATCGAAACCATTTTCGATACGCTGAACGCCAAGGCTGCGATCTTTGCCTGCGAAGAACGCTTCGCCGCCAAGGGCATTCATCTGCCCGTGATGATTTCGGGCACGATTACCGATCTCTCGGGCCGCACCTTGTCTGGCCAGACGCCGACTGCCTTTTGGAATTCCGTGCGCCACGCCAACCCCTTCACCGTCGGCCTGAACTGCGCGCTGGGTGCCAGCGCCATGCGTCCGCATTTGCAGGAACTGTCTGAGGTTGCCGATACCTTCATCTGCGCCTACCCGAACGCCGGTCTGCCGAACGAGTTTGGTCAATACGACGAAACGCCCGAGATGATGGCCGCGCAAGTCGCGGAATTCGCCCGCGAAGGTCTCGTCAATGTGGTCGGCGGTTGCTGTGGCTCAACGCCCGAGCACATCCGCGCCATTGCCGATGCCGTTGCCGGTTATGCGCCGCGCAAGGTGGCGGAACACCGGTCCTTCATGTCGCTGTCGGGCCTTGAGCCCTTCGTGCTGACCAAG
This sequence comes from Agrobacterium sp. lyk4-40-TYG-31, assembly GCF_030209855.1. Classification (NCBI taxonomy): domain Bacteria; kingdom Pseudomonadati; phylum Pseudomonadota; class Alphaproteobacteria; order Hyphomicrobiales; family Rhizobiaceae; genus Agrobacterium; species Agrobacterium sp. lyk4-40-TYG-31. The sequence goes on from NZ_JARVRE010000004.1 coordinate 627,936, forward strand.
GACATTCCCTTTGTCAACGTCGGCGAGCGCACCAACGTCACCGGTTCGGCCAAGTTCCGCAAGCTCATCACCGCTGGCGATTATACGGCAGCGCTTGCTGTTGCCCGCGACCAGGTGGAAAACGGCGCGCAGATCATCGACATCAACATGGATGAAGGCCTGATCGACAGCCAGAAGGCCATGGTCGAGTTCCTCAACCTCATCGCTGCCGAGCCGGATATCGCCCGCGTGCCTGTCATGATCGACTCGTCCAAGTGGGAGATCATCGAGGCTGGCCTGAAATGCGTTCAGGGCAAGTCCATCGTCAACTCCATCTCGCTGAAGGAAGGCGAGGAGAAGTTTCTGGAACAGGCGCGTCTGGTGCGCCATTACGGTGCCGCCGTCGTCGTCATGGCGTTCGACGAGGTGGGCCAGGCCGATACCTACGAGCGCAAGGTGGAGATTTGCACCCGCGCCTATAAGCTCTTGACCGAAGAAGCGGGTATTCTGCCAGAAGACATCATCTTCGACCCCAACGTCTTTGCTGTCGCAACGGGCATCGAGGAACACAACAATTACGGCGTCGATTTCATCAACGCCACCCGCACCATCCGCGAAACCATGCCGCTGGTGCATATTTCCGGCGGTGTTTCTAACCTGTCCTTCTCCTTCCGCGGCAATGAGCCGGTGCGTGAGGCCATGCACGCCGTGTTCCTGTATCACGCCATTCAGGTTGGCATGGATATGGGCATCGTCAATGCCGGGCAGCTCGCCGTCTATGAAAGCATCGACCCGGAACTGCGCGAAGCCTGCGAAGACGTGGTGCTGAACCGCCGTGCCGATGGCACCGAGCGACTGCTGGAAGTGGCGGAAAAATTCCGCGGTGGTCCGGGCCGTGAGGCACGGGTGCAGGATCTCGCATGGCGGGAATGGCCGGTGGAAAAGCGTCTGGAACATGCGCTGGTCAACGGCATCACGGAATACATCGATGCCGATACGGAAGAGGCGCGCCAGCAGGCGGCCCGTCCGCTGCATGTCATCGAGGGTCCGCTGATGGCGGGCATGAATGTGGTGGGCGATCTGTTCGGTTCGGGCAAGATGTTCCTGCCGCAGGTGGTCAAATCCGCCCGCGTCATGAAGCAGGCCGTAGCCGTTCTGCTCCCTTACATGGAAGAGGAAAAGCGCCTCAATGGCGGCGATCAGCGCAAGGCCGCCGGCAAGGTGCTGATGGCAACCGTCAAGGGCGACGTGCACGATATCGGCAAGAACATCGTCGGCGTCGTTCTCGCCTGCAACAATTACGAGATCATCGATCTCGGCGTCATGGTGCCCGCGACCAAGATTCTGGAAACGGCGATTGCCGAAGAGGTCGATGTCATCGGCCTGTCCGGCCTCATCACGCCATCGCTGGATGAAATGGTGCATGTCGCCGCCGAGATGGAGCGCCAGGGCTTCAACATTCCGCTGCTCATCGGTGGTGCCACGACCAGCCGCGTTCACACGGCAGTCAAAATCCACCCACGCTATGAAAAGGGTCAGGCGATCTACGTTACCGATGCCTCGCGTGCCGTCGGTGTCGTCTCTGCCCTGCTGTCAGAGGATCAGAAGCCAGCCTATATCGATGGCATCAGGGCAGAATATGCCAAGGTGGCAGACGCCCATGCTCGCAATGAACGCGAAAAACTTCGCCTGCCTTTGGCCCGTGCGCGCGCGAATGCCCACAAGGTGGATTGGACGGCCTATCAGCCGGTCAAGCCGCAATTCCTCGGTACCAAGACATTCGAGACCTATGATCTTGAAGAGCTTGCCAAATACATCGACTGGACGCCGTTCTTCCAGACCTGGGAAATGAAGGGCCGCTACCCCGCCATTCTCGAAGACGAGAAGCAGGGCGAGGCAGCGCGTCAGCTTTTTGCCGATGCACAGGCGATGCTGAAGAAGATCATCGATGAGAAGTGGTTCCGCCCGCGCGCCGTCATCGGCTTCTGGCCCGCCAATGCGGTGGGCGACGACATCCGCCTGTTTACGGATGAAAGCCGCAAGGAAGACCTCGCGACCTTCTTCACGCTTCGTCAGCAACTGTCCAAGCGCGATGGCCGCCCCAATGTGGCTTTGTCGGATTTCGTCATGCCGCAGGACACAGGCGTCACCGATTATGTCGGCGGCTTCGTCGTCACGGCGGGTATCGAGGAAGTGGCGATTGCCGAACGCTTCGAGCGGGCCAATGACGATTACTCCTCCATCCTCGTCAAGGCGCTGGCCGACCGTTTCGCCGAAGCCTTTGCCGAGCGCATGCATGAGCGCGTGCGCAAGGAATATTGGGGTTATGCCGCGACCGAGAGTTTCGGCCCTGACGATCTGATCGGTGAGGCCTATGCGGGCATCCGCCCAGCCCCCGGCTATCCGGCTCAGCCCGACCACACCGAAAAGGAAACCCTATTCCGCCTGCTGGATGCGACGGAAGAAACGGGTGTAGTGCTGACCGAAAGCTACGCCATGTGGCCCGGCTCCTCCGTCTCCGGCCTCTATATCGGCCACCCCGAAAGCTACTATTTCGGCGTCGCCAAGGTGGAGCGCGATCAGGTCGAGGATTACGCCAAGCGCAAGGGTATGGCCGTAAAGGAAATCGAGCGTTGGCTGGGACCGGTGCTGAACTACGTGCCGACCGAAGTTGAAAAAGAGGTTGAGACGGCGGCGTGACTGTAAGTGCCATGACGCCTTTCCTTGCTTGTAAGGTAAGGGCGTTACACGGAGTTTCACTTGGTGTATTTTTCGAGACGAATGCTCATTTTTGCGATTGGAATACTGGCAAGCGTCTTGGTGGGCAGCAGTGCCTATTACTATCTGGTGCCGGATGTTGTACCGGAGCACAAGGCGGCTCTGGAGCGATATGCTTCTCATCCGCACGCCGACTGTCCTTCGAGCACCGACAAGACACACTGCCTGTCGCTCAACCTAGTAGACCCAAACTCTCCACTCGAGGTGCCGTCTGCTCCGAAAGTGTCGAAGGGTTTGCTTGCGGACGTCGCGCGTTCACCTGGCCTGCAATATCTCGATCTCGGTCATACCGAGATCGATAGTCTGGCGCCTTTGATCGCGGCAAAGGACCTGCAGGAACTCCGTATCTCGGTTGCTCTCATCCATGATACCGGCAGTATCGGACAGCTAACGGGCATCAAGCGGTTGGAGCTTGGAGAGGTCAGGGGAGCGGATCTCTCGGCGGTCGCGGGTCTCTCGCAGCTGAAATCCCTGTCGCTGAGTGCCAGCGAGAAAGATAATCTGGCGCCGCTTCGAACGATGGAAGCTGAGATCGAGATTGACCACGACTCCTAGCAAACGGGCAATATCGAAAATCTCGCCAACATCAAGGGCCTTTCCAACGTTCGGCTCTACGGCGCACGCGACCTCTCGGCGCTTTCAGGCGCGAAGCGGCTGCGGCAGCTTTCGCTTCAGCCAAATGGGCTCGCCAGCCTCGCGCCAATTGCCGGTCTTGTCTCGCTCGAGCACCTCAATATCGTCCATTCAACAATTAAGGACCTGACGCCGCTGTCGGTGAATACCCGCCTGAAGTCTCTCACTCTTTTAAATACTGCAATTTCCGACTTATCGGTGCTCGAACAGTTGCGCGATATTGAAACTCTCACCCTAAGCGCCTCCGATTACACCGATATATCTGTTCTGGCGGCGCTTCCCAATCTGAAATATGTCAATCTGGAGGGGCATCGAAAGATCGACCTTACACCACTCCTTCGTTCCCAAAGCCTTGAACGCGCCTATCTTGGCAATCGTATCTGCTGGTCTGACCGTGCGGTCGTCAACGAAATCGTTGCCAAAGGGTTGAATGCCACGTCCTATAGTTCTCCTGATGGCGTTGATCCCATCGATCAACTCTGCGCGACCTATCGAGACTGGCGAGGTGGGATAACCGATGAACGAGAATGCGTCGTCACGGCAGACCGCGATTGTCCCATGAACAGACGATAGGCGAAGCAGACAAATACATAGAGACCACGGCCTGATACTTCGATTCAGGTGGTTGCAGGTTTGATTCTAAAATCGGCCCTTAAGCATTGATTTGAAAAGATAAAAAGCGCGGAGACATCCGCGCTTTTTTGTTCTGCACTTAAGATTCCTCAGAGCACCGCATTGTCGACAAAGTATTTACGTTATATTAGATTATTTGAATGTACCTATTGGTTGCGACTGTGATCGGCGTCCTCACGTGGAGATTAATGTGCAGCAGCTTTCATCTCTCATCCTGGTTTTTGTCACACTGACGATCCTAAGCGCCGGTTTCATCACCGGCGCTGCAAGCGATGGTCAGTGGGGCGTTGGCATCGGCGCACTGTTCATCGGCCCGCTCGTTTTCTTCTTCGTTGCCCACACGGTGCTGTATCTTGGCGCGTGGATTTTCTGGGGCAGGGATGGGGTTGCGTCGTATACTGCGAGCAAGATCAATCGTATCTCGGCGCTGATGACGATTTTGGCGGCGATTGCGGTGGCTTGAATCAATGGGATTTACGGTTGAGGCGGGACCTTAGACGTGTAACCGAATTCTTCGGCTATGGCAGCGCGCGTGGCTAGCCCCCCTCTGTCCTGCCGGACATCTCCCCCACAGGTGGGGAGATTGGCAAGAGGCGCTTTCCTCGCTTTTATCTCTGCCCAAATCGCGAAACAGTTTCTTCTGCCATCGCAATGTACAAGATGGCCGGGAAGCTAAACCCCGAGTCAATCTCCCCACCTGTGGGGGAGATGCCCGGCAGGGTAGAGGGGGGCTAGCCACACCCAGTGCCGCTCAATCACCTACTCAAACCGATCAATAATACTAATCCCGCTATCCCTGAACGTATCCATTGCAGGCAGCGCCTTCACCGCATCCGACAATGTAATATGCCGCCCGATCAACTTCTCCGGCGACAACTTGCCCGTCCTGATCATCGCCAGCATATCGTCATAACGCCAGGCCTGCATGCCATGGCTACCGTAGATTTCCAGCTCGTGTGCAATCACCCGCGCCATCGGTATCTGCGGCATCGAGTGGTCCGCCAACATCAGGCCCACCTGGACATGGCGGCCGCGACGGCGCAGGTTGGTGATGGAGTTGCAGCAGGTCTGCGGGTGGCCGAGAGCATCGACGGAGACATGCGCGCCGCCGCCCGTGAGGTCGCGCACGGCTTCGCTGACATCGGCGACATCGCGGCTGTTGATCGTGGCGGTCGCACCCAGCTCTTTCGCGAGTGCCAGCTTGTCCTCGGCGATGTCGATGGCGACGACCTGCGCGCCCAAGCCCGCGCCGATCATGATGGCGGAAAGGCCCACGCCACCGCAACCATGCACGGCCAGCCATTCGCCGCTCTTCAGCCGTCCCTGGTCGACCACGGCGCGGAAGGAGGTCGCGAAGCGGCAGCCGAGGCTGGCGGCGGTGTCGAAGCCCATCTCATTGGGCATATGCACGAGGTTCTGGTCGGCGTAGTCGATGGCGACATATTCGGCGTAGGAGCCCCAATGGGTAAAGCCCGGCTGGAACTGTGTTTCGCAAACCTGTTGGTTGCCGGAGCGGCATTCCTGGCAATGGCCGCAGCCCGACACGAACGGCACCGTCACCCGGTCGCCCACCTTGAAGCGCATGACGTTTTTACCGATGGCGGAAATCACGCCCGCGAATTCGTGGCCCGGCACATGCGGCAGGCGGATGTCGCTGTCATGGCCCATCCAGCCGTGCCAATCGCTGCGGCACAGGCCGGTTGCCTTCACAGAGATCACCACGCCGCCCGGCGTTGGTTCCGGGTCCGGCAGGTTGGCGATGATAGGCGTTTCACCGAAGCGTTCGTAGAATAATGCGCGCATAATGGCTCTCCTGAGATGGCTTTTTCTAGCCCGATCTCTCAGTCGGAAACAGTGCGTCAGTCTGCTACAATCATCAAATCTTCTGATGCAAATTTCAGCGTGATGCGCTCACCAATGGCCGGGGGCGCGGTGCCGGGATCGTTGAACATGTCGAAGGAGAGCGTGGCGCCGCCGACATCCAGGCGCGTGCGGATGACCGAGCCGAGGAAGTGGCTGGAGGTCACCGTGCCCGATATGGCGACGTCACCGACATTGGCCTGACCCAGAGAACCGGCCTCGGGCCGCAGCGCCACGGTGACCTTCTCGCCATTGGCTTTGTTCAGTGGCTTCTTCAGCGAAACCTGCTGGTCGCCGATCTGAATGGTGCTGGTGGAGGCGTCCACCACAGTCGCGTCGATCAGGTTCAGTGTGCCGACAAAGGAGGCGACGAAGCGGGTGGAGGGGCTGTTGTAAATCTCGAAAGGCGAGCCGATCTGGTCGGCGCGTCCGGCATTCATCACCACGATTCGGTCGGAAATGGAGAGCGCCTCTTCCTGATCATGCGTGACGAAAATGGTGGTGATGCCGAGCTTGCGCTGAATCTGACGGATTTCCTCGCGCAACGAGACACGGATTTTGGCGTCGAGTGCGGAGAGCGGCTCATCCAGCAGCAGAACCTGCGGCTTCGGAGCAAGTGCCCGCGCCAGCGCCACGCGCTGCTGCTGCCCGCCGGACATCTGGTAGGGGTAACGGTCGGCCAGATGATCCAGATGGATCAGCGCCAGCATTTCCTTCACCCGCGCATCGATTTCCGCCTTGGGCTTACCCGCGATCTTGAGGCCGAAGGCGACGTTTTCGTAGACATTCATATTGGGAAACAGCGCATAGGCCTGAAACACCATGCCGATATTGCGCTGGTTGGGCTTCAGCGTCGTCTGGTCCTTGCCGTTTATGACGATGGAACCGTCGCTTGGCGTCTCGAACCCGGCGATCATGCGCAAAATGGTGGTCTTGCCGCAGCCCGATGGCCCGAGGAAGGAAACGAATTCTCCCTGTTCGATCGCCATGTTGAAATCATGGACGACCTGAACCTGACCGAAGGATTTTCTGATGTTGTGCAGTGTCAAAAAGCTCATAAAATAAGTCCTCAGGCCTTGGGAGGCGCGCCTTTTTGATAGCGCGAGACGAGTTGGATAAGGCCTAGGCAGCCCCAGGTGATGCCGAAGGAAATAACGGCGAGGGCGGCAGGCTCGTAGGCACGGTTGGCACCCAGCAATTGCATGTAGGGGCCGAAGGCCGGGCGGTTCAGCAGCGCTGCCATGGTGAATTCACCGATGACGATGGCAAAGGTCAGAAACGCGCCTGATAGCACCGCCACCAGCACGTTCGGCAGAATGATGCGCGCGAGAATGGTCGTCCATCCGGCCCCGAGGCTTTGCGCGGCCTCCGTCAGCGTGGTGATGTCGATGGTGCGCAACCCGGTATCCACGGCGCGGTACATATAGGGCAGGGCAAGCGTCGTATAACCGAACATCAAGAGCAGGTTGGTGCCCGACGTCGTCCCCGTCAGCGGCAGCCAGCTGGAGGTGTTGTAGAGCCTGATATAACCGAAGACGATGACGATGGCCGGGATGACCAGCGGCAGAAGCGTGATGAACTCGATGACGGGGCGCAGCGCAGGCAGTTTCAGCCGCACCCAGTAGGCCGTCGGCACCACCAGCACCACGCCGAAGATGATGGTGACCAGCGCCATCATGACGGAAAAGCTGAAGGTTTCCTGAAAGCGTGGGTCGCCGAGAACCTTGGCATAGGCGTCGAAGGAATATTCGCCGCGCCGCATCTTCAGCGAAAAGTTGGTCATGCCGATCAGCGGCAGGGCAAAATAGAGCAGGCCGAACAGCAGCGCGCCCCAGGCGAAAATCCGCTTCATTTCAGCCACCTCTCGCTGCGCGTGCGCATCCAGATATACAGCATGTTGGCGATGCAGGTGACCAGGATCATGCCGAAGGCCAGCGCGTAACCGAGATTGGGATTGCCCAGCACGTCCCCGCGAATTTGCGCAAACAGCAGGATTGGCACGATGTTGAGCGAAGAGCCGGTCAGTGCAATCGCGGTCGCAACGGCGCCGAAGGCATTGGCGAACAGCAGCGAGAATGTGCCGAGAATGGAGGGCAGCAGAATGGGGAAGGCGACCATGCGCCAGTATTGAAAGCCGCTGGCACCCAGAATTTCCGCCGCCTCGCGCCATTCACGCTTCAACCCGTCCAGCGCTGGCGTGATGATGAGGATCATCAGGGGTATCTGGAAAAACAGATAGGTAACGGTCAGGCCCCAGAAGGACAGGATGTTGAAGCCCAGCAGGCGCAGATCGAGGCCAAGCTGTGTTTTCAAAAATACGGTCACAAGGCCGACAGGACCGAGTGTGGCGATAAAGGCGAAGGCCAGCGGTACGCCTGCAAATTGCGAGGCGACGCCGGAGAATGTCAGAAGCGGCGAGCGAATTCTCTGCGGCAGACCGCCGAGAACGACGGCTGTCGCCACGCCAAAGCCGATCAGACAGCCGAGTGCTGCCGATGCGACGCTGATCTTGATGGAAATCCAGTAGGCCGAAAGAATGGATTCGGTGAACAGGCCAGCAATGTTTTCAAACGTAAAACTGCCATCGGGCGTTTGAAATGCGCCAATGACGATCTTCATCGTTGGCATGATCAAAAAAAGCAGAATGAAAATTGCAAATGGCAGAACGCCCAGCCACTCCAGCTTCAGGCGACGCCCGGCTGCTGGTCGCGGTGGCGCGCCATGGGTGTTTGATGACATATGATGTTCCCAAACGCCGCGATCATCGCGGTCTTCTATCATATAAATCAGCCGCTCCGGCTTTTGAAAAGCCTCAGCTTTCGAAAAGATTGGAGCGGCTGTTTCGTTCGTTACTTCACGTTGGCGCCGACAACCTTGTCCCAACCGCCAGTGACGGCAGCCTTGTTGGCATCGACGTCTTCGAGTGTCGGGAAGATTGCCTTTTCATAGGCGGCTGCCGGTGGCAGGGCGTCGAGCAGATCCTTGGGGATCTTGTTGGCCTTTGCCATCGCGTTGAAGCGGATCGGGTGGCAGAAGCCCTTCAACCAGCCAAGCTGACCGTCGTCGGAATAGAGGTGTTCCATCCACAGCTTGGCAGCGTTTGGATGCGGTGCGTAGGCGGAGATGCCCTGCACGTACACACCTGCCAGAACGCCCTTTTCAGGAACGACGACTTCTGTCGGCGGGTTGCCGTTCAGCGTCTTTGCCCAGGACAAAGCATTGTAGTCCCATGCGACGACGATCGGTGTTGCGCCCTGTGCCAGCGTACCGGCCTTGCCGATGACAGGCACGAAGTTGCCAGCCTTGTTGAGGTCGGCGAAGTATTTCAGGCCAGCTTCACCGGCTTCCTTGCCATCCTTCGCACCGGTGGAAAGACCGGCAGCGAGAACACCTAGAATAGCCTGGTTGGAGGCGCGCGGGTCACCGGCGAGAGCAACCTGACCGGCATATTCCGGCTTCAGCAGATCGGCCCAGTCCTTTGGAGAATTGGTGACGAGGTCCTTGTTCACGAAGATGGACATGACGCCGTAATAGTCGCCATACCAGTAGCCTTCGGCGTCCTTCACATTGTCAGGAATTTCGTCCCAGGTGGAAACCTTGTAAGGCTGGAGAAGGCCTTCCTTCTTCATCTGTGGGCCAAACGCCAGACCGACGTCGATGACGTCAGGAGCCTGCGGCCCCTTGTTGTCCTTGTTGGCCTTCACGGCTTCCACTTCGTCGGCAGAGCCGGCGTCCGGGTTCAGCTCGTTGACCTGGATTTCAGGATACTTGGCCTTGAAGGAGGCGATGACGTCGCCGTAACCGCACCAGTCGTGGGGCAGGGCGATGGTCGTCAGCATGCCTTCCTTCTTGGCGGCAGCGATGAGTTCTTCGCTCGGTGCAGCAGAAGCGATCGCAGTGGATGCGATGACCATTGCGGTGGTGAGCGATAGCAGTCGGCGGCTGTGCGAGATCACGGTTAGTTCTCCTCTGGTGTCTGATGCGTCTGACGACGCTGTACGTGGGTTGCATGAATGTTATGTGACGGATTTTTCAGGCGGTCTCCCGCCCTCATCATGGTCCCTGCCGTTTTCTTGCCATCATTGCGCCCTGTCGTCGCCATGATATTTGAGAAACGACATAAAAAAGTCGTGTTGCGCCATTCGTTCGCTGATGGACGCTTTCTTCAGTTCTCCTCTTTTCCCGGCTTTCGAAAAAGGCGGGTCTGCTCGAACAGGCCTTCCAGCGAATTCATCCGCTGACGGGTTTCATCCCAGCCATTGCTTTGCACCGCCTCGATCAGCGCTTCCACCACGAACAGCGTCACCACAGAGCTGTCCCATGCGGATGGCGCTTCGATGCGCACGCGAAACGTATGTTCGGCAAAGCGCGAGACGGGGGATGTCCACTGGTCGGTGAAGAGCAGAATGCGGACATTGTTGTCATGCGCCACCTGCGCCAGCGTCACCATGTCCTGCTCGTAACGACGGATATCAAAGATCACCAGAACATCGCCCGCATTCATGTTCAGCATATATTGCGGCCATGAACTGGAATTGGATGACATCAGCGCTGTCTTGGGGCGGATGACCTGCATATGCGTGAAGAAATATTCGGCAATCGCTCCAGTAATGCGCCCGCCGACGAAATAGATGCTGCGTTTTCTATCCGCCAGAAGGGTCGCGGCATTGTCGAAGGATGCCGTGTCGAGATCGCTCAGCGTATCGCGCAGATTTCCGGTGATGGCATCGGCAAAGCGGTTGAGAATATGCAGGCCCGGCGCGTTGCTGGCCCAGCGGTCATGCTTGGCGATGGGGTTGGAAATCGTGGCTTCCAGCTCCTGATGCAGCCTTCCCTGAAACTCGGCATACCCTTTGAAACCCAGCTTTTGCACCATGCGCGCCACGGTCGGCGTCGAGACCCCGGCATTTTCGGCAACTGTCGTGATGCTGCCCAGCCCCGAGACCGGGTAATTGCCGAGAAGGCTTTCCGCAAGGCGCTTTTCGGCACGCGTCAGGGTCTCGTAATGAGCCTGGATAACGTCCGAAACGGTCGCGGCCGAACTGTGCAAATTTTTCCCCTAGCCGAGCTTTTCGCCGGTCTGTTAGCGCTGATTAAGATACGGCGGGGAAACGGAGTCAATCAAAAAATGAAGAGAAAATTTCAAAAACCATTTGACACTTTGGCGTGTGTGAAGAATTCTTTTCTAACTGTCGGGGGACAGTGATGTTGACAGCGGGGTACACCATGACGGTGCAAGCACAGTTTTTCACAAGCGACGAGGCTGAGCCCGTTGTCGTGGAAAACCCGCTCGGCAAGGGCCGGGTGCTGCTGGTTTGCGAACACGCATCTCACACCTTGCCCGCTCGCTTCGGCACTCTGGGCCTCAGCGAAGATGTGCGCAAAAGCCATATCGCCTGGGACCCGGGCGCGCTCGCCGTCACCCGTCTTCTGTCTGCAAGCCTCGACGCCACCGTCATCTACCAGAACTATTCCCGGTTGATCTATGATTGCAACCGCCCACCGGAATCACCTTCCGCCATGCCTGCCACCAGCGAGATTTACGACATTCCCAGCAATGCGGATTTGAGTGAGGCAGAGCGCTTTGCCCGCACGGCGGCGCTCTACATCCCATTTCAGACCCGCGTCAGTGACCTTATTGCTATCAGGGACAACGTCGTTCTGGTGACGGTGCACAGCTTCACACCCGTCTATCACGGCAAGCGTCGCGAGGTCGAAATCGGCCTTCTGCACGATACGGATGCGCGGCTGGTGGATGCCATGCTGGATCACACTGCGGGTGGAGATTTCAGGGTCGAGCGCAACGAACCATACGGCCCGGAGGACGGCGTGACGCACACGCTGCGCCTCCACGCGCTGCCGAACGGGCTTTTGAACGTCATGATCGAGGTCAGAAATGACCTGATACAGGATGAGGAGGGGCAGCGGGCTGCTGCTGATTTTTTGAGTGGACTTTTGACAAAGGCAATCGCCGCTCACAGCCCCTGAATTCGCTTTGGCGGGCATTGCCCCGCCGGGCAGGAATGCCGTTGCATATCCAAAGAAGGCCGAACAGGTCCGGGTGCAACGTGGGAACAGCAGATATGCATGGCGTGATCGGGTTTTCCCATCGCGCCGAGACTGGGGCAAAATCGGCCATTCTGGCTGACGGCCTGTTTTTCTTGATCAGGAGAGAACGGCATGGACAATTCATCATCAGGTGTCAGCTATAAAAAGGCTGACGCATCCTATTTCGAAAAAAGAGGGCTCTCGCGCTATGCGGGTGTCTGGTCGCTCTGGGCGCTGGGCGTCGGCGCGGTTATTTCAGGGCATTTTTCTGGCTGGAACTTCGGCTTTGCCACCGGCGGCTGGGGCGGCATGCTGGTTGCGGGCATGATCATCGCCGTCATGTATCTGGGGCTGACATTCTCGATTGCGGAAATGAGCCCGGCATTGCCACATACGGGTGCGGCCTATTCCTTTGCGCGCACGGCCATGGGGCCATGGGGCGGCTTCATCACCGGCCTGTGCGAAAACGTCGAATACGTCCTCACCCCCGCCGTCATCGTCACCTTCATCACGGCCTATGTGAACTCCATCCTGGGGTTAGACCCGGTCTATTCACCGCTCCTTTGGGTGCTGTTCTACGTCATCTTTCTGGCGCTCAACGTCTTCGGACTTGAATTATCCTTCAAGGTAACGTTGGTCATCACACTGATTTCGCTCGGTGTTCTCGTCTTCTTCTGGATCAGCGCCATCCCCAATATGGACTTCTCTCGCTGGGCGCTGAACATCGGCGTTGGCCCGGATGGTGCAGCGGTCGAACTGCCTGAAGGCAATGGCTCGTTCTTCCCCTTCGGTTTCTCCGGCGTTCTGGCCACGCTGCCCTTCGCGGTCTGGCTGTTCCTCGCCATTGAACAGTTGCCGCTGGCCGCCGAGGAATCGGTCGATCCGAAGCGCGATATGCCCAAGGGCATCATTCTCGGCATCATCACGCTGATGATATCCGCCTTCATGATCGTGCTGCTCAACCCCTCGCTACCAGGCATCGGTGCCTTCCATCTCGGTTCTTCGCTCGAGCCACTGCTGGATGGTTTCAAGGCCGTCTATGGTGATGGTGGCGTGGTTCTCTTGGGCTTTGTGGCACTCACAGGCCTCATCGCCAGCTTCCACACGATCCTCTATGCGCAGGGTCGCCAGATCTATTCGCTGTCGCGTGCGGGCTATTTCCCGACAGCACTTTCCGTCACCCACCCCAAGTTCAAGACACCGCATGTCGCGATGTTGACGGGTGCCATCGTCGGTCTTGCTGTGATGATGACCATCTGGTTTGCATTGGGTGCCACCGAAGGCGGCAGCATCATTGGCAGCGTGCTGCTCAACATGGCCGTGTTCGGCGCGATGTTCTCCTACATTATGCAGGCCATCTCCTTCATCATGCTGCGCCGTAACCTGCCGGATATCGAACGGCCTTTCCGTTCGCCGCTCGGCATTCCCGGTGCTGTTCTCACCATCATCATTGCTGTCATAACCTTGCTCTATCAGGTGCAGGACCCGAACTTCACCAAGGGCGTCATCTGGGTTGCGCTGTGGTTCGCCGTCGCCATCGCCTATTTCGCGCTGGTCGGCCGTCACCGCCTCATCCTGTCGCCGGAAGAGGAATTTGCACTTGAGCACAAGCAGGCCGCATTGAATGCGGCGGCCTCCAAGGCCTGACCGATAAACAGGGCGACCGGCAACGGTCGCCCCATAAAACAAAGGGACGAAACGATCATGACGACCACCTACACATTCGACGAGCTGAAAAAAGACGTGGCCGAAGGGCGCATCGATACCGTTCTGGCATGCCTCGTGGATATGCAGGGTCGTCTGATGGGCAAACGCTTCCAGGCGGAATTCTTTGTCGAAAGCGCCTATGAGGAAACCCATAGCTGCAACTACCTACTGGCCACCGACATGGAAATGGAAACCGTTCCCGGTTACAAATCCACCGGCTGGGACAAGGGCTACGGCGATTATACGCTGAAGCCCGACCTATCGACCCTGCGCCGAGTGCCGTGGCTGGAAGGCACGGCCCTCGTTCTGTGCGATGCCTATGACCATCACACCCACGCCGAAGTCGCCCACTCGCCGCGCGCGCTTCTGAAGAAGCAGGTCGCACGTCTGGAAGCCATGGGCCTGAAAGCCTTTATGGCCACCGAGCTGGAATTCTTCCTGTTCGATCAGAGTTTCGAGACCGCCCGCGCCAGCGGTTACCGCGATCTCAATCTCGCCAGCCCCTATAATGAGGACTACCACATCTTCCAGACCACCAAGGAAGAAGAGGTGATGCGCGCCATCAGAAACAATCTGCAAGCCGCTGGCATCCCTATCGAAAATTCCAAGGGCGAGGCGTCGGCAGGCCAGGTTGAACTCAACGTCCGCTACGCCGATGCACTCACCATGGCCGACCGCCATGCGATCATCAAAAACGCCTGCAAGGAAATCGCCTGGTCCAAGGGTAAGGCCGTCACCTTCCTTGCCAAATGGAATTACGATGCGGCGGGCAGCTCCTCGCACATCCACCAGTCGCTTTGGAGTGTGGACGGCAAGACGCCGATGTTTCTCGATAAGAACGGCGAACACGGCATGTCCGACATGATGCGGCATTATGTGGCTGGGCTTCTCGCCCATGCCAGTGAGACCACCTATTTCCTGGCGCCTTATATCAACTCCTACAAGCGTTACATGGCTGGAACATTCGCGCCGACCAAGGCCGTTTGGAGCTTGGATAACCGCACGGCGGGCTACCGCCTCTGCGGTGCAGACAGCAAGGGAATCCGCATCGAGTGTCGCATTGGCGGGTCGGATATCAATCCGCATCTTGCCATGGCAGCCCTGATTGCGGCAGGCATTGACGGCATCGAAAACAAGATGGAACTTGAGCCGCAGTTCGAAGGCGATGCTTACGGCGGCAAGGACATCAGAGAAATACCCAAGACATTGCGGGACGCGACGGATCACCTTAACACGTCCAAGATGCTGCGTAGCGCTTTCGGTGATGATGTGATCGATCACTATGTTCGCGCCGCAAAGTGGGAGCAGGAAGAATACGACCGCCGCGTGACCGATTGGGAAGTCGCGCGCGGTTTTGAACGGGCATAACAAATCATAGGAAAACCATCATGGTCATGATCCAGAATATTTCGCCGATCGACGGTTCGGTTTATGCCGAGCGCGAGGCGATGTCGCTGGATGCGGCGCGGACCGCCGTATTGAAAGTGCGCGCTGCGCAAAAATCCTGGGCGCGTCGCCCTTTGGAAGATCGCGTTCAACTGGTGCTGAAAGGTGTGGCCCGGCTGAACGAGATGGTGGACGAAGTCGTGCCGGAACTGGCTCGTATGATGGGCCGCCCGGTGCGCTATGGCGGTGAGTTCAAGGGTTTTAACGAACGCTCCAACTATGTCGCCTCCATTGCAGCCGATGCGCTGGCACCGCTGGTCATCGAGGAAAGCCGAAATTTCGAACGCCGCATCGAGCGCGAAGCGCATGGCGTCGTTTTCGTCATCGCGCCGTGGAACTACCCTTACATGACCGCCATCAACACCATCGCGCCTGCCTTGATGGCGGGCAATACAGTTGTCATCAAACACGCCGCGCAGACGCTGCTGGTAGGTGAGCGCATGGTGCGCGCCTTTGTGGAAGCAGGCGTGCCGGAGGATGTGTTCATCAACCTCTTCCTCGACCACCAGACGACGTCGGCGCTGATTGCCGAAAGCCTGTTCAACTTCGTCAATTTCACCGGCTCCGTCGAAGGCGGTCGCGCCATCGAACGCGCTGCCGCTGGCACCTTCACCGGCCTTGGTCTGGAACTTGGTGGCAAGGACCCCGGCTATGTGATGGAAGATGCCGATCTGGATGCGGCGGTCGATACGCTCATGGATGGCGCAACCTTCAACTCCGGCCAATGCTGCTGCGGCATCGAGCGTGTCTATGTCAACGAATCGCTGTTCGATGCCTTCGTTGAAAAATCCGTGGCATGGGTGTCCAACTATAAGCTCGGCAACCCGCTGGAACAGGAAACGTCCCTCGGTCCAATGGCCAATAAGCGTTTCGCCAAGGTGGTGCGCCAGCAAGTGGCCGATGCCGTTGCGAAGGGTGCGAAGGCGCTGGTCGATCCCAAACTCTTTGCCGCCGATGATGGCGAAAGCGCCTATGTCGCGCCGCAAATCTTGGTCAATGTCGATCACTCCATGGAATTCATGACCGAGGAAACCTTCGGCCCGGCCGTCGGCATCATGAAGGTGAAGAACGACGACGAAGCGCTGCACCTGATGAATGACAGCAAATACGGTCTCACCGCATCGTTGTGGACGCAGGATGCTGAGCGGGCAGGGCGTATCGGTCGCGAGATCGAAACCGGTACCGTCTTCATGAACCGCGCCGATTATCTCGATCCGGCTCTCTGCTGGACCGGCGTCAAGGATACCGGTCGTGGCGGCTCGCTGTCGGTCATCGGCTTCCAGAACCTGACCCGTCCAAAATCCTACCATCTGAAGAAAGTCACGAAATGAACATCGTCGCAAACTGGAGCTATCCGACCCCGATCAAGATGGGACGCGGCCGCATCAAGGAACTGGCGGACGCCTGCAAGACGCTCGGTATCAAAAAGCCGCTGCTTGTCACCGACCGTGGCCTCGCCAGCATGGCGATCACGGCCCACGCGCTGGATATTCTGGAAGAGGCAGGCCTTGGCCGCGCCATCTTTGCGGACGTGGACCCGAACCCCAACGAGATCAATCTCGAAGCAGGCGTGAAAGCCTTTAGGGATGGCGGCCATGATGGCGTCGTCGCCTTTGGCGGTGGCTCCGGTCTCGATCTCGGCAAGGCCGTCGCCTTCATGGCAGGCCAGACCCGACCGGTCTGGGATTTCGAGGACATCGGCGACTGGTGGACCCGCGCGAACTCCGATGGCATCGCGCCCATCGTTGCCGTGCCGACGACGGCAGGCACGGGTTCTGAGGTGGGTCGCGCCAGCGTCATCACCAACTCGCAGACCCATGTGAAGAAGATCATCTTCCACCCGAAATTCCTGCCCGGTGTGGTCATCTGCGATCCGGAACTGACGGTCGGCATGCCCAAGGCCATCACGGTCGGCACCGGCATGGATGCCTTCGCCCATTGCCTGGAAGCCTATTCCTCGCCCTTCTATCACCCGATGAGCGCCGGTATTGCGCTCGAAGGTCTGCGGCTGGTGAAGGAATATCTGCCGCGCGCCTACAAAGACGGCACGGACATCGAAGCCCGCTCCAACATGATGGCCGCCGCCGCCATGGGCGCGGTCGCCTTCCAGAAGGGTCTCGGCGCCATCCATTCGCTGTCGCACCCCATCGGCGCGGTCTACAACACCCACCACGGCATGACCAACGCCGTCGTCATGCCCGCCGTCCTGCGCTTTAACCGCCCTGTTATCGAAGACAAGATTGCCCGCGCGGCGGCCTATCTCGGCATCGAAGGCGGGTTTGATGGCTTTTATGATTATGTGCTGGAGCTTCGTAAGGAGCTTGGCGTGCCTGATAGCCTCACGGCCATGGGTATCAAGCCTGACCGGGTGGATGAACTTGTGGCGGAGGCGATCAAGGACCCGAGTTGCGGGGGGAACCCGGTGGAAATGACGGCGGAGAATACGAAGGCGCTGTTTCTGGAGTGCTTTTGATATCGCGCTGACGATGGTGGGTGGGGCTCACCCCCCTCTGCCTTGCCAGGCATCTCCCCCTCAAGGGGGGAGATCGACTCGCGGTTAAGTCCCGCCCATATTGAAGGCTGCTAGTGGAATGGTGAGCTGGCCTCTAGCCGATCTCCCCACCTGAGGGGGAGATGCCCGGCAGGGCAGAGGGGGGTAAACCCCACCCACAAACCTCCACTTTCCCCATCCCAAAAAAAGTCAAAAAATTTTTCTCCACGCCCACCAACCCCATGCCTACAATCTCCACACTTTCGCGGCTGGAGTGTTTTCGCGAGACACTGTCGGGGCAGGCGGAGGGTGGTGATTGGCCGTAGACGTGCGGGTGATCATCAAATGCGACGACCGATGGGCCTGACTGATGAACTGTTCGAAATTCCGTAAACGGTTTTCGGACATGGAAGAGGAAAGGTACATCGGAAAACTGAACTCAGGCCGGTGCATTCAATGCCCGGCCTGAGAATTTATAGGACTCGAGACCACGCAAATGCGGTACCGACGACGAAGACTATACCTGAAACACTGCCGCATTTGCGTGTGTTCTCAAGGGCTTCAGCACACCACGGGCGCATCTGCGCCGCGTGAACGGCAACGTGTGTCTTTAAGCTTTGCCGGATTTTTTACAGGGCTGAACTGGAAACCGGGAGCTGATCCATACAACAAATCGCAACGGTTATTTCCATTTCGTTAACCATCTTCGTTAACAATATACAGTGCACCATGAATGTCGCGGTGCGTTGAAGAGCGATGAAGTCAGGCTCTGCATTTGGGGGCCCTATGCCAGTTATCACATTTGCAAACACCAAGGGCGGCGCGGGCAAGACGACTGCTGTTCTGCTGCTGGCCACGGAACTTGCGCGCACCGGTCACCGTGTCACCGTTCTCGATGCCGATCCGCAATTGTGGATTTCGCGCTGGTCGGACATGTCCGGTGCTGTTCAGAACCTCTCGGTCATTTCCCATGTCACCATGGCATCGCTGGAAACCCATATCCGCGAAAACAAGGCTAACACGGACTGTTTCATCATCGATCTGCCGGGCACCAAAAGTCCGCTGCTGACGATGGCGCTGGGCATTTCGGACCACGTCATCATTCCCGTTCAGGGCTCTGCCATGGATGCGCGCGGGGCAGCCGAGGTTCTCGAGCACATCGAATTGCTGAACCGCAAGATGGGCATCACGATCGATCACTCGGTTGTTCTCACCCGCGTCAACGCGATGGTCAGCACGCGCTCGATGCTGGTGGTCAAAGCATTGCTGGCCGCCAAGAACGTCCGCGTTCTGGCTACGCCGATTGCCGAACGCGCTGCGTTCCGCGATATCTTCGACTATGGCGGCACGCTGGCCGCGCTCGACTGTCAAAAGGTCAGCAACGTCGATAAAGCCATGGAAAACGTGCGCAATTTCGCTAATGAGGTCATGCGCCTGATGCCCGTGCGCGTCGTTCGCTCCGGTCGCGATCTCAAGTTTTTCAGCCGCAGGGCCGCCTGAACCTTTTCATACGCCCGGCACAGATTCTGTCCGGGCGTATTTTGTGCTTGATTTGGAAATGATCGTTTCCTATATTGCCGCTCATGATACAGCCAAGCCCATCTTTAATCCACACACGCCAGCGCGGCCGCCCGCGTGAGTTCGATGTCGATCTCGCCATCGACAAGGCCATCGGCGTGTTCTCAGAGCGCGGTTACCACGCGACATCAGTGGGTGATCTGACGCAGGCGATGGAACTGACGCAGGGCAGTCTTTACAAGGCCTTCAAGGACAAGAAGGACATCTACATCGCCGCCGTCGAGCGCTACAAGCTGGTGCAGTCACGGCGTTTCGAAGCGGCTGTTCAGACCGGCAGGAACGGGCGAGAAAAGCTGCTGGCAGGCATGAATTTCTATGCGGATGCCTGCGTTGGCCCATCTGGCGGGCAGGGGTGTCTCGTCGTCGGTGCCGCTGCCGATCTCGCTTCGCTAGATGACGATATGGCGCGCGTTGTGCGTGGTGCCATCGATGCCCGCGAAAACATTCTGGGTCGCCTCGTGCGTGAGGGGCAGGCGGATGGCTCGGTATCCAATACTAAGGATGCAGCCGCTTTGGCGAAGACGGCGCTCTGTATCATTTACGGCATGCGAGTGGTTGGCAAGACGGGCCTGACGAAAGCGGAACTGAGTTCAGTGGTCGATGTTGCCATGAAGGTTTTCGACTGATTTTTATGTGTATTTGGGAAATGAGTATTTCCTAATTTGGAGACGGGTAATGACATCTACGGTGCTTGGCGCTGAGGCCGCACAGGAAGAGACGCTTTCTTCCGCCATGATTTTTCTGCTGGCCACGGCCTGCGGGCTGATCGCCGCCAATATCTATTATGCCCAGCCGCTCGCTGGCCTCATCGGCGCAGAGCTTGGGCTGTCTGCGGCGGCAACGGGCTTGATCGTGACGCTGACGCAGATCGGTTACGGGTTGGGACTGCTGTTCGTGGTGCCGTTGGGCGATCTCATCGAAAACAGAAAGCTGATCGTTATCACCGTCATCATGGCGGTTCTGTCATTGATCGGTGCTGCCCTCGCGCCGCATGCAGCACAGTTTCTCATCGCCGTCTTTCTGGTCGGGGTCGCTTCGGTTGCGGTGCAGATGATCGTGCCCATAGCGGCGCATATGACGCCTGACGCCACACGTGGCCGCGTCGTTGGCAGCATCATGAGCGGCTTGATGATCGGCATCATGCTGGCGCGGCCTGTTTCCAGCGTTCTCTCGGAATTGGTTTCCTGGCGCGGCGTTTTCTTGATTTCGGCGGGCGTCATGGCCGTGTTGGCGCTCGTGCTCTACCGCCTGTTGCCACGCCGCACGCCGGATGCGAAGTTGCCGTACACCACATTGCTGGCCTCTATGGGCAAGCTGGCCGTAAACACGCGGCTTTTGCAGCGCCGTTCAATCTATCAGGCGGGCATGTTCTCAGCGTTCAGCCTGTTCTGGACGGTGACGCCGCTCTATCTCAGCGGCCCCGCCTTCCGCATGACGCAAAGCGAAATCGCGCTGTTTGCGCTGGCCGGTGCTGCCGGTGCTGTTGCGGCACCCATTGCCGGGCGGATGGCGGATCGTGGCTGGACATGGGCCGCGACGCTCTGTGCGCTGCTGGCTGCCATGGCATCCTTCCTCATGACCCACATCGCGCCCGAGGGCTCTTACCTGTCTCTGGCGCTGCTGGTGGTTGCGGCCATCGTGCTGGATTTTGCTGTCACCACCAATCTGGTGCTGGGCCAGCGCGCCATCTTTACGCTGGGGGCAGAATTCCGCAGCCGCCTCAACGGCATCTTCATGGCAACGTTCTTCATGGGTGGAGCTGTGGGCTCTGCGCTCGGTGGCTGGGCTTATGCGCAGGGACAGTGGACAGCGGCTTCGTGGATTGGTTTTGCGCTACCTGCCACGGCGTTTGCGTTCTTCCTGACGGAGCGCAGGGGTGAAAAGCGGGTGCCGAAATTGGGGTGAGGGTAGGTCTTCACCCCACGACCGTCATCCCGGCCTTGAGCCGGGATCCAGTCAGCCCAAGTCTTTGGGCTGAAAGACCCTTTCCGCCGCGCAGACGCGCGTCTGCTGGATTCCGGCTCAAGGCCGGAATGACGGAGAGAGGGAGTTTCTCCCTTACTCCGCAAACTCCACAACAACGCCCGGGCGAACCATCTTAGCCAGCTCCGTCGCATCCCAGTTGGTCAGGCGAATACAGCCGTGGCTGTTCGTCTTGCCGATCTTGGAGGGTTCCGGTGTGCCGTGAATGCCGTAAGTCGGTTTGGAAAGCGCGATCCAGACCGTGCCGACAGGGCCGTTGGGGCCGGGCGGAATCTGCAAGATCTGGCTGTTCTGGCCCTGCTGGAAGTTGATCTTGGGGTTATAGGTATAGCCCGGATTGAGCGCGATGCGCTCGACCGTGTGCGTGCCGGATGGCGACGGTGTATCGGAGGAGCCGATGGTCGCTGGATAGGCGGCAATCAGCACGCCGCTCTCGTCATAGGCAAACACCTGCTTGATGCCCTTATGGGCCACAATACGGGCGACCTGTCCCTTTTTCGTGTCTCCGGGGCTGACGACCTTGATGATGGTGCCGGGAACGGTGAAATCGACGCCGGGGTTGAGTTCCTTCAGATAGGTCTCGTCCATATGGAAGCGTTCAGCCAGAGCCTCTGATGTCGAAGTATAGGCCATGGCCGGAAGCTGTGCCTTTTCGGCGTAGTCATCGGGAATGGAGGCCACATAAGGACCTGCGGCGTCTGCTGCGGTAATCGTATAATCGACGATCGCCAGACCGCCGGTGTTGCGCAGGCGCTCCAGAATGTCGTCGGTGTTATTAGGGTCCAGACGCTCGCCTGTCATATCCTGCCAGGCAGCAATCGCCTTGTTGACGTTGTCGCCCATCTTGCCGTCGATCACGCCGGGCGAAATGCCTTCGCGGTCGAGAAAGACCTGAAGGGCAACGATTTCCTGTCGCGAACGATTGACTGGTGCGGTGACCGGCTGGTTACGCTCGACGAGGTGATCTGGCTGCGGCACGATTGCCGTGGTGCTTTCGCCGGGCATGGGTTCGCCAAGCGGGCCGCTTTCGACATCGCCGGGGCGGGTTGCGACAGAGCCGGTATAGACATCGTCGTCGCTGCCATCGCCACGAAACTGGCGATAATCCCGTGGTACGCCGTTGCCCTGGTTGCCATACTGGCGCTGCGGCTGCTGATACTGGTCGGCCTGGCCCGGTGCCGGTGGGTAATAGTCACCGCCCTGATTGTAGTACGGGTCGCGATACGGGTCGGCCTGAGCCTCCCGGCGGGCTGGCGCGCCGCGCGGCATTTCCGTGGCCAGCAGGTTGCCGTAACGGTCGTAATAGACGGTGCGGCCCATGCGGTCTCGGCTGATGACGATGTCACCGCGCTCCGGCATATAGTCCACCACACGCCCGTCAGGCGCGACAAGCATCGGCTGTTGAGCATTGGCCTGCAAAGGTGCCAGTATGGGTGTCGCCGCAGCCGCGAGACAAAACATTGCGTTAATTAAAAGTTTCACGATTCTGCGATCCCTGGGTTCTTGCCCATTACACACACGTTAATCTTGACCCTATTGTGAAAAAGGTGAATTCGAGATTAACGCAATCTTAATTTCATGACGTTGCGATAGCTTTTGTGTGATCGCTACGTCAACTATCGAAGCCAACGGGTTGAAGAGGAGGATGCATGCGCGCCCTGCAAGCAGGACTATCCCCAACGATTTATCTGGACGAAACGTCCGTTTTCGACATCGGTGCCTGCGTCGTCGATGGCGTCGATATCGCGCCCGGTAGGGCCATTCCCGATGATGGCGATGCGCGCATTGACCATTCGCTGGAAGGCTTCATGTTCACCTGCGGCCCCGACCACATTCGCCACCCTCAACCCATCGAAGGCGATGACAGCGGCAGGCGCTACCCTCTTCATGGTTCGTTTTCGTCACACCCGGCCGAGATCACCGACTGCGTGGTATCGGACGATAATGCGCGCGCAGCGGCAAGGGTTCCGGTGGTTCTTGCAGATGGCGGCACGGCCCGTCTGGATCGGCAGTGGCACATTGACGGCGCGAGCGGCGAAATCAGCCTTGATGACACGGTTACCAACACCAGCGACCGGCCAGCCCCTGTCTTTCATATGTACCACATGAACATCGGCGCACGGCTTTTCGATGACGACGTGCGGCTGACCGGGGAGATGTTCGAGGGCGGCGGGTTTGGCTGGCGTTTTGGCGAAGAGCCGGGCGGTGTGTTCTGCGTGCCCGTCAACGGTGAGGGCTGGGCGCAAATGTCTGTGGGGCCGATCGCGGCCATCGGCGGGCGCACCCTTCGCGTCGCCTTTCGTGCCGATACGCTGCCCTATCTCCAGATGTGGCGAAACCAACAAAGCCCGGCAGATGTCATGGGCATCGAGCCCGTCTCGCACCGCTGGGTAGACCGTGCGCAATTGCGCGAGGCGGGGGAGTTCACCATGCTGCAACCGGGTGAAAGCAGGCGCTATGGCTTGCGCTTTTCTATTCTTTGAATGGCCATATTTTTGAAAAATCCTGTCATTGACGCACTGGATTTAACCCCTTACACCGAATGCGGATTTAGGGCGGCATGGCTTGAAACAGGCCAGATTGCCGTTGACGACAGGAGGATATGAAGATGGATATCAGGCGCATTGACGACGACTATTCCGTGAGCGGCCAGATCAGCGTTGCCGATCTCGATGAGGTCAAGGCGCTCGGCTTCAAATCCATCGTGTGTCACCGCCCCGATGGTGAAGAAGAGGGCCAGCCCCTGTTTGCCGACATCGCAGAGCGGGCCGAAGAACTCGGCATTGCCGTCGTGCATGTGCCGGTCGGACGCTTCGGCGTTGATGCCGATGCCGTCACCGGCATGGTGGATGCGCTGGACGAGCTTCAGCGTCCCATGCTCGGCTTTTGCCGCTCCGGCGCGCGCTCCACGGCGATCTACGAAAAGACCCATCATATACGCGGCTGATTTTCGGTCGTCATTTTCTGCCCAAAGTACCAACAGGAGTTTCAGCATGAGCATCAAGCGTATCGAACCCGGCAAGCGCATGAGCGGCGCAGTCGTTCACGGCAACACGGTCTACCTCGCAGGTCAGGTCGGTGAAGGCACATCCGTGACCGAGCAGAGCAAATCCGCACTCGCCGAAGTCGACCGCCTGCTGGCTCTCGCCGGTTCCGACAAATCCAAGATACTCCAGACCATCATCTACATCTCCGACATGTCCACCTTCGGCGAAATGAACGCCGTCTGGGAATCCTGGATCGACCCGGCAAACCCGCCAGCCCGTGCGACAAGCGAAGCAGCGCTTGCGACACCGGATTATAAGGTCGAGTTTATTGTGACGGCTGCTGTTTGATGATTTTTTAAAACGCCGCCTTTGATTAGGCGGCGTTTTTTTAGCGATTTCTCAAGGCAAGTATATCTCGACGTTACGGCGGATCGTCATGGATTCATGGAATCCCATTCTCGTTCGGATTTCGCTGAAATTAGCGATCATTATTTCCTTTATGGCGTCCGTTTATTATCCTTACAAGATATACAGCTTTTGTGGATGGCAATCGGAAACGGGCTGGTTTTCCGAAGATAAAATAGTGTTTTTTCTGATCATTGCGTATTTCGTCGCATCTGCGGTCGCGACGGCGGTCAAGAAAGATCAGCTTTTTTGTCTGCTCGATTTAATATGCTTCGCTATGTACTTCTTATACGCGCTCGGCTATCTCGCCATCACATCGTTCTTCGGCGGGCAGCCACCCAGTGTCGCATGGGAAAAAGTAACCAGGGGTCTCGGTGCCTATCTCACCAACGATAATTGTCGCATTCGTGAGGTCGTGGAACTCGGCGAAGGCTTTTATCCCTTTTGGCTTATTGGTGTTTTTCTGCTTTTACTGGCGCTGTATAATTATAAGACGTTGGTAAGGCCTCCGGTTTCGGGCGACTGAATCCGACTGCGCTTCGCGGGCCAATACGTCAGTTATTTCAGAGAACTAACGGACATCTCTCGAAAGTTGAGTCAGGGCCTTTGGGAGTTGATTCAAGCTTGTCACCCGTTCATTGAACCAAAGTCTCATCAAGTCGCTTACCGACGCGAGATTGATCCCCTCCGGGTCGATAGACGTGATTTTCCAGGCACCGGATTTCCTCCCCGCCACAGCTGCCAAACGCGATGCCTCGCCCTTTATCGCATTGAGACGAATTGCTTCAGTCTCCGCTGCTGCCATGAAGTCCTCAGCGCCTGATAGCTCGGTGCGCAAATCAACAGGCGTGATGTTGCTGGCATTGCGGGCAGGGCCGCCATTGATCTGCAGGCCTTCGATGTTCAGGCGGTAGAGCTGGGTGTCTGGTAGTGCGAGATAGAGTTTGGCCTTCGGGTAGCGGGCAATATAGCGCGCCTTGGCCAGCGGTATCTCGTCCTCGCCGATGAGTTCGGCTTTTCCCACCAGCGTCAGTCTCGGCAACGTCAGCGCATCACCTTTGTTGAAGGGCGCAAGTACCAGCGAAATGCGCGGGTCGGCTTCGATGTTGCGGGCATGCAGCGCTAGGCGTGCGGTGAAGAAGAAGGGGGTGCCATCCGCCTCGACAGCGATGTTGGTGGCGGTGTTGTAGGGATAGCCGCTGTGCGGATCGAGCGTGGCGAGACCGGCGGTGCGCGACGTGTGGAGCACATCGCGGGCGACGCGGACGGCCTCGAAGGGTGCACCGGCGGATGGTTCGATGCTTGCGTTGCGTGGGGTTATGACCGCTGGTGTCTGCTCTGCCATTTATCTTTCCTCATTCCTGTTGATGTCACAGGAATCCAGTGCCGCGCGTCGGCGCGGCGGACGACTCCTTTCAGCCCAAGGACTTGGGCTGACTAGATTCCTGTGACAAGCACAGGAATGAGGAGGACGGCAAGGGCAAGATTACGTCCGCTCGCGAATCTGCGTCAACGTCCGCGCAGGTGTAATGGCCTCTGGGTCCAGCTTCACCTCAATGATTGAAGGCTTGCCGCTGGCTCTGGCGCGCTCATAGGCCGGGCCGAAGTCTTCTGTCTTCTCCACAAGTTCACCGTGGCCGCCATAGGCCTTGGCGAAGGCAACGAAGTCGGGGTTGACGAGGTCGGTGCCGCTGACGCGGCCGGGATATTCCCGTTCCTGATGCATGCGGATGGTGCCGTAGGTGCCATTGTTGACCAGCACGGTGATGATCGGCAGGCCGTAGCGCACGGCGGTGATGAATTCCTGGCCGTGCATCATAAAGCAGCCGTCACCTGCGAAGCAAACGACTTCGCGTTCTGGAAACAGATGCTTGGCGGCGACTGCGGCTGGCAGGCCGTAGCCCATGGAGCCGGAGGTGGGGGCTGATTGCGTGTTGAAACGCTGGAAACGGTGGAAGCGGTGCAGCCATGTAGCGTAGTTGCCCGCGCCATTGGTAAAGACGGCATCGACGGGCACATTGGCCTCGATCCAGTCCATGATCGGGCCCATCTGGACTGGGCCTGGGCCGGTTTTCGGCGGGGTGGACCACTTCAGATAGGCGTCGTGCATGGCGGCAGTGCGGTCTGCCCAGACGGGGTTTTGGGGCGCCTCAAGGCTTTCCAGCGCATCGACGAAATCGCTGGTGGATGCGCAGATGGCGAGATCGGGGCGGTACATTCGGCCAAGCTCTTCGGCATCCGGGAAGATATGCACCAGCGTCTGCGACGGGTAGGGGATGTCGAGCAGGGTATAGCCGGAAGACGGCATTTCCGACATGCGGCTGCCGAGAAGCACGATGAGGTCGGCCTCCTTGATTTCCTTCGACAGTGCCGGGTTGATGCCGATACCGACATCGCCCGCATAGGATGGGCTGAGGTGATCGAACAGCGCCTGACGGCGGAAGGAGCAGCCGACGGGCAGCTTGAAGGTCTCGGCAAATGTCTTGAATTTTGCCACGCTGTCTTCCGTCCAGCGCGTGCCGCCGACGATGATCATGGGGCGCTTGGCGTTGCCCAAAAGCTCTGCGAATTTTGCCATCTGCTTGCGGCCGGGGTGGTTTTCGACCGGCGTGTAGGGCTTGGCTTCCGGTGCCTCCACCAGATCGACCAGCATATCCTCGGGCAGGCTCAGGACCACCGGGCCGGGACGACCGGATGTGGCTATGGCGAAGGCGCGGGTGACGAATTCCGGGATGCGGCGGGCATCATCGATCTCGCCGACCCATTTGGCAAATTCCGTGAAAGCGCGGCGGTATTCGACCTCCTGAAAGGCCTCGCGCTCGCGTGCATCGCGCTGCACCTGGCCGATGAACAGGATCATTGGGATGGAATCCTGCATGGCGATGTGCAGTCCGGCAGAGGCGTTTGTCGCGCCGGGGCCGCGTGTGACCATGCAGATGCCGGGTTCGCCGGTCAGCCGTCCCCATGTATCGGCCATCATCGCCGCGCCGCCTTCCTGGCGGCAGACAACGGTTTCGATGCCGCTTTCGTAGAGCGCATCCAGCACCGCCAGATAGCTTTCGCCCGGCACGCAGGAGACGCGCGACACGCCATTGGCTTTCAGGGCTTCGACAATCAACTGTCCGCCTGTTCTCTTCATGGCGCAATGGTCCTTTCAATATCAGCCAGTTCGGCCAGAACTTCGTCCTGATGCTCGCCCAGACGCGGGCTCGGTCGATTATAATGCAAGGGTGTCTCGGATAGCACGATAGGCGTGCGCACGCCGGGAATGACGGTGCCATCGGCTGCTTCCAGATCCACGCGCAGGCCGCGGGCCTGAACCTGCGGATCGGCAAACATCTCCTCGATGGAGTTGATGGGACCGGCGGGCACGGCATTGGTTTCGCAGGCCGTCAGCAGATCGCGCTTCATCCATTTGAGCGTTTCAGTGGAAACGATCTGGCGGACCTCGACCTTGTGGGCGACGCGCGCCTTGTTGGTCGCGTAGCGTTCATCGTCCGCGATCGCGTCGATGCCGAGGATTTTGCAGAGGCGACGGAACTGCCCGTCATTGCCAACGGCGAGAATGAGGAATCCGTCAGCGGTGGGCACCACCTCGTAAGGCGAGATGTTGGGGTGGGCGTTGCCCAGTCGCACCGGTGCCTTGCCGGAAATGAGGTAGTTCATGTTCTGGTTGGCCAGCACCGCCGATTGCACATCCAGCAGCGCCATATCGATATGCTGGCCTTGGCCCGTGCGCATCGCGTGGATGAGGGCAGCCTGAATGGCGGTGACGGAATAGATGCCGGTGAAGATATCGGCCACCGCAACGCCTGCCTTCATCGGCTGACCATCCGGCTCGCCGGTAATCGACATGAAGCCGGACATGCCTTGCACGATATAGTCGTAACCGGCGAAATCCGCGTAAGGGCCGGTCTGGCCGAAGCCGGTGATGGAGCAATAGATGAGCTTGGGGTTCAGCGCCCGCAGCGACTGGTAATCCAGCCCGTATTTCTCCAGCCCGCCGCGTTTGAAATTCTCGATCATGACATCGGCGGTTTTCACCAGCCGACGCACGGTCTGGCGACCGTCCTCGGTCTTCAGATCAATGGTGATGGAACGTTTGCCGCGATTGGTGGAGTGATAATAGGCGGCGGAAAGATTGTCGCCATCCTTGCTTTCAACGAAGGGTGGCCCCCAGGCGCGCGTATCGTCGCCGCCATCGGGGCTTTCCACCTTGATGACATCGGCACCCATATCGGCCAGCATCTGCCCGGCCCAGGGACCAGCCAGCACGCGCGCCAGCTCGATCACACGAATGCCCTTCAGGGGCGGCTGTTTCTTATCGGAAGTCTCTGCCATGTCTGTCTCACACATTTCAGAAGTTTATAGACGGGCGACCTTCTGCATGCATGTGAAATAATCTCATGGAGTCATTCCGTTTCGGCAGTGAAGCGTCGCCAGATCAGCAGGGTGCGATGATTTCCCATGTTCTTGCATCCCCACCACCGTCATACCGGCCTTGAGCCGGTATCCAGTCAGCCCAAGTCTTTAGGCTGAAAGGGTCTTTCGCCTTGCAGACGCAAGGCGACTGGATCCCGGATCAAGTCCGGGATGACGGAAGAGAGGAATCAGTCCGCCACACCCCGCGCCCAGGCCGCGAAATCTGCTGCCGGGACCTCCCAGCCGATTTCGTTCAACGTTTCGTGCCGCATGCCGGGGTAGATACGGTCGGTGACGTTGCTGAAGCCTGCTGCGCGGAACTGCTGGGCCAGCCAGACGATCTCGCGGCCATTGTTGGTGGCGGCGTCTTCGTTGCCGCTGACGAGGAGGATGGGGAGGGTTTTGGGGAGGCGGGAGATGAGTTTGGGGCCGCGATAGGACATGTCGAACACGTCCTGCCACAGCGAGACGCTGGCTTCGAACTGGCAGAGCGGATCGCCAACATAGGCATCGACTGCCGCCTTGTCGTGGCTCAGCCAGTCTGCGGTGGTGCGCTTTTCCGGCATCTTGCTGTTCCAGATGCGGAAGGTTGCCTTGGGCAGGATGGCGCTGGGCACATCGGAGCCTTTCAGCATTTTTTCGATGCGCAGAACGACCTGCGCCAGACGGCCCATGACGCCGGTGTTGAGGTTGGAGTTCCAGATCGACAGGGCGTCGAAGGCATCCGGGTGGCTGACGGCAGTGTTGAGCGCGATGAGGCCACCCATGGAATGGCCGAAGAGTATGATGGGCAGACCGGGGTGGCGTTCTGCGGCCAATGTGCGGATCGCCATCACGTCTGCGATGACCTTGCTCACGCCGTCCTTCCAGGCGAAGCGCCCGATGGGCGCATCCCCCGCCTTCGTGCGTCCATGGCCGCGATGGTCGTGGGCGTAGATCTCGAAGCCCTGTGCGGACATGACCTCGGCGAAACGGCGATAGCGCCCGGCATGCTCGACAAGCCCATGGCAGATCATCAGCACACCGCGCGGCGTGCCGGTGGCGGGTTGATGCCGGTAGGCGAGGGTGGCGCCGGAAGGGCTTTCCAGCCGGTTGATTTCGCCAAACATCATATCGTCCATTCCCGTCTCCGCAGCTTGGCTTATTCTTGGTTGGAGGTTGCTCCAACGCCCTATTTACCTTACATAGCGGCAACTTTCCCAAACTGACGTGGAGCATTCGCTACAATGGCACGCCAATTCATCTACCACATGTCGGGGCTGAACAAGTCTTACGGCGCAAAGAAGATTCTCGAGAACGTCAACCTGTCGTTCTACCCCGATGCCAAGATCGGTATTCTCGGCCCCAACGGTGCCGGTAAGTCCACGGTGCTGCGCATCATCGCCGGTCAGGACAAGGAATTCACCGGCGAGGCGTGGCTGGCCGAAGGTGCGACCGTCGGTTACCTCGAGCAGGAACCGCATCTGGACGAGACCAAGACCGCGTTCGAAAACGTCATGGTGGGCGTGGCCGACAAGACGGCCGTGCTCGAGCGTTACAACGAACTGATGATGAACTATTCCGATGAGACCGCCGATGAGGGCGCGAAGCTTCAGGACATCATCGACAGCCAGAACCTGTGGGATCTGGAGCAGCAGGTCGAAATGGCGATGGAAGCCCTGCGCTGCCCGCCGAAGGAGAGCGACGTTTCCCTGCTATCCGGTGGTGAGCGCCGCCGTATCGCGCTGTGCCGTCTGCTTCTGTCCAAGCCGGACCTGCTGCTGCTCGACGAACCGACCAACCACCTTGACGCCGAAACTATCGCATGGCTGGAAAAGCACCTGCGCGATTACCCCGGCGCCGTGATGATGATTACCCACGATAGATACTTCCTGGATAACGTCACCGGCTGGATTCTCGAGCTCGACCGTGGCCGCGGCATTCCATACGAAGGCAACTACTCTGCGTACTTGACGGCAAAAGCCAAGCGTATGCAGCAGGAAGCCCGCGAAGACGCAGGCCGCCAGAAGGCAATTTCGCGCGAACAGGAATGGATCGCATCGAGCCCGAAGGCACGTCAGGCCAAGTCCAAGGCGCGTATCAAGTCCTACGAACAGCTGGTTGATGCGGCCGACAAGCAGCGCCCCGGCGACGCGCAGATCATCATTCCGGTATCTGAGCGTCTCGGCCAGGTGGTCATCGAGATGGAAGGCATCACCAAGGGCTTTGAAGGCCGCACGCTGATCAACGATCTCTCGATCAAGCTGCCACCGGGCGGTATCGTCGGCATCATCGGCCCCAACGGTGCCGGTAAGACGACGTTGTTCAAGATGATCACCGGTCAGGAAAAGCCCGATAGCGGTTCGGTTCGCATCGGTGAGACCGTGCAGCTCGGCTATGTCGACCAAAGCCGCGATGCTCTCGACGGTTCCAAGACCGTTTGGGAAGAAATCTCCGGCGGTGCCGAAATCATCAAGCTCGGCAAGTTCGATATGAACAGCCGTGCATACTGCGGCGCCTTCAACTTCAAGGGTGGCGACCAGCAGCAGAAGGTTGGCAACCTCTCCGGTGGTCAGCGCAACCGCGTGCACCTGGCGAAGATGCTGAAGGCGGGCGGCAACGTTCTCCTCCTCGACGAACCGACCAACGACCTTGATACGGAAACGCTGGGCGCGCTGGAAACGGCGCTCGAAAACTTCGCCGGCTGCGCCATCATCATCA
Source organism: Agrobacterium sp. lyk4-40-TYG-31 (assembly GCF_030209855.1). Classification (NCBI taxonomy): domain Bacteria; kingdom Pseudomonadati; phylum Pseudomonadota; class Alphaproteobacteria; order Hyphomicrobiales; family Rhizobiaceae; genus Agrobacterium; species Agrobacterium sp. lyk4-40-TYG-31. The sequence continues at coordinate 659,586 of NZ_JARVRE010000004.1, forward strand.
GCCACGATAGAATGTTCCTGGACCGCCTTGCCACCCACATTCTCGCGTTTGAAGGCGACGGCCATGTGGAATGGTTCGAAGGCAACTTCGAAGACTACGAACAGGACAAGATCCGCCGTCTGGGTGCAGATGCGCTGAACCCGGGAAGCCAGGCGTATAAGCGTTTGACGCGTTGACCTGCTGATAAAATAAGCGAAGCATCGAAAGCCGCTGCATCAATTTGATGCAGCGGCTTTTATTTTGTGCATTTTATACTTATTGATTATTATCAAATAAGCCGCCGTGCTCAAGAAATACTTCCGATTTAGTCTTATTTAATAAAGGTGATGTTTATTCGGGTCTGTGCATATGATCTGCGCGGCGGGGTGGCATGAGGTCACGATACAGGAGCGAACCTCATGAAATTGGTCGATATTGCGATCAGCAAAAGGCTGTGGGCTGCGGTGACCCTTCCGATGCTTGCAGCCGGTTATCTGTCATATGTTCAACTTTCGGCACGCCTGAACGATTATCACAACATGAATGATGTCGTTGTCATCAGCGAGCAGTTGAAGAAACTGAGCGACATTGCGCACTCCCTTCAGGTCGAGCGCGGATTGACGGCGGGCTTTATCGGCTCCAAGGGTACCAAGAATGTTGCCGAGCTTGCGAGCGCGCGCACCCAGACCGATGGTGTCGCGAGCCAGTTCGATACGATTTCCGCATCTCTTTCCGACGTGAGCGGCGACGCTCTCGCAGCACAATACGCCGCCGCCAAAGCAAGTCTGACATCGACGCTGCAATTGCGGCAGTCCGTGGATAGTCTTTCTGCAAGCGGCGGTCAGGCCTTCGGCTCCTATACTTCGGCAATCGGCAATATTGTTTCGATTGCGTCCGATCTCGTTGAGGAGGTGGGTGATCCGAATATCGCTCGCCAGATCGGCGCCTATGCGGAATTGATGAAGGCGAAGGAGCTTGCCGGGCAGGAACGCGGCCTCGGCAACGGTTTCATAACGGCCAAGAAGATGGACCCGGCGCGCTTTGCTGATTTTGCAGCCATGGCCGGTGGCCAGCAGGCGCTGATCGATACATTCCTGCTGGCGCAGACCCCGCAGCGCAAGGCAAGCTATGGCGGCCTTCTGTCCGCAGCCTCCAAGGACATTGCCGATTTCCGCTCGCGAATCGTGGCGAACGGGCAGGATGCCGATTTGAGTGGTCTCGACAGCGCGACGTGGTTTTCGACTGCTACGAAACGGATCGAGCAGTTGAAGCAGATCGAAACGGATAATCTGACCGGTATTTCCGATCTCGCAAAGGCGGGCGCTAGTGCTGCCTTTCAGACGCTGGTCATCATCGGACTGCTGACGCTGGCGGGCGGCATCGTAATGGTGATTTTCTCCGGCATCATGGCCATGACCGTCGTTCGGCCTATCGGAACGATGGTGGCTGCCATGGGTCGGCTGGCCAAGGGCGAGATCGACAGTGCTGCCATTGCCTCGGGCCGCAAGGACGAGATTGGCGACATGGAGCAGGCCGTCGAAATCTTCCGGCAGTCTGCGATCCGCAACCGTGAACTGGAAGCAGCGGAAGCCGACAACCGCGCCAAGGCGGAGCGTGAACGCTTGGAGATGCAGCGTGCGGCGGAAGCGGAGGCCGAGGCGCGTCTGGTGCAGGCCACCAGCACATTCGCTGCCAGCATGAAGCGTCTGGCTGCAGGCGATATGCTGTGCGAATTGCATGAACCGCTCTCATCGCAGTTCGAAACCTTGCGGGTGGACTTCAACAGTTCGGTTCGGCAATTGCGCGAAACGCTGGCCAGTGTTGGCCAATCGGTCTCGACGGTGACGGGCGGTTCACACGAGATATCGTCTGCATCGGACCATCTCGCCAAGCGCACCGAGCAGCAGGCTGCTTCGCTTGAGGAAACAGCGGCAGCGCTCGAGCAGATCACCGCCAATGTGACCTCGACATCCAAGCGATCTGCCGAGGCGCGCGGCGTGGTGCGGACTGCCCGCGAAAAGGCCAGCACATCCAGCGATGTGGTGCGCAACGCGGTTGTTGCCATGGAGAAGATCGAGCATTCCTCGAAACAGATCGGCCAGATCATCGGCGTGATCGACGAGATTGCCTTCCAGACGAACCTGCTGGCGCTCAACGCCGGTGTGGAAGCTGCGCGTGCGGGGGAGGCGGGCAAGGGCTTTGCTGTCGTCGCTCAGGAAGTGCGCGAGCTGGCGCAACGCTCTGCCAAGGCGGCCAAGGAAATCAAGGAACTGATCGGCAATTCCGCCATCGCTGTGGGTGAAGGTGTGCGCCTCGTCAGCGATACGGGCGCAGGACTGGGCGAGATTGCCGAACTGGTGCAGTCGGTCAATATCCACATGGAGGCGATTGCGACGGCAGCGCAGGAACAGTCCGTTGGGCTTGCGGAGGTGAATACAGCCGTGAACCATATGGACCAGGCCACGCAGCAAAATGCGGCGATGGTGGAAGAAATGAACGCTGCCGGTGCCTCGCTTGCACATGAGAGTGCAAACCTGAACGGGCTTCTTTCGAACTTCCAGTTGGGTCAGCAGAGTGCCAGCAGGCAGGCGCCTGCGACACGCTCAGCGCCTCAACCCGCAGCGGCGGCGCGTCCTGCGGCACGCCGTAGCGTTCCCATAAGCCACGGCAATGCGGCACTGGCCGCGGCGTCGGATTGGGAAGAGTTTTGAGTTCTACAAAATAGAACTGAGAGAGGCGGCACTTGCCGCCTCTTTTGCTATATGAGGCGCCGAATATCTCACGCGTTGCAGCTAGCCTTTATCGAGTGCGTTCCACTCCGAAAGCGTCATCATGCCCAGAATGTCGGGCCGAGCCTTGCCGGGTAAAATCGTGATATATTCCAGCTGATGGCCATCCGGATCGTTGAAATAGACGTTGGCCGACGGCATCCATGGGAAGACGCTGGGTTCGTTGATTTCCATGCCTGCGCCGTTGCGCGGAACGATGCCTTGGGTGCGCAGGTATGCGGGCGCTTCGATGACCTGATCGAGTGTCGTCTGAAACGCGATGTGCAGCCTCATTTGCATGGGCGAACTGTGGATCGACCAGAGGCCGAGCATGGATGTCTCACGTCCGCCGAGCCAGAAGAAGGCGACGTTTCGGTCCGGTATGGTGTGCGCCAGTTCAAGCCCGACGACATCGCGGTAGAATTCTATCGAGCGATCGAGGTTTGAGACAGTCAGATGGGTCTCGTAAAGGCCTTTGATGGAAATCATGGTTCAACTCCGGTTGGTCGTACTGACGCTTGATTGATGAGTTGATAGGGTTCATACGACCTCAACTATAGTTGAGGTCAATAGGGTATGGTCGATATTCATCGGGAGCTGTCGGTTGGCGAGGTGGCCAGGCGCTGCGGCGTCGCCGTTTCCACGATCCATTTCTATGAGGCCAAGGGGTTGTTGACGGCGTCGCGCAATGCCGGAAACCAACGGCGTTATCCGCGTGAGGTTCTACGCCGTTTGGCCGTCATCAGGATTGCTCAGCAGGCTGGTATTCCGCTTGCGGAAATCAAGGAGGCCTTATCGGGATTGCCGAATGGTCGGACGCCGAATGCCGAAGACTGGAAGAAACTCGCCAGCGCTTGGCGGGCGGCACTCCAGAGCCGAATCGACAAGCTGACGCAGTTGAGAGACGATCTGGAAGGCTGTATCGGATGCGGCTGCCTGTCTGTAAAGGATTGTCCATTGCGCAATCCCGGTGACATTCTGGGGAGCCAACAAGCAGGTGCGGTGCTCCTGCCTTGAGCAAACACTGCGTGTTCCGCCCACCGGGCAAAGCAAAGCGGCGGCTGAAATTCATGTGTCGATTTTCTGTTGCCCAGCGACGCACCCATCTTGCATATCCCGACTAATCGTATAAAGATATCTTTATATGTTGATTGGCTTGAGGTGCAGTGTTGGCTTTAGGGCTTGATAATCTGGTTGGGCTGTTGAAGGCAGCCGGGGAGCCTACGCGGTTTCGTCTGCTGGCGCTTCTGGCGGCGGGCGATTTGACGGTGACGGATCTGACCGAGATTCTGGGTCAGTCGCAGCCGCGTATTTCGCGCCACCTGAAGCTTCTGGCCGAGGAAAATCTTGTTGACCGTTACCAGGAAGGTGCTTGGGCATACTTCCGTCTGCGTCAGGATGGCAAGTCCGCCGAGATGATAAAGCAGTTGCTGGCTGTCGCATCGCCTACGGATTCCGTTCTGCTGCGCGATAGCGAGCGTCTCTCTGCGGTCAAGCGGGTGAGAGCCGAGCGGGCGCAGGACTATTTCAGCCGCAACGCTTCGGCCTGGGACGAGCTTCGCCGCCTCCACGTCAGCGATGATGCAGTGGAAGGTGCGCTTTTGAAACTGATCGGCACGACGCCGGTCGATTCGATGCTCGATCTGGGAACCGGCACGGGCCGCATCCTGCAATTGTTCAGCGGCACCTATCGCCGTGCCATCGGTATTGATGCAAGCCGCGACATGCTGGCTGTTGCCCGCTCCAATCTTGACAAGGCCGGTGTGGCGCATGCCTCTGTCCGGCATGGCGATATTCTGAACCTGCCGCTGGAAGGTCAGGATTTCGACCTTGTGGTGGTGCATCAGGTTCTGCACTTCCTCGACCACCCGGAAATGGCGCTTGCCGAGGCGGCGCGCATGCTGCGCCCTAACGGGCGTCTTGTCATCATCGATCTGGCGCCGCATTCGCTGGAATATCTTAGGGAAGACCACGCGCATGTGCGCCTTGGTTTCTCACATCAAACCATGGAAGAGTGGCTGAAAAAGGCTGGCCTCACACCGGAAAAGGCGTTCGATCTGCATTCCGGCAAGGCATCTGCCCAGTCTCTCGACGTAACAATCTGGGTTGCGCGCGATCCACGCCTGCTGATTGCGGGCGAGGAGGCGATTGACGCACCACTTCTTTCCGCCGGGAGGGCATGACATGACGAAGACTGAGGCAGACCGCCACGAACACGGAAATTTCAAGCTCTCCTTCGAGTTCTTTCCTCCAAAGAATGCGGATATGGACGTGCAACTGTGGGAGACGGTCGAGGAGCTTTCGCGCTGGAACCCGGACTTCGTTTCGGTAACCTATGGTGCAGGCGGCACCACCAAGGCTCCCACACTGCAAGCCGTGCAGCGCATGATCTCCATTGCCGGGTTGCCGACGGCATCGCACCTGACCTGCGTGGATGCGAGCAAGCGGGAAGTGCATGATGTGGTTGAGGAGTTCCGCGAGGCGGGCGTAAAGCACTTCGTGGCCCTGCGTGGCGACCCGTCCACCGGCATCGGTACGGATTACAAACCACACCCGGAAGGCTACGAAAATGCCGCGGCGCTGGTGCGCGGGTTGCGCGAGATCGGTGATTTCGAGATTTCCGTTTCGGCCTATCCCGAAAAGCACCCGGAGAGCAAAAGCGATGCAGTCGATATCGATATGCTCAAGCGCAAGGCCGACAATGGTGCGACGCGGGCGCTGACGCAGTTCTTCTTCGATAATGATATTTTCGAGCGCTACATGGAGCGTGTCGCCAAGGCGGGCATCACCATTCCAGTCGTGCCGGGTATCATGCCGATCCAGAACCTGACGCAGTTGAAGCGTTTTGCCGGTCGTTGTGGCACTAGCGTTCCCTCATTTCTGGATGACCGTTTTGCCGGTTTTGATGAGGACCCTGCGGGGCGCGCGAAGGTTTCTGCGGATGTGACTGCCGAGCAGATCGCTGACCTGCAACGGCGCGGCGTCAACGAATTCCATCTCTACACCATGAACCGCGCGCCGCTGGTAAACGCCGTTCTGGAAAATGTCGGCTTTCGGCCATTGAGAAAATCGGCTGCGTAAGGCCGCATTTTTGAACGCTACATCGTGAAATGTAAAAAGCGCAGGTTTCGAAAAACCTGCGCTTTTTCTATGGCAAATGGTGATCAACTACCGGGTGTCTGCGATAACCCCAAGGTGCGTGTCAGATGAATAACATCACTCCGACAAACGCGAACGCAACACCGACTGCTAAGGCATTAAGAGAATTTGTAAGTCCCATGCTCTGCCTCCTTTACGTTGACAGTAATCATTATGACCGATTTGTGTCTCTTGAAAAGCAAATTCTATGATGCGGTGCACCCGACAAGCGCATGAAATTTCAGCATTTTGCTGCCAATGCGTTGATATACAAGTTATATTACAGTGTGAAAAACTAGGTGCGAAATGTGAAAAAAGTAAACGGCCGTGGTTAATGCCACGGCCGTTTGTCTTAATCAGTCCGAATCTGCGTATCGAGCGTCTTAAAGCGCGTCCAGCAGAGCACGGGTCGGCCAGCCGTCTGCGGGAAGGCCAAGGCGCTGCTGTTCACGCTGAACGGCGATGCGGGTGCCGGAACCCAGAATGCCATCGATCTTGCCGACATCATGCGTCTTTGCATCGAGCTTCGTTTGGAGTTCCTTCATGGCGGCATCGTCAAGGCCGGGTTCAGGATTGCCCTTGGCGTAGACAGGGGCGCCCATGAAGCGGGTTGCGAAATAGGCAGCCGACGTGGTGTAGATGAAGGACTGGTTCCATTCCAGATAGATGTTGAAGTTCGGGTAGGTGATGAAGGCCGGTCCCTTGCGGCCTTGCGGCAAGATGAGGGCGGCAGGCAGGGCGGCGAAAGTCTTGTTGCCGTCACGTGGGGCAACGCCGAGGTCGAACCACTGAGCAGCCGTCATGGTGCCGCCAAGGCCCGATTTCTCCCAGGGGAGATTTTCCGGCACGGAGACTTCCTGAATCCACGGCTCGCCCTTTTTGAAGCCGAGATGCTGGATGAACTTGGCAGCTGTCAAGATCGCGTCTGGGCTGTTGGATTTGACGTTGACGTGGCCATCGCCGTCACCATCCACGCCGAATGCGATGATGTCCTTGGGCAGCATTTGGACCTGGCCGATTTCGCCGGCCCATGCGCCGGTGTTGGTGGCGGGGTCGAGATCGCCATGTTGTACCATTTCGGTGAGCGCGATCAGCTGAGGGCGGAAGAGTTCCGGGCGGCGGCAATCGTGCGACAGGGTGACGAGCGCGTTGCGGGTGTTGAAATCGCCCTGAACGGCGCCGAAATCGGTTTCCATGGCCCAGAAGGCGGCGATGACGCCAGCGGGCACGCCGAACTCGTCGTCTGCGCGTTTGAAGGCAGCGGAATATTCCTGAAGCTTCTTGCGACCGAGATCGAGGCGACCTTGGCTGACGGTGCGCTGCGAGAACTCAAGAAAGGTCTGGCGGAATACGCCCTGTGCGCGGTCACGCGACAGAACCTTCTGGTCGATCTGCGCGCCAGCCAGCGCCTTGTCCACGGCCTCGGCGGGCACGCCCTTGCCGACGGCTTCGCTCTTTACGCCTGCCAGAAACGTTGCGAGATCGCCACCGCAGGCAACCTGCTTCGGGTCATCCGGCGAGGTTACGAGGGGGACGGCCAGTGCGGAGCTGCAGGACAATGTGAAAAGGCTGGCAGCAAGTGCGAAGCTGCGGGGCGAGAAGCTGAACATCCGAATTCCTCAAATGAAATGATGCCCCTGCCTTGGCCAAGATTTTGGCGGAAGCGTGGGCAAGACGTGGGAAAAGCGCAACCGAACGGTTTGTTTCCGACGCCAAGCGATTATTTCGCAGCACATCTGCCGTATCTGGTGGAAAAATCAAGCCTGGATCATCAGCTTCGTGGCTTGGACGCAGAAGCCACCCAGGTTCGCCAGTTCTTTTCCGACCCGGCAAAGACGTTGATATCCGTCGGCGTGCTGATGCCGGGAATGACGCCGGTGCCGGTATACTGCCAGAACGACCATTGCCGATCGCTGTAAATATCCGTCGGGTGGGCCGCAACGGAGCGCACCCAGAATGGGTAGCTCTTGAACTGGCCGACCAGATTGTCGCGGTGGAAATCGACGCTGGTGTAGATGATCGGGCGCTTGCCGTAGTGGGTTTCGATGCGAGTGAGGAAGCGCTGAAGCTCGGCGCGCACCACATCCGGTGCAGGCCGGGTCTTGCAGGTGGGGGAGGCCGGGTTCCACTCCACGTCCAGAACCGGCGGCAGCTTCATCGATTCCTTCGGCACGTTGCGAATGAACCAGTCCGCCTGCGCATCCGCCGTCGCGCAGAAATAATAGAAGTGATAGGGCGCATGCGGCACGCCCGCCGCAGAGGCTTCGCGCCAGTATTCGTCAAAGCGCGCGTCTATGCGATCTGTGCCTTCGGTGGCCTTGATGAAGGCGAAGGACACGCCGGATTTTCGCACCGTGGCCCAGTCGATATCGCCATTCCACTTGGAGACATCGATGCCGTGAACCTCGTGCTTGTGCGGCGATCTGGAGCCGAAATCGTGCGGATCGTTATCCTTGAAACGTGGCTTGGCGACGGATGCTGTCTCGAGAAAGTCATAGCTGGTAGAGGTGCAGCCGCTCAACATGAGCACGGTCGCGAAAAGAGCCGGAAGTAGCCGCTGCATGATGATCCCAGAACGTATGATTTGCCCGCCAGTCGTCTTGCAAGACGTGCTGTTAACTTCTGTTTACCATAACAGGGTAAACAAGCCGTTATGGCAAGATGGTGTGTGGAGAAATACAGCCGTTTGCGGCTGGGTCACGCGTGATGGACGGCAGTGGGTGTGGCTTACCCCCCTCTGTCCTGCCGGACATCTCCCCCTCAGGTGGGGAGATCGAATCGTGGAAAGGCTTCGCCCATCTTCAACGCTGCGGATTGAGTGAGGAGTTTGCGTCTAGCCGATCTCCCTCCTTGTGGGGGAGATGTCCGGCAGGACAGAGGGGGGTGAGCCACACCCACTGCCGTGGGCTATGTTTCGACTTCAACCCTTCGGCAGCGTCAGCACAGCGCGCCATGCGTAACCACGCATGATTGGCTGAAACTCCAGTGTGGCATTGTGGGTGCCTGCGATGGCTTCCAGCACGTAGCGCATGTTGCTCCGCGGCGTGACGTGAAATTTCGTGAGCCAGGCCTGAAGCAGGCTGCGGAACCAGCGGGGCAGGTCTTCCTGCTGGCCGAAATCCACGATGTGCAGCGAACCACCGGGGGCAAGGGCCAGCACGGCGCGTTCGATTGCCTTTTCCCAATCCGGTATCATCGACACGGCGTAGGAAATCATCACCCGGTCAAAGCCGTTCGTGCGGCTGAATTCACTGGGCTTGAAGGTGGTGGCGTCGGAAACGCGCAGGATGGGGCGTTCGCGATGACCGCCGAAATTCTCGCTGGCGGTGGTCAGCATCTCTGAGGAAATATCGAGGCCATAGAGCTTTGCGGTCGGGAACAGCCGGGAGGCACGCAAGAGGTTGCGGCCCGTGCCGCAGCCGATTTCCAGCAGACTGCCGCCGTGCGGAACGTCCAGCCTGTCGATGGTGGTGTCGCGGCCCAGAAGGTAGTATTTGCGGGTGATATCGTAAATGTGCCGCTGGTGGCGGTACATGCGGTCCATCAGGTTGGCGTGTTTGACATCGCCGAGGCTGATATTATCGCCGATGCTCTTCATGCCTGAGCCCTCTGGTAAATGTGGAAGCCGCCGTAGATGGCGGAGCGGTCGCGTGCGTTCAGCTCCTGCGAACGCTCTGCGAGATAGGTCCACTGCGCGGCGACATCCGGCGAGAGGCGTCCCTCGATGACGCTTTTTTCCGCCGCAGTACGGAAAATGACGCGGGCATCAGGTGCGGCCGTGCGGCTGATCTGCGACCACAATTCGTTGATCTGCGTATCCGTCATCCAGTCCTGCGCATCCAGCAGCACGTAGCGATCAACCGATGAGGCAGGCTTTGCGCCCAGCAGTTCGGTGAAGGTGGCATGGTGAACATGCACCCGGGCCGCGTTTTCGCGAATTGCCGCATAGTAATCCTGACGCAGATAATCCGGCAGGGCGCCTTCCTGTGACTGCGGATAGCGGCGGGCGAAGGCCTGCCAGGCGAAGTAGTTATCCTTCAGCGGGAAGTCGCAGGCCAGCTTTTCGAGGCGCTGGCGCAGCACCGGCGCAATCGTGTTGCCGTCTGAAAGGCTGGCTAGCTCGTCATACTGGCGCGGTGGAATGCCGAGGCCAAACAGCGAGCTTTTGCGCTTCGTCAGCCAGCGAATCATCGGCTTGTCGAAGAGAGGTGCGACCTTGCTGTCGAAAAACTGCCGTTGCTCGTCGATGGAGCGGGCATTCGCCATGTCCTGAAGCTTGACGCCGTGCAGGCGTGCCAGAACGTGGCCCGCGCCGATAAAGCGGCCAAGCAGGCCGGTGCGGTAGATATTACGGTCGAATACAGAGATACGACGACGGCCCGTCAGGGTGCGTCTGGACCAATAGGCGCGAGTCTGAGCATCCAGATGCGGGGCGATGAAGCGATCATAGCCATCGCTGTTGGAGCGCACATTCGCCACGCCGAACTGGCGCACGACATCTCCATGTGCAGGCAGATGGCGGAAGGCTGCGAGTTTGAGCTTGTTCAGCGCGATGTGGTGCGGATTGAGATCGACGACATCGATGCGTGCGGGATGGCGCGACAAATAGGCCAGCACGTTGCAGCCGCCCGACCCGATGGTGACGATGCTGTGGCCTTCGCGCAGTTCCATGGCCTGCATGTCGACATCCGGGTCCTCCCAGATTTGCGGATAGACAAGACCGGAAAACAGCACGCCGAACAGTCGCTCCGATAGGCCGCTGGTGGAAAGCGCCTTGTGCTGGAGGAGGGCAGCTTTGAGTTTTACGTTTTTGCTGAAACCGGTCTTCGGCGCGACACTCGTCATGGGATTCGACCTCTCATTCGGTTGAGAGGCGTTTAGCGATGAGACGCAACAGTTTGATGACGGGGGTTGGGGATAGAAGGTTGGCTATCCTTAGCATAGTGCGCTGGGTGGGGCTTACCCCCCTCTGGCCTGCCGGCCATCTCCCCCACAGGTGGGGAGATCGACTCGTCGCGACCTTTCGGCCATTTCTAACGTTGCGGATGGATTGGGAGTTTGCGCCCAGCCGATCTCCCTCCTTGTGGGAGATGCCCGGCAGGGCAGAGGGGGGTGAGCCCCGCGTGCAAACTTATAACGTTTGGAAAACCTTACTTGCGCAAGACGTGCAGCATGCCCTTGCGCTTGGCGTCGTAATAATAGCCGCGGGCATAAAGCCTGACGGCATTGTCGCGGTCGTTATCGGCAACCATCCATGCGCCGCGCAGGTACTTCACAGCATATTTGAGGTTGGTTTCTGCGTCGAACAGGCCGGAGGCGGGGCCGTCGAAGCCCATGGAGCGGGCTGTGGCGTGTTTGATCTGCATGAGGCCGAAGTGGCCGCCGTTGACGGCGCGGGGATTGTAGCGGCTTTCGCGCATGACCACGCGGTGCACGAGATCTTCCGGCACGTCATACATGGTGGCGTATTTGCTGATGAGGCCGCTGAGCTTCTGGCGACCCATCATCGTGGGAGCGTCCGGTGCGGTGGTCAGGCCTTCACGGGTGCTGATGGCGGCGAGCGCTGCATTTTGCGGGGCCGAGGCATAGGCGAGCATAGCGCCCTGCGGCTTTGGAACCGGGATGACGCTCTGCTGCTTCATCATCTCTTCTGTCAGGGGAACGGCGGCAGCCGAAGGTGTTCCCGGTGCGCCAGGGGCCGGTGGGAAGCTGCCCTTCATGGCAACGACCTGGGGCAGGGCGGCGGTGTTGGCCTGATGCATGACCGCAGTCGTGGCTGGCGTTGGTGCAGCGGGCGCTGCGAGTGCGACCTGCTGGGCCTGTGGCTGAATTTGTGCGTCTATGGCGGCGGCGGCTGCGATTTCCGCTGCTGGCGGAAGCGCCACGCGGCCACCCTTGACGGCGGCGGCGGTGGGCAGTGTTTCAGTTGCTGTGTTGGACGCGACTTCGACGGGGGCTGTCGTGCCTGCTGTGGCGGCCTGTGCGTCGGTCGTTACGCTTGCGGCGGCGGGTGTCTGGGGCGCTGAGGCGATTTTCGGCTGTAGCGCATCGCTCTTGGATGCCACTTCGACGCTGGTGCATCCTGCCAGTGTCAGCGCGATGCCCACCGTGGACGACAGAAGTAGCGCCGATTTTCGACGAAAATTGCCTGAAATTTTCATGCTGCCGCCTTTGAGTGCGCCTGTCACTTGATACCCCCGTTTCAAACGAAGCAGGCAGTCCCTATCCGGCGATCATTAACCTATCGTAAGGATTCCGGCAAGTCGGGACGTGACAGTGAATTTTCAGGCAGCGATACGGCGGTATCCGGCGGTGACGGCGCGGCCTGCGATGAAGTGCGTACGGCGGGGATTTTTCAGCTTTTTGGCGACCGACATGCGCCGCACGGAGCGGATGGTGAAGCGGGCAAAGCAGGCCTGGGCGAGGATGCAGACGAAAGCCATGAGCAACACGACGGCCTGCATTTGTGTCACCATTTCCACCACATCGCGGGTGCCGTTAACGAATTGCACGAGGAAGGCGACAAAGAATCCGAAATAGCGCAGACGCAAAGATGCCTGGACGAAGCAATCAGTGAAGATGGTGCCGAACGTCTTGCCGCGCAGATTGTCGTTGTCAGCGTTTGCTTCGCGCGCCGCGGGCGTTGCAATCGTCCACAGGCTGAACAGCATCAGCCAGCCAGTGCCAGCCCACTGCGCGATATAGAGAACAGGAGAGGGGAGAAACTCCGCGCCAGCGACGATGATGGCTGCGGCTGTAACGGTGGTGACGATGCCGAGCGTTGCGCCTGTGACGGCAGCGACGAGGGCGCGCTTACCGCGAATGGCGGCGTAGCTCGCGACTTTGAACGAGATGGGCGAGGGCAATGCGAACAGAATCACACAGGCTGCACAAAAGACCAGCCAGACTTGTGCGGACATATGCTTTCCTCCTTGCCCTCCCCGACGTCATTTTCGTCAAGAATACAGCATCGGCCCCGAAACCAAAACGGATTTCTAGGCCGATGACAGATATCGTCGGGGCGGTGTGTTTACGCCACAGTGGATCAGCTTGATCGCATAATGCGGCGTAAAGACGGATGGAGTGTGCGCTCAGGCAGCCTTGTAGGGCTGGCCGATGTGGCTCATGACATCGTCGAACCATGGAGTCGACAGGTCGAAGTGCTTGCCGCCCTTGATGCGCGGAAACTCGATGGTGCGCAGCTTGCCGCCCTGATCTTCGTCATGGCCGGTGACACCGGACACCTTGTTCAGTGCGCTTTCGACGGCCAGATCGACCATGCTCTGGATGAGGCGGAGGTCTTCGCCATTGGCCGGGGCGGAGCGTGCGTAATAGCCGGATTTCTGCACCATGGTGCGTTCCGCGCCGATGAGGCCCGCGAACTGCTTCTGGAACCAGCCGCCGACATTGATCGTGTCGATCTTGACGTGGCCGAAGGCATCGCGCTTGACGGTGTCGCCAGCCGCTTCACGCTCGGCAACGATGGAATCGAGACCGGCACCTTCCGAAACGAACAGGGTGACGAAGCCGGTATCGTCCATGATCTTCTTCAGGCGCTCGGCTTCGGCTTTGATATCGAAGGCCATTTCCGGCAGGTAGAGGCCGTCGATGCTCTTGAGTTGTTCGCCCATCAAAAGACCTTCGACATATTCATTGCCTTTGGTCTTCTGGATATAGGCGCGGGCGGTTGCCGCCGTCAGCCAGCCGCAGTGGCGGCCCATGACTTCGTGAATGACGAAGGTCTTGGGTGCGGCACTCTGCTCGTTGCTGACATTGTCGAAGAAGTTCGCGCCGACTTCGGCTGCGGTCCATGCGCCCAGCGACTGCTTGATCGGCACGACGTCGTTATCGACCGTCTTCGGCAGGCCGACGACGGTGAGGTTATAGCCGTTGGCACCGAGATAGGCCGCAAGATCGGCGGCTGTCGTGTTGGTGTCATCGCCACCGATGGTGTGGAGAATGGTGACGCCATCCTTCGCGAGACGATCTGCCGCGACAGCCAAGGGATTTTCGCCTTCCTTGACGAGGCCGCGCTTGGCACAGTCGGCAGCGTTGGTCAGCTTCACGCGGCTGTTGCCGATGGGCGAGCCGCCGTAACGGTGCAAGAGAGGCGCCTTCTCGCGCATATCCTTGGTGATCTCGACGCTGTCGCCCAGGAGCACGCCCTGATAACCGGAGCGGTACGCCACGATATCGATGTCAGGAGCAATGTCGCTGTAGCGTTCGATCAGCCCGCCCACGGCGGAAGAAAGGCAGGGCGCGAGACCACCTGCGGTCAACATTGCGACTTTCTGTTTAGCCATCGTGGCTCTCCTTCGAGTTCTTTGCAAAGATGTCGTGGCAAATGGATGCGTGACAGAATGTGGCATGTAAAGTGAATTTCTCAAGAAAATCGCGGAATTTCAAAGCGATTGAATGAGTTAGCCGATATAATCGTTTCAATTGACGCGCGACCTTCGGCGGTCATCTCAGCCTGTGGAAAACCGATTTGGCGTTCTCGACGTATTAGCAATTCAAGTCAGTCGATATGATCGCAAGATGAAGAAAAGTTAATGGCATGCGACCGTTATGCATATTGCATTCAGCAAATCGGGCCTTATGCTTGGAGAAATGATGTACGATTTCGCGTGTTTGCAACTTTCATCGCTGTGGGAACGGCTGCTCGGCGCAATCGGCGATGCAGCAGGCAACGTGCTTGGACGCGTGATCGAGGCTGTCAGAACCGTCTTCGAAGGCGACCCGGAAACCCGTCGTCAGGTGTCCTTCTCCGTTGCGATCATCGCGCTGTCCGCCAAAATGGCGAAGGCCGATGGCATGGTGAATGATGCCGAGGTTAAAGCATTCCGCCAGATATTCGACTTTCCTGAAGAGGAAGCCAAAAACGTTGCGCGGCTCTATAACCTCGCACGACAGGACGTTGCCGGTTACGAAGCCTATGCGGAGCGGCTGTCTGGCCTGTGCGGTTCGGGCGAACAGAATTGCGACATGCTGGAAAGCGTGATCGACGGGCTGTTTCATATCGCCAAGGCCGATGGCTTGATCCATGAGCGCGAAATGGCGTTTCTGGGCCGCATCGCAGAGATTTTCAGAATCACCGAAGATCATTTCGAAATGATCATGGCGCGGCACGTGCATATGGAAGGGCGCGACCCTTACCGTGTATTGGGTGTTTCGCCGGGCGACGACTTCATGGATATTCGCAAGCGTTATCGTTCGCTGGTGGCTGAACACCACCCGGACAAGCTGATTGCACGTGGCGTGCCTATGGAACTGCATGCGGCAGCCAATGAGCGCATGGCGGCGCTGAATGCGGCCTATGCGGCCATCGAGAAAGAACGCCGCGTCGCATGAGTGATTTCATTGCGGACTATAAGGGCGCGACGGTTGTGCCTTCGCCAAACCATGGCGAGCGCATTGATGTGAGTGCTCCCGACATCATCATTCTGCATTATACCGGCATGGGCACCGCTGATAGCGCGCTGTCTTGGCTTTGCAATCCCGAAAGCCAGGTCTCCAGCCATTACTTCGTGTTTGAAGATGGCCGGGTGATGCAACTGGTGCCGGAAGCGCGCCGGGCATGGCACGCGGGCAAAAGCGTTTGGAATGGCTCAAACGATATCAATTCGCGCTCAATCGGTATCGAGATTGCCAATGCCGGGCATCCGGCGGGGTTGCCGGATTTTCCTGAGGCGCAAATCCGCGCCGTCATCGAACTGTGTCGCGATTGCGGCGAGAGGTGGTCCATCGCGCCGGAACGGGTGCTGGGGCACTCCGATATCGCGCCGGTGCGCAAGATCGATCCGGGCGAAAAGTTTCCGTGGAACGTGTTGTCGCAGAGCGGTGTCGGACACTGGGTTCCGCCAGCAACCATTGGCGGTGGCAGGTTCTTTCAGCGTGGCGATAGCGGCCAGCCGGTGGAGGCGCTGCAATCCATGCTGTCGCTGTATGGATACGGCGTTGAAATAACAGGCCATTATTGCGAGAAAACCGAGGGTGCGGTAGCTGCATTCCAGCGCCATTTTCGGCCAGCTCTGGTGGACGGCATTGCCGATTTTTCTACCATCGACACGTTGCACCGCTTGATCTCCGAGTTGCCGAAATTTCGCGCCGTTTAGGCACGATTTTCGGAAAATCCTTCCAACCTCCGGAGATTGGCAATCGATATTTTGCGCTTTGCCACAGTATATCCTTAATGCGCCACTTAATACGCCTCATCAACCCGCGACCGGTTTCAGTGAGAAACCCAAGTCGCCAGTATCAATGATGAAGACGTGCGCCGGATCGTTTCGATGATCTTCCTGACTTGAGCGCTATTTCGGACGAATTTCGCAGTCTTCACGGTCGGAGACCATTTATACTAATGAGAAGAATGATTGTTGCTGTTTCGGCTTGTCTTACCATGCTTGCCGCACAGAGCGGACCTGTTTTTGCCAAGGACGACGTGAAGACCAAAACGGTCACTCTGGAAACCTATTTCCGCAAGCCCGGCTACCCCATCCCCGAAAAGACGCTTCCAACCGGTCTGAAGAATAATTACTCCGATCTCATCGTGAAATATGCCAAACGTTATGGCGTGCCAACCAATCTGGCCCACGCCGTCGTTTCCGTCGAAAGCAAGTTCAACCCTAAAGCACGCGGCAGTGCCGGTGAGGTCGGTCTCATGCAGATCAAGCCGGCCACAGCCCGGATGATGGGCTATCGCGGTAAGACGAAAGCGCTCTACGATCCCGAAACCAACATACGCTGGGGCATGCAATATCTGGCAACCGCGCACCAGCTAGGTGGCGGGCAGGTATGCGACACCATTTTGCGCTACAATGCAGGCCATGGTGCGACGCGGATGAACCCGGTTTCGAAGCGTTATTGCGGCAAGGTGCAGGCGATTTTGGCAAGCTAGATGCATTCCATCGCCGTCATTCCTGTGACCCTCGCAGGAATACAGTAGACGTGCGTCTGCACCGCTGTAAAAAGCCTTTTCAGCCCAAGGGTTTGGGTGAGGACCGTGGGGATGCGAAAAATGGCGGATTTCAAATATATCGTCGTCGGTGCGGGCATGATGGGCGCTGCAGCGGCACGCCATCTTTCAGCGCAGACGGATGGCGTGGCCTTGATCGGACCTGCCGAGCCGCTGGATATCAAGAGCCACAACGGCGTGTTTTCCAGCCATTACGATGAAGCCCGCATTACCCGCGGTTTCGATGGTGATCCTGTCTGGGCAGAACTGGCGAAACGCTCGATTGCCCGTTACGCCGAGATCGAAGCCAAGAGCGGTATTCGTTTTTACCACGAAGCGGGGTGCTTCTTTACCGGAAACGGCAAAGGGCTTGGAGGAGACTACGTGGCTGGGGCCATGGCGGCGCGGGACCGGCTGGGGCTTGTGGTCGAGGAGTACGCTGCCTCGCAGATCGGGACCCGTTTCCCGATGTTTTCTTTGCCTGACGATCACGAGGGTTGGTTTGAGCCGCGCAACGCCGGTTATGTCAATCCGCGCGCGCTGGTGAAGGCGCAGGTCGCGATTGCAGAACACCAGGGTGCAACGCTGATTCGCGAGACCGTTGTGAGTATTGATGACACGGCGTCCGGCGTCGAGGTGATCACGAATGAGGGCCAACGCTACACGGGGGAAAAGGTGATCGTTGCGGCGGGCGGTTTCACCAATATGGCCGATCTGCTGCCTTCTAAAGTCGATATGGCAGCGACGGGCCGCACCATTGCGTTTTTCGAACTGGACGAGCAGAAGCAGCGCGATTTCGCAGGGATGCCATCGACCATCGTGCTGGCGGAAAATGCCGATGATATCGTCTACATCCTGCCGCCCGTGCTGTATCCCGATGGCAAGACATACCTGAAAATCGGCGGCGAGAGCGAGAAGGGCAGTCTGGAGACGCTGGACGAGGCGGTGCGCTGGTTCCACTCCGATGGCACGGCGAGCGAGATGGCGTTTCTGGTGAAGCGGGCTGTCGAGCTTATGCCGAAGCTGGAGGGTTGCCCGGTCACGTCAGGCTCCTGTGTCGCATCGATTACCCGCACGGGCTATCCCTATATTGGATATACGCAGTCTTCGAACATTGCCGTGTTGACGGGTGGGAACTTTGTTTCTGCGAAGTCTTCCGATGAGATCGGGCGGTTGGGGGCGGTGCTACTACTGGATGGACAACTGACGGAAGAGGATTTTGCGGGGCAGGTGGGGCCGGTGTTTGGTTGAGGCGGGCAATGGTGGGTGTGGCTAGCCCCCCTCTGTCCTGCCGGACATCTCCCCCACAGGTGGGGAGATCGACTCGTTGAGATCGCTCGGACATCTTGAAAGCCGCGGATTGAGTGGTGAGCAAGCGCCCAGCTAATCTCCCTCCTTGTGGGGGAGATGTCCGGCAGGACAGAGGGGGGTAAGCCACATCCACCGACCTTCGCCATCAAACCCAAACCCTCTGGAATCGATTCCGCAAACCGCTACAACTCCCTGTAACAGAGTCTAAAATCGGTGATCTCGAACATGGCAACACAGTTCAAATATATCGTGGTCGGTGCAGGCATGATGGGGGCTGCGGCTGCGCGTCATCTGGCGGGGAGCGTTGACGGCATTGCGCTGATCGGCCCGCGTGAGCCTGCGGATATCAAGAACCATACCGGTGTTTTTGCCAGCCATTATGATGCGGCGCGTATTACCCGCACCATCGATGGCAATGCGGATTGGGCGCGGCTGGCCAATCGGTCGATTGCCCGATACGCCGAAATCGAGCGCGAGAGTGGCGTGGAATTTTACGGTGAGGTTGGTTGCCTGATCGTCGGCAAGGAACGCGGCACGGGCTTTGACTATATCGAAAATGTTTGCGCGGCGGCTGAGACGCTGGGTGTCGAGACCGAGATTCTGGATGATGCGGCGCTGGCTGATCGCTTTCCCTATTTTGCGTTCGAGAGTGGGTGCGAAGGCGTGTTCGAGAGGAACAATGCCGGATGGGTCAATCCGCGTGAACTGGTGCGGGCGCAGATCGTCAGCGCTGAAAAGCGCGGGGTGACGCGGATTGATGACATTGCCGTTAGCGTGCGTGAAGACGGCGGTGTTGCGACCGTGACGACCGCGTCCGGCCAGGTCTATACGGCGGAGAAAGTGATCGTCGCGGCGGGCGGTTTTTCCGTTGCCGAGGGGTTGTTGCCGCAGAAGCTTGAAATGCAGGTCAATGGCCGCACAGTGGCATTCTTTGAAATTCCAGACGACGAGCTGGATCGCTATGCGGGCATGCCATCGCTGATCTATGAGCCAGCAGATCCACGCAAGCACATTTATCTGTTGCCGCCGGTGCGCTATCCCGATGGCAAGACCTATCTCAAGATCGGCGGTGAGCCTGTCGATATTGTTTTGAAAGGCGACCGCGAAATCCGTGAATGGTTCCGCTCAGGCGGAAGCGCCAAGGTGCGCGACGACTTCTCCGATATCATCGAAACGCTGATTCCTTCCATCGACCGCTCGCGCATTTCCATGGCGGCTTGCGTGACATCTTACACGCCGAGCGGGTTTCCGGCGATCGGCTATACGGCTTCACCAGGCATCGCCGTTCTGACCGGGGGCTGCGGTACGGCGGCCAAGAGTTCCGATGAAATCGGACGGCTGGGCGCAGAGCTTCTGGTCAAAGGGCGGATCATCGATACGGAATATGCGGCGGATTTCGCGCCGGTTTTCTCTGCGTAATGATCCGTTCGCGGATTTTCCGGTGGCTTTCGTTTCTGAACCCGTCTAAGGAGCCCCTGCCAGTTGGCCGGGCAGCCGCGCTTTACCAATGTCGAAAGACGGTAGGGTGAGGAAAGTCCGGGCTCCACAGAAACACGGTGCCGGATAACGTCCGGCGGGGGCGACCCTAGGGAAAGTGCCGCAGAGAGTAGACCGCCACCTTTCAGGTGGTAAGGGTGAAAGGGTGGGGTAAGAGCCCACCGCGCCGCTGGTAACAGGGGTGGCATGGTAAACCCCACCGGGAGCAAGACCGAATAGGGATAACGTGGGATGCGCGCAAGCGTATCTACAGCCGGTTTTTGGGCGAGTTATCCGGGTGGGTTGCGAGAGGCGGCGTGCAAATGCCGTCCCAGATGAATGGCTGCCACGTTCCGGGTCAAACCGGGGCCATACAGAACCCGGCTTACAGGCCAACTGGCAAATTCTCTTTTTATTCCAAGTGCTTGTGCACCCTGCGTGACAGGGCGCGTAAGTATTTGTTTTTTCTAATAAAAAAAGATTTTAGAGGCGATAAATTGTTGTCGTCCGGCAAGTGCTTGAATGCACACGGTAAACCATTCGTTAAACTTAACGGGATATGAATATTCGATCCGAGGCCGGTATCCCACTGGCTTCTCCCATTGACGCCCATATGGTCCCATGGTATCCCAAATGCACACCACAAAGGGTCGTGTTTTTGACCCGCAATCTCTGAAACGGAGAGGCCTGCAAGGGTCCGATGGGCATTACGTCCTACCGGTCAGCGATTTGTCGTGCGTAACGGTGTTGCCTCTCGGTGCGGGTTTCGGCTCTGCATGCGGCGGCTTTGGCGAGTTTTACAATGGGTCGCTTTTTATCGAACGTGACAAACAGGATCGACGCCAAGGGGCGCGTTTCGGTTCCGTCGCTGTTTCGCTCGGTGCTGGCGGACCGTGGCATCCAGGAGCTTTATTGTCTCCAGGATTTTGCATTTCCGGCCATCAGCGTGGGTGGGCCGGACTTGCTCGAACGATACGAACGGCAGATCGCGTCCATGGACGCGTTTTCGCCGGAGGCAAACGCGATGTCGCTGCTGGTCCACGGCGGCGGCATTTTCATGAAACTCGATGCCGAAGGGCGATTGATGGTGACGGATTTCATTCGGGAATTCGCCAACATCACCACCGAGGTTACCTTTGTGGGTCGAGCGGATCATTTTCAGTTGTGGCAGCCGGACGCGTTTCACGAGGCGCAGAAGGCGGCAAGAACGGGGCGCGGTTTTACCGCTGGTCGCCCCGGATAGGACGGGGAAACGGAATGGCGGCGAATTCTGGCGGACGATCTTCTGAAGCCGGTGGCGGACCGGTTCGCCACATTCCGGTTCTTCTCCACGAGGTTATAAAGGCGCTGGAACCAGCGCCCGGCAAAGTCATTCTCGACGGTACCTTCGGTGCTGGAGGTTATACCCAGGCCATTCTCGACCAAGGCGCCAATGTCATCGCGCTGGACCGCGACCCGACTGCGATTGCCGGTGGGCAGGCCATGGTTGCGGCCAATGGCGGGCGTCTTTCTCTCATCCAGTCGCAATTTTCCAATCTCGCCGCGCATGCACCAGCCGAAGGCCTCGATGGCATCGTGCTGGATATCGGCGTTTCCTCCATGCAAATCGATGAGGCCGAGCGCGGTTTTTCGTTTCAGAAAAACGGCCCGCTGGACATGCGCATGTCCGCATCCGGCGTATCTGCGGCAGATGTGGTCAATCGCTGCAAGGTGGGTGACCTCATTCGCATTTTTGGTTTTCTGGGCGAGGAAAAGCAGCCGGGCCGCATTGCCCGTGCCATCGAAAAGAAACGTGCAGAAGAGCCATTTCGAACCACCCGTGATTTGGCCGGATTGATCGAGATCGTCACGCCGCGCAAGGCGAAAGACAAGATCCACCCGGCGACGCGCGTCTTTCAGGCGCTGCGCGTTTTCGTCAATGACGAGCTTGGCGAACTGGCGCAGGCGCTGTTTGCAGCCGAGCAGGCTTTGAAACCCGGTGGTCGGTTGGTCGTGGTGACCTTCCATTCGCTGGAAGACCGCATCGTCAAGAAGTATTTCGCGGATCGTTCCGACCGTGCATCGGGCTCTCGCCATATGCCGATGCTGGCCGCCAAGTCGGCGATTTTCGATGCTGTTGGCAAGCCGATGATTGCGGCCAGTGACGAAGAGGCTGACATCAATCCACGGGCCCGCTCTGCCAAGCTACGTGCGGGACTTCGCACCACGGCGCCAGCGCGGCCTGCCGATCTGTCGATCTTCGAGCTGCCCGATCTCGCCAGCCTTGAAAAAATGGGAGGCTGATATGCTGCGGACCCTCGATTTTATGCTGATGGGCGTGATGGTGGCGGCAGCCGTCGTGACCTATTCCATCAAGCATCAGGCCGATCTCAAGCTCGAATCGGTCAAGAAGCTGGAAACGGAAATTCGGCTGGAGAAGGACACGATTGACCTTCTGCGCGCCGACTGGGCGCTGTTGACGCAGCCAAACCGTCTGCACCGGCTGGTGAATGCCTATCAGGCCGATCTTTCTCTGGCACCGACAGAGCCGACGCAGCTTTCGCAGCCCAAGGAGCTTCCGATGCTGCGCTCGCAACTGCCGCAGCCGCCGGAGCCGGAAGGCATGAGCGTCGAGGATGTGATTGCTGCTGCCGTCAATGGTTCCAAGCCCGGCGCAACACTGGGCGGGGCCAAGCCGAAGTCTGCACCTGCAGGGCAGATCGTCGCCACCGGTGGCAAGCCTGTTCCGGTGCCTGCACCGCGCGCGCCGGTCTCGCGGCCCAAGCCGGCAGCACCTGTCAGCGTCGATGCCGGTGACGAGTCTGGCGATATGGATGAAACGATAACTGGATCGGTGGACTGATGTCTTTTCTCTCCCGTGTCATGGTTCTGAAAAGCAGGGCTCATTTTTCTGCAAGCACCACAGGTGTGACGGATCACGCCGCCTTTGAGGGTGCCCGCAAACGCCGTGCGACGCAGGCAAAGACCCGCGTCGGCCTGCTGATATTCGGCTTCATCTGCTTTTACGGTGTCGTGGGCGGTCGTCTGGTTCAGTATGGCATGACGCAGCCGGAAACCGTGTCCAGCATTGCCCCCGCCGACCGCCTCATGGCATCGCGGCCTGATCTGCTGGATCGCAACGGCGAGGTGCTTGCCACTGATATTCGCACCGTCTCGCTGTTTGCCGAACCGCACCGCATCGTCGATGTCGATGAAGCGATCGAGAAACTGCGCACCGTTCTGCCCGATCTTGATACGCGCGGCACCTACCAGAAACTCAAGTCTGAGTCGCGCTTCCAGTGGCTGCGTCGTCAGTTGACGCCGAAGCAGCAGAGCCAGATTTTGGCGCTTGGCATTCCCGGCATTGGTTTTCGCCCTGAAAAGCGCCGCTTCTATCCCGGCGGCGCGACGGCTTCTCACGTCGTTGGTCACGTCAACATCGATAACCGTGGCGTTGCCGGCATGGAACGCTATCTCGATAATCAGGGCCTCGCAGATCTGACGGCGCTTGGCATGACGTCCGACCAGCCGCTGGAGCCGGTCAAGCTTTCCATCGATCTGCGCGTTCAGGCGATTGCTCGCGAAGTGGTGAGCGAATGGATCAAGAAAACAGAGGCTCTCGGCGCTGGCGCCGTCGTGATCAACGTGCATACCGGCGAAATCCTCGCCATGGTTTCCGAGCCCGATTATGATCCCAACAACCCGGCGGAAGGCGCTAAGGAAGGCTGGCTCAATCGTATGTCGAACGGCACGTTCGAGATGGGCTCGACCTTCAAGTCCTTTACCATCGCCATGGGCCTCGATTCCGGCAAGGTCCACATCAACGATATGTTCGATGCCCGTGCGCCGATCCGCATCGGTGGCTTCACCATCAAGGATTTCCACGGCAAAGGCCGCATGTTGTCGGTGCCGGAAATCTTCCAGTATTCGTCCAACATCGGTACGGCCAAGATTGCCGACACCGTGGGCATTGATGGCCACAAGGAGTTTTTGACCAAGCTTGGCCTGCTGTCGAGGATGAAGACGGAACTGCCGGAAGTGGCCATGCCATCGCAGCCGCGCACATGGAAGAAGATCAACTCCATCACCATCTCCTTCGGTCACGGTGTGTCGACAACCCCATTGCAGACGGCGATTGCCGGTGCGGCGCTCGTCAATGGTGGAAAGCTGATCGAGCCGACCTTCTTGCCTCGCACCAGAGAACAGGCAGATCAGGTCGCTACGCAGGTCATGAAACCGACGACCAGCAAGGACATGCGCTTCCTGTTCGACTGGAACGGCACCAAGGGTTCCGGTCGCAATGCGCGCGTCGAAGGCTTCGACGTTGGCGGCAAGACTGGTACGGCAGATAAGGTCGTGAACGGTCGCTATGTGCACGACAAGAACTTCAACGCTTTTCTGGGCGCATTCCCGATCTATGACCCGCAATATGTGGTGCTGACCTTCATCGATGAGCCGCGTACCGACAAGGGTAACGGGGCAGCTCTTGCCGGTAATACGGCAGCGCCGATGGTGAAGGATATCATCAGCCGCTCTGCTGCTATTCTCGGTGTAAAGCCAAAGTTCGGCAGCGACGGGTCGGCCTTGCTGGTGTCTTATTGATTGTTACAGCTTACCATGGACCGGCGATTCGCGCCGGGGGGACAAGACGGACATATCGATGAAATTGCGAGATCTCTCGGGGGCTGAGTTCCCCGAACTGAACGAGTTGCTGCGGACAGATGCCGGAGCGCTTGAAATCACCGGGATTACGGCTGACAGCCGCAAGGCCCAGCCGGGATCGCTGTTCGTGGCGGTGACCGGGACCAAGGCGGACGGCAGCACTTACGTGCAGGACGCCGTGGCCAAGGGTGCCGTTGCTGTCGTGTCCGGTCATGCCGTGGATGCCGCTGTGCCGGTTCTTGTTGTCGCTGATCCGCGTCGTTATCTCTCTCTTTCTGCTGCCCACTTCTACGGAAAACAGCCCGAAACCATGATTGCCGTGACCGGCACGGCGGGCAAGACCTCCGTCGCCTCCTTCATTCGCCAGATTTGGAAAACTGCGGGCCGTGCTGCCGCGCAGATCGGCACCACGGGTGTGATTGCGCCAGGTCGCGAGGACTATGGTTCACTGACGACACCTGATCCTGTTTCGCTGCATGCACTGCTGGCAGAACTCGCCTCCGAGGGTGTGACCCATGCGGCGATGGAAGCTTCCAGCCATGGCCTCGACCAGCGCCGTCTGGATGGCGTGAAATTGGCTGCTGCCGGTTTTACCAATCTCGGTCGGGACCATATGGACTACCATCCGACCATAGAGGACTATATGGCCGCCAAGATGCGGCTGTTCGATACGCTTTTGCCGAAGGGTTCGCCGGTCGTCATCTTCTCTGACGATCCGTGGTCGGACCGCGCTATGAAGGCTGCGACGGATGCGGGCCATGATGTGCGCACCGTCGGTCGCAAGGGTGATTGTCTGACGCTGAAGCGCGTCGAACATTTCCGTCACAAGCAGATGATCGAAGTGCATCATCAGGGCAAGATTTACGAAGTCGATATTCCGCTGGCGGGTGATTTTCAGGTGGCCAATGCGCTGGTTGCTGCAGGGCTTGCGATCTCGACTGGAGTTTCGGCTTCGGTGGCACTCAAGGCGCTCGAGAAACTGGTGGGTGCTGCTGGCCGTCTCGAACTGATCGGCCAGACGAAGAATGGTGCGCTGGCCTATGTGGATTATGCCCATAAGCCGGATGCGCTGGAAAATGTGCTGACCTCGGTGCGACCCTTCACGTCAGGTCGCATCATCACCGTGTTCGGTTGCGGCGGAGATCGCGATAAGGGCAAGCGCCCGATCATGGGCGAAATCGCTACACGTCTTTCCGACATCGTCATCGTGACGGATGACAATCCGCGCTCGGAAGAGCCGCAGACCATCCGTTCCGAAATCATGGCGGCGGCGGCGGGCGCACTGGAGATTGCCGATAGGGCAGAGGCTATCAGCCACGCCGTGTCGCTGCTGGGGAGTGGAGATACATTGATCGTTGCGGGCAAGGGGCACGAGGAAGGTCAGATCGTGGGCGGCGTGACGTTGCCGTTCTCGGATCATGAACAGGTGCGTACCGCGCTGGAAGGATTGAAGATTTGAACTGGTTATGGACAGTACCGGATATGGTCGCCGTCATGGCGGGCCGTCCGGTCGGCAACCTGCCGCAAGGCATTACGGGCATTTCCATCGACAGCCGCACGGTGCAACCGGGCGAAGCTTTCTTCGCCATCAAGGGTGACCGGGTGGATGCTCACGATTACGCAAGCTTTGCGGTCGCCAACGGTGCCGGACTTCTGGTCGTTTCGGAAGGCAAGCTGCCTGCGCTCGGTCGCCTGACGGTGCCGATGATCGTCGTGGAAGACGTGCTGGCGGCCATGGTCAAGCTCGGCATCGCCGCGCGTGAGCGCTCATCGGCTCGCATCATCGCAATCACAGGCTCTGTCGGCAAAACCACGACCAAGGAAATGCTGCGACAGGTGCTGGCACCCTCGGGCAAGGTGCATGCCGCCGTCTCATCCTTCAACAACCATTGGGGCGTGCCGCTGACCTTGGCTCGCATGCCTGCCGATACGGAATTCGGCATCTTCGAAGTGGGCATGAACCACGCCGGTGAGATCAGCCCGCTGGTCAAACAGGTCAAGCCGCATCTGGCCATCATCACCACTATCGCTGCGGCTCACCTCGGCAATTTCAACAGTCTGGAGGAGATTGCAGCGGCAAAGGCCGAAATCTTCGACGGCGTGCTGCCGGGTGGCGCGGTTATTCTCAACCGCGACAATGCGCAGTTCGAACAGCTTGAGCGCGCAGCACTCGATGCGGGTATCGAACATGTGCTGACATTTGGCCAGCATGCCAAGGCAGATTTCCGCCTCGCCGATTACGAGAACACGCCCAACGGTTCGACCATCTGGACCATCATCAATGGCGAGACCAGCGAGCTGCATATCGGCGCTGCCGGTCGCCACATCGCCGAAAACGCCATGGCGGCCTTGGGCACCGTTGCGGTGACAGGTGCTGACCTCGACAAGGCCTTCGCCGCGCTAGGCACACTGGAGGCCGTTAAGGGCCGGGGCCAGCGCCACCGTCTTTCGGTTGGCGAAGGCTCGTTCCTGCTGATCGACGAGAGCTACAATGCCAACCCGGCCTCCATGCGGGCCGCTATTGCGCTTTTGGCAGCCGCCGAAGTGAAAGGCAGTGGACGGCGTGTGGCCGTGCTGGGCGACATGCTGGAGATGGGCGAGTTTTCTGCCGAGGTGCACGAAGAATTGTCCGGCCCGCTTCTGTCTGCTGGCATCGAGCACGTGTGGTTGGCGGGTGAGTCGATGGCCGCACTTCGCGATGCCCTGCCGGAAAGCGTAACCGTTGCGTGGTTCCCTACGACTGCCGAACTGAATGAATTCGTTCTCAAATGGGTCCAGCCGGGCGATGTATTGATGATAAAATCGTCACTTGGCATCGGTTTTGGCAAGATCGTGACGGCTCTTCTTGACAAGTATCCGGCATTCCCCGAGACGGAACGCCAGATTTAGAGCACTGGATGAATGGCACGATGCTGTTTTCGATTGCTCGTTGCTGAAACAAACAAGAACTCGAGGTGGCGCAGGCACAATTTTTGACGCCCGCTGCTTTGATCGCCTTTCGAAAGGGCACACATGCTGATCTGGCTCGTTGAACTGTCGGACAAAGTTCAAGTCTTCAATCTGTTCCGGTACATTACGTTCCGGGCCGGTGCTGCATTGTTCACCTCCGCGCTGATCGTCTTCCTGTTCGGTCCTGCCATCATCAATTCGCTGCGCATTCGCCAGGGCAAGGGTCAGCCGATCCGCGCCGATGGTCCACAGACGCATTTCAAAAAGGCAGGTACGCCCACCATGGGCGGGCTGATGATCCTGGCGGGTATCCTTGGCGGCTCGCTGCTGTGGGGCGACCTGTCCAACGTTTACGTCGTCTCGGTTCTGATGGTGACGCTCGGCTTCGGTGCCATCGGCTTTTATGATGACTATCTGAAAGTCACCAAGCAGAGCGATAAGGGCTTTTCCGGCAAGGCCCGTCTCGGCATCGAATTCGTCATTGCCGCGATTGCCGTCTTCTTCATGATGGAGGTCGCACTGGCAACGGCGCCGCATGGCGGGACGCTTGGCAGTTCGATTGCCTTTCCGTTCTTCAAGGAATTCGTGATCGACCTCGGTTATTTCTTTGTGCTGTTCGGCGCTTTCGTCATCGTCGGTGCGGGCAATGCGGTCAACCTGACCGATGGTCTCGATGGTCTTGCCATCGTGCCTGTGATGATTGCAGCTGCGACCTTCGGCATCATTTCCTATCTGGTCGGAAACGCGATTTTCGCCAATTATCTCCAGATCAACTTCGTACCCGGAACGGGTGAACTTGCGGTCATCGTTGGCGCGGTCATCGGGGCGGGGCTTGGCTTCCTGTGGTTCAACGCCCCGCCAGCCGCTATCTTCATGGGTGATACCGGATCGCTTGCGCTCGGCGGCCTCATCGGCTCCATCGCGGTTGCGATCAAGCACGAGCTCGTCATGATCATCGTTGGTGGCCTGTTCGTTATGGAAACGCTGTCGGTCATCATTCAGGTGTTCTGGTTCAAGCGCACGGGAAGACGTGTGTTCCTGATGGCTCCCATCCATCACCATTTCGAAAAGAAGGGCTGGACGGAAAGCCAGGTGGTCATTCGCTTCTGGATCATTTCCGTTGGTCTGGCCATGCTGGGCCTTGCAACGCTGAAGCTGAGGTAACGGCATGATCCCTGTCACCTCACTTGCTGGAAAAAAGGTCGCGCTCTTCGGGCTTGGCGGCTCTGGTCTGGTCACTGCCAAGGCATTGGTTGCCGGTGGTGCCGAGGTGACGGCATTTGATGACAATCCTGACAGTGTGGCCAAAGCAAGTGCCGAGGGCATTCCAACGGCGGATTTGCGCACGCTCGACTGGTCGAAGCTTGCCGCTTTCGTTCTGGCACCCGGCGTGCCGCTGACGCATCCCAAGCCGCATTGGTCCGTCGATCTGGCGAAAGCCGCCGGTGTAGAGGTGATAGGTGATATCGAGCTTTTCGTGCGCGAACGCCGTGCGCATGCGCCGGATAGCCCCCTTATCGCCATTACCGGCACCAACGGCAAATCCACGACGACGGCGCTGATTGCGCATATTCTCAAGGCCTCTGGACGCGATACACAGTTGGGCGGCAACATCGGCACTGCAGTGTTGAGCCTCGATCCGCCGAAAGCGGAACGCTTCTATGTGGTCGAATGCTCGTCCTACCAGATCGATTTGGCACCGACGCTGAACCCGACCGCTGGCATTCTGCTCAACCTGACGCCCGATCACCTCGATCGCCACGGCACGATGCAGCACTACGCCGATATCAAGGAACGTCTTGTTGCGGGTAGCGATACGGCAGTTGTTGGTGTTGACGATAGCTATTGCACGCTGATTGCCGACCGCATCGAGCGCGCCGGTGTGACCGTACTGCGCATCTCCAAGCGCAACGTTGTGGCCGATGGTCTCTATGCCGAGGGTAGCCGCATCATGAAAGCGCAGGGTGGCACATCGTCGCTGCTCGTCGATCTCGATGGCATCCAGACGCTGCGCGGCAGCCACAATGCTCAGAACGCGGCAGCAGCGATTGCGGCTTGCCTTGCTGTCGGCATTTCGGAGGATGAGGTGCGGGCCGGGCTCAGCTCCTTCCCCGGGCTCAAGCACCGCATGCAGCCGGTGGGCCGTCGTGGTAATGTGACATTCGTGAATGACAGTAAGGCGACCAATGCAGATGCCGCAGCGCCTGCTCTGTCCAGCTATGACCGTATCTACTGGATTGCCGGTGGCCTGCCGAAGGCGGGGGGCATATCCAGTCTTTCACCGCTGTTTTCCCATATTGCCAAGGCCTACCTGATCGGCGAGGCGGCAGCGGAGTTTGCATCGACCTTGGGTGAGGCGGTGCCTTACGAAATCTCTGTTACGCTCGTCAAGGCTGTCGAACATGCCGCAATGGACGCGCAGAAGGACGGTCGCGACGGTAAAGTCGTGATGTTATCCCCGGCTTGCGCAAGCTTCGATCAATATAAGAACTTCGAAATACGTGGTGATTCGTTCGTTTCGCTCGTGGCAGGACTGCCCGGCGTGATGATGTTGGTTGGCTCGGAAAAGGAGTAGTGATGAAATGGTAAGCCGTATCGACCGTGGACCGGTCGCGGAATGGTTCTGGACCATCGACCGTTTCTTCCTCGCGGCCTTCATCGCGCTGATGGGCATCGGGCTGATGCTATCTTTTGCGGCGTCACCTGCGGTTGCCGAGCGTATCGGCCTCAACAGCTTCTTCTTTGTCGAGCGTCAGGCCATGTTCATGGTGCCATCGCTGGCCATTATGGTGGGCCTGTCGTTTCTGACGCCGCGGCAGGTGCGCCGCGTGGCCGTGATCATGCTGATTGCCGCGCTGCTGATGATGATCTTTGCGCTGTTCTTCGGTATCGAAGTGAAGGGCGCGCGCCGCTGGATTTCCATCGGTTCCTTCTCCATTCAGCCATCGGAATTCATGAAGCCCGCCTTCGTCATTGTCTGCGCCTGGCTGTTTGCCGAGCGCGCTCGGCATCCTGAAATTCCCGGCAATCTCTTTGCCATCATCACCTTCGGCATCGTCGCGGCGCTTTTGATCGCACAGCCCGACTTCGGCCAGACCATTCTGACATCCGTCGTGTGGGGCGGCATGTTCTTCATGGCCGGTGTGCCGTGGTTCTGGATCATCATGCTGGGTGGCCTTGGCGTCGGTGGCATCATCACCGCCTACCTAATGTTGCCGCACGTTGCCGGTCGTATCGACCGGTTCTGGACGGGCGAGGGCGACACGTTTCAGGTGGATACGGCGCGCGAAGCCATCATTCGTGGCAACTGGTTTGGCCAAGGGCCGGGCGAAGGTATCGTCAAGCGAATCATTCCCGATAGCCATACCGACTTCATATTCTCAGTTGCGGCGGAAGAATTCGGCATCCTGTTCTGCATGCTGCTGGTCATGATTTTCGCCTTCATCGTGCTGCGCGGTTTGAGCCATGCCTTCAAGGAAAAGGACGATTTCGTCCGCTTCGCCGTGGCCGGTCTGGTGCTGCAAATCGGCATGCAGTCGATGATCAATATCGGCGTTAATCTGGAACTGATGCCTGCCAAGGGCATGACGCTGCCGCTGATTTCCTATGGTGGCTCGTCCATGATGGCGATTTGTGTGACGGCTGGTTTTCTTCTGGCGCTGACACGCCATCGCCCTGAAAAACGTGCGCAGGAGCGCAGTTTCTTCCGGGTCAATGCAGGCCTTCCTGCGGAGTAAAGAGTATGAGCAAAGGCATCGTTCTGCTAGCCGCCGGGGGAACCGGCGGCCATGTGTTTCCGGCAGAGGCGCTGGCATACGAGTTGAAGGCGCGCGGTTACGCCGTGCATCTGGTGACCGACAGCCGTGCCGAACGTTACGCGGGCAAATTTCCCGCCGATGAAATTCACGTCGTGCCCTCGGCCACCATCGGCTCAAAGAACCCTATCTCGGTTGCCAAGGCGCTGCTGAAGCTGTGGACCGGCCTTCGCGCTGCCCGCCGTCTTGTCACCAAGCTGAAGCCGGTCGCTGTGGTTGGTTTTGGTGGTTACCCCACCGTGCCGCCGCTGCTGGCTTCAACGGGTCTTGGCGTACCGTCGATCATCCACGAGCAGAACGCCGTCATGGGTCGCGCCAACAAGGCGCTGGCCAAGCGTGTGAAGGCTATCGCCGGAGGCTTCCTGCCGGAAAACAAGGGCGATTATGCCGACAAGACCGTGACGACGGGCAATCCCGTTCGTCCCGCCGTGCTGACGGCTGCCGACGTTGCTTACGCGCCGTCTGGAGCCGGTCAGCCGTTCCAGCTCGTCGTGTTCGGTGGAAGTCAGGGCGCGCAGTTCTTTTCCGGCGCCGTGCCCGCCGCCATCTGCCTGATGCCGAACGAGATGCGCTCTCGCATTTCGTTGACACAACAGGCGCGCCCGGAAGACAAGGACAGCGTTATCGCCTCCTATGCGAAGCTGGATGTGAAAGCAGACGTCTCGCCCTTCTTTGGCGACATGGCAGAGCGGATCGCGGGTGCCAATCTCGTCATCAGCCGTTCGGGTGCGTCAACTGTGTCGGAGCTTTCCGTCATCGGGCGTCCGTCGGTGCTGGTGCCTTATCCCCATGCTCTCGACCACGATCAGGCCGCCAATGCCGCAGCCCTTTCTGCGGCTGGTGGTGCAAGCGTTATCAAGCAGTCCGAACTGTCTCCGCAAAAACTATCATCCCTGCTGAGCGATGCCATGAACGATCCTGATCGTCTGGCCAACACGGCTGCGGCTGCGAAAGCGACCGGCAAGCCGGATGCGGCGCAGCGTTTGGCCGATTTGGTAGAGGCGATTGCGGCTGGTCAGTCCGTTCAGCAATTTAAAGCAAAAAATAAAGAAGGAGTGCATCCATGAAGATGCCGAAAGCCATAGGACTCGTCCATTTCATTGGAATCGGCGGCATCGGCATGAGCGGCATTGCCGAGGTGCTTCACAATCTCGGCCACCGCGTGCAGGGCTCCGATCAGGCAGACAGCGCCAATGTGCAGCGTTTGCGTGACAAGGGCATCGAGGTTTTCGTCGGACAGGCTGCCGAAAACCTCGGCGATGCCGAGGTGGTGGTCGTTTCCACCGCGATCAAGAAGAACAACCCGGAACTGGCGGCAGCGCGTGAAAAGCATCTACCGATCGTTCGCCGCGCCGAAATGCTGGCCGAGCTGATGCGCTTCCGCAATGCCATCGCCATCGGTGGCACGCATGGCAAGACGACGACAACCTCCATGGTCGCCACGCTGCTGGAAGCGGGCAATCTCGACCCGACCGTCATCAATGGCGGCATCATCAACGCTTACGGCACCAATGCGCGCATGGGTGAGGGCGAGTGGATGGTGGTGGAGGCCGACGAATCCGACGGCACGTTCCTGAAACTGCCCGCCGATGTCGCCGTCATCACCAATATCGACCCTGAGCATTTGGACCATTACGGCAATTTCGACGCCGTGCGTGCCGCATTCCGCCAGTTCGTGGAAAATGTGCCGTTCTACGGTTTCGGCGTGTTGTGCATCGACCATCCCGAAGTGCAGACGCTGGTTGGCAAGATCGAAGACCGCAAGGTCATCACCTACGGTGAAAACCCGCAGGCCGACGTGCGCTTCTCCAATGTCCGTATCGACGGGACCAAGTCGATTTTCGACGTGGAAATCCGCCGTCGCCGCACGGGCAAGATTTTCACTTTCACTGATCTCGTGCTGCCAATGCCCGGTCGTCACAACGTCTCGAATGCGACGGCTGCGATTGCGGTCGCCAACCGTCTCGGCATTTCTGTTGAAGACATCAAGAAGGGGCTCGCCTCCTTCGGCGGCGTCAAGCGCCGTTTCACGCTGACGGGCGAATCCAACGGCGTGCAGGTCTTTGATGATTACGGCCACCACCCCGTCGAGATCAAAGCCGTGTTGAAGGCCGCGCGTGAAGCATGCAGCGGTCGCATCATCGCTGTGCACCAGCCGCACCGTTATTCGCGCCTTTCCAGCCTGTTTGAAGATTTTGCGCATTGTTTCAACGATGCCGACACAATTCTTCTTGCTCCGGTCTATGCGGCGGGCGAAGATGCCATCGAGGGTGTGAACTCCGAGACGCTCGTTTCAGCCACTAGAGCTGCGGGCCATCGCGATGCGCGCCACCTCTCTTCCCGCGACGATCTGGCAAAGACAGTTGCAGGCATTGCGAAACCTGGTGATTTCGTGGTTCTTTTGGGAGCAGGTAATATTACGCAGTGGGCGGCAGTGCTGCCCTCAGAATTGGATAGCATTTCAGGAAAGTCTGCATGAGACAGGTGGATGGGGTAAAGTTGCTGGAGAGACTCGGCGACGGAGTAAAGGAACTCAGAGGACGTTTGACGCCGGATTCGCCGATGGATCGCGTAACGTGGTTCAGGGCAGGTGGTCTGGCGGAACTGATGTTCCAGCCCCATGACGTGGATGACCTGATCGCTTTCCTCAAAATCCTGCCGGAAGACGTTCCGCTAACGGTTGTCGGCGTCGGCTCCAACCTGCTGGTCCGCGATGGCGGCATTCCCGGTGTCGTCGTTCGTCTGTCCGCCAAAGGCTTCGGCCAGGTGGAACTGGCTGGCGAAAACCGCATCAAGGCCGGTGCCATCTGCCCGGACAAGCACATCGCGGCCATGGCGATGGATAACGGCATCGGCGGTTTCCATTTCTACTATGGCATTCCCGGTTCCATCGGCGGCGCGCTGCGCATGAACGCCGGTGCCAATGGCGGCGAGACGAAGGACCGCGTCGTCGAGGTTTACGCGGTGGACCGTCAGGGCAATCAGCACACCCTGTCCAATGCGGATATGGGCTACAGCTATCGCCATTCCGAAGCATCGAAGGATCTGATCTTCACAGGTGCCCTGTTCGAAGGCCACCCGGAAGACCGCGCGAAAATCCGCGCCGACATGGACGCCGTTCGCCACCATCGCGAGACGGTTCAGCCGATCCGCGAACAGACGGGTGGATCGACGTTCAAGAACCCCGAGGGTCATTCGGCCTGGAGCCTCATCGATGAGGCGGGTGGTCGCGGCATGGTCATCGGCGGCGCGCAGATGTCGTCGCTGCATTGCAATTTCATGATCAACACCGGTCACGCGACGGGCTACGATCTTGAATATCTGGGTGAAGCGGTGCGCAAGCGCGTGTTCGAACATGCGGGCATTCGCCTGGAATGGGAAATCAAGCGCCTCGGCTTGTTCATGCCGGGGAGAGAAGTAGAGGCGTTCCTTGGTAGCTGACAATGAAACGATGCCGGGCAGTTATCTGTTGCCCCCGCTTTTGTTTCGTCTAGCCACGTCCAAAGATCGCACTACACTCCAGCCGCTGCGTTTTGCATCTGCGTTCTCAATAACGGTTACGTTGATCGCTCTTGTCCTCAACGTAACCGCACTCAGCACGTTGATTGTCCTAGGATTTGTTCCCAACCCCAAGACAGCTTTATGGGTTGGCAGCACTTTGACCGTTTTCATCACGTTTCCGATCTCGTTCGTGCTGTCGCATATCATCGCCAAGCAGGTGAAATGTCTTTCCATTTCCCATGAGCGCTACAAACATCTCAGCCATACGGATGGTCTGACAGGTCTGCGGAACCGGGCGGGGCTGCATGCCGATGCAAAGCATCTGGACGAGGACTATTGTCTGGCGTTCTTCGACATCGATCACTTCAAGTCGATTAATGACAATTACGGTCATGCCGCTGGAGATGCAGTGATATCCGGCATTGCACGGCGCATCGCGGAGGCGTTTCCGGCATCTTCGCTTTTGAGCAGGCTCGGCGGTGAGGAGTTTGTGGTTGCGACGTCAAACATTCCGCTCGCCGATTTCTCTGCGTATTGCGAGGGTTGCCGACAGTCGGTTGAGGCCCAGCCTTTTGTGGCCGAGAGCGTTTCCATCAATGTCACGATTTCGATTGGTATCTCGATGCCCAGAGATGATGAGCTGTTCGAGAACGTCATGCACCGTGCCGATGTTGCGCTCTACAGGGCGAAACAATCTGGACGCAATCATGTTGTCGTAGACGATGACGAAAGTCTTGCAGGGTGATCTCTACAAACGAAAACAGCCGGATTATTGATCCGGCTGTTTCGATCTCAACGTAAAGATGACGGCTTAGACTTCGTCTTTGCGCGACAGCATGATGCACAGCAGGGTGATCAGCGCGGCAACGCAGAGGTAGTAGCCGACGTAGCCCATGCCGTAATTCACCTGCAGCCATGTGGCGATGTAGGGCGCCAGCGATGCGCCGAAGATGCCGGCCATATTGAAGGTGATGGACGAGCCTGTGTAGCGAACCGTCGTCGGGAAGGGGGCTGCGAGGGCCGTGCCGATGAGGCCGTAGGTCATGCCCATCAGTGCCATTGCGAGTGCTGCGAACAGGAAGATCGAGCCTTCGCCGCCGGTCATCAGGCCGGGCAGGAGGAACGAGAAGGCACCGATCAACACGGTCGTGGCAATCAGGACTTCGCGACGACCGAAGCGTTCGGCCAGCTTTCCGGCGATGGGAATGAAGATGCCGAAGACGACCGAACTGACGAGCTGAACTTCCAGCGCATCGAGGAACGGAATTTTCAGAACCTTGACGTTGTAGGACAGCAGATAGGCCGTGCCGATATAGAACAGCACGAAGGTTGCCAGCGCCACGAAGGTACCGAGCAACAGGCTGCGCTTGTGATGGCGGAAGAGTTCGGCCACGGGAACGGCGACGCGCTCTTCCTTGTCGATAGCCTTCTGGAAGGCAGGCGTTTCCGTGATCGACAGACGTACCCACAGGCCAACGGCGATGAGGATGATCGACGCGACGAAGGGAATGCGCCAGCCCCAGCTGAGCAAGGCTTCCTGCGACATCAGGTGAAGCAGCAGCCAGAAGACGCCGGACGAGAGGAACAGGCCGAGCGGAGCGCCGAGCTGCGGGAACATGCCGTACCAGCTGCGCTTGCCGGGAGGGGCGTTTTCCGTTGCCAGAAGCACTGCACCACCCCATTCGCCACCAAGGCCAAAGCCCTGACCGAAACGGCACAGCGCGAGAAGCAGCGGTGCCAGAACGCCAGCGGTTTCATAGGATGGCAACAGGCCGATGATGACGGTGGAGACACCCATTGTCAGAAGCGCAGCGACGAGCGTCGTCTTGCGGCCCACGCGGTCGCCGTAATGGCCGAAGACCACGGCCCCCAGCGGACGGGCGAAGAAAGCGATGGAGAACGTGGCGAAAGACGCCAGAAGCGCCGTCATCGGGTCGTTGTTGGGGAAAAACAACGTCGGGAACACGAGCACTGCTGCGGTCGCATAAACGTAGAAGTCGAAGAACTCGATGGTCGTGCCGACCACGCTGGCAGTAAGAACTCGTGCAGGCGAATTTGTCTTTACATCGTTCGAAGCGTCAGCGGTCGGCGATACCTTGGATATCGCGTCGGACATAGGATTTTTCCATTGTTAAGTAACACTTATGACCCTTTACCGGGTTGAGGTTGCGTTAACGCAATTTTCGATCCTTTGAAACGGTTAAAACGCAATATTCTGGAAAAAATGGACGATTATCGGTGTTCGCGCGTCGTTTTGCTTCATGTGATGTGTGGTTCGGCGGGTTTTGGCGTGAACGAAAAATCGAGGTGCCTGGCAATGATATGACCGTTTACGCCATAGCTCGCGGCCCATTCGATTTTGAAGAGCGAGCCGGTTTGGGTGATGTCCAGCATTAAAATGATACCGGGCATCATATCCAGGTCAGTCAGGTTGACGGTGTGAATGCCACCCAGATTGAGGATTACGTCCGCATGCTTTTCAGAAATAAGAAAGCCATTTTCATCGACCGCATCTGTGAGGATCGACGTGTTGATCCGCAATGAACCCGTGCCGTCTCCCCTTATGACAAGCTCCTGCAAGAGCGCATCGTGAAATTGATGGGTACCGCTAAACCAGTCCAGCATTTCCCTGCCACCGGCAATGCTGTGCCATATTGAATTCTCTCTCATTTAGGCGTGCCTCCATTCGGCGTGATTATAGAATGAAGTAGGAGGTGGGCACAAAAGCCCGCGGTAAACGCATCGGCAATTGCCAAAAATGGCTGGGGAAAAGCGGCGAATCTTAACGAATCGATCTTGCTTTCCTGGCTGTGATCTCTCGTCCGCGCAACGATTTTATTTCATCCCGTTGAAATTCTGAATCTTGCATTGGCGCCAACTCTCTGATTCCAAGGAGGGAATCCGGGGTTGATGTGATTCTTTAAGAAAAATTGCGTCGCTGGTCGTTTCGGTTAACGAAAGTAAACACTTCATTAACCTTAATGGCGCTTAAGTGTTTGCCACGGAGCGGGCAAGAGAATCGCGGAGCAGGTTTATGGTCCGCTTGTCTTGGTCAGGTGTTTTTGGTGTCAGAGGTTGTCATGAGCGGCAAACATATCGCTGTTCTTATGGGTGGGTTTTCTTCCGAGCGGCCGGTCAGCCTCTCGACAGGAGAGGCTTGCGCATCCGCCTTGGAAGGCGAGGGCTTCAAGGTTACACGTGTCGACGTGGACCGTGATATCGCTGCGACGCTTTCGAAGTTGCGCCCCGACGTTGCCTTTAACGCGCTCCACGGTCCCTACGGTGAAGACGGCACCATTCAGGGCATCCTCGAATATCTCGAAATTCCCTACACGCATTCGGGCGTGCTGGCGTCGTCGCTTGCCATGAACAAGTCGCAGGCCAAGAAGGTTGCTGCCGCTGCGGGTATTCCCGTTGCGCCGGAAAAGCTGATGAGCCGTTTCGATATCGGCAACCAGCATCCGCTGGCGCCGCCCTATGTTGTGAAGCCCGTGCGCGAAGGTTCGAGCTTCGGCGTGGTCATGGTCAAGGAAGATCAGTCGCATCCTCCGCAGATCATCGGTTCGTCGGAATGGCGCTATGGCGATGAGGTCATGGTCGAGCGCTACATTCATGGTCGCGAGTTCACCTGCGGCGTCATGAATGGCGAGGCGATGGGCGTCACCGAGGTGGTGCCACTCGGTCACACATTTTACGATTACGATGCGAAATATGTGAAGGGTGGCTCAAAGCATGTCATTCCTGCAGAAATTTCACCAAAAATTTACCAAAAAATCCAATCATTGGCGGTTATGGCGCATCAGGTGATTGGCTGCCGTGGCGTAAGCCGTTCGGACTTTCGTTACGACGACCGTTTCTCAGAAGATGGCGAGATTATCTGGCTTGAGGTCAACACTCAGCCCGGTATGACGCCGACCTCCCTCGTGCCCGAAATGGCAGCTCATGCGGGCCGCTCGTTTGGCGAGCTTGTCCGTTGGATGGTGGAGGACGCTTCGTGTTCGCGATAAACCGCAAAAAGCCGGGACAGAAAAAGCGCGAGCAATTCGCTTCGGCAACTGCCGATGAACGCATGGTTTTGCCACGTCCATTGCGTAAGGGCTTTCGCTTCGGTGTGTCGCTGGCCACCGGACGCATCCACATTCCTGCGCATACCGGCTCGCTGGCAACGCTGGCTTTCTTCTCGGCAATTGGCCTGTACGGCATGTCGCTGGGTGGCCACACCAATGTCGTTGCGCAGGCCACGACATCGGCTGCCGGCTTCGCCATCGAGGACGTGAAGGTTTCCGGCAATATCCAGACATCCGAAATCGACATTTTCCAGCTTCTCGGCCTTGATGGCGCGACATCGCTGATCGCGCTTGATGTGAACGCAGCCCGCAAGAAGCTGACAGAATTGCCGTGGGTCGAAGATGTCGACGTCCGCAAGATTTATCCCAAGACCATCGAAGTGCGTCTGAAGGAACGTCAGGCCTTCGGTATCTGGCAGCACGGCACGGAGCTTTCGTTGATCGAAAAGAGTGGCAGCGTGATCGCGCCGCTGCGGGACAACAAATACGCCGGTCTGCCGCTGTTCGTCGGCCGTGATGCCGAAACGGGTGCTGCCAGCTTCGTGGATGAGCTGGCCGACTGGCCGGAAATTCGCAACCGCGTTCGCGCCTATGTTCGCATTGCCGGACGTCGCTGGGACCTGCATCTGGATAACGGCATCGTCGTCAAGCTGCCGGAAGAGAATGTTCCGAAGGCCCTGCAATTGCTTTCGCGTATGGACATGGAAGAAAAGGTTCTTTCCCGTGACGTGGCTGCCGTCGATCTGCGCCTTTCGGACCGCACGACCGTGCAGCTGACCGAAGGTGCAGCCGAGCGTCGCCAGAAGGCTGTCGAAGCACGCACCAAAGCGATCAAGTTGGCGGAGAAGAACACATGAGCTTTTTTGGTTCTTCCCATTTCGGTCTCCCGCGCTTGAAGCCTCTGTCTTCCAAGCGCAGCCACGTGGTTTCGGTTCTCGATATCGGCTCCACCAAGGTCGTGTGCATGATCGGTCGTCTCACACCGCGTGAGGAAACCGAAGTTCTGCCGGGTCGCACGCATAAGGTCGAAGTCATCGGCATCGGTCACCAGCGTTCGCGCGGCGTAAAATCCGGCGTCATTGCCGATCTGGATGCGCTGGAAGGCGTCATTCGTCTGGCCGTGGATGCAGCCGAACGCATGGCAGGCCTCACCGTCGATAGCCTGATCGTCAACGTTTCCGCAGGCCGCATTGCCAGCGACATCTACACCGCCAGCATCGATCTGGGCGGTCAGGAAGTCGAATCGGGCGATCTGCGCAAGGTTCTGATTGCCGCCAGCCAGCAGTCTCTGCGCCAGGATCGCGCTATTCTGCACTCGCTGCCAACCGGCTACTCGCTGGATGGAGAGCGCGGCATTCGCGATCCACTGTCCATGTATGGCGATATGCTGGGCGTGGACATGCATGTGGTCACGGCTGAACGCACGGCGCTGAAAAATCTGGAACTTTGCATCAACCGCGCTCACCTGTCGGTCGAGGGCATTGTTGCGACACCCTATGCCAGCGGCCTCGCAGCACTGGTGGACGATGAAGTCGAACTTGGCTGTGCGGCCATCGACATGGGCGGCGGCACGACGACGATTTCGGTTTTTGCCGAGGGCCGTCTGGTTCACACCGATGCGATCGGTCTCGGCGGACACCACGTCACCACCGATCTGGCGCGTGGCCTGTCCACCCGGATCGAAGATGCCGAGCGCCTGAAGGTCGTTCACGGTTCGGCGCTGGCCAACGGTTCCGACGACCGCGACATGATTGCCGTTCCGCCGATTGGCGAAGACGACCGCGACCAGCCTTCACAGGTTTCTCGCGCGCTCGTCAGCCGCATCGTGAGGGCCCGCATCGAAGAGACATTGGAATTGATCCGCGACCGCATCCAGAAATCGGGTTTTTCCCCGATCGTTGGCAAGCGCGTGGTTCTGACCGGAGGAGCCAGCCAGTTGACCGGCCTGCCGGAAACGGCGCGGCGCATTCTGGCCCGCAACGTTCGCATCGGCCGCCCCATGGGCGTGTCCGGCCTGCCGGTCGCGGCCAAAGGCCCGGCCTTTTCCACAGCCTGCGGGCTGATGATTTATCCGCAGATCGCGGACATCGAAATCCATGCGGCGCAGAACGGAATGTTCTCGCCGTTCGGAACAGGTAGTGGCCGGATAGCCCGCGTAGGGCAATGGCTGAAGGAAAGTTTCTGACCCCTGTCTGCCCATCGGGCAGGGGACTGAGTGAGTTGATTAAGAATTGGCCTGCGGGGCGATGCGGCCAGAGAAAGAAGGAATGTTAAAATGACGATACAGCTGCAAAAGCCGGATATCACCGAGCTGAAGCCACGCATCACCGTTTTCGGCGTTGGCGGTGGCGGCGGTAACGCTGTGAACAACATGATCACGGCGGGCCTCCAGGGCGTCGACTTCGTCGTTGCCAACACGGATGCACAGGCTCTGACGATGACGAAGGCCGACCGGGTTATCCAGCTCGGCGTCAACGTCACCGAAGGTCTGGGCGCGGGTTCGCAGCCGGAAGTCGGCCGCGCTGCTGCCGAAGAGTGCATCGATGAAATCATCGACCACCTGAACGGCACGCACATGTGCTTCGTCACTGCCGGCATGGGCGGTGGTACCGGTACCGGTGCTGCTCCCGTCGTCGCACAGGCTGCCCGCAACAAGGGCATTCTGACGGTTGGCGTCGTGACCAAGCCGTTTCACTTCGAAGGCGGTCGCCGTATGCGTCTGGCCGAACAGGGCATCGAGGAACTGCAGAAGTCCGTCGATACGCTGATCGTCATTCCAAACCAGAACCTGTTTCGTATTGCCAACGACAAGACCACGTTTGCTGACGCATTTGCGATGGCCGACCAGGTTCTCTACTCTGGCGTTGCCTGCATTACCGATCTGATGGTGAAGGAAGGTCTTATCAACCTCGACTTCGCTGACGTTCGCTCCGTAATGCGCGAAATGGGCCGTGCGATGATGGGTACCGGCGAGGCTTCCGGCCAGGGCCGTGCGATGCAGGCTGCGGAAGCAGCGATTGCCAACCCATTGCTCGACGAAACATCGATGAAGGGTGCGCAGGGCCTCCTGATCTCCATCACCGGTGGTCGCGACATGACCCTGTTCGAAGTCGACGAAGCTGCTACCCGTATTCGCGAAGAAGTCGATCCAGACGCAAACATCATCCTGGGTGCGACATTCGACGAAGCTCTGGAAGGTCTCATCCGCGTATCCGTCGTTGCCACCGGCATCGACCGCGTTCCTGGCCAGATGGAACGCAACGCTGAAGAGCTTCGCCAGGCTGCTGCTGCAAAGCCGCTTGTCCGTCCTTCCGCGGCCGTTGCTTCTGCTCCGGCCGCAGTGCAGCCTGCCCCAGTCATGCAGGCACCAAAGACGACCGTAGATCCTGTTGCCCAGACCATTCGCGATGCCGAAATGGAACGGGAAATGGCACTGGCGGCTGCTGAACAGCGTCTCCGTCAGGCCCAGGCAGAAGCCGAATTCCGCCCTCAGAGCAAGCTGTTCGCAGCCGCTCCAGCGGAAGCACCGGTTGCTGCTCGCCCCGCAGCACCAGTGCACACCGCACCAGTGCCTGCTTACCATGCGGCGGAACAGGTGGCAGCACCTGCACCCCGCATGCAGCAGGCACCGGCACCGGTTTATCACGAGCCAGCCCCTGTCGCCCGCGCGCCAGAGCCGGTCCGCATGCCGAAGGTCGAGGACTTCCCTCCAGTCGTCAAGGCTGAGATGGATCACCGCGCCCACCCGGCATCGGCTGTTCCTGAAGAGCGTGGCCCGATGGGCCTTCTGAAGCGGATCACCAATTCGCTCGGTCGTCGCGAAGAGGAAGAAGCCGTTCCATCCGACATGATGGACGCGCCAAGCCTGGCCACTCAGCAGCGTCGCCCGCTGTCTCAGGAAGCCAGCCTCTACGCACCGCGCCGTGGCAATCTGGACGATCATGGCCGTCAGACGCCTTCGTCTGCCAGCCAGCACGAGGACGACCAGCTTGAGATTCCGGCGTTCCTTCGCCGCCAGTCCAACTGATCTGCCGATTCTCTGTAATGCCGATACCCGGGTCTTCAAGGCCCGGGTATTGTTGTCTTAAAAGACCGTGATTGCTGCCTTTTAGATTAGATTTTTCAAAGATTTGGGTCTGTTACAAAGCGAAATCAACAGTGATTTGAGATAGGCATCCACTGTGCGTATGTATGACGATGAGACGAGAATATAACGCGGTTTCTCCGATGATTATTCCCCTCTGTTGAAATTTGGGCCATGTCGGGTTAGCAGGCGGGTTCACATGAAAAGGCAAGACTCGCATGACCATCGGACTGCTCGGTTTCCAGACAACGATCGCCAACCCCGTTCAGCTCAAGGGCATTGGCGTGCATTCAGGCAACCCGGTATCCATGACATTCCAGCCTGCGGAAGCGGGTACGGGCATCGTGTTCAGTCGCCAGTTCGACAATGGCACCTCCGTTGAGGTCAAGGCCGTTTCCGCCAATGTGGGCAATACGGACCTGTGCACCGTCATCGGTCGCTCGGCCGCGCAGTCTGTTGCGACGGTTGAACACGTCATGGCCGGTATCTACGCCATGGGCATCGACAACCTCATCGTTGAAGTCGACGGTCCTGAAGTACCGATCATGGATGGCAGCTCTATGCCTTTCATCGAAGCCATCGAATCAGTCGGCATCGAGAACCTCGGCGTAAAGCGCCGCTATATCCGCATCGTGAAGCCTGTGCGCATCGAGGCCGGTGCATCCTGGGCCGAGTTCCGCCCCTATGACGGCACGCGCTTCGAAGTCGAAATCGATTTCGATACGCCGCTGATCGGTCGCCAGATCTGGAAGGGCGACCTGACGCCCGATACATTCAAGAACGAACTGTCGCGCGCCCGCACATTCGGCTTCATGCGTGATGTCGAGCGTCTGTGGGCCGCGGGTTATGCGCTGGGTTCCTCGCTTGAAAATTCCGTCGTCATTTCCGACGACAACACCGTGATCAACATGGAAGGCCTGCGTTACGAGAAGGACGAATTCGTCCGTCACAAGACGCTGGACGCCGTGGGCGATCTGGCCCTTGCAGGCACGCAGTTCATCGGCTGCTACCGTTCCTATCGCGGTGGCCACAAGGTCAATGCCAATGCTTTGAAGGCGCTGCTGAACGATTCGTCTGCCTATGAGATCGTCGAGGCTCCCGGTGCTCGCAGCCCGGTGGTTCGCGCACGGGAATTCGTTGCCATCCAGCAGTCCGAGTTTGCGCCCTGGTCGGCGTGAGTTATAGACACAAAAAATAAAAAGCCGTCCGTGTGGGCGGCTTTTTTGTATCGCGACCGGAAAACACAGTAAAATGGCGATGCAAGCCTTCAGATAAACATCGGCTACGACGTGCCATGCCATAAAAATGCGTTATTGCGTCATCATTGCGTTGCCCTGCGGACGCTTTTATGGCTAGAAACACGCCACAGGAAAAGCCGATGTTCTGTATTTACGCGGAAGTGGGAACTAACGAATGAAGCGTGTAGTGTCTGGTGCGATGAATGGAACGGTACGGGGAGCGCTCGTATCGCTCATGCTGATTGGCGCCGGAACACTGGTGACAGCTTGCCAGTCCGACCCCGACATCGACATCACCAAGCTCGGCGTCGAAACCGATCCGCCTGACGTGCTCTACAAGCAGGGCCTCGCCAACATGAATGCCGGTAACATGACCGAAGCCGGTCGCAAGTTCTCGGCCATCGACAAGCAATATCCTTTCACTGAGTGGGGCCAGAAGGCGCTGGTGATGAACACCTTCATCGCCACCCGTCAGAACAAGAATGAAGTCGCGATTGCATCCGGCACGCGCTTTCTCAAGCAATATCCCCGTGCGAAGGATGCGGCCTACGTTCAGTACATGATCGGTCTGGCCTATTCCAAGCAGATTGCCGACGTGACGCAGGATCAGCGCGCTGCACAGCGCACGATCGAGGCGATGAACAAGGTGGTCAACGATTACCCCGATTCGGAATATGTCGCAGATGCGCAGGCGAAGATTCGCTTTGCACGCGACCAGCTTGCCGGTCGCGAAATGCA
This sequence comes from Agrobacterium sp. lyk4-40-TYG-31, assembly GCF_030209855.1. NCBI lineage: Bacteria > Pseudomonadati > Pseudomonadota > Alphaproteobacteria > Hyphomicrobiales > Rhizobiaceae > Agrobacterium > Agrobacterium sp. lyk4-40-TYG-31. Next base: position 704,245 of record NZ_JARVRE010000004.1, read on the forward strand.
GGTTGGCCGCTACTATCTCGAGCGCAAGGAATATCTTGCCGCCGTATCGCGCTTCCGAATCGTGGTGGAGCAATACCAGAACACCAACCAGATCGAAGAAGCGCTGGCTCGTCTGACCGAAGCCTATTACGCCATGGGCCTTGCGGATGAAGCGCAGACGGCTGCTGCTGTTCTCGGCAACAACTATCCTGACAGCCAGTGGTACGACGATTCCTTCAAACTGTTGAAGGGGCAGGGGCTTGCGCCTCGCGAAAACAGGGAATCCTGGATTTCCCGTGCCGGTAAAAAACTGGTGGGAGCCTGAGGACAGAGCATAAGCCATGTTGGTCCAGCTATCGATCCGCGACATCGTTCTGATCGAACGGCTCGACCTTGGGTTCGAGGCGGGCCTCTCCGTGCTGACTGGCGAAACGGGTGCCGGTAAATCCATTCTTCTCGACAGTCTGTCGCTGGCGCTCGGTGGGCGCGGCGATGGCGGCCTTGTGCGCCATGGCGAAGACAAGGGGCAGGTGACTGCGACGTTTGAAGTCGGCATGGAGCATCCCGCACGGGCCCTTCTGCGCGAAAACGGTCTTGATGATGATGGCGACCTGATTTTCCGCCGCGTTCAATCCGCCGATGGCCGCACCAAGGCTTATGTCAACGATCAGGCCGTGTCCGTTCAACTGATGCGCCAGCTTGGCCTGCACATGGTGGAAATCCACGGCCAGCATGACGACCGTGCGCTAGTGGACACTAACGCCCACCGCACGCTGCTGGATGCCTTTGCCGGGTTGACCGATGAAGCCACGGCCATGCAGGCGCTCTATCGCACCTGGAAAGATGCCGAACGCGGCCTGAAAGTGCACCGCGCCAAGGTGGAAGCTGCGGCCCGCGAGGCCGATTATCTGCGGGCATCGGTCGAAGAGCTTGAAGTGTTGTCGCCGCTCGATGGTGAGGAAGACGAGCTTGCCGAGCGCCGTGGCGTAATGCAGAAATCCGAACGTATTGCCGGCGATATCGGTGAGGCCAGCGAGTTTCTCAATGGCAACGCATCGCCAGTTCCGATGATTGCGTCGATGATGCGCCGTCTGGAACGCAAGAGCCACGAAGCACCAGGCCTGCTGGAAGAAACGGTGCAGTTGCTGGATGCTGCACTCGACAGCCTGTCGAACGCGCAGATGGAAGTCGAGGCAGCCCTTCGCCGCACGGAATTCGATCCACGCGAGCTGGAACGCGTCGAAGAGCGGCTGTTCGCGCTGCGCGCTGCCGGTCGCAAATATTCCGTGCCGGTCACGGAGCTTCCCGGACTTGCCGAGCGCATGGTGGCCGAGTTGGCCGATCTGGATGCCGGTGAGGAAAGACTGGGGCAGCTGGAAAAGCAGCTTGGCGTGGTAAAGGTCGATTTCGACCGTGCCGCACTGTCGCTTTCCGAAAAACGCCACAACGCGGCGTCGGCGCTTTCCGAAGCCGTGATGGCCGAGCTTCCGGCGTTGAAGCTGGAGCGCGCGCGCTTCACCGTGGAAGTGACGAGCGATGCGGCGTCTGCCTCGGCTGATGGCATCGATGTCGTAGAGTTCCACGTTCAGACTAACCCAGGCACACGTCCCGGACCGATCATGAAAGTGGCGTCGGGTGGTGAACTGTCGCGCTTCCTGTTGGCGCTGAAGGTCGCTTTGGCAGATCGTGGTTCGGCGCCTACGCTGGTCTTTGACGAAATCGACACGGGCGTTGGTGGCGCGGTGGCAGATGCCATCGGCCAGCGCTTGAAGCGCCTGTCGAAAACCGTGCAGGTTCTCTCTGTCACCCACGCCCCGCAGGTCGCGGCACGCGCTGGCACGCACTTGCTGATTTCCAAGGGCCCCTCCGGCGACGGCACGGAACGTATCGCAACCCGCGTTGCCACCATGCAGCCCGAACACCGCACCGAAGAAATCGCCCGCATGCTGGCCGGTGCCTCGGTGACGGATGAGGCGAGGGCGGCGGCTGCCAAGTTGCTGGCTGCGCAGGATTAACGGCTGACCGCCACTGCTACGCCAGAACCGATCATCACGCCACCTGCGGTACGATTGACGCGCCGCACGATCTTTTCGGAGCTCAGCAACGTGCGGGCGCGCACGGCGAGTGCGACATGGCCGCCGATGACGAGGGCTTCAACGCCCAGAATGACGCCTGCCAGCGCGGCAAGATGATCCACCGTCAGCGAGGCTCCAACCACGTTCGGCAGCAGCGCCACATAAAACAGCGGCATTTTCGGATTGCCGAGGTTGAGCGCCATGCCGGTCGCGAAGATCGACAGCAGGTTGCCGCGCGCTTTCACCGCTTGCAGTTCCGGCACGACGGGCTCTGCCGTCCATAATTTGACGCCCATCCAGATCAGATAGGCCGCGCCCGCATAGCGCAGGACCGTCATCACCGTTCCCATTTCGGCGGCAAGGATGGATAGGCCGAAGGCGGCCAGCGTCAGGAAAATGAGGATGCCGGCGACGGTTCCTGCGCCATAGGCAAGGCCGGATGCCGCGCCGTGGGTGATGGTTCGCGCGATGATGGTCATATTATCAGGGCCGGGACTGGCGGCAAAAACGAAGAATGCGGCGGCGAATGCGATGAGCGTCGTCATGTCCATGGTTGTATCCCCGTTGCTGCTCACTCCCGGAAATCAGATTACGCGAAAGCTGGGCGTTGAAAAGTGGGCTAGCTGCGTTAAAAACAACTTCGATTCCTGCACGAGGCGAGCCCCATGTCCCAAGACCAGACCCCTGTTGAAAAACTGTCCGAGCTTGAGGCGTCTGCCGAGCTTGCCTTTCTGGCAGCAGAGCTTGCCCGACATGACGCGCTCTATCACGGCAACGATGCACCGGAGGTCTCAGATGCCGAATATGATGCGCTGAAGCGCCGCAACGACGCCATAGAAGCGGCGTTCCCCGATCTTGTGAGGGCAGATAGCCCTTCGAAAAAGGTCGGCTTCGCGCCTCTGCCTACCTTCGCGCCCATCGTCCATGCGCGGCCCATGCTGTCGCTCGGCAATGCGTTTTCCGATGAGGACGTGCAGGACTTCGTGGCCTCGGTCTACCGCTTTCTCGGCAACCTGCCGGATGATTCGATTGCTTTTACCGCAGAGCCGAAGATCGACGGCCTCTCCATGTCGATCCGCTACGAGAACGGCAAGCTGAAGACGGCGGCGACCCGTGGCGATGGAACGACGGGTGAGAACGTGACCGCCAATATCCTGACCATCACGGAAATCCCCAACAGCTTGCCCAAGGGCGCTCCCGATGTGGTGGAGGTGCGCGGTGAGGTCTATATGGCCAAGAGCGACTTTCTGGCGCTGAACGCGCAGATGGAAGCCGAGGGCAAGCAGACCTACGTCAACCCCCGCAACACGGCCTCCGGTTCGCTGCGGCAACTGGATGCGAATGTAACCGCCAAGCGCAAGCTGCGCTTCTTTGCCTATGCTCTGGGCGAGGTTTCCAACGGCGGACAGCCGACACGCATTGCCGATACGCAATTCGGCATCGTGGAAAAGTTCAGGGAATGGGGCTTTCCCGTCAATCCGTTCATGAAGCGATTCACTTCCGCCCAGCAATTGATTGAACACTATCAGGAAATCGGCATCGCGAGACCTGATCTCGATTACGATATCGATGGCGTCGTCTACAAGGTGGACCGCCTCGATTTGCAAGAGCGCCTTGGCTTCCGCTCCCGCAGCCCTCGCTGGGCGACAGCGCATAAGTTCCCGGCGGAACAGGCGTTCACGACCGTCGAGAAAATCGAGATACAGGTGGGCCGCACCGGCGCTTTGACGCCGGTTGCGCGGCTGACACCGATCACGGTCGGTGGTGTCGTCGTCACCAACGCGACGCTGCACAATGCCGATTATATCAAAGGCATCGGCAACAATGGCGAGCGTATTCGCCCCGAGGATCACGATATCCGCGTGGGTGATACGGTTATCGTGCAGCGGGCGGGGGATGTCATTCCGCAGGTGCTGGATGTGCTGCTGGAAAAGCGGGCGACGGATTCAGTGCCTTATGAATTCCCGAGGAAATGCCCGGTCTGCGGCAGTCATGCGGTGCGCGAACGCAACGAGAAAACCGGCAAGCTGGATTCGGTGACCCGCTGCACCGGCGGTTTCGTGTGTCGTGCGCAGGCGATGGAGCATCTCAAGCATTTCGTTTCGCGCAACGCCTTCGATATCGAGGGTCTCGGCACCAAGCAGATCGATTTCTTCTTCGAAAGCGAAGATCCGGCCCTTTCGGTGAAAACCGCACCTGACATCTTCACACTGAAAAAGCGGCAGGAAGACTCGCATCTCACCAAGCTTGAGAACATCGACGGCTTTGGCAAGACCAGCGTGAAGAAGCTGCTCGACGCCATCGATGCGCGCCGTGAGATCGATCTGCATAGGCTGATTTTCGCACTCGGTATTCGCCATGTGGGCGAAACGACTGCGAAACTGCTGGCGCGCAGCTATGGCACCTATCAGCATTTCGAAGAAGCGATGAAGGCCGCCGCCGACTTGACCGGCGACGCCTGGAACGAGCTCAACAGCATCGACGGCATTGGCGAAGTCGTGGCCCGCGCCATCGTGGAGTTCTACAAGGAGCCACGTAACCTCGACGTCATCGATCGGCTGATGAAGGAACTGCGTCCGAAGGAAGCCGAACAGCCAACGACGGACGGCAGCCCTGTGGCGGGCAAGACGGTGGTCTTCACCGGTGCGCTCGAAAAATTCACCCGCGACGAGGCCAAAGCCCGCGCCGAAAGCCTCGGTGCCAAGGTGGCCGGTTCCGTGTCCAAGAAGACAGATTACGTGGTGGCCGGACCGGGTGCGGGCTCCAAGCTGGACAAGGCGCGAGAGCTGGGCGTGCAGACGATGGATGAGGACGAGTGGCTGGCGCTGATTGCGGGGTAGCTTCGATTTATCCTGCAGCCGTTACAGCACCTTCTCGGATATTTTTTTGCGAAACACCCGCCCATCAATCGCAACCAATCCACCAGCTATCATTGCCATGCCGATGAAATGTTTCGCTTCCAACTGTTCGCCCAGCACGAGGGAGCCCAGCAGAATGGCGCTGACGGGGATGAGGAAGGTGACAAGCGCCAGGTTCGTGGCACCGGCTGAGGAGAGGATGCGGAAGAAGATGAGGTAGGCGAGGGCCGTGGAGAGGAGGGCGATGCCGAGCAGAGCGGCCCAGACTTCGCCGCTTGGCATTGCGAGCGTCCATGGCTGGTCGATGATGAGGGCGAGCGGGATGAGCATGATGGTGGATGCGGAAATCTGGCCGGTGGCAGTGACCAGCGGTGGCACGCCCATGGCCTTGAATCGACGGCCGAAGATGCCTGCGAAGGCGTAGGAGATTGCCGCGCCGAGAATGGCGAGCTGGCCCCAGAGGCTGGAACTTTCGCCGGTCAGTGCCGCCGGGCCGATCATGGTTGCGACCCCGGCAAAGCCGATGATGATGCCTGCGAGCTTGTTGATGGTCAGCTTCTCATCGTTCGTCAGCAGATGCGCGACGATGACTGTGAAAAGCGGCGTGGTGGCGTTGAGAATGGATGCGACGCCGCTGGCGATGTGGGTCTGGCCCCAGACGATGAGGCAGAAGGGGATGATGTTGTTGAGCAGACCCATGCCGAAAAAGGAGCGCAGCACCTGGGGCGCTTTGGGCATACGATAGCCCATGATGCGGCAGACGGTGAGTAGGGCGAGTGCTGCGATCGAGACACGTAGTGTCACGATAGTCACTGGCGGCAGTTCCTTGACGGCGATGCCGACGAAGAAGAACGATCCGCCCCAAAGGATCGACAAGGCAACCAGCAGGGCCCATTCACTCGCATTCATCTGTTTATGCACGGCCACGTTTGATGTCCCTCGCCATTTATCCCGGCCTTTGTGTAATCCGCTGACATGCGCGTGACCACCCGATTCCTGGGGGCAGTTCATTTTCGCGTTTGTTTGCTTTATGCCGTGCAAGAGCAAACGGGAATCACGCCTTGAAGACCATCGCCATCGATTTCGAAACCGCCAATGAAGAGCGTGGCAGCGCCTGCTCCGTCGGACTGGCGTGGATTGAGGATGGACGGATCGTTCGGGTAGAAGAGCGGCTGATCCGCCCCAGAGATATGCGGTTTTCGCCGTTCAATGTGGCGATTCACGGCATCAAACCCGGCGATGTGGAAGATGCGCCGGAATTTCCCGAGGTGATGGACGAGTTCATCGATGATCTCCGCGATTCGACGATGATTGCGCACAATGCGGCCTTCGATTTCAGCGTCATGCGGGCAAGTTTCGACAAATATCGCCAGAGCTATCCGTCGCTGTCCTATTTTTGCAGCGTGAAGATGTCGCAACGTGTCTGGCCGTCGCTGCCATCGCACAAGCTCAACATCATTGCTCACCATCTGCAATTGCGCTTCGTGCACCACAATGCTGCCGAAGATGCGGTAGTGTGTGCGGCGGCATCGATTGCGGCGGCCAAAGCGCTTGCCGTCGAACACATCCACCACATCCCCGAAAAGATCGGCATGGTGGCCGGGCGACTGCATGCAACCGGCTATGCACCCTGCACCATGAGAAAACGCTGATATCACGTCTTGTTGTGCGCCTGCGCAGACCTATCTCTATGGCAGTTCATGTGAGGGTTTGGGTTATGGCTAAAGCGTTTCGTTCTCTTATGGTTGCGGGCCTTGCCCTGTTGCCGGTTGCCGCAGTTGCGCAGGTTGTCGGCAAGGTTGGTGTCGATTGGACCGGCAACGACATCGTGGTCGAGGCCATCGCCGATCCCAAGGTCAAGGGTGTGACCTGTCACGTTACCTATTTCGACCGTGGTGTGATCGACCGTTTGAAAAACGGCAACTGGTTCGAAGACCCTTCCAACAACGCGATTTCCTGCAGCCAGACCGGACCGGTCGAGGTGGGCGATATCGACCTGGACAAGGAGGGCGAGGAAGTCTTCCGGCAGGGCATGTCGCTTGTGTGGAAAAAGATGGTCGTGAACCGCATCTACGACAAGGCCAACGACACGCTGATCTACCTTGTTCACACCCGCGAATTGACGGATGGTTCGGCCAAGATGGCGATTTCCACGGTGCCGCTTTATGGGCAGACGGTGACGTGGGCGAAGGGCAAGCAGTAAGGTTTTAGGCGACCTACTCACTCTCCGTCACCCCGCACTTGATGCGGGGTCTAGTGACCTGACGTCTGTCAGGTCGAAGGGCTCTTTCGCACCGCAGACGCGGCGCTGCTGGATACCGGGTCAGGCCCGGTATGACGGAGGAGAGGTGGTCACTAAATGCCGTTTGCGTTTGGAACTGTATTTGGCCTCAAGCGGCTTCGCGCGAAAGCTCGTCGGCGATGACGGTGTCGAGGTTGAGGAAGCAGACCATGCTCTTTTCTAGTGCTACGATGCCGCGGCAGAAGTTGCGCTGCTCTTCGGGGATGATTTCAGGCGCAGGCTGGAGGTCTTCGGATTTGATGGTCATCATGTCTGAGACCTGTTCGACCAGCAGGCCGACCAGTTTGCCGCCGATATCGGTGACGATGATGGCGGAGCGCTCGGATGGTTCGGTCATCTTCATGCCCAGACGGCACGCCATGTCGATGACGGGAATAACCGCGCCGCGAAGGTTGATGAGGCCGAGAACGTAAGGCGGTGTGTGTGGCATCGGTGTCACCGGCGCCCAACCGCGAATTTCGCGGATCGCCATGATGTCGATGCAGAATTCCTGATCGCCGAGATGAAAGGACACGATTTCCAGATATGCGCCGGATTGTTTGATGGCGTTCGACATGGTCGCACTTTTCCTGACGGCTCTCTTGGCTGGCCGAATGTGGTTTGGAACATAATGCGGTGTCGGACCAATGTCCCGGTGACGTCATGTCGTGCGCTTATGCGGACCGCTGGCGATGATCATGCGCAAAAACCATTTAACTTTTCCTAACGTCAGGCTTTAAACATCACATCTTCGTTGTTTCACGCGGGCATTTTTGCGAGTATATTTGTGAGATGAGAGAGTTACTGGCCAGTCCCGTCAAAATGCTTGGCATTGCCGCCGCCACATTCGGTGCGTTGTTGCTTGCCATCTTCACGTTTCAGGGCTGGATACGGCATGGCACGGATATTTTCCTGTCTTCCGTGCAAAGCGGCATCGCCTGGTGTTTTTGAGACAAATCAGCGCATTGGCCGCGATCACCCTCTTCTTGAATTGCAGACAGGCGGCACCGTGAGATAGAAGCGGCGCATAGGCTGGTTCTGTGCTGATCGGGGAATGGCATGAAAAATATTCGCATTGCGCTTTGGGGTGCCGTGGTCGTGTTGATGGGCGTCATGGCCTGGCTGACGATGGAACTGACCAAGAGCCGCGATCAGATGGTCGAGGAAATCTACGGCACGCCTTTCCAGCTGGTTGCGCAGAACGGCCAGCCAATTACCGAAAAAGCCTTTCAGGGCAAGCCGACCGCGCTGTTCTTCGGCTTTACCCATTGCCCGGAAGTCTGCCCCACCACGCTGTTCGAGCTGAATGGCTGGATGGAAAAGGTCGATCCGGCAGGCGACAAGATGCAGGCCTATTTCGTCTCGGTCGATCCTGAGCGTGACACGCCTGAAATTCTCAACCAGTACATTTCCAATGTCTCCAAGCGCATCACCGGCATCACCGGCGCGCCGGATAAGATTGCCGAGACGTTGAAGGGTTACCGCATCTACGCCAAGAAGGTGCCGGTGGACGACAAGGACCCGAGCGGCGAATACACGATGGATCATACCGCTTCCGTCATTCTGCTCGACGCAAAGGGACGCTTCGCCGGAACCATTGCCTACGGCGAAAATCCCGATACGGCGGTGCAGAAACTGCAAAATCTGACGAAGACCTGATCGCCGACGCATAATCTCGCGCTTGCCGCATTGGACTGGCTGGAGATTTATGGCAAAGGCTGACGGCTGTAACCTATCTGTAGAAAGCGTGAGCCGTGAGCGAAATTCGTCTTTTTGTGACCACCACTGAAGTTCAGGCTGGCGAAGTGCTGGACCTGCTGTCCGAGGTCTTCGGCGAAGAGGATGTGGCGATTGCCACGACCGAGGTGGATGAAAAGCGCGATATCTGGGAGGCCTCGGTCTATCTGCTGATGGCCGATGAGGAAGAGACCCGCGAACGCGTCGAAGATGCGCTGAGCGTCTCCTTTCCTGATCTCAAGCTCGAACGCGAAGTCATTCCCGATGTCGACTGGATCGCCAAGTCGCTGGAAGGGTTGAAGCCCGTGCGGGCAGGGCGGTTCATCGTCCACGGCTCGCATGACCGCGACAAAGTTCGGATCAACGACATCGCCATCGAAATCGAGGCGGGTCAGGCCTTCGGCACCGGCCACCATGGCACCACGGCGGGTTGTCTTGAGATGATCGAGCAGGTGCTGCGCGCGCGCACCATACGCAATGCACTGGACCTTGGAACCGGCAGTGGTGTTCTCGCCATTGCGGTTGCCAAGATGCGCCCTGTGCCGGTTCTGGCAACCGATATCGACCCCGTCGCCATCAAGGTCGCGAAGGAAAATGCACGCCTGAACGGCATCGTCTCCGGCATGGCGCTGGAAACGGCACCCGGCTTTCATTCCGATTCCTTCCGCAAGCACGGGCCATTCGACCTCATCATCGCCAACATTCTCGCGCGCCCGCTAATCAAAATGGCGCCGCAACTGGTGACGCATCTGGCACCCGGCGGCACCGTCATCCTGTCCGGCATTCTGGCGTCGCAACGCTGGAAGGTGCTGTCGGCCTATAACGGCATGCACCTCAGCCACGTCAGAACCATCTGGCGCAACGGCTGGGTCACGATCCATCTGCGTCGCGACTGATAGGCAAACGAAAAAGGCGACGCTTGCGCGCCGCCTTTTCGATCGGTCTTGATGACCGAACCCGCGAGCTTTGGGAGGAGAAGCTCAAGCGGTCATTTTATGGGTGCTTCGAGAAGCGCCGTTGCGGCGATTACCAGTAGGAGTAGCTGCCCTTTGCCTTGCTGCTCAGTTCGGCACGGTTTCTACCGATGGCAGCCAGCGTGGAGTCGTCAAGGTTCAGCAATGCGCGGCTGACATAGCGGTCTGCCTTGCGGGCGCGTGCTTCAACAACCCGGTCGTATGCGTTGCGAAAAAAAGAATTTGCCATTGCTTTGGTCCTTATCCCTGGGGCTTTCCGTCGCCCTTATGTTGCTATTTATATAGGCCGAATGTTCGCCGGTAGTTAGGAGGGTATCGGCAATGGAGGCATGCATCTGTCGCATGGCTTAGTTATGAGGCCGCCCGTTTCCCCTGCGCAATGCTCAATATCTGTGCGGAAAATATCTGCTGTCCGGCTTCTGCTGCTTTCATCTGGACCATCGCAATGTTGGCGGGCTATGGTCCCTGTGAAATCCAGCAGTTCGGAAAGCAGTTCATGTTTCAGTCCTTCGAAAACAAATCCACCCCGCAGTTTGGCAAGGCCCGCGTCGAGGCGCTGCGCGCAACATTCGATGCACTCGGCATCGATGGCTTTCTGGTGCCGCGCGCCGATGAATATCAGGGCGAATATGTTCCCGAATCGGCTGAGCGACTGGCGTGGCTGACGGGCTTCACAGGTTCTGCCGGGGTTGTGCTGGTTACACGCACTGAGGCTATCGTCTTCGTGGATGGCCGCTATACCACCCAGCTTGCCTCGCAGGTCGATCCGACCGTGTTTACCGGTGGCGATCTGGTGGGGGCGCCGCCTGCCAAGTGGCTGGCGGAGCATGCGCCTGATGGCTTCCGTCTCGGCATCGATCCATGGCTGCACACCGGCGCGGAAGTGACGCGTTTCGAAACGGCTTTGTCCGAAAAGGGCGGCTCGGTCGTTCTGTTGGAGAGCAATCCGCTTGATCCCCTGTGGGAAGACCGCCCGGCGGAACCGATCGAGCCTGTCATTCTCCAGCCTGACAATGTGACCGGCATTCCGGCCACGGCAAAAATTGCGACGATTGGCGAGAGCGTGTCCGCGCGCAAGGCGCAGGCCGTTCTGGTGACCGATCCATCATCGATCGCCTGGATTTTCAACATTCGTGGCAATGACGTGCCGCACACACCGCATCCACTGGCGCGCGCCATCATCTACGCCGACGGCAAGGCCGATCTGTTTGTGGACGAACGCAAGGTGGGCGATGAGGTGGGTGCCTATCTCGCGCCACTCGCCACGCTGTTGGCGCCCACTGAAATCGCTGCGCGTCTGCATGCGATTGCCAGCGCTGCCGGGCGCATTCTGGCGGATACGGATGTCACGCCGGTCGCGCTGACATTGTCCATTACCGAGGCTGGCGGCGAGGTGGTGACCGCGCCGGACCCGGTCAAGCTGCCGCGAGCGTGCAAGAACGAAGCCGAGATTGCCGGTTCTGCCGCAGCCCACGTGCAGGACGGTGCCGCGATGGTGGAGTTTCTGGCGTGGCTGGATGGCCAGCAGCCGGGTTCGCTCACCGAAATCAAGGCTGTTGAGGCACTGGAAGCTGCGCGCGCGCGGGTTGGCCAGACCATGCAGAACCCGCTCAAGGATATATCGTTCGATACGATTTCCGGCGCGGGTGAAAACGCGGCGATCATGCACTACCGGGTAACGACGCAGAGCGACCGCCGCATCAATGACGGCGAAATGTTCCTGATCGATTCAGGTGCGCAATACATCAACGGCACGACGGATATCACCCGCACCGTGGCCATCGGCAATGTGCCCGAGGAGCAGAAGCGGTTCTTTACGCTGGTGCTCAAGGGCTTCATTGCCATCAGCCTTGCGCGTTTCCCTAAGGGCACGCGCGGTTGCGATCTCGATCCTCTGGCGCGCATCGCGCTGTGGAAAGCGGGCGCGGACTTTGCCCATGGCACGGGCCACGGCGTCGGCTCCTATCTTTCGGTGCATGAGGGGCCGCAGCGTATCTCGCGCGTGTCGCAGCAGGAGCTGTTGCCGGGCATGATTCTGTCGAACGAGCCGGGATGTTACCGGCCCGGCGCATTCGGCATCCGAATCGAAAACCTCGTTCACGTTCGCGAGGCTGAGCCTGTCGAAGGTGGTGACCTGCCGATGCTTTCGTTCGAGACGCTGACCTGGTGCCCGGTGGACCGACGCCTGATCGTCGTTTCGCTGCTGACGGAAGAGGAGTTGGCGTGGCTGAACAGCTATCACGCGGAGGTTCGCGAAAAGCTGATGCCGCTGATATCAAATGCCGATGTTCAGCAGTGGCTGGTCGCCGCAACCGCCGAAATCACGCGATAGAAAAATAGCGCATCGCCACGACAAGCGCCCAGCCTGATACAAGCATGATCAGGCCGGGAAAGCGCAGTCCGACGATGAGCGCAAAGATCATGCCAAGCTTGACCTCGTATCCGCCTTCGAAAAAGGCGGGTGCGACCAGCGTCGTCAGCACCGCAACGGGAACGGCGTTGAGACCGGCCTCCACACGGGGAGGGATGGTCTTCATGCGCGTCATCAGCACGTAGCCGCCGACGCGGGTGAAATAGGTCGCCACAGCGCCCGCAAAGATGATGATCAGCGTCTGCAAGTCGAACATCGCGCCCATCACACGGCCTCCACTTTCGTCACGCTGTCATCGGTTTTTGCAGGCGGAAGAATGACGGCGAGCAGAATGCCTGTCGCTGCGCCGATGCTGACATGCCAGGGCGAACCGACGAAATGATAGGCGGCGATGGCGCCCACGGCGCTGGCCAGCATGACGGGATAGAAGCTGGCGCGCTTGCGAAAGCCAAGAACCATGCCCATGAAATAGATGGGCAGAAGCACATCCAGCCCAGCGGCCTTGGGATCGCCGATGAGGTTGCCGAGTGAGGCGCCGAGCACCGTCGATACCATCCACAGCACGTAGACGATGACGGCGTATCCCATATAACAGGCGAAGTTGACGCTTCCATTGGTCTCCTTCAGCCGCACGGATTCGGCAAATTGCGGATCGACCAGGAAAAAGAAGCCAAAGGCTTTCTTGGCGAAGGACCATTCCGGCACGATGCGCACCATGGCTGCCGAATAGAGAATATGCCGGAAATTGACGGCGAAGATGGACAGCACCACCAGCCATGCCGGCAGGTTCTGATTGAACAGCTCTATGCCGACCAGCTGGCTTGCGCCCGCATAGATCACGCCGCTCATCAGCGTCGCCTCGTAAATGGTGAGGCCATTATCGATAGCGACGGCACCGAACAGCGCGCCGAAGGGAAAAACGGCGAGGGCGACGGGCAATCCGAGGCGGATGCCGGACTGAAATGTTGCATGGGTCATGGGATAAACCGGTCCTGTGCCGGAAAGACATTCTATGAGTGCCGCTCGTACCGCGTGACGTTTTTCAACACAAACAAATTTAAGGAATGGTTTGATTGAATTTGTTGAAGCTTCCCTTACGGTGGGGCGGTTGAGGGAGACGGCGATGAAGGATCTGGTGATCGAAAAGCAGCAGAAGGCGGAGATGATATCCGCCACCCGTGCATTTCTGGCCGAGGAACTGGACATCGACATCGGCGCACTTCAGGCCGAGATGCTGGTCGATAGGCTGAGAGAAATCCTCGGGCCGTTCTTTTACAATCAAGGCCTGCTGGATGCCCACGCTGCCATTCTGCGACGGATGGAAGATGCGGCAGCCGATATCGACGTGCTGGAACATCACCCGCCGCGCCGGTAACGGGCCTCAGACACCCAAGACGTCGTTGCTGTTGATAATAGTGACGCCCTTGTCGCGCATGGTCGCGATGGCCTTTCGAATGCCTTCGGGGACTATGCCGCGGCTTGCATCTTCGATGAAGCGGACCTTCACCTCGGGCAACATCTCCAGCGCGTCCAGAACGGAAAAGCTGACGCAATAATCCGTGGCCAAGCCGCAGACATCCAGCTGGGTGACGCCCTGCCGCTGCAGATAATCCGCAAGGCCGGTGGTGGCGAACTGGTCGTTGTCGCGGAAGGCCGAGTAGCTGTCGACTGCGGGATTTTCGCCTTTTTGCTGTACGTAATCAAAGGCCTCCGTGTTGAGGTCCGGGTGAAACTCGGCATCGGCAGTGTCTTGCACGCAGTGGTCTGGCCACAGGACCTGCGGTTGGCCGGAGAGTTCACCCATGTCGAAAGGCTGCTTGCCGGGGTGCTGGGAGGCGAAGCTGCCATGATTTGCCGGGTGCCAGTCCTGCGAGGCGACGATGAGGTCGTAGCCGCCATTATCGATCAGGGCATTGGCGATGGGCACGACGTCGTGACCCCCTGCCACGGCAAGGTTGCCGCCGGGGCAAAAGTCGTTCTGGATGTCGATGAGTAGCAGCGCCTTCATGGTTTTTCCTCCAAACGTGCCGCCAAGATGACAAGTGAGATGCCCGGAATCAAGCCAAAAGCCGCTTATGCACGGCTTTGCGGCCCGTTCTGCCGCAAGGTCGCCGCAATTGTAGCCAATTTTCGGCGAAGTCGGCATATAGGGGAGCGTTGTCGATGGGGAGAATCATTTAGGATCCATATCGAAATCTCTGGTGCGCCATTTTCATCGCTCTAGCCGCGCATTTTATTGCGTGGCAAAACGGTACCTGGCCCAGAGAAATGCATGCAAGCTTCAAAGAACTTCGATTTCAGGGGACTTGTAAAGACTTTGGTTACCATAATTCGGCATCCTTCGAACCAGTCAGCTCCGAGGCCTGCGTCGTTTTCGCAGAGTGCTCGTGGCGTTCACCCGACGACCGGATTTTTCCGGTCTTGCGTAACCGGTTCGAGTATCGAGTATCATGGCGTCATCTGTCGTGGCCTGTAAAGCAGCGCGCGCTCGCAGCGCTTCCCGCACAAAAAAGCCTGGAGCATCTGGCTTCAGCGGCCTCACCGCCATTCTGGGCGGCGGCGTTCTGGCTGGCGTCTGCGCCATCACGGCCTTCGCTTCGCTTCACGGCATGGCGCAGGCTTCCCACGGGGTAGGGCACTTCGACACCATGGTGGTGTCGGGTCTCGATCGCTTTGGAAACGCAACGACCGATGCCGTTGCGCGCAACGTTCACATCCGCAAATTCTCCCGCCTTTCGGAAAACGGACAGGGTAGCCAGAAGGGCATCCGTCTCGCGGCCGAACATCACATTGGCGCCAAGGCCTTTGCCGACCGTTTCGGTGCTGGCACCGCGCTGGACGCGAAGGGCAGGGCGACAGCCGAGGCGCTGGCCGCACTGCGCCCATCGGCAATCGTCGATTCTGCGCTGGGTCGTTCCGATGAAAACCCGGAACTCGCCATGCTGGAAACGCAGGCGAAAGAACATCCCGCATTCGAAGTCGCGCTCGGCAAGCCGCAGACGACTGCCGACGCCGAAATCGATCTGTTGCCGGAAACAGTTCCGTTGCCGAGCTTCCGTCCGAAAATGGCTGACGCCGCGGATGTGGAGCCAACCCCGCGCCCTGCAAGTCCGGCATTGGCGGAAAAGCAGCTTGCTGCTGCCCCCGTTCCGACCCGCACGCCTGCACCGGCGGCGCCTGCCACCAATACAATGGTCGCCTTCGCGCGGCCTGATAATCCGATGCGCGAGACCAAGATGGATGCCGTGCCGTGGCCAGACCGTGGCAATGGCACCGCCATCTACGATATCTCCGCTGGCGTGGTGCACATGCCGGGCGGTGAGAAGCTGGAAGCGCATTCCGGTATCGGCAAGATGCGCGACAATCCAGACTTCGTGCATGTGAAAATGCGCGGTGCCACGCCACCATCCAGCTACCGCCTGACGATGCGCGAATCGCTGTTCCACGGCGTCGAGGCCATTCGTCTGACACCGGAAAACGGCATCAAGCCGCATGGTCGCGATGGCCTTCTGGCCCACACCTACATGCTGGCACGTCGCGGTGAATCCAACGGCTGCGTGGTGTTCAAGGATTACACCCGCTTCCTGGCAGCGTTCAAGCGGGGCGAGGTCAAGCGCATCGTGGTCGTGCCAAAGCTTTCCGGTCGTCCCGCAATGACGGCAAGTGGCTCCAAGAGCGGCGGAAAAACGCTGTTTGGCATGTTCTCTCGCAGCACAGACAGCTGACGCAAGTTATTTGCGCCGTTGCGTCAGCGCCATTCCCGCCAGGATCAGCAGGATGCCAAGCAGGCTCGCCCATAGTTTTGGTGGCTGGTCGCTGAAAAGATCCAGTACGACGCCTGACACCATCTGACCGCTGATGACCAGAAGTGCGGTGTTGATGGCGCCGATACGCGGAATGAGCCAACTGCCCGAGGCGATGAAAACGACCCCTATCGGCCCGCCGATGAAGGCGTACCACGGCGCATCCGCGGCACCCGCAGGCACCAATCCGCCAAGCGCCAGACCCAGCACCGTCAGCACCACAAAGCCGACAATATGGTTCCAGAACGATGCGATCAGCGGCGAGTTGGACAAGCTGAGACGACCGTTGATCTGGCGGCTGAGCGAGACGAAAACGCCGCCTGCAATGGCCATGGCAATCCAGAGCGTCATGCGGCTCTCCCAACCAGAATAATGAGCGCGCTTCCGCTTAAAATGAGCGCTATGGCGCTGAGATCGCGCAGATCAGGTCGGCGCTTCGGCAGCCCGAACATGCCCCAGAGATCGGCAGCCAGGCTGAAGATGACCTGACCGCCCAGACCAAGCGCGATGGTGCCGGACAGCGCCAGCGGCGAGTTCACCGCAGTGGATGTCAGCATCACGATGGCAGCACCAAAGACGCCACCAAAATAGGCCCAGAGCGGTGCCTTGGGCTTTTGAACTTTCTCGCCCGCTGGTTTTCGGTAGAGCAGGGCAAGATAGATCAGCGCCGCGACCGTGCCGGTGCCATGCGCCGTCCACGAGGAAAACAGCGCGTTGCCGAAATGGGCGAGCATGCCGTTAAAATGCACCATCAGCGTCAAAAGACCGCCACTGGCAAAGGCCGCCGCAAGGTGCAGCGGGTTGGAACGCATGGGTGTGCTGTTGTTCATAATCGACCAAATACTAAAGGCGGCGGCGCGGCCTTGGAACGTTGCCAGTGAGAGAAAAGCGTTCTAGCCGATGTGGTCGTGATGCAAAATCGAATTTCGCTGATGGATGGTCATGACAGGATTTTATCGGAACCAATACGGCATTCAGCGGGTTATCTCGCCATGAAAAAAACGACCCGCAAACCACTGAACCGCATGACTCTTTTCGTCATCTCGATCTTCATTCTGGCAGTCATCGTCGCCGCCATTTATCTCCTTGGCTTTACGCCAGGTGAGACGCCGATAGCACAATAATTTCAGGACTTTATGGTCATAGCAAGCGCATCGCATGGATTGCAAGCGCTTGCTTTTGCGTGTCGATTTTCAAGGACTTTCAGCCGATTAGGCAGATTTGTCCGACCGCTCCACGAACCCATCCAGCACCTTTTTCTGCCCGGCGCGATCAAAGTCGATGGTCAGTTTGTTGCCTTCGACGCTGGCGACATTGCCGTTTCCGAATTTGAGGTGAAAAACGCGGTCGCCGACGAAGAATTTGGACGGTGTGTCGGCGACGGATTTGGCGACGAGTTCGCCGTCTATCGTGCGCGTTTTCGGGCCGCTTTCTCCGTAGCCGATGCGCTCTACCGAATGGCCGGAACGAGTGCCCCAATTGTCACGGGTGGCGTCGGATTTGTTGGCTTGGGCACGTTTCCAGCCGGGTGTGGAGTAATTATTGGTGAAAGGATCGGCCTTATCGAAGCGCGACTGGCCGTAACCGCCACGCCCACCATATCCGCCATAGCTGGTTTCCGATGCCGAAACCTCGACGTGGGACGGAGGCAACTCATCCAAAAAACGAGATGGCAGGGTGGATTGCCACAGGCCGTGGATGCGGCGGTTGGAGACGAACCAGATGTGGCAGCGGCGCTTTGCGCGGGTGATACCGACATAGGCGAGGCGACGTTCTTCTTCGAGCCCGGAGCGACCACCTTCATCGAGGGAACGCTGATGCGGAAAAAGACCTTCCTCCCAGCCGGGCAGGAAGACTGTTTCGAATTCCAGACCCTTTGCCGAGTGAAGCGTCATGATGGAGACGGCATCGAGCTCTGCGTTTTGTTCGGCATCCATGACCAGCGCGACGTGTTCCAGAAAGCCACGCATGCTTTCATAGGCTTCCATGGAGCGGATGAGTTCCTTCAGGTTTTCAAGCCTGCCGGGTCCTTCGGCGGTTTTATCCGCCTGCCACATGGCCGTGTAGCCGCTCTCATCGAGGATTTGTTCGGCCAGAACCGTGTGGTCGGTGTTTTCCAGCAGGCCCTGCCAGCGGCGGAAATCCTGCACGACATCGAACAGCGCCTTGCGCGCCTTCGGTTTCAGCTCATCGGTTTCGATGATGTCGGCGGCAGCGGCCAGCATGGGAATGTCGCGCGCACGGGCATAATCATGCAGATTCCGCACCGTTGTGTCGCCAAGGCCTCGCTTGGGCGTATTGATAATACGCTCGAACGCCAGATCGTCAGCCGATTGGCAGACGAGGCGGAAATAGGCGAGGGCATCTCGGATTTCGAGACGCTCATAGAAGCGCGGGCCGCCGATGACGCGGTAATTCAGGCCAAGGGTCACGAAGCGGTCTTCGAATTCGCGCATCTGGAACGAGGCGCGCACGAGGATGGCCATGTTGTTCAGCGGGTGCTTGATACGCTGTAGCTGCTCGATTTCCTCACCGACGGCGCGGGCTTCCTCTTCCGAATCCCAAGCGGCATGCACCACGACCTTTTCGTCGTTCGGATCGACACGGTCTGTGAACAGCGTCTTGCCGAGACGGCCTTCATTGTGCGCGATCAGATGACCGGCGGCACCGAGAATGTGTTCGGTGGAGCGATAGTTGCGCTCCAGCTTGATGACCTTGGCGCCGACGAAATCCTTGTCGAAGCGCAGGATGTTATCCACCTCCGCGCCGCGCCAGCCATAGATAGACTGGTCGTCATCACCTACGCAGCAGACATTCTGCGGCTCGCCCTTTGGGCGCTGGGCCAGCAGGCGAAGCCACATATATTGGCAGGTGTTGGTGTCCTGATACTCGTCCACCAGAATGTAGCGAAACTTCTGATGATACTCCTTGAGAATATCGGGATGCTTGCGGAAAATCGTGATCGGGTGCAGCAGGAGATCGCCGAAGTCGCAGGCGTTGAGCGTCTTCAGTCGTGCCTGATAGGCGGCGTAAAGCTCACGGCCCTTGCCGTTTGCAAAAGCACGGCTGTCACCTTCCGGGATTTCCGGCGGCGTCAGACCCTTGTTTTTCCAGCCATCGATCATGCCTGCGAACTGCTTGGCGGGCCAGCGCTTATCATCAAGACCCTCGGCCTGAATGAGCTGCTTGATCAGCCGCACCACATCGTCGGTGTCGAGAATGGTGAAGTCCGACTTGAGGCCCATCATCTCCGCATGGCGGCGCAACAGTTTGACGCCGATGGAGTGGAAGGTACCGAGCCACGGCATGCCTTCGACAGCGCCACCGACGAGAACGCCGATACGTTCCTTCATCTCGCGCGCGGCCTTGTTGGTAAAGGTCACGGCAAGGATCTGGCTGGGGTAGACGCGGCCTGTTGCAAGAATATGGGCGATACGGGTCGTCAGCACCCGCGTCTTGCCCGTGCCCGCGCCCGCGAGAACCAGAACCGGGCCTTCCAGAGTCTCGACGGCCTCGCGCTGTTCCGGGTTCAGACCTGCCAGATAATCCGGCGCGGAACGAGACTTGTCGCGGGCCGCCATTGCTTGCGCAGCAATGCCCAAACCGCCAGCAGCGGGTGGGGCTGTGGGCTGGCGGCGTGGCTCTGAAGGTTCCTCATCGAAGAACGGCATATCGTCGAAACTATTGCTCATGCGGCCCAATGTAGTGATTCGGGGCGGAAAGGCCAGAACCGTGTTCTGCTTTTATTCCGCTTTTCAGCATCAAAACGCCTATTGCGGGGCATTTTTACAGGGGTTTCTGGTCCGCATCGAAGGCCGCGTCTACGGGAAGTTGTAGTGCGGTCGCGAGTTGGTTGGTCTTGGCGGCGAGCGAGATGACGCGCAACAAATCGGCATGCTGCTCGGTCGTCATGCCCTTGGCCTGCGCTGCTGCCGTGTGGGAATGGGCACAGTAGGAGCATGCATTGGTGACGGATACGGCTATGTAGAGCATTTCCTTGACGACAGGATCGAGCGCGGAGGGCGTGGCCATGACGGCTTTGACTTCAGCCCACGTCTTTTCCAGAAGATCGGGATCGAAGGCGAGATAGAGCCACATATTGTTGATGAAATCGGATTTTCGCGTTGCGCGAATATCGTCGAACACGGCTTTGACGCGCGGGTCGGCTTCCGGGTTTCGTGCTTTTGAAACGGTACTCATCGTGGCTCTTCCTCTAACGTGTGATCGCGCCCGGCGAAACTTTGCGCGACGCTAGCAACCAAGTACAGGCTATATTATTATTACCCATGTGTTCGTGCTGTTTTAGAAAAACGTCGCAAATTACAATTATGTAAGAAACGGATTTGTGCGTTGCGTTGTTTTTGGCAAGCAAACATACTGCCGCGCAATCTATAAGCGGCCGCAATCCATGCAAATGAAGCGGTTACGGGTATCAATTCGGAGACGTGTATGCAGGTTTGGAAGCAGGTTGGTGTCAGTCTTGCTGTGGTCGGTGCTGGTGTCTGTCTATGGGCATACATGTCCGCAGACGGCAGAATCATGCTTTCCAAAGCGGGGCTGATCAGTGCCGAACAACCCGCAGCTCAAACTGCCGGTGCTGCTTCCGCTGGCGGCGGTCAGAGAGGGCAGGGCGGCGGAAGAGGCAACAGCGCAACGCTGGTGTCTATCGCACCCGTCAAGACCGGCACCGTCAACGACCGCATGAACGCCATTGGCAATGGCGAGGCCATTCAGTCTGTGGTGGTCACTCCGCAGGCATCCGGCCTGATTTCCGAAATTCTCGTATCATCTGGCCAGAGCGTCAAAAAGGGCGATGTGCTGGCAAGGCTCGACGATGACGAGCAACTGATCGAGCGCGAGAAGGCGCAGGTTGCCCTGCGCAGTGCCGTCGAGAAATCAACCTCCTACCGCAACCTGCGTTCCGTTGCGCGGCTGGATGTGCTTGATGCGCAGATCGCCGAAGAGGCAGCGAAGCTTGCGGTCAGCACCGCCGAGCTGAATTTCAAACGCCGCAATATCGTGGCGCCGATCGATGGCATTGCCGGTATCGTCGCCATCAATGTCGGTGACAACGCCACGACGCAGACCAGCATCGTCAGCATAGATGACCGCTCGAAAATCCTCGTCAATTTCTGGGCGCCCGAACGGTTTACGACGGCCATCAAGATCGGCATGCCGGTGGAGGCGACGTCGATTTCCCGTCCTGGTGAAACCTTCAAGGGCAAGGTCGAGGCCGTTGATAACCGTGTCGATGAGGCGAGCCGTACCGTTCGCGTGCGCGCTGTGTTCGACAATGCCAATGACGATCTGCGCGCAGGCATGTCCTTTGCCGTGACGATGGGCTTTACCGGTGAAAACTTCCCCTCCGTCGATCCCCTGGCCGTTCAGTGGGATGGCGAAGGCTCCTATGTGTGGCGCGTGAAGGATGACAAGTCGCACAAGGTTCGTGTTCAGGTCGTTCAGCGCAACCCGGATTCCGTGCTGGTGAAGGCCGAGTTGGCGCAGGATGATCCTGTTGTCATCGAAGGCTTGCAGCGCGTGCGAGAGGGCGGAACGGTTCGCACCGCCGGTAAGAAGAAAGCACCGGAGGTCGCCAGCCGATGACAGCGCAGACGCCGCCGAGCGGAACCGATTCCAAACTGGCTTTTACGGCTCTCTTCGTCCGACGCCCCATTCTGGCTGCCGTCATCAATACGCTTCTGGTTGTCGCCGGTCTGGCCGCACTGGTGGGCGTCGATGTGCGCGAATTGCCGGATGTCGATCGCCCGGTCATCACGGTGCGTACGACCTATGACGGTGCATCGCCGCAGACCATCGACCAGGAAGTGACGCAGACCATCGAGGGCGCTGTCGCGCGCGTCAGCGGTGTGAAGACCATTTCCTCTGCATCGCAATTCGGCACCAGCCGCGTGACGATGGAGTTCAACGACACCGTCGATATCGCCGTTGCGTCCAACGATGTGCGCGATGCCATTGGCCGCATCACCAACCAGATGCCTGACGACGCCGACGAGCCGCAGATCATCAAGGCCGATTCCGACAGCCAGCCGATCATGCGACTGGCCGTGACGTCCTCCAGTCTCAGCATGGAAGACCTGACCAAGCTTGTAGACGATGAAATCATCGACCGTCTGGCCGCCGTGGATGGCGTGGCCGACGTGGAGCTTTACGGAGACCAGGAAAAGGTTTTCCGCATCGATCTCGATCAGGGCGCGCTCGCCAGCCGCGGGTTGACCGTCACCGATGTGTCGAATGCGCTCGGCACTGCGGCGCTGGACGTTCCGGCTGGTTCTCTGAAAAGTTCGACGCAGGACATCGTTGTGCGCGCTACGGCCAGCCTAACCACGCCCGCCGAATTTGAAAATCTCATCGTCAAGGACCGCGTACGTCTGCGCGATGTCGCCAGCGTCATGCTGGGTGCGGATGATGAAACCACCTCGCTGCGCTCCAACGGCGTACAGGGCGTGGGCCTTGGCGTTATCCGTCAGGCGCAATCCAATACGCTCAACATCTCGACGGGTGTGAAGGCAGCGGTTGCTGCGATGACACCCAACCTGCCGGAAAACACCCGCATCGTCATCACCAGCGACGACGCGGTGTTCATCGAAGGTGCGTTGCACGAGGTGCAGCTTGCGCTCGGTCTCTCCGCATTGATCGTTGTCGTGGTGCTCTATCTGTTCTTCCGCGATTGGCGTGCGACGCTCATTCCGGCCATTACCATGCCGGTCGCGCTGATCGGTACGATCGTTGCGATCTATATGGTCGGGTTCTCCATCAATATTCTGACGCTTCTTGCCATCGTTCTCGCCACCGGTCTGGTGGTGGATGACGCCATCGTGGTGCTGGAAAACATCGTACGACGCAGAGCGGAAGGCATGGGGCCGCGCGCGGCTGCCGTGCTTGGCACGCAGGAAGTTTTCTTCGCCGTTATCGCGACGACGGCCACGCTCGCCGCCGTGTTCATCCCGCTGTCCTTCCTGCCCGGTCAGTTGGGTGGCCTCTTCCGTGAATTCGGCTTCGTGCTGGCCTTTGCCGTCGGTCTGTCTTCCGTGGTGGCGCTGACGCTTTGCCCGATGCTGGCATCGCGCATGCTGAAAAACGGCGTTCAAGAACAGACCGGGCCGCTGGCATGGTTCGGCAACCTGTTTGCCTCCACCTACAAGAGCTCGCTGTCCGCCTGCCTCAACAACCCGTTGATCGTCGTCATCGTGGCGGTTGCTTTTGCCGGCGTGTCCTGGGTCGCGTTCGGCATGGTGCAGAACGAGTTGACGCCACGCGAAGACCGTTCGTCTGTGATGATGCGCGTGACTGCGCCGCAGGGCGTCAGCCTTGAATATACGCGCGACCAGTTGCAGCGGATCGAGGAAAATTTGCAGCCGCTGCGCGACAGTGGCGAAATCCACAATATCTATTCCATAACCGGCATGAACGGGTCGTCCAACACCGGCTTCGTGGTGCTGACGCTGGCACCGTGGGCCGACCGGGAGCGGACCCAGAACCAGATCGCTCAGGACGTCAACGCGGCCGCGCAGACGGTGCCGGGTCTGCGTGCCACAGCATCGCAGCCGAACAGCCTTCGCATTCGTGGCGCTGGCAACGGTCTCAGCATGGCGATGATCGGCACCAATTATCAGGCGCTGACGGAATCCACGCAGAAGCTTCTGCTGGCCATGGAAGAAAGCGGCCTGTTCGATACGCCGCGTTTCGATAACGAGCCGAACCAGGCGCAATTGTCCGTCTCCATCGACCGCGAACGGGCGTCCGATCTGGGCATCGATATCACTGGCCTTTCGACCGCCATGCAATCGCTGCTGGAAGGCCGCTCCGTGCTGGATGTGTTCGTGGACGGCGATGCGGTTCCGGTGCGCCTTCTGTCTTCGACGCGCCCGATCAACGATCCGACCGATCTCGAAAACATCTTCCTCAAGGCCAAAGACGGTCGCATGGTGCCGATGTCGGTCATTGCTTCGCTGAAGGAAACGGCGGTTGCGCCGCAGCTGAATCGTGAGCAGCAGCTACCTTCCGTCGGCTTTACCGCGAACCTGCGCGAAGGCGTTTCGCTGGGTGATGCCGTGGCCAAGGTCAATGAGCTGGCCGGGTCCATCATGCCGTCAGGCGCGCGTCTTCTGCCTCTGGGCGAAGCTGCGACCTTGCAGGAAAATTCGAGCGGCATGGTGCTGACCTTCGGTTTTGCCATCGCCATCATCTTCCTCGTGCTGGCCGCGCAGTTCGAAAGCGTGCTGAGCTCCGTCATCATCATGTCGACGGTGCCGCTGGGGCTTGCCTGCGCCGTCATCGCGCTGCTGGTCACCGGCTCCAGCCTCAACGTCTATAGCCAGATCGGACTTGTGCTGCTGGTGGGCGTCATGGCCAAGAACGGCATTCTGATCGTCGAGTTCGCCAACCATCTGCGCGATCAGGGGGCGAGCGTGCGTGAGGCCATAGAAAAGGCCTGCACCATCCGTCTGCGACCTGTCATGATGACGATGATCGCCACCATTCTCGGCGGCGTCCCGCTGGTTCTGGCACAGGGTGCCGGCGCAGAAGCCCGTATCGCGCTGGGCTGGGTCATCGTCGGCGGTCTGGGCTTTGCCACGCTGATCACGCTTTACATCACGCCCGTTTCCTACCTGCTGATCGCGCGCTTTGCCAAGCCGCAGGCGGATGCAGATGTACGTCTTCACCGCGAGCTGGAAACGGCCATCCGCCGCCGGGCGATCGAGGAAGACAAGCCGCTTCTGGCCGCGGAATGATGTGCTAACGCTGCCCGCCCATCTCGAAACGGCTGTGCTGGACAAAGCTAAAGACCTGTCACATACCAGCCAGACTTGCCCTTGAGGGTGAGTCCGGTTTTGCATGGCAGTGGAGAAGAACATGGCTTTGAAGGATGTGGTGTCTGGCACGAAGGACGAGGCTGCTATTTCCGCCGTTCTCGATGTGCTGAAGCAGCAGCTTGGTGACAAGTTGCAGACCGGCCAGTCCTTTCGCGAGCAGCACTCCCACACGACCACCTATCTGACGACGCAGTTGCCCGACGGCGTGGTGTTTGCCGAGACGACAGACGACGTAAAGGCCGTGGTGAAGGCCTGTGCGCAGCACAAGGTTCCTGTCATTCCCTTCGGCGTCGGCTCATCGCTGGAAGGTCAGGTTAACGCCCCCTCCGGCGGTATCTCGCTGGATTTCAGCCGTATGAACCGCATTCTGTCGGTCAATGCCGAAGACCTGGATGTGACGGTTGAGCCGGGCGTAACCCGCGAGCAGTTGAACACCTATCTGCGCGACACCGGTCTGTTTTTCCCGATTGATCCCGGTGCCAACGCGTCCATTGGCGGCATGGCGTCCACGCGCGCTTCCGGCACCAATGCCGTGCGCTATGGCACGATGAAGGACAATGTTCTCGCTTTGACCGCCGTTACGGCCAATGGCGAGGAAATCAGCACGGGCCGCCGCGCACGCAAATCCTCTGCCGGATATGATCTGACCCGCCTCTTCGTTGGGGCGGAAGGGACACTCGGCGTCATCACATCAGTGACGTTGCGCTTGCAGGGCATCCCGGAAAAGATCGCCGGTGGCGTCTGCACCTTCGATACGATCAAGGCGGCCTGTGATGCCGTGATTTTGACGGTGCAGATGGGCATTCCCGTCGCTCGCATCGAGCTTCTGGACGAGGTGCAGATCCGTGCCTGCAACGCCTATTCTGGCCTGTCCTACGAAGAAAAGCCGACGCTGTTTCTGGAATTCCACGGCACGGAAGAAACCACCGCGCTGCAATCCCAACAGTTTTCCGAGATTGCGCAGGAATGCGGCAGCGTCGATTTCCGCTGGACGAATGATGCGCAGGAGCGGGCGAAACTGTGGAAGGCGCGCCACGACGCCTATTGGGCGTCCAAGGCGCTTGCCCCGCATCTAGACGTTCTGTCGACCGATGTCTGCGTGCCGATTTCACGCTTTGCGGAATGCGTGACGCAGACGCAGCAGGATATCCTAGACAACCAAATGCTTGCGCCGATAGTCGGTCATGCCGGTGACGGGAACTTCCATGTGCTTGTGCTGTTCGACGGCAAGGACGCGGCGAGTGTCGCCAACACGGAGGCCTTCGTTGCCCGGCTGAACCGGCGGGCCATCGAAATGGACGGCACATGCACCGGTGAACACGGAATAGGGCAGGGCAAGATGAGCTTTCTGGCGGAAGAGGCGGGAAATGCGCTGGATGTGATGATTGCCATCAAGCGGTCACTTGATCCCGATAATATCTTTAATCCGGGTAAGCTTTTTCTGATAGATTCTGTATGAGCAATGTTCCCGGTGGCGAAATCGTGCTTGCTCTGGCAGTAAAAAAAGATAGTTTTCATCGCAGGTTAAGGGAGACACCGGGTCGTGCTCGGACGCATATTGGTTTTTCTGGGCGGACTTGTGGTCGTGGCGCTGTTTGCGGCGCTGTTCATTCCCTATTTTATCGACTGGACTGACTTTCGACGCAACTTCGAGGATCAGGCGAGCCTTATCCTCGGCAAGAAAGTCGTCGTGCACGGTCCCGTCGAAGCGCGGTTGCTGCCGTTCCCCTCCGTTACCCTGCATGATGTGCGCGCCGGTATGGATGCCGACGGATCGCCGCAAATTCAGGTCGCCCGGTTTTCCATGGATGCCGAACTGGCGCCTTTCCTCTCCGGGGAAGCGCGTATTTTCGACATGCGCATCGAAGAGCCCAAGGCGCGTATTCGCCTGCTGAAAGACGGCACGCTGGACTGGACGCGAGGAAGCCGTGCGGTCATTCCGGCAAAGACCGTCGTGCTGGAAAATGTCAGCATCGAAGGTGGGCAGATCGAATTCATCGACGAGCAATCGGGCCGCAACCGGACTGTCACGGGCCTCAATGCCGATATGTCGGCGAAGTCGCTGGCCGGTCCATGGCGTGCAGAAGGCCGTGCTGCGGTCGATGGCCATGCCGGGTCGTTCTCTCTCTCCAGTGGCGAACCGGATGCGAGCGTCGGTCGCATGGGTCTTCGTCTGCGCATGTTGCCGGATGAGCATCCGGTGGAAATCGATCTGGATGGCGCCATCGCCGCAACGGGTGGACGCCCCGTCTATAGCGGCTCGTTCACATTCAACTTCCGCCAGGACGACAAGCAGAAGCAGCAGAACGCGGAGGCCAGTCTTTCTGCACCGCGCACACGCGGCAGCTTCGAGTTGACCAACGGCCGTGTCCGCGTGCCCAGCTACCGCATGGAATTGGGTGCCACGGAAAATCCCTATATCATCACAGGCGAAGCGACGCTCGATACGGGTGCCGCCCCGGAATTTCTGCTGACGGCAGATGGCCAGCAGATTGATTTCAACCGCTTTGCCCCCGCGCCGGTGCAGACCGGCAAGACGTCACGCACGCCAACTGTGCCCGTGCGTCAGCGCATCGAGGCCTTTGCCAGCCTGATCGCGCGCATACCGGTGCCGCAGGTGCCGGGCAAGGCCAGTATCCGGCTTCCGGCGCTGGTGTCGGATGACACGACCATTCGCGACATCCGCCTGGATGTGCGGCCCGATGGTGCGGGCTGGCAGGTGGAAAATGCGGTGGCGGTGCTGCCAGGCCGCACGCAGTTGGAGGCAAAGGGGTCTCTGACGCTGACCGGTGGCCCGGCGTTCAACGGCGATCTCCTTGTTGCATCCAACCAGCCCTCCGGCCTTGCCAACTGGTTGTCCGGTTCGGTTGATCCGGCCATTCGCCAATTGAATGCTGCGGGCTTCTCCTCCACCGTATCTTTGACAACGCAGGCGCAGCGCTTCGAAAAGTTAGAACTTGCCATCGGGCAGGCATCCCTCAAGGGTCGCATCGCGCGACAGTCTGAGGACAAGAGCGCCAGCATCGATATCGACCTTGCCGGTGACGAGATCGATCTGGATGCGCTCAAAGCTCTGGGCGGGTTGGTTCTTGGCGATCAGGTCGGCTCGTCCGTTCTCGATCACCGCATCACCGCCAAGTTCAAAGCAGACCGCATCAATATGGCGGGTGTAACGGCCAACCGTGTGGAAACCGCCTTCACCACTGCTGGCGGCGTTCTGACACTGGACATGATGAATGCTGGAGATATTGCCGGTGCGGAAGTGCGCGCCAAGGGGCAGGTGAAGGGCTCGTCTAGCGATTTCGCGGGCAAGGGCACCATCAACCTTCACGCTGCCGACATGCAGCCCTTGTTCGATCTGCTGCGCCAGAAACTGCCACAGCATCCGCTAGTCGATCGTCTGGTCAGAAGTGCTGCCTGGTACGCAAATTCCGATATTGCGGTTGACCTGTCCGTCGACAAGAACAATGGCGGTGCCAATGCAGCCGTCTCCGGCACCATCAATGGCAGCCGCGTGTCTGCCGTCGCCAAGCTTCCCGATGTTCTGTCAGATACCGACGATACCGCGCTGACGCTGGAGGCTGTTCTCAAGAACCAGTCCACGGCGATCCTTTTCGGGCAGGCGGGGCTCGATCCCCTGCCTTTCGATGCAGACGGTGAAGGGTTATTGTCTCTCAAGCTCAACGGCACGATGGGTTCGCCGGTGCAGACAGATTTCCGCTTCTCGACGGAACGTACCCATTTTTCCGCCAATGGCAGTTTTTCGCTGCGCGCCGACAATTTTGCGCAAGGAACCGCAGATGTCGCGCTGGAGAGTGCGGATATCGAGCCTTATCTGATCATGAACACCATCGGCCTGCCGCAACTGGGCGGCGGCATGGCCACGAAGGCGACGGCGAAGCTGACGTCCGATAAGGACAAGACAACGCTTGCCAACCTTTCGGGCCAGGCGGGTGGCAATGCGTTTTCCGGCAATCTCTCGGTCCTGAAAGCCGCACCTTACAAAGTCACGGGTGATCTGTCGCTTGCGAACGTCGATCTGACATGGCTGGGCGACACCATGTATGGCCCCGTCATCGACCCTGAGTCTGGCGCACTCAGTGCAAAGCCTGTCTCGCTTCCAGCCTTTCCAAAGCTTGAGGCTTCGCTTGCGATAAAAGCTGCCAATTTCGATACGGGTGCGTTCGGCACCGTCACTGGTCTCACATTTGCGCTCAACCACGCCAACGGCACGCTTTCGTTGGATGACATGGTTGGCGATTGGATGGGCGGTAAGGTCTCCGGTCGCGTTGCGCTGGCAACCGGCGATGGCGCTGGCATTTTCCGCACAAAGATCGCGGTATCGGGTGCCAACCCGGATGCCGTGATGTGGAAAAGTGCCGACAAGCCCGTCGCAGGCGGTCGTTTCGCCTTGGATATGACTGCGGAATCGACAGGCAAGAGCGCCGCAGAGCTCTTGTCATCGGCAGGTGGCTCTGGTGAAATCCGCGCTGGTGGCCTTGTCCTGCGCGGTTTGAACCAGGCGGCGTTCCCGCTGTGGCTTCAGGCGGCCAACGACCTTCAAGGCAATATCGATGCGGCGAAGGTTCGCCCGCTGGTGGATGCGCATCTCTGGCAAGGCGAAATTCCACTCGGCGACGTTACCATGCCTTTCACGCTGAACGATGGCAGCCTGCGCATGCAGACGATCACCGCATCCACACCGCAAGTCTCCTTCGATGGCGATCTGGCACTTGATCTCGCCAATAAATCGCTGACGGGCGGTGTCGAGCTTCTCTTCAATGCCGGTGCCGAAGAAATCGCCGGTGCCGAGCCCTCCATTCGCCTCAACTACACCGGCCCGCTGGCGCAGCCCGCGTTGACCACCGACGTTTCGGGGCTGACGGGCTATCTTTCCCTGCGCGCCTTCGAGCGTGAACGTCGCCGTGTCGAGGCCTTGCAGGCAAGCGTCATGGAAAAGCAGCGCTTGCGCCGTGAAGTCGCGCTCTACCGCTTCCAGGCATCGGAGCGGCAAGCGGCTGCTCAGCGTGCGAAGGAGGAGGAAGAGGCTCGCAAACTGGAAGAAGAGCGCCTGCGCACATTGGCCCAAGAGCGTCTGGAAGCTGAAAAAGCTAATCAGGAGCGGCTGAAACGCCAGCAGGACGCCGAGCCTAAACCGCAGTCCGGCCCAGTTCTCACGGTGCCGCCGACGCAAGAGGTGATCCGGCAATATTCACCGGCCCCGAACACGGGAACGCCGTGAGCAGGCATACCGGTTGTGCGTGCTGGTTATTGGAGTTGCATCTCGCGGTTAAGGAACAGTGCCGCTTCAGGCGTATCGGTAGCAAGCGTCAGCATTTGATGGTTCGTGCTTGTCACATTACCAAGCCCAATCAATCTCCATCCAGTTCTGACTTGAAGAACTGAATCGCCGTCTTGTACGCTTCGCTTGCCTGTTTCGTATCCTTCAAAAAGAAGTCGTGAGCGCCTTGGAAGATGTTCAGCGTTGCATGGCCACCAGCCTTTTTGACCTCTTGCACAAAGCGTTGTCCGGTGGTGAGCGGAAAGACCGTGTCCTCGCTGCCCCAAATCAATTTGAACGGTGGTGACTTGCCTGACGGAAACGCTTTTGAGGGCGCTGCGTCCACGAGCACGACCGCGTCCGCAGGCGCGCCGCTCGATATCGTCAAAGCAGCACTCTCCGCGCCAAGCGAAATGCCCAGCACACCAATACGGCCGTGGTATTCTGGTCGTTTACCCAGTGCTGTGAGCAGTTTGACCGTGCTGCCGATCCAGTCTTTTCGCCGTTGCTGGTAGTAATCAATGCGCTGCTTCGTGCCCTGCAAGGAATTTATCTGTTCCAGATCGTTGGCAGTCAGCAGATGTGCAAGATAGACATCGATCCCAGCGCCTGAGAACTGACGGGCGATCCCGTCATATGCTGGTGCCGCGAACCCCTTGCTGCCGCTGAGGATGACCACGACAGGGCGAGGGCCGTTCTGTCCGCTGCTGAAGGTTTCGACTTTAACGCCAGCGATGACACCAGTTTCTCGTGCGTTGACGGCGCCGGCTGCAAAGACCGTGAGGATGCAGATCGCTAGAGCTTTGAGGGTGGTCATTCGCAATCAATCGTTCTATGTTTCGCCTTTCAGCCAGTTCAGCACATAGACGCGAAGCGAGGAAGACAGATTGCTGGTCTCCGGGCGGTTGTCATCTATCTCGGCGAGAAGAGCAGCGAAGCTCATTTTCCGCTTTTCGGCGATGGTCCGCAATTCGTCCCAGAAGGCATCTTCGAGTGAGATGCTCGTGCGGTGCCCATGGAGGGTGGTGGAATGCTTGCGTATCAAAATATGAGCTTTCCAAACTGATTCAAGACGTTGCCAGCTGGATTCAAGTTTTGCACGTAAGATTATGATTTTGAATCTGTTTCATTTTGCTGGCTTCTTACAACGCCAGTCATTGCGGGGAAGTTCCCCGCAATATGGTCAGGAATGGCGGGTGGCCAGCGATGACGCTGACGACCCGCACTCAAACCTATTCCAGCGGTACCGCGACGAAACGCAGATTTCCCTGCGCATCCGCGACCATCATATGCGCATTCTTGCGACCGGCAGATTTCAGGCCGTTGACCCGGACCATGACGTCACCGGGAACTTCCATGAAGTCCTGGCCGACTTCGACGATGACATCGCCTGCCTTGACGCCCTTCTGTTCAGCCACCGAACCAGCCTCGACGCTGGCGACGAGAACACCTTCCACGCTTTCGGCGATGCTCTTTTCAGTACGCAACTCGTCCGTCAGCGTGACCAAGTTCATGCCAAGAACGGTTTGCGGGCCTTCGCGCTGGTCTGGCGCCTGCTGCTCGGTCTGGTCGCCACTCTTGTCGTTCGGGTCGGTCATCTCGCCGCCTTCACCGTCTTCCGGCATGGCATCGTCGCTGCCAGCGCCCGGCTGCTGTTCGTCGGCGCTATCCTGCAACTGGCCAAGCTTGACCTTGACCGTCTGCTCCTTGCCATCGCGAAGGACGATGACATCGACTTCCTTGCCGACAGGGCTTTCCGCGACGACGCGTGGCAGATCTCGCATTTCGTGAATTGCCTTGCCGTCGAAGGTCAAAACGACATCGCCTGGCTGGATCGGGCCGTTCTCGACGGGGCCGCCTTTGACGACGCCGGAGATCAATGCGCCGCGCGCTGCGTCCATGCCAAGGCTCGTCGCAATATCGTCCGTTACCGGCTGCACCCGCACGCCCAGCCAACCACGACGTGTCTCACCGAACTCGATCAGCTGCTGCACGATGTTTTGCGCCAGTTCTGTGGGCACGGAAAAGCCGATGCCGATGGAGCCGCCGCTGGGCGAGATGATCGCGGTATTGATGCCGATGACTTCGCCCTTCATGTTGAAGAGTGGGCCACCGGAGTTGCCCTTGTTGATAGCGGCATCCGTCTGGATGAAGTTGTCGTAAGGACCGGCATTGATGTTGCGGCCACGTGCCGACACCACGCCAACGCTGAGAGAGCCGCCAAGGCCGAATGGATTGCCGACCGCCATGACCCAGTCACCGATGCGCATGGCGCGGGAATCGCCAAATTTCACGGCTTTCAGCGGGGTCTTCGGCTCTACCTTCAGAACCGAAAGGTCGGTCTTGGTATCGGTACCGACGAGCTTTGCTTTCAGCTTGTTGCCGTTGGGAAAGATGACCTCGATATCGTCGGCACCTTCGATGACGTGGTTGTTGGTCACTACGTAGCCTGCGGGATCGATAACGAAGCCAGAGCCCAGCGAGCTGACCTTACCGCCACTGTCCGGTTTCTGATTGTCGAAGTAATCCTTGAAAAACTCCTGGAAGGGCGAGCCATCGGGAATTTTCGGCGGGGTAGGGCCCTTACCCTCGGCTTTGACGCTTTGCGATGTGGAGATGTTGACCACTGCATCCAGCAGCGGAGCGGCAAGATCGGCAACCGACGCTGGCCCGTTGCTCTGCGCCATCGCGCGTCCCGGAACAGCCATTCCACCTGCAATCATGGCTATTCCCGCCACGGCGGCAATGCTGCTGCGGAATGGCGAAAGAGTGGTAACGGGCATACAGCGTCCTCGCATCTTGCAAAACCTGGGCCTAGCTTAATAGCCAAGCATAAGGCGGAATGATGAAGTGTAAAAATACCTTTTCGTGAATAAGCCCGAATCTATTGCTCATCCACCGAAATGGAAGCCGTACAGGAAAGTTGTCGTCGCGCAAGCGCTCCATCAATCGACGATGAAAGGCTTTGCACGGCAAATCCATGTTTAGTTCGACATAGAAAAAGGGCCGATGTTTCCACCGGCCCTTTTTATCAAGTCATCAATCAATTCGCAGGTGCGGCAGGCGGGGTTGCCTGGGGTGCGGGCTGCGTAGGTCTGCCTTCGATGTTGTTGAAATAACGGAAGAAGGTCGAGTCTGGTGAAAGCACCAGCGTTGTGCCGTTTCCGTTCAGTGCCGTGACATAGGCGCCCATCGAGCGATAGAACTCGAAGAAGCTTGGGTCACGCTGGAAGGCGTCGCCGAAGATGCGGTTGCGCTCGGCATCGCCTTCACCACGCAACACTTCGGACTGACGGCGGGCGTCGGATTCGAATTCGACCACCTGACGGTCCGCGATGGCGCGGCGGCGCTGGCCTTCTTCGTTACCGCGAGCGCGGATCAGTTCGGCTTCTGCCAAACGTTCGGACTTCATGCGCTCGAAGGTCTGCTGCGAGACTTCCTGTGTGAGGTCCGTACGGCGGATGCGAACATCCACGATGCTGACGCCCAGCGTTTCGGCGTCTGCACGCAGATCGTCGCGCACTTCCTGCATCATCGAGGCGCGTGCATCCGACAGCGCGGATTCAAAGCCACGCAGACCGTAAACACGACGCAGCGATGCATCGAGACGGGTGCGCAGGCGCATTTCGGCAGAGAGCTGATCGCCGGATACCGTTTCGCGGAAGCGACGGGCATCCGTGATGCGGTAGACCACGAAGGCATCAACTTCGTAGAACTTGCCGCCGGAAACCTGAACGCGGATGTTGTCATGATCGAAACGCAATGCGCGATTTTCGATGTACTGAACCCGGTCCGCATCCATGAAGGCGAATGGCAGCTTGAAGTAGAGGCCCGGCTCGGTCTTCACGTCCTGAATTTCACCGAAGCGGACGACGATGGCCTGCTGGCGCTCGTTGACTACGAAGAACGAGGAGTAAACGAAGAACAGGATGACGGCGAGGCCGAGGAGGATTGCGGTTAGACGATTACCCATATCAATTGCCTCCCTGCTGTGCTGCGCCGGTATTGCCGCGCATGATTTCGTTCAGAGGCAGATACGGTACCACTCCCTGCTTTTCATCGATGATGATCTTGTTGGAACCCTTGAGAACCTGTTCCATCGTTTCGATGAACATACGCTCGCGGGTGACTTCCGGCGCCGTGCGGTACTGGTCGTAGATCGAGATGAAGCGCTGTGCTTCACCCTGAGCTTCGTTCACGACACGGCCCTTATAGGCGTTGGCTTCTTCAACGATCTGCGCTGCCTGACCACGGGCTGCACCCAGCTTCTGGTTGGCATACTGGTTGGCTTCCTGAACGAAGCGGTCTTCGTCCTGCTCTGCACGCTGCACTTCGTCGAACGCATCGGCCACTTCACGTGGTGGGGCTGCGTCTTCGATCGCGACGGCATTGATGGAAAGACCTGCGCCGTAGCCGTCCATCGTCGCCTGAATAATGGAGCGAACATCTGCCGCAATCGCCTGACGATTATCACGGAAAATATCCTGTGCCGGACGACGGCCAACGACTTCACGCATGGCGCTTTCGGAAACCTGCTGAAGGGTTTCGGCTGGCGTATCCACGTTGAAGAGGTAGGATTTCGGATCGGCCACCGTATAGAGCACCGAGAACTGAACGTTGACGATGTTCTGGTCGCCCGTCAGCATCACGCCCGTTGCGGCGGATGTGGATGTGGCGCGCGCACCGATGTTCTGCTGCTGCTCGGTAACCTTGACGATTTCGACGGTTTCGATGGGCCAGAAATGGAAATGCAGGCCCGGCATCGAAACTTCGTCCTTCGGCTTGCCGAAACGAAGTTCCACGCCGCGTTCATCCGGCTGCACCGTATAGATGGACTGGATGCCGACAAAGGCGAGGACGACAAGCACGAGAATGGCGATAACGCCGCCATTCAGGCCGCCTGGAAGGATGTTCTTGAAACGATCCTGACTGCGGCGAATGATTTCCTCGATATCAGGAGGGCCGCCATTGCCGCCTCCGCCACCACCGCCACGTGGACGGTTCGGTCCCTGACCCCAGGGTCCGCCCTGGTTGTTTCCACCGCCACCGCCGCTGCCGCCGTTACCGCCGCCACCCCACGGGCCACCGCCGCCGCCATTTTGATTGCTCCAGGGCATCCATACCTCTTATGCTAAAAAACTCTCCCGCTCCCTCATCGACACGCTTGCACATGTCAGGCGGGACTGTAGGCTCAGTTATAAGTAGGAGAGCGGTGCGTTTCAACGCAGAGGCGGTAACTTAATACCCAATCACGGTAAATAGTTCACACCGCTTGCCGATAGCGACGATAGGTTGCGAATCTCACCGGATAATTGTCTTTTTCCCCAGCGGGCTGGGGAGTTTCCTCGATTTTCTCGAAAACATCAGTATCGATCTGAGGGAAAAACGTGTCGCCTTCCAGGGAAACCTCGACGTGGGTGACGGAAAGTTGATCAGCGAAGGGCATCGCCTGACGGTAAATCTCGCCGCCGCCAGCAACGAAAATCTCATCGACGCCAAGTGCTTGCGCCTTTTCCTTCGCAAGGGAAAGTGCGTCTTCGAGCGAGGAAACCACGTCTACGCCATCTCGGCGATAGTCCGGGTTTCTACTGATGATGATGTGCGGACGACCGGGCAGGGGCCGCTCTCCCACTGAAAGAAATGTCTTGCGTCCCATGATCATCGGCTTGCCCATGGTCAGCGCCTTGAACCGCTTCAAATCCGTCGAGAGTTTCCACGGCATATCGAGATCACGGCCGATGACATTGTTTTCAGATACAGCGGCAATAAGCGTAACGCGGGGTTCGGTCATACGGCAATCGGTGCCTTGATAGAGGCGTCGGCCTCATAATTTTCCAGCGTGAAGTCTTCGAATTTGAAGTCGAACAGGCTTTTGACATCCGGGTTGAGGCGCATGGTTGGCAGCGCTTTCGGCGTGCGCTGCATCTGCAGTTCTGCCTGCTCGAAGTGGTTCGAATAGATATGTGCATCGCCCAGTGTATGAACGAAATCGCCCGGCTTCAGGCCCGTGACCTGCGCGACCATTAGCGTCAGCAACGCGTAAGATGCGATGTTGAAGGGTACGCCAAGGAAGATATCTGCAGAACGCTGGTAGAGTTGGCAGGACAGCTTGCCATCCGACACGTAGAACTGGAACAGGCAATGGCAGGGCGGCAGCGCCATGTCATCGACCAGCGCAGGGTTCCAGGCCGACACGATATGACGGCGGGAGTTGGGGTTGGTCTTGAGGCTCTCGATCAGAAGCGCGATCTGGTCGATATGGCGGCCATCGGGCGCTGGCCAGGAGCGCCACTGCGCGCCATAGACGGGGCCGAGATTGCCGTTCTCGTCAGCCCACTCATCCCAGATGGAAACGCCATTTTCCTTGAGATAGGCGATGTTGGTTTCGCCCTTAAGGAACCATAGCAGTTCATGAATGATGGAGCGCAGATGCAGCTTCTTGGTGGTGAGAACCGGGAAACCTTCTGACAGATCGAACCGCATCTGATAACCGAAGACGGAACGCGTGCCCGTGCCGGTGCGATCGCCACGGTCGCTGCCGGTGTTCATCACATGTGCAAGAAGGTCGAGATATTGCTTCATATCAGTCCGCCGCCGATTCTTTGTAAGCGGTTATTATAAGCTTTTGCAGCGGCGGAACCAGTGTCGGGAGTGGGCTCACCCACAGAAATCAAAGCGTTTCGAGCTTTCCGAGATGCTTTGCCACGAGATAATAGAAGGTCACGCGCGATTTCGTGCGGTCGCCCTTCATTGCGGTGATGGTTTCTTCCACGGCTTTATCGGCATCCGGGCCGGTGACGCCCAGTTTCTTGCCGATCCAGTTGGTTTTGACCCGGGTGAGTTCTTCCGCGTCGGATGTCGAGACGAGGGAGGAATCGCGATTGCGCAACGCGATGCCCAGATGCTTGACGATCTTGTTGACCGTGGCCTCATCAGCGTCGGCATCGTATATTTTCACATCTGCGAGATAGTCCGTCATGTCCTTCTCCTCCGCGGTGTACGGCCCTTGGTTTAGGTGCCGCTTGATAAGCAGAATGTGCCAACTGTCTTGCTCCGTCAAGAATTGCGCACAACCTTTCATCGAAATGTCACGGGGCCTCTTTTCTCGGAGCTACGAAACGCCTATATGAGCCTTGCCGGGTGCAAATCCGGATATGGCGATAAACGGTCGATGGAATAAACCTATTGGACCCGGGGGCGGTACCCGGCGCCTCCACCAAAAACCGGCGGGCTTATTGATGAGGCCGGCTTTTGATGGGGGCGAAATAGGATCGACAAGGGTGTAAAGATCGAACTTTTGCTCGGCATGATACCGCCGTTATCGGGTCACAAGTGTAGTTGCAAATGACAACAACGCTAAGGAATACGCTCTCGCTGCCTAATGGCGGTGTGGGAATTCCGACTTAAGTCCTTACGGTTAGCCCCGTAAGGCGGGGTTCGGAGGTACCTGGCAACAGAAACCTCCACCTTCTCCCTTTCGCCGAAATTGGCTATAAGATGAAATGACTCGCGGCAAGCAGGGCTTTTCCGTTGCTGCGGTGTAAGACATTGCGTATACTTGGTTAAAAGACGTTCGAATAAGGAAAGACAGGACCGCATGGGGCAGGATCATATCCGTTACGACATTCTCGCACAGGATGCCCTTCGCGGCGTTATTCGCAAGGTATTGAGCGAAGTCGCAGCCACGACACGGCTGCCCGGCGACCACCACTTCTTCATCACCTTCCTGACCGGCGCGCCGGGTGTTCGCATCTCGCAGCACCTCAAGGCCAAATATGCCGAGCAGATGACCATCGTCATCCAGCACCAGTTCTGGGACATGAAGGTCACGGAAACTCAGTTTGAGATCGGTCTGTCCTTCTCCGACACGCCTGAAAAGCTGGTCGTTCCATTCAATGCGATCAGAGGGTTCTATGACCCTTCGGTCAATTTCGAGCTGGAATTCGACGTTCCCCTGGCCGAGGAAGAGGAAGTTGTGGAAGCGGAAATCACCGCTTACCCTGTTCCTGCCGAGGGCAAGCCTGCTTCGTCTGAAGACAAAAAGTCCGACGAGGAAAAGAAGCCTGGCTCCGTTGTCTCGCTGGATGCCTTCCGCAAGAACAAGTGATTGCACGGCGCAGATGAGGAGATGGTCTTGACCGGCGATATCGTCAATCTGCGCCAGTTTCGCAAACAGAAGGCGCGGTCCGAAAAAGAAAAGCAGGCGGACCAGAACCGCCTGACCTTTGGCCGCACCAAGGCCGAAAAGAACCTCACCTCCGCTTTGAACGAGAAGGCCAGCCGCGTGCTGGATCAGGGCAAGCTGGATAAGGGTAAGGGGGACGAGTAGGTTTCTCCCCTCCTTCCTGTGCTTGTCACAGGAATCCAGGCGCCGCGCTTCCGCACGGCAGTAAGACTCTTTTTAGCCCAATGACTTGGACTGGCTAGATTCCGGTGACGAGCACAGGAATGAGGGCGGAATGAATAGTCGCATATTCAACTTTCGCTGAAACACCTCCAAACAACACGCCTCTGCAATTATTTTCCGTTCATAACGAAATGCGCAAATATCATTCCGCCTGACATCCAACTAAGCAATCTATTTTCTATATTAAAATAATAGACAATGTAGGCTTCTCCTCATCCGCACAACAGCGTTCCAAGGCGAACGGTATCGACGCAAGGTCTGGAAAGTTTTTACTTTCAATGACTTGCAGGTCATAGGGGAGAAGAAGATGACACGCAAAATCAGGCTCGGCGCGTTTTTGCCCGGTGGCGGGCAGCATGTTGCGGCGTGGCGGCATCCAGATCAACCAGCTGATGGCGCGCTGAGTTTCGAGTTTCACAAGCAACTGGCGCTGACGGCAGAGCGTGGTCTTTTCGACGCGTATTTTCTGGCCGACAATCTGGCGATCGGATTTGGCGGGGCGCGGGAAGGCGGCAATGCCAAGGTCGCCGGGTTTGAGCCGACGACGCTGTTTTCGGCGCTCGCGCCCTTCACCACTCATCTGGGCTTTATCGCGACATCGTCGACGACCTATGAAGAGCCCTATACGACCGCTCGCAAATTCGCTTCGCTGGATCTGATCTCTGGCGGGCGGGCAGGGTGGAATGTCGTGACGACGACGGGCGATCCGACGGCACAGAATTTCAATCGCCAGACACAGCTGCCCCATGCTGATCGCTATCGCCGTGCTGCTGAACATGTGGACGTCGTCAAGGCGCTCTGGGACAGTTTCGAGGACGATGTCTTTACCCGTGATGCCGAGAGCGGCGTTTTCTACGACCCTTCTAAGCTGCACGAGACGAACCATCGCGGCGAGCATTTTCAGGTTCGCGGGCCGTTGAACGTGTCGCGTTCCGCTCAGGGGCATCCGGTCATCGTGCAGGCTGGCCAGTCGGATGATGGGCGCGGGCTTGCGGCGGCGACTGCCGAGGTCATCTTCACGGCGCATCAGCACCTGGAGACGGCGCAGGAATTCTACCGTGACATCAAGGCGCGGGCGCGGGGTCTGGGTCGTGACCCCAGCCACATTCTCGTCATGCCGGGCGTATCGCCTTTCGTGGGACGGACGTTGCAAGAGGCGCAGGAGAAATACGAGCGGTTGACGTCGCTCATTCTGGAGGAAGACGGCGTCGGCCTGCTGAACGGCCTGACGGGCGGCACGCTGGACCTGCGTGGTCATGATCTGGACGGGCCGCTGCCGGTTGCACCGCCGACCGAAGGCATGAAGAGCCGTCAGGCGCTTATCCGCCAGATCGCAGACGAGAACAACTTCACCATTCGTCAGCTTTATCAATGGATCGCGTCTGCGCGCGGCCACTTTACCATCGTCGGTACGCCAGAAACGATTGTCGATACACTTCAGGAATGGTTCGAGAACGAAGCTGCTGACGGCTTCAACATTCTGCCGCCTTGGTTGCCAACGGCGCTGGATGATTTCGTCGATCTGGTCATTCCCGAATTGCAGCGCCGCGGCTTGTTCCGCACGGAATATGAGGGCAAGACCCTGCGCGAAAATCTTGGGCTGCCATATCCCGTCAATCGCTGGACTGCCGCCCGTTCGGTCGTTCAGGCTGCAGAGTGAGACGCGATCATGTCGTTTGAAGATGCAAAAGTCATTCTCCCGAGGTCGCTCCAATACCGACAGACGGAAAACCGAGCGCCGGTGCTGGGTCAGGTGGTGCGCGGCCTGATCGGGCCGTTCCTCTCCCGCTACGGCCTCGTCCTCAGCTTTCTCGCTGCGTGGCAAATTTCCAGCGTTTTCGGCTGGATCAATCCGGCGGTGTTTCCTCCGCTCGATTCCATTGTCGGTGCTTTGTGGAAGGGCATTGCCAGCGGCGCCTTGATCGATGATATCGGCATCAGTCTGCAACGCTCCGGCATCGCCTTTGCAGCGGCAGTCGCCATCGGCATTCCGCTCGGGCTGTTCATGGGGCAGGTCACGGCGGTGGAGCGGGCTCTCGATCCGCTGTTGCAGTTCTTCCGCCAGACCTCGGCGCTGGCACTTTATCCCGTTTTTATTCTGCTTCTCGGATTGGGCGAAGCATCGAAGGTTTTCGTGATTTTCTGGGCAACGCTGTTTCCCATCCTCCTGTCCACCATTGGTGGTGTGAAGGAAGTGGACGGTAAGCTGATCGAGATGGCGCGAACCTACGGTGCCGGACCGCTGACGATTTTCCGCCGCGTCGTTCTGCCTGCCTCCGTACCAGCGATTTTCGTCGGCTTGCGACTGTCTGCGACGACTGCGCTGCTTTTGTTGATCGCCGCCGAAATGATCGGTGCCAACAAGGGCATCGGCTTTCAGGTCATGAATGCGCAGTATAATTTCCAGATACCGCTGATGTTTGCCGCCATTCTTCTGCTGGCACTTCTGGGGCTTGCCGCCAATGCCGTGCTGGTTCTTCTGCAACGCAAGCTTTGTCGCTGGTCGCAGCCTTCGCGGTAATGCCCATCAGCTAAACATATTCTCTTTCTCAAAGGAAAAACCCATGAGCTTTCATTCTCGTAAGCTATTGCTTTCGGCTGCCCTGATTTTTGGTTTCGCGAGTGCCGCGTCTGCCGCCGAAGAGGTCAAATTCCGCTACCTCGCAAGCCAGGGCGGTCTATCCGCGCAGGAGCTGGCGCAGGAACTCGGCTACTTCAAAGGCACCGGCGTTACCATCGAAAACGTCGGCTATGCCACGGGTGGGCCGGCTTCCCTGTTTGCCCTGGCATCCGGTGACGTCGAGATCGGCAGTGCCGCGACTGCTGCGGTGTTGAATTCGATCATCGGCGGCAATGACTTCGTGGCCGCGTTCCCGTCAAACGGGATCAATGACGAGGTGCAGTCGGTTTTCTATGTTCTGGACGATAGCCCGATCAAGGATATCAAGGACATTGCTGGCAAGACCATCGCGGTGAATACGCTCGGCGCGCATCTGGATTACACCATCCGCGAAGCCCTGCATTCCGTGAACCTGCCAACGGATGCGGCAAAGCCGGTCGTCGTTCCCGGCCCGCAACTGGAGCAGGTTCTGCGTTCCGGACAGGTGGACATTTCCGCTTTCGGTTACTGGCAGACGACATTCGAAGGCAAGGCAAAGGCCGCTGGCGGGATTCGTCCGATCTTCGACGATACCGATGTGCTGGGTGATATTGCCGGTGGCTTCATCGTCTTGCGCCGCGATTTTACCATCAAGCATCCCGAAGCCTCGAAAATCTTCGTTGAGCAGTCGCAGCGCGCTCTCGACTACGCACGCGAGCACCCGGAAGAAACGAAGAAGATTTTCGCCAAGGCTTTGGCCGAGCGTGGCGAGAACCCCGACATTGCGCAATACTTCCGGGGCTACGGCGTTCGCCCGGGCGGCAAGGCCGTGGACCGTGACTTGCAGTTCTGGATCGATATCCTGACACGCGAAGGCAAGGTCAAGGAGGGCCAGATCACGGCCAAGAACATTCTCTACGCGCCTGAAACAGCCAGCAACTGAGGACGCAGTATGACACAGGCGCAATCCGTTCGCGGGGAGGTGGCGATCCGCCATCTCTCCAAATCCTACCAACTCAACGGCAAACCTTTTCAGGTTCTCAAAGACATCAACCTGAAGATCGTGTCTGGCGAGAGCCTTGCTATCGTCGGCGCCAGTGGCTCTGGAAAGACGACACTGCTGCGCGTGCTGGCCGGGCTCGAGGCAGCAGATACCGGCGAGGTGCTGATTGACGGCAACGCCGTACACGGCGTGGGCTCGGAGCGGGCGGTGATCTTTCAGGAGCCGCGCCTGCTGCCATGGCTGACGGTTCTCGAAAACGTCGCTTTCGGGCTGAAAACGCAGGGCGTGTCGAAAGATCAGGCTCGATCGAGGGCGCAACGCTACATCGATCTCGTCGGCTTGCAGCAATTCGAAACCGCCTATCCGCGTCAGCTTTCCGGCGGCATGGCGCAGCGTGTGGGCATTGCCCGAGCCCTTGCCGTGCAACCGGAAATTCTGCTGCTGGACGAGCCGCTCGGCGCGCTCGATGCGATGACGAAAATCAGCATGCAGCAGGAGCTGGCGCGCATCTGGCGGGAGGAGGACGTGACGACCGTGCTGGTCACGCATGATCTGGAAGAAGCGATCTATCTCGCCGACCGCATTCTCATTCTTCCGCGCGAAAAGGGGGCTGCTCCTCGCATCATCGACATTGATCTTCCGCGCCCACGTGACAGAAGCTCAGTGGCCTTCGTGCGCCAGCGTGAGGAACTGTTGCGGGTGTTCGGTTTGCATTGATTATTTTTAAAGCCCTACCCATCTTCCGTCACTCCGGCCTTGAGCCGGAATCCAGTCAGCCCAAGTCCTTGGGCTGATAGACTCTTTCGCCGCGCAGACGCGCGTCTGCTGGACCCCGGCTCAAGGCCGGGGTGACGGAGGTGGGCACTACAGGCCACTCACTTCCCTAACCACCGCTCAAGCGTGAGAGCATACGTCACATGCGGCTTCAGGTGTGGATGGCTGTCTGGCACGCGGGGGTGCAGGAAATCGCGGGATGGGTCGCGGATGAGGCCGATGCGTTTCATGACCGCGATAGAGCGCAGATTGTCGTGAACGGCGAAAGACACGATTTCGGGTAGCTTCTTCTCATCGAAAGCCATTGCGAGCAGTGATTTTGCCGCTTCCGTGACATAGCCCTGACCCCAGTAACGGGTTGCCAGCCGCCAGCCAATTTCCATCGAGCCGCGCGGGAAAATGCCTTCCAGATTGGCGGGCGCGATGCCGCAAAAGCCGATTGGTTCGCCGGTCTCGCGCAGTTCCACCGCGTAAAAGCCGTATCCGGTCGCGTGGATCATCTGATTGACGGTCTTCAGCGCAGCATCGGATTCGTCATGGTTGCGCTGATGTGGAAAGAACTCCATCACCTGGGGGTCGGCGTTGATCTCGCGGAAGAGATCCCGGTCCGTCTGTTTCCAATCCCGAAGGATCAGCCTTGGTGTTCCGCTGACAATCATGGGGTAACGAAGTCGGACTTTCTGTAGCCCTGAAGGTAGAGCAGGGCGGTAAGGTCACTGTGGTCGATGCGGATTTTTGCCTCCGCTGCGACGGCGGGCTTGGCATGGAGGGCAACGCCGGAACCGGCCAGATGCAACATGCCGAGATCATTGGCGCCATCACCCACCGCCAAGGCATCGTCAGGCGATATGCCGAGCTTTGCGGCGATGTCGTTGAGAGCATCGACCTTAGCCTGCTTGCCGAGGATGGGTTCAGCTACTGTGCCATCGAGAAGGCCGTCTTTCTCACCCAGAATGTTTGCGCGGTTCTCATCGAAGCCCAGCGTCGCTGCAATCCGGCTCGTAAAGACGGTAAAGCCGCCGGAGACCAGCGCCGTGTAATGCCCCTTCGCTTTCATGGTGGCGATGAGTTCCATGCCGCCGGGTGTGAGCGTGATGCGCTTTTCGATGACCTCGTCCACCACGGAAATCGGCAGGCCTTTCAGCAAGGCGACACGCTCCCTCAGCGCAGGCTCGAATGCGATCTCGCCATTCATCGCCCGGGCGGTGATGGTGGAGACCTGCTCTTTCAATCCTACTTCGGCAGCCAGTTCATCGATGCATTCCTGGCCGATCATGGTCGAGTCCATATCGGCGATCAGGATTTTCTTGCGCCGATTGTCCTGGTCCTGAATGGCGATATCGATAGGTCGGTCAACGATGGCCATGCGCAGCACGCGTTCTGCCGCTGCCCTATCGGTTCCGTCGCGCAGCACCAGATCGCAGGCAATGCCGTCCGCCAGCCAATAGAGGCCGGATGCGTCGAGCGCCTTGGCGGCACTTTCTGCAATGGTGGAATTCAGAACAGGATTTGACGGATTGGCGATAAGCGTGGCAACGAGAGCCATGATGAAAAACCTTGCTGACGACTTCAATGCGACCCTGATAACCGGACCGACGGCGAGCGGCAAGTCCGCGCTTGCGCTTCGTCTGGCCCGGGAAAGGAATGGCGTCGTCATCAATGCCGATAGCATGCAGGTTTATGACACGCTGCAAGTGCTGACAGCGCGCCCCTCCGCGGCGGACATGGAGGGTGTGCCGCATTGCCTCTACGGCCACGTTCCCGCTGCACGACTTTATTCGACGGGCGAGTGGTTGCGGGAGGTGACGGCGCTTCTGGAAACATTGCGCGGTGAGGGTCGTTACCCCGTTATCGTTGGCGGCACCGGGCTTT
Organism: Agrobacterium sp. lyk4-40-TYG-31; assembly: GCF_030209855.1. Lineage (NCBI taxonomy): Bacteria > Pseudomonadati > Pseudomonadota > Alphaproteobacteria > Hyphomicrobiales > Rhizobiaceae > Agrobacterium > Agrobacterium sp. lyk4-40-TYG-31. Next base: position 749,093 of record NZ_JARVRE010000004.1, read on the forward strand.
ATTTCAAGGCGCTGACGGGCGGCCTGTCGGATATTCCGACCATTCCGGTAGACATTCGCGAGCGTTACCGCATGCGGCTGCTGGAAGAGGGACCGGCGGAACTTTACGCTGAGTTATCGACCGGCGACCCGCAGACCGCGCAAATCCTGCAGCCAGGCGATGGCCAGCGCATCGTCCGCGCGCTGGAGGTGCTTGAAGCAAGCGGGAAATCCATTCGCACGTTTCAGCAGGCGACCGGACCGGTGATCATCGATCCGGCGCGGGCGCAAAAGCTTGTCGTCTTGCCGGAACGGGCGGTGTTACATGATCGCATTAACCGCCGGTTTGCGGGCATGATGCAAAGCGGTGCCGTTGAAGAAGTGGAGGCGCTGCTGACGCTTGAGCTTTCTGACGATGCGACTGTGATGAAGGCTATAGGCGTTTCACAGATTGCGGAGATGCTGGCGGGGCGTATGGGCGAGGCGGAGGTCATCGAAAAGGCCGCTGCGGCGACACGGCAATATGCCAAGCGGCAGATGACATGGTTTCGTAACCAGATGGGGGAGGATTGGGAGAGGGTGGTGCCGTGAGCTATCTCTTCCTCATTCCTGTCCTTGTAACAGGAATCCAGTCGACGCGCGTCTGCGCGGCGGGACGATTCTTCCAGCCCAAAGACTTGGGCTAACTGGATTCCTGTGACAAGCACAGGAATGAGGGAGGGAAAAGGGATGACATCAGCCCATCAATCCTTCCGATACAAACTCCCCAGCGGCTTCTTCAGCAAACTATCACGTAGAGACAGCCGTGGTTCTTCACCGGTGAAAGGCGGCGTTGCAGCAGGCTCGCGAGCAACTGGAGCCGCCTCCGTCATCTGCGCCTTTCCAGAGAAAACCGAGCTGCGGGGTAACATTTCCGGGCGGTAGGGTTCGTTGCTGTTGCTTTGCCCTTTGAATTCCTGGCTCCAGCTCTCGAACTCGTCCTCATCGGCATCCTGCGCGATTTTGGCTTCGTAGCTTTGGCGGAAGCCGGAAATGTCGGGGCCGGTGACGGCGCGCATGCGTTTAACGATGGAGCGAAGATCGACCGTATCGGGCGTGTCTTCCGCGATGTGCGGCATGATGCCATTCGCCTTCGGCAGGCTATGGGCGGCCACGCGGCTGAACCGGATTCTCATCGGTACGCTGATGGCTTCACCGAAGGCAATGGCTTCACCATTGCCGATGGAGGACAGGAAGCTGGTGGTCGAAACGGACGAATTCGGAATGGCGGAGCGAATGATCTCCTGATCGCTCTCATTGGAGAGGCGCATGGCAAACACTGTCGAGCATTGCGACAGGATTGTCTGATCGAGTTCGCCGGGGCGCTGGGTGATGATACCGAGCGAGACGCCGTATTTGCGGCCTTCCTTGGCGATGCGCGCGATGGCCTGCCGCGTGGGGAAGAAGCCGAGCGAGGGGTCGGCGGGCACGTAACGGTGCGCTTCTTCGCAGACGACCAGCGTGTGGATGGCGCCCTGGCTCCACAGCGCCAGTTCGAAGGCCATGCGGCATAGAACCGAGGCCACGGAATTCACGACTTCGGAGGGGATGCCCGCAAGTTGAAACACCGAGATCGGCTTGCCTTCTCCCGGCACCCGGAAGATATGCGCCACGGTCTCCATGATCGTATCGGTAATCGTGCTGTTGGAGAACATGAAGTGGTAACGCGGATCGTTGATGGCGGCCATGATGCGCATTTTGAGATTGCGCAGTGCAGGCTTCTCATCGCGACCCTCGAGCCGCCCGATACGCTCATCGATGAGCGCCAGGAGATCGGCGATGCGGTAGGGAACCGGCGTATCTGATGTCAGCGAGGATTTTTCCGAGGCGCGGCGCATGACGGAATTGTCGGCGCCGCGGAAGGCACGCTTCGCATCCGGGATCAGGTCACGCAGAACGTCCAGTTCTTCGGCCACTGGCTTGCGGCCACGATAGAGAACCTCGGTGAACTCCTCCATTTTCATCAGCCAGAAGGGCAGATCAAGCGTATCAGTATCGATGACGACCGAGGTCATGGGGAAGGCGGCGGCATATTCATTGTGCGGATCGAGGATCAGCACTCGCAGTTTCGGGTCTTTTTCGATTGCCTTGTTGAGAAGCAGTGAAACGGCGGTGGATTTGCCGACGCCGGTCGAGCCCAGAACCGCGAAATGCTTCGACAGCATCTGCGGAATGCTGATGGTGGCGTCGATACTGTCATCCTGCGTCAACCGCCCGACCACACAGGCACCGCGGCCTTGCGTTTCATAGATGCGCATGAGATCGCTGGAGCGGATGCGATGGGCGACTGCGCCGAGATAGGGATATCGCGAAATGCCGGTCGAGAAACGCTCCGATCCGTCCTGCATGGCGTGGATTTCGCCCAACAGCTCGACATCGATCAGCAACGTATTGCTGCTGTTATCGGACCATTCGACCTGGCCTGTTTTCATGGCGTAGGTGAGGGCGGCGACGCGGGTTTCACCCAGATCGATGGAGATCAGTCGTCCGACGGACCACAGTTCGGCAAGGTCGGTCTTGCCCGGTTCGGTGATGGCGGAAATGGTAGCACGTGCGCCGGTGCAGGAAATGACGTGGCCCAGCAGGCGGTTTCCTGCCGTCGAATCGTCGCGGCGGTCATGCTCGCCTGCTTTTGCAGATTTGCGAAGGTCGTCGTTGAACACGTCTCGCCCCTGTCATAGGTCCTGTTGGCCTTTTCACTCGGCCGCTCACGGGTTTGTCCCGATTATCCCTGAAAACTTACAGTGTTGCGTTTAACAATCGGTGTAAGACACGCGTATTTTTATGTCTTCAAACGCGCGTCTTTCGCAATAAATGGAAATGAATGCCGATTTTTTCCGCAACATGCGTTGACGGATATTGGTTTTGTGTCTAACACTCCGACCCATGAAAAATCTTAACGTACTTATCGTGGTGGGACGGCGCATGGGCAGGATGGTGTAACCATCCGGCGAAAGCACCCATGCGCTGAACGAGGCTCCTCAAGGGGCCTTTTTTTATGTCTTCACACAGGCCATATGGCCCACGATATCCAAAGCCAAATCGGGATGGAACAGGCAATGACGGATAAGGACAATACGGATAACAGCAACACCATGACGGGCGCGGAAATCGTTCTGCGCGCGCTCAAGGACAATGGCGTAGAGCATATCTTCGGCTATCCCGGCGGTGCGGTTCTTCCGATCTATGACGAGATTTTCCAGCAGGAAGACATTCAGCACATTCTGGTTCGCCACGAACAGGGTGCCGGTCACGCCGCCGAAGGTTATGCCCGCTCCACCGGCAAGGTCGGCGTTATGCTCGTCACTTCCGGTCCCGGCGCTACCAATGCCGTTACGCCGTTGCAGGATGCGTTGATGGACAGCATTCCGCTCGTCTGCATTTCCGGCCAGGTTCCAACCTCGCTGATCGGCTCCGATGCGTTTCAGGAGTGCGATACCGTTGGCATCACGCGCCCCTGCACCAAGCACAACTGGCTGGTCAAGGACGTCAACGAGCTAGCCGGCATCATTCACGAAGCCTTCCGCATTGCCCAGACCGGTCGTCCCGGCCCCGTCGTTGTCGATGTTCCCAAAGACATCCAGTTCGCGACCGGCACCTACACGCCGCCATCCGCTGCCATTCAGCAGAAGAGCTACAAGCCGAAGGTTCAGGGCGACATCAACGCCGTTCACGCCGCGATCGAACTGATGTCGAAGGCGCAGCGCCCAGTTCTCTACACGGGCGGCGGTGTCGTCAATTCCGGCCCAGAAGCGACGCGTCTGCTGCGTGAACTGGTTGAACTGACTGGCTTCCCGATCACATCGACGCTGATGGGCCTCGGTTCATATCCGGCATCCGGCGAGAAGTGGCTGGGTATGCTGGGCATGCACGGTTCTTACGAAGCCAACATGGCGATGCACGACTGTGATGTCATGATCTGCGTCGGTGCGCGTTTCGACGACCGTATCACGGGCCGTCTCAACGCGTTTGCGCCGAACTCCAAGAAAATCCACATCGATATCGATCCGTCCTCGATCAACAAGAACGTGCGCGTCGATGTACCGATCGTTGGGGACATCGCCCATGTTCTGGAAGACATGGTTCGCCTGTGGCGTGCGCTGCCGAAGCGTCCTGAAAAGGCGCAGACGGCGGAGTGGCTGGAGCAGATCGAGCGCTGGCGTGCGCGCAACTCGTTTGCCTACAAGAACTCCAACGATGTCATCATGCCGCAATATGCGCTTCAGCGTCTGTCCGAGGCGACCAAGGGGCATGACACCTACATCACCACGGAAGTCGGCCAGCACCAGATGTGGGCCGCGCAGTTCCTCGGCTTCGAACAGCCGAACCGCTGGATGACCTCCGGTGGTCTGGGCACCATGGGCTATGGCTTCCCGGCTGCCATCGGTGTGCAGGTCGCTCACCCGGACGCGCTGGTTATCGATGTCGCCGGTGATGCCTCGATCCAGATGTGTATTCAGGAAATGGCCTGCGCCATCCAGTACAATCTGCCGGTCAAGATCTTCATCCTGAACAACCAGTATATGGGCATGGTGCGGCAGTGGCAGCAGTTGCTGCATGGCAACCGTCTGTCGAACTCCTACACGGAAGCCATGCCTGATTTCGTCAAGCTGGCCGATGCTTATGGCGCCGTCGGCATGTATTGCGACGACCCGAAAGAATTGGACGACAAGATCGCGGAAATGATCGCGGTCAAGCGCCCGGTGATTTTCGACTGCCGCGTCGCCAATCTCACCAACTGCTTCCCGATGATCCCATCGGGCAAGGCACATAACGAGATGCTGTTGCCGGACGAGGCAACCGACGAAGCCGTTGCCAACGCCATCGATGCCAAGGGCCGTCAGCTAGTCTGATCGGGAGAGGAACACGGATATGAACGCACATCTACAGCCCACCGGTTCGGCCTACTTCATTCAGAAGGAAACGGAAACCGTTGAAAACCATACGCTTTCGGTTCTCGTTGCCAACGAGCCCGGCGTCCTTGCCCGCGTCATCGGCCTGTTTTCCGGTCGCGGTTACAACATCGAAAGCCTGACGGTTTCGGAAACGGAACATGAGGCGCATCTGTCGCGCATCACCATCGTCACGCGCGGCACACCAGGCGTGCTGGAGCAGATCAAGGCGCAGCTAGAGCGTATCGTGCCCGTTCACCGCGTCGTGGACCTCACGGTTCGCGCCCGCCAGAACGGACAGGACCGCCCCATTGAGCGTGAAGTCGCGCTCATCAAGGTGGCCGGACGGGGCGAGGACCGCGCCGAAACGCTGCGGCTGGCCGATGCCTTCCACGCCAAGGTGGTGGATGCGACGCTGGAGCATTTCATCTTCGAAATCACCGGCAAGTCCTCCAAGATCGACCAGTTCCTGACGATCATAAAGCCGCTGGGCCTCCTCGAAGTCTGCCGCACCGGCATTGCAGCGATGAACCGGGGTCCGCAGGGGATGTAGTCCCCTCAGCCCCCTGCCAATCTATGAGCCCGCGGTGTTTCGCTGCGGGCTTTTTTGTGCCCTTACGGGTTGCAAGCGCGTCGTATTGTCCTGTAATTGCAACGAAAACAGGAAAGGCTCGTGCATTTGAGTTCCAAGGAAATTTTCGTACTCTCCGGCTTTGGCGCGATTCTGCTGTTGATCGGCTTCCTACTGGTGATGTTCTATCGACTAGCGCGCCGAAAGGATTTCGGGCCTTTCCACACCAAATCCCTCCGACCGCTCGATTCGCGTTCTCTCGAGAGAGCAACGATATTCGGTCAGGAAGCCAGAGCGCATCTGTCTTCCATTGCCGGAAAGCTTCACGTCATCCTGTTCGTCGCCTTTGCGATCACCGCGGTCGTCACCGGCATCCGACACAAAGAAATTTTCGAGGTGCTGAAGTGAAGCCAAAAACGCGACAGGCATGGGCGCTCTATTGCCGCAGCTATCTGCTGACCCTTGGCGTCATCCTGTTTGCTGGCTCCGCCTTTACCCTTCATCTCGCGTCTGAAGGCCAGTTGCTGTTTGAGTGGTGGGCTTGGCTCGTTACAGCCTCCATCAGCCTGACTGGGTTCACTCTTATAGCCCTTGGCATCTTCGGCAGCAATTCGCTGGCGGACAAGTGGGCCGATGCCGCGTCTACCCATGAAGCGAGCATTTTTCTAATGATCCTGGCTTTTCCGATCTATTGGCTGTTGAAACAGACGCCGTTTTTCCGTCGTTGATTCGACGGAACTATTGCATACGCGGCAGACCGGGATTGGCGGATCAAAGCCCCTCGGATACCCTCTGGTTGTATTTTTTTGAAACAGTATTTCGCAGCATAACGTTGCGTAAGTTGATGAAAACAGTAGGTATTTACGTTTTCCGCCTGATATTCAATTTCACGTATTTGGCGTATATTAAGCCTTTATCAATGCGTTCATCATAAACAGAGACTGTCTTTCGCTCCATGATGGAGCGTATCCCCGAGATCGACAAAGCAATGGCTTCTGACCTGAAACAGGGGGAGGGAGGGTAGCGCGCTATTGTCGTCTGGCAGATGCCTAACGCGAGGACACATGTCGTTTCTAGAGAACGCGAAAATCCGCACCAAAATACTCTCCCTCATCGTCCCCGTGGCGCTTGTTGGCTTATGTGGCGTTGCTTTCGTATCGTCCAACTACAAAACTGCCGACAGTACCTATTCAGATTTCATCTCTCAGGACGCGATAGCAGCGACTGAACTATTTCGCTCCAACACATCTCTGGTTTCGGCTGGCTACGACACATCCATCGGCCTGATGATGTCCGAGCGGTCGATCAAGCCCACCGAGATCGAAGCGACCTACAAGAAAGATATCGAAGCGATATCGCGCCGTCTGGACAACGCCAAGAAGCTCGTCCCGGAGGTCGCTGCCAAGCTTGATGTCATGAACGATCGGGCAAAGACCATTGTCGGTTCGTTGGATAAAGTCTGGGCTTCGATCCGCGCTGGCGATTTCAATACCGCGCGCAAGACGCTTCTCGAGGTCGGTCCTTCCATCGAACAGTGGCGCGCCGATATTCGCGACATCAGCGAAAGCAATCTTCAGTCGGTCCTGAACAAATCCGACGGACTGACGGACCAGACGAACTCCGCAATCCTGACCTCGCTTGTCACTCTGGGCATTCTCTTTGCGCTCGCCATCATCGCCTCCCTCTGGGTCTCTGCACGCGGCATCACCGGCCCCGTCGCACGTTTGAGCGCACGCATGGCATCCCTTGCCAGCGGTCAGACGAAAGAAGAGATCGACGGTCTCAACCGCAAGGACGAATTGGGCCATATGGCGCAGGCCGTCTCCATCTTCCGCGAAAACGCTCTTGAGCGCGCTCGTCTCGAACAGGAGGCCGATGCCAATCGCAGCCTGTCCGAGAAGGAACGCATTGCCCGTGAGGAGCAGAAAGCCAAGGAAGCGGCAGACACCAGCTTTGCCGTCGATAACCTTGCCGACGCGCTGTCACGCCTGTCGGACGGCGATGTCTCCTATCGCATCAGCCAGCCTTTCGCTGCCCATCTCGATGCGGTCCGCAGCAACTTCAATGCGTCCGCTGAAAAACTGCAATCGGCGCTGTCTCGCGTTGCCGAAAACGCTCGCGGTATCGATGCCGGTGCAAATGAAATCCGTTCCGCTGCCGACGATCTGGCCAAGCGCACGGAACAGCAGGCTGCATCGGTAGAAGAAACCGCAGCGGCTCTGGAGCAGATCACCACGACGGTAAAGGACAGCACCAAGCGTGCACAGGAAGCTGGTCATCTGGTTGCCAAGGCTCGCACCGGTGCCGAACAGTCCGGCAACGTCGTCCGCAAGGCCGTTGTTGCGATGGAGCAGATCGAGAAGTCCTCGTCTGAAATCTCCAACATCATCAGCGTTATCGATGAGATTGCTTTCCAGACCAACCTTCTGGCGCTCAACGCCGGTGTTGAAGCGGCACGTGCCGGTGAAGCAGGCAAGGGCTTTGCGGTCGTTGCACAGGAAGTGCGTGAACTTGCACAGCGCTCTGCCAATGCTGCCAAGGACATCAAGGCGCTGATCACGACTTCGAATACGCAGGTTCAGGAAGGCGTGGAACTGGTCGGCCAGACCGGTCGTGCCTTGGAAACCATCGTGACCGAAGTGCAGGAAATCAACCGCCACGTCGTTGCCATCGTGGATGCGGCGCAGGAGCAGTCGTCGGGTTTGCAGCAGATCAACACGGCTGTGAACCAGATGGATCAGGACACGCAGAAGAACGCGGCCATGGTCGAAGAGCAGACGGCGGCCAGCCATGGCCTTGCAAAGGAAGCGGCATCGCTGAACCATCTTCTCAGCCAGTTCAAGCTGGGCGGTCACGGGCAGGGCGCATATACGTCGGCGCCGGTTCGCAACGTAACGGCAAGCGAACGTCCCGCTCCCTCGCCAGCCCGCGCGCTGGGCCGCAAGGTAGCCTCGGCCTTCAACGGCAATGCGGCGGTGAAGTCGGATTGGGAAGAATTCTGATCAACTGATATCAGACGAAAACAAAAAAACCGGGCGTCATTGGCGCCCGGTTTTTTTGTGTCTGCATTCTCAATCATCAGTTCAATTCGTTGCCAATCCGATTCCGCAAACTGCGGTAAGTCGTTGATCGCGAATCACAACATCTCCAACTGCTGCTTCTTTGTCGGCGGCGGGAATGCGGCATCCAGCGCGGCCCAGTCTTCCTCGGTGATCTCCAGTTCGATTGCACCGAGATTTTCGACCACGCGCTCTACATTGGCAGTTTTGGGAATGGGCGTCACGCTGTCGCGGTCCAGCAGGAAGGCGAGTGCCACCTGCGCTGGGGTTGCCTGATAGGCCTTGGCAACGCGGATGAGTTCATGGTGGGAAAGAAGGCGGCCTTGCTCGATGGGGGAATAGGCCATGATCGGCACGCCATGGTGCTGGCACCATGGCACAAGATCGTATTCCGGCCCGCGACGGGAGAGGTTGTAGAGTATCTGGTTGGCAGCGCAATTCCGGCCATCCGGCACGGAGAACAGCTCTTCCATGTCGTCGGTATCGAAGTTCGATACGCCCCAGTCGAGAATCTTGCCATCTGTTTTCAGTCGCTCGAAGGCGGCGACGGTTTCCTTCAATGGGTGGGAGCCACGCCAGTGGAGCAGATAGAGATCGAGGTGGTCTGTGCCCAGCCGTTTGAGGCTTCGTTCGCAGGCTTCGATGGTGCCTTGCGCGCTGGCATTGAAGGGATAGACCTTGCTGACGAGAAAAGTCTCCTCGCGCATACCTTCGATGGCCTGACCAACGATCTCTTCGGAGCGGCCATCGGCATACATCTCGGCGGTATCGATAACACACATGCCTAGTTCCACCGCCTTGCGGATGCTGGCGATTTCCTGTGCGGCACTGGTGCTGGCTTCGCCCATGTTCCACGTTCCCAGGCCCAGCGCCGGGATGGACTTGCCGGAGGGAAGGGTGACGGCTGGAAGTTCGTCGAACATATGGTTCTCCCGAAATTGCTGTGTTGAACAGTCTAAACCAACCAGCCGATCCGTCGATCCATCAAAACTTGTGAGCATTTCCATTCGCTGTAACGACTGGCCTTTGCGAAAAAGCTCTCATAGTCTGGCGTATCGGGGGACAGGATGACGATCGAAACCTTTATTGCGCTTTTGCTTTTCGCTTTTGCGACATCGATAACGCCGGGGCCGAACAATATGATGTTGTTCGCATCGGGCGTGAACTTCGGCTTTCGCCGCACCATTCCACATATGCTGGGAATTGGTGCCGGGTTTCTGTCGCTGCTGATCGGCGTCGGTCTGGGGCTGGGTGCGCTGCTGCATTCCGTGCCGTTGCTTTACATCGTGCTGAAATTCGCTGGCGGTGCGTATCTGCTGTGGGTCGCGTGGAAAATCGGTACGTCGCGCAGTCTGGGTGATGGCAAGGTCGGGGCGCAACCGATGACGTTTTTCGGTGCTGCGGCGTTTCAATGGGTCAACCCGAAAGCGTGGGTCATGGCGGTGACGGCCATGGCGACCTATACGGATGATGCGCGGTACTATTTCACTGTCATGCTGGTGGGTGTCGCATTCGCGGCGGTCAACCTGCCCAGCGTCTCGACATGGGCCGGTTTCGGTTCGGCGCTGCGGGAATGGTTATCGGTGCCGGCGCGGCTCAAATGGTTCAACATCACCATGGCGGTCCTACTGGTCATCAGCCTTTGGCCGATGTTGAAATAAATGCCGAAGAAAGCAAAAAGCCCACGGTTTCCCGTGGGCTTTGTTTTTGGTTCAGGCTGGGATCAGAATTCTTCCCAGGACTTGTCCACTGTCGCAGCACTGCTGCCGCCAAAAGCTCCGGCCACCTTGCGCATCAACTGGCGGGTGGGCGAGGCAACAGGCGCCGAGGACGAGGAAGCGAGCTGCACGGAGCGGCCCGACGAGCCATCGCCGAGGTTGAACTGCGTGATCAGGTGGTTCAGCGCCGCAGCTTCCTTGGCAAGGCTATGGCTTGCAGCCGTCGACTGTTCGACCATGGCGGCGTTCTGCTGTGTTCCCTGGTCCATGGTGTTGACGGCAGAGTTGATTTCCTGAATGCCGACAGACTGTTCGCGCGCCGATTCCACGATGGCATTGACGTGCTGGTTGATGTGCTGGACTTCCGAAACAATGCCTTCCAGCGCCTTGCCGGTGTTACCGACGAGTTCCACACCGGAGCGAACCTGATCGCCAGAGGTGACGATCAGCGTCTTGATTTCCTTGGCCGCGTTGGCAGAACGCTGCGCCAGTTCACGTACTTCCTGTGCAACGACCGCAAAGCCCTTACCGGCTTCACCGGCACGTGCGGCTTCCACGCCTGCGTTCAGAGCAAGCAGGTTGGTCTGGAAGGCGATTTCGTCGATCACGCCGATGATGTTGGAAATCTCGCTGGATGATTTCTCGATCTGCTGCATGGCGATGACCGCATCGCGAACGACCTTGCCGGAATGTTCGGCGCTGAGACGTGTCTTGGTGACAAGGCCGCCGACTTCTTCGGCGCGCTTGGCAGAGTCGCGAACGGTGGTGGCGATCTGTTCGAGGGCTGCTGCCGTCTCTTCGACGGAAGCGGCCTGCTGTTCTGTGCGCTTGGACAGATCGTCGGCGGCAGAGCGGATTTCGTTGGCGCCAGCATCGATACCGCGGGCGTTCTTGCCAACGGAGACCAGAGCTTCATGCAGCTTGCCGACGGAGTTGTTGAAGTCGTTTCTCAAACGGTCGAGATGCTCGACGAACGGTGTCGTGATGCGGTGGGCGACGTTGCCGTCCGCAAGCTGGCCGAGGCCCTGCGCCAGTCCATCCACGGCGAACTGAATGTCGGATGCTTCCTTGGCCTTCTGGCGCTCGCGCTCCACACGTTCAGCTTCGCTCATGCTGCGGTTGGCTTCCGCTTCGCGCTCCATGTTGATCTTGGCAATGGCGTTTTCCTTGAAGACCTGAACGGTCTCTGCCATTTCGCCGATTTCATCCTTGCGGCCAACGCCTGGAATGTCCAGTTGCGTTTCGCCACTGGCAAGGCGCTTCATGGCGGACGTCATCGCCAGCAAAGGCTTGGAAATGCCGGAGCCGATCATGAGACCAGCGATAAGGGCGATGACCACGGCAGCTGCGAGGCTTGTCCAGATCATGCTGATCGCGTTGGAAATGGTCGCGTCGTTTTCGGCGCTGCGCTTTGCCAGCAATGTGCGCTCGTCGGCCTGTGCGTCCTTGATGAAGCCGCGAAGACCATCGAAATAGGCCTTGCCCTGCGATGCATCGAGCTGCTTGTTCAGATCGCCGATGGAGGTCGTGTCAGCCAGCGTACCGCGCGTCTTGATCTGCGGCTCGGCGAAATTCTTCTGCCAGTCGCCAATTGCCTTCTCGACATTGTTCATACGTCCGACCTGCGTCGGGTTGTCGGCGACCAGGGCTTTCAGTTCGTTGATCGTCTTGTAGATGCTCTGTTCGCCCTGACGATAGGGCTCAAGAAAATTCTGCTGACCGGTAATGATGAAGCCGCGCATGCCGGTTTCCATATCCACGGCTGCTGCGGTGATCGCGTCGGTCTTCTGCAGGACCTGGTTGGTATGGTCTACCCAACCGTTACTTTGGACCATGGAAGAAATGCTTGTAAGGGCAATTGCACCGATGGCAATGGCCAGAACTACAGGTGCTGCTGTGCCTGAGACGACTTTCGTCTTTGTTGATAGGTTCTTGAAAGAAAACATATTTACCCGACCCCTTAGTCAAAGTTAGTGCATGTGAATGGGCATGGCGTTGATGCGAACAACTTTTTTATTGTTTTCGGGGGTTTTCTCTTGGAAAGCCGACGTGTCGTTCTGGTCCGTTTCATGATGCGGATTTGATATCCCTAATATCTAATCCGCACAGTCCAGATAATATTTGAAACCAATTGACCGATAGTTAAAATCTTAATGATGACTTTTAATATTCATTCTTGGCTAAAATAGTTATTCCGCCAGCCTTTATTCTTCTTTCGTTCTTTTTCGGTTGCGCAGCATGCTCGAATCCTGCGATGAGAGCGCATGCAATTTTCACCGCAACAGGATGAAGCCCTGAAGGCTGTTTCGCGCTGGCTGAAGGAAGGCCGGACACCGGTTTTCCGGCTGTTCGGTTATGCGGGTACAGGCAAGACGACACTCGCCAAACACTTTGCGGAAAACGTTGATGGCGAGGTTCTGTTTGCGGCCTTTACTGGCAAGGCGGCGCAGGTTCTGCGCTCCCGCGGCGCGTCCAACGCCCGCACCATCCATTCGCTGATCTATCGTCCCCGCGGCGAAGAGGCGGTGGAGGACGAAGAGACTGGCAAGACATCCATCGCGCCGATGTTTTCCATCAACCGCCAGAGCCCGCTTGCCAAGGCCGCGCTGATCATCATCGATGAGTGCTCCATGGTGGATGAGGCGCTGGGCCGTGACCTGATGAGCTTCAGCACGCCCATTCTCGTTCTGGGTGACCCCGGGCAACTGCCGCCGGTGAGCGGCGGCGGGTTCTTTACGGAACAGGAACCGGACTTCCTTCTGTCGGAAATTCACCGGCAGGCGAAGGACAACCCCATCATCCAGCTTGCCATGGATGTGCGCGAAGGCAAGGAAATCATGCGCGGCGATTATGGCGCAGCGCAGGTCATTTCCAAGAACGAGGTGACGCAGGGACTGGTGCTGGATGCCGATCAGGTGTTGGTCGGCACCAACCGTACCCGCCGCCGTTATAATCAGCGTCTGCGCGAATTGAAGGGTTTCACGGCCGATTATCCGCAATCCGGCGACAAGCTGGTGTGCCTGCGCAACGACCCTGCCAAGGGGCTGCTGAACGGTTCGCTGTGGCAAGTCATGAGTTCATCGCGCGAAACGGTCAAGCCAGGCATCAACCTAATGATCCGCCCTGAGGATGATGACATGGATCGGGGTGCCGCCAAGATCAAGCTGCTCAAGGCGGCGTTCGAGGATACGGAAACGGAAATTCCGTGGACGACGCGCAAGCGATACGACGAGTTCGATTATGGTTATGCGCTGACGGTGCACAAATCCCAGGGCTCCCAGTGGAACAACGTGGTGCTGTTCGACGAGAGCTTTGCATTTCGCGATTCGCGCGAGCGCTGGCTCTATACGGCGATTACCCGCGCTGCGGAAACCTTGACCATCGTTCGCTGAAAGTCTCCGAAACAGCAAAACGCCCGCGACAGCCTGTCCTGCGCGGGCGTTGATTGGGCTTTGAAGGGGCTCCGCTTTATCCGCGCGATGCCGCTTCTCCGTCGTGACGGATCACGCCAAGCATGAATGCCTTGGCGACCGCCTGAAAGCGATTGTTGGCGCTGACTTTTTCCATGACACAGGCTTCCAGCTTCTGAAGCTCCTCAGCGGAGAGCCCGAGCGCACGTGCAAGCCGGATGGGGGCGTAGCCTTCTGCCATCAGCTCCAGGCACTTGCGTTCCTGCACGCTCAAATGGATTTCAGCGCCTTCGTTGCCAGCGCCTTCGGTTTTCTCATCGCTGTCGTTGGCCACGAGAACGTCGCTGATCTGCTGAATCTGGCGACGCACGGTCGAAATTTCACCCGCGAGTTCGCTCTTGCGCGTGTTCAACACATCCTGAAACAGCGCATCTGCCTCGGTCTGGCTTTCCGTCTCCGTCAGTTTCTGCATGATGTCCTGAATGGTGGCGACGGGAATGCCAATCTCTCGGCAGAAATTCACGACGGCCATGCAATGGACGTCCTGATGGGAATAGATGCGCATCAGGCCCGCGCGGCGCGAGGAGATGATGGCTTTTTCCTCGTAGAAATGCAGTGTGCGGTGGGTCACGCCGAACATGTTGGCCATATCAGCGATGGCGACGGGTTCTGGCGGTAGATTTAGAGGAAGGGGAACTTCAGGGAGAAAACCTTTGCGGCTGACTGTCGACATCTGCCGCTGCGGCGATGTCTTGGGCTCTTCCGCCATGGGTTTTGCTCTCCAGCGGGCTTCGTTGCGCGCTCTTCCGGTTAAGGATCGACGTGTAGGAAGCTCGTCTCTCAGAAGCTCGTCAATTCCCGCTTCTACTGAAATGTCCAGATTTTGATGCACTTTGAGATGCGTCTCGGACGCGAAATATTCATTCGACATAATAAATCCCTAGCCCTAATTGGCAGTAGAATGCGAATGTCGAGGTTTGGTTCCGCAACTTTTCAATTATTTTTTTCAGGGTGCTTGCGGGAGACGGAATAGTGGAGGAAACAGGGCCTCCTGTCTTGAAAAGGAACGGTCGGACCATGCCAACCAAACTCTCCGTCAATCTCAATGCCATCGCCATGCTTCGCAACCGCCGTGACCTGCCTTGGCCAGATGTTGCGCATTTCGGTCGCATCGCGCTGCAAGCGGGTGCGAGTGGACTGACGGTCCATCCACGCCCGGACCAGAGACACATCCGCTTTTCGGACCTGCCCGTGCTGCGGGCGCTGATCGATGACGAGTTTCCCAAGGCCGAGTTCAATATCGAGGGCTATCCTTCCGAAGATTTCCTGCTGCTGTGCGAGGAAGCCCAGCCCGAGCAGGTGACGCTGGTGCCCGATGACCCGGCGCAGGCGACATCGGACCACGGCTGGGATTTCAAAAAGCATGCGCGATTTTTGAAGGAGAGCGTTTCGCGTCTGAAAACCGGTGGCATGCGTGTCTCACTCTTTGCCGATGGCGATGGTGACAAGGACGCCGTCAAGCTTGCTGCGGAAACCGGTGCCAGCAGGATCGAGCTTTACACGGGACCTTATGGCGGCTGTTTCGACAATGAAGAGCAGGGCCGTATCTGGCTCGACAAGCTGGGCGCGACGGCTGATTTTGCCCATGCGCTGGGACTGGAGGTTAATGCGGGTCACGATCTCACCGTCGCCAACCTGCCGCCATTGGTTCAGCGCATTCCTTACCTTGCCGAAGTTTCCATCGGTCACGGCCTGACCGCCGATGCGCTGGAGTTTGGAATGGCGGAAACGGTACGGCGATTTTGCCGCGCCTGCGGTCAGTCTATTTCATAACTATCGTCAATTTTTGCCTTTATATTGAAGCCACGCACTCTCCGAGAGGTACAGGGGTGTGCGGCTTATCAATTTGAGAAGGGCAGATTCTATGCAGGAGCATCACGTTGTCGTCGTTGGGGGAGGCTTCGGCGGATTGCAGGTCGTTCATGGACTGAAAGGCGCACCGGTTCGCATTACGCTGATCGACCGCCGCAACCATCATTTGTTTCAGCCACTTTTGTATCAGGTCGCCACCACCGCGCTGGCGACATCCGAAATCGCCTGGCCTATCCGCCGTCTTTACAAGAACAGGCCAGAGGTGAGCACGCTGCTATCCGAGGTTGACGATATAGACCGGCAAAATCGCACCGTCATTCTAAAGTCCGGCGACACCGTCGCCTTCGACACTCTGGTGCTGGCCACCGGCGCGCGGCACGCCTATTTTGGCAACGATGCGTGGGAAAAACATGCGCCCGGCCTCAAGACGCTGGAAGACGCCACCACCATCCGCCGCCGTCTGCTACTGGCGTTCGAGCGTGCGGAACTGGCCAAGACGGAAGAAGAGCGTCAGGCGCAACTGACCTTTGCTGTCATCGGTGCCGGGCCGACGGGCGTGGAAATGGCGGGCATGATTGCAGACCTTGCCCACAAGGTTCTGCCGCCAGAGTTTCGCAACGTCGATACGCGCAAGGCGCGCGTCATGCTGGTGGAAGCAGGTCCGCGCGTTCTTGCCGCCTTTACCGAAGATCTCTCGGCCTACAGCAAGCGCGCGTTGGAGCATCTGGGTGTGGAGGTCGTTCTGGGCACGCCGGTATCGTCTTGCACGGAAGACGGATTCAAGATCGGCGACGAATTCATCCCCGCCCGCACCATCATCTGGGCCGCAGGTGTGCAGGCTTCCCCCGCTGCACAGTGGCTCGATGTTCAGGCCGACAGAGCAGGTCGCGCAACGGTCGGGCCGCAGTTGAGCATCGAAGGCGATCCCAATATCTTCGTCATCGGCGATACTGCATCTGTGATGCAGGCGGATGGCAAGCCGGTGCCGGGCGTTGCGCCTGCCGCAAAACAGCAGGGTGCTTTCGTTGCCGAGGTCATCAAGGCACGGTTGAATGGCGCAAGCGAGCCTGCCGCATTCCGCTACCGCCATCAGGGCAATCTCGCCACGATCGGCAGAAGTGCTGCCGTGGCCGATTTTGGAAGGATCAAGCTGAAAGGTGTGCTGGCATGGTGGATATGGGGCCTCGCCCACATCTACTTCCTCATCGGCACCCGCTCGCGGTTGGCGGTGGCGTGGAGCTGGCTGTGGATATACCTCAGCGGACAGCACAGCGCCCGGCTGATCACGCAGAAGGAAACGTTGAAGGACGAGGGGTGAGCTTGGTTTCCTGTAGATTACGGTCAGCGCCACCACTACTGCCGTCATCCTTGGGCTTGTCCCAAGGATCTAATCACGTCACATCCGCAGGAGCATTATCAGACCCTCGGGACAAGCCCGAGGGTGACGGTGTTGGGGTGCCCGTCGCTATTTCATAGCAGGCGCGGTGGCGTGTCCCCGGACTAATCCGGGGATATCACCAACATCAATCAGCGAATCCGTTTCGCCGCAGGCTCCGGCACCAACTCGCCATTCAAACGGCGGTCGAGGTAATCCTCGCATTCGGCCATCAGCGTATCCACTTGGCCGTTGAAGAAGTGGTTTGCGCCGGGAACGGTGCGGTGGGTGATAAGGATGCCCTTTTGGGTCTTCAGCTTTTCAACGAGAACGTTGACGTCCTTCTCCGGTGCGACCTTATCGGCGTCGCCATTAATGATGAGGCCGGACGACGGGCAGGGGGCGAGGAAGGAGAAGTCGTAGGTGTTGGGCTGCGGTGCAATCGACATGAAGCCTTCGATCTCAGGGCGGCGCATCAGAAGCTGCATGCCGATCCACGAGCCGAAGGAGTAGCCGGCCACCCAGCAGCTCTTGGAATCAGGGTGCAGGCTCTGGACCCAGTCGAGCGCCGATGCGGCATCCGACAACTCCCCAGCACCGTGGTCGAACTCGCCCTGACTGCGACCGATGGAGCGGAAGTTGAAGCGCAATGTCGTGAAGCCGCGCTTCTGGAACAGATAGAACAGCTGGTAGACGATCTGGTTGTTCATCGTGCCGCCGAACTGCGGGTGCGGGTGCAGGATGATCGCAATCGGGGCGCTTTTTTCCTTGGACGGCTGGTAGCGGCCTTCGAGGCGACCCGCAGGGCCGTTGAAAATGACTTCGGGCATAGGTACTCCGGTCGTGTTTTTCTGTTTCTGAGCCTTTTCCATGCGCAAGAAGACTTGACGCGGATGGTCAGCTTTTCTAAAACCCAGTTTAGAATTATTCGAAACTTCGCGTGCTGTCTGCACAGTTGGACGTGTCATAAGGCAAGCGCGGCGAAGATTTCAAGGAAAATGCGCTTTGGCGCATCAATCATAGGTAAACAGAGCCGATATCCCATGAGCAGCATCATGCGCACATATCTCGATTGGAACGCGACAGCGCCTTTGCTGCCCGCCGTTCGGGATGCGCTCGTCTCTGCGCTGGATTTGTCCGGTAACCCGTCGTCCGTTCATAAGGAAGGCCGCGTGGTTCGCGCCGCAATCGAATCCGCGCGCCGCGATGTGGCTGCTCTGGTCGGTGCGCAGGCGTCGCACGTCATTTTCACCAGCGGTGCGACGGAAGCTGCCAATCTGGTTCTTTCTCCATCGTTCAAGATGGGACGTTCAGCGCTTTCCATCGGCCATCTCTACGTTTCGGCCATCGAACACCCGGCCATTCGCGAAGGCGGGCGGTTCGACAAGGCTGATGTCAGCGAAATCGCTGTCACGGCTGATGGCGTACTTGATCTTGCGGCGCTTGAGGCTGCATTGGCATCGCATGATGCCGCTAAAGGTCTTCCGATGATGGCGCTGATGCTGGTCAATAATGAGACCGGTATCGTTCAGCCGGTGGAAGAAGCTGCATGTCTGGTTCACGCCGCTGGCGGTCTATTGGTTGTCGATGCCGTGCAGGCGGTTGGTCGCGTTGCGGTCGATATTGAAGCGCTCGGCGCGGATTTTCTCATCGTGTCTTCTCACAAGATCGGCGGCCCGAAGGGCACGGGCGCGCTGATTACCCGTGGTGAAGTGATGATGCCGAAGCCTCTGATCCACGGCGGCGGCCAGGAAAAGGGCCATCGTTCCGGCACAGAGAATACGTCTGCTATCATCGGGTTTGGTACTGCTGCTGTTGAATCTTTGAAAAACCTCGATGCAGAAGCTGCGCGCCTGAATGGGCTGCGGGCCATGCTGGAAGATGCGATGCGTGTGGCGGCGCCCGATGTCATTATTCATGGCGCCGATGCTGCGCGGGTTTGCAACACGACTTTCTTCACGCTGCCGGGCCTGAAATCCGAAACGGGGCAGATCGCATTTGATATCGAAGGCATCGCACTTTCGGCGGGTGCTGCCTGCTCTTCTGGCAAGGTGGGCGAGAGCCATGTGCTGACCGCCATGGGGCACGATCCCAAGCTGGGTGCCCTGCGCATTTCGCTGGGTGCGGCAACGACGGAGGCCGATATCGACAAGGCTATCGCGGCGTTTGCCAAGATTGCCAGACGGCGAAAGCTGACCGTACAGGCGGCGTAAGGCCAAAAACAATTGCGGAAAGTCAAATTTCCGCTTGCCGGAGAGTGTGAAAAGCGCCATCCGAACACTAAATAAGGCATAACGACAAAAGTTATGCTCGACCACGAATGAAGGCGGGTCTTCCGTCTTGATACGTTGACAAGCCACCGGACCTTGGATCCGGCGAGATTGGAGAACGACTATGGCAGCGGTTCAGGAAACAATCGATCAGGTCCGCCAGATCGATGTGGACCAGTACAAATACGGTTTTGAAACCGAGATCGAAGTGGACAAGGCTCCGAAGGGCCTGTCCGAAGAGGTGATCCGCTTCATTTCCGCCAAGAAGGAAGAGCCGGAATGGATGCTTGCATGGCGTCTTGAGGCTTACCAGCGCTGGCTGACGATGGAAGAGCCTACCTGGGCCCGCGTCAATTATCCCAAGATCGATTTCAACGATCTCTATTATTATGCAGCGCCGAAAAGCTCGCCCGGCCCGAAGTCGCTTGAGGATGTCGATCCCGAGTTGTTGAAGGTTTACGAGAAGCTCGGCATTCCCTTACAGGAACAGGAAATTCTGGCTGGCGTCGAAAACCGTCGCGTGGCCGTGGATGCCGTGTTTGACTCGGTTTCGGTTGTCACGACTTTCAAGAAAGAGCTGATGAAGGCTGGCGTGATTTTCATGTCGATCTCGGAAGCCATTCGCGAATATCCTGACCTCATCAAGAAATATATCGGCTCGGTCGTTCCAACGACGGACAATTATTATGCGACGCTGAACTCGGCGGTTTTCACCGATGGTTCCTTCGTGTTCGTGCCGAAGGGCGTTCGCTGCCCGATGGAGCTTTCCACCTATTTTCGCATCAACGAGAAGAACACCGGCCAGTTCGAGCGCACGCTGATCATCGCGGAAGAGGGTGCTTACGTGTCCTATCTCGAGGGCTGCACGGCCCCGCAGCGCGACGAGAACCAGCTTCACGCTGCCGTTGTCGAGCTTGTGGCGCTTGACGATGCCGAAATCAAATATTCGACTGTTCAGAACTGGTATCCGGGCGATAAGGACGGCAAGGGCGGCATCTATAACTTCGTGACCAAGCGCGGCGATTGCCGTGGCCACCGTTCGAAGATTTCGTGGACGCAGGTGGAAACCGGCTCTGCCATCACCTGGAAATATCCGTCCTGCATTCTGCGCGGTGATGACAGCCGTGGCGAGTTCTACTCGATTGCCGTGTCCAACGGCCATCAGCAGATCGACAGTGGCACCAAGATGATCCACCTCGGCAAGAACACGTCGAGCCGCATCATCGCCAAGGGCATCGCTGCCGGTTTCTCGGAAAACGTCTATCGCGGCCAGGTCTCGGCTCACCGCAAGGCGACGAATACGCGCAACTTTACCCAGTGCGACAGCCTTCTGATCGGCGACAAGTGCGGCGCGCATACCGTGCCTTACATCGAAGCGAAGAACTCGTCCTGCCAGTTCGAGCACGAAGCAACGACGTCCAAGATTTCCGAGGACCAGCTGTTCTACTGCCTGCAACGCGGCATTCCCGAAGAATCGGCCATCGCGCTGATCGTCAACGGCTTCGTTAAGGACGTGATCCAGCAGTTGCCGATGGAGTTTGCGGTTGAAGCGCAGAAGCTGATCGGGATTTCGCTGGAAGGCTCTGTTGGCTGATTTACATTGACATGAACTGAGTGCGCGTCTCTCGCGCACCATCAACCACACTATTCTAGGAAACAAACATGCTTGAAATCATCGACCTGCACGCAAAGATCGCCGATACCGAAACTGAGATCATCAAGGGCTTGAACCTGAAGGTTGCGGCTGGGGAAGTGGCGGCTATCATGGGGCCGAATGGCTCCGGCAAGTCCACACTGTCCTACATTCTGTCGGGCCGTGAAGATTACGAAGTCACCTCCGGTGACATTCTCTATAACGGCGAAAGCATTCTGGAACTGGACGCTGCCGAGCGTGCGGCCAAGGGCATTTTCCTGGCTTTCCAGTATCCGGTCGAAATTCCAGGCGTTGCTACCATGCAGTTCCTGAAAGTTGCGATGAACGAGCAGCGCAAGGCACGCGGCGAGGCTGAGCTGACGACACCTGATTTCATCAAGAAGGTGAAGGAAGCTGCTGGCGATCTGAAGATCGACATGGACATGCTGAAGCGTCCGCTCAATGTCGGCTTCTCCGGTGGTGAAAAGAAGCGCGCCGAAATTCTGCAGATGGCGCTACTGGAGCCGAAGCTTTGCGTGCTCGATGAGACCGACTCTGGCCTCGACATCGACGCCCTGAAGATCGTGGCCGATGGCGTCAACGCGCTGAAGTCTCCGGACCGTGCAACCATCGTCATCACCCACTATCAGCGCCTGCTGGACTACATCGTGCCTGATAGCGTTCACGTTCTCTACAAGGGCAAGATCATCCGTTCCGGCGACAAGAGCCTGGCGCTCGATCTGGAATCCAACGGTTATGCCGACATCATCGGTGAAGCAGCCTGATTGGCTGGGAAAGGTGATGTGATGAACATGCAAACAACCAACCGGCAGACGCCAGCGGAACTTGCGCTGGCAGACGCTTTTACCGCCAAGTTCAGCGCGCTGCCCGGCGACGGCAACGTCGTTGCTGCACGCGATGTGCTGTTCGATGATCTGAAGACCGGTGGCCTGCCAACGCGTCGTATCGAGGCCTGGCACTATACCGATCTAAAGACGCTGCTGCGCGGCTTACCCGAAGATGCGCCTGCACCCATGATCGAAAAGCGTGGTGCACTCGTTTCCGGTGCGCCGATTGCTTACGTCATGCATGGCAAAGCCGTCGATTCCGAAATCGAAGGCTTCAAGATCGAAAGCTATGCGGAAAGCCTCACTGATGGCACCGCTGCGGCGGCTCTCGTTGCTGCGAGTAAGGACGATGCGATAGGCCGGATCAATGGCAGCTTCGTGCGCGATGGCCTGTCTGTCGTCGTTCCCGATGATTCCGTATTCGTCAATCCGCTAGAACTTCAGGCCATCCATGGGGCAGGGCAGGTTCACAGCCGTTTCCCTGTCACCTTCGGCAAGGGCTCCAAGGCAACTGTGATCGAACGTCACCTTTCGGTGACTGATGAGGCAGCCTTTGTGTCTTCGGTCAGCGAGATCGAGGTTCAGGACGGTGCGGAAGCGACCTACGTCATTCTGCAACAGCAGGGTGCAGCCGATACGCATCTCGGCCAGCTGCGCATCATCATGGGTGCGGATGCCAAGCTGCGCCTGTTCGTCATCAATGCTGGTGGCAAGTTGGTGCGGCAGGAACTGCGCATCGATGTGAACGGCGAGGGTTCCGACCTTTCCATTCGTGGCGTCAACCTTCTGGGCGGCGAAACGCATACCGACGTGACCATGGTTCTAGGTCACAACGTGCCGAACACGACCTCGACGGAAGTGTTCCGCAACGTTGTGTTCGACCGCGCCAAAGGCATCTTCCAGGGCATGATCCGGGTTGCACCCGATGCCCAAAAGACAGATGCCAAGATGGCCTGCAACACGCTGCTGATGTCTGATGATGGCGAGTTTTCGGCCAAGCCGGAACTTGAGATTTTCGCAGACGACGTTCAGTGCGGCCATGGTGCGACTGTTGCCGATATCAGCGACAACCATCTCTATTATCTGATGGCGCGTGGCGTGCCACGGGCGAAGGCGCGGGCCATGCTGGTCAACGCTTTTGTCGATGAGATCATCGAAGAGCTGGAAGACGAACAACTGGTAGAGGCGCTGGAAGACATCATCGCCAGCTGGCTGGAACACCATGCCTGATCGCGAACGCGCCGCTGTGGCCGCCCCTTATGACGTCGAAGCCGTGCGGAAGGATTTTCCGATCCTTTCGCGTGAGGTCTATGGCAAGCCGCTGGTCTATCTGGACAACGGCGCGTCCGCGCAAAAGCCACAGGTCGTCATCGATGCCATATCGAACGCATACGCCAATGAATATGCCAATGTTCATC
This sequence comes from Agrobacterium sp. lyk4-40-TYG-31, assembly GCF_030209855.1. NCBI lineage: Bacteria > Pseudomonadati > Pseudomonadota > Alphaproteobacteria > Hyphomicrobiales > Rhizobiaceae > Agrobacterium > Agrobacterium sp. lyk4-40-TYG-31. The sequence continues at coordinate 772,176 of NZ_JARVRE010000004.1, forward strand.
GCGGCCTGCATTTTCTCTCCAATGCCGCAACCGATGCTTACGAAGCCTCGCGCGAAAAGGTGCGTCGCTTCCTGAATGCCGGTTCGGTGGACGAGATCGTCTTCACCAAATCCTCGACCGAGGCGATCAACACGGTTGCTTACGGTTATGGCATGCCGAAGATCGGCGAGGGCGATGAGATCGTCATCTCGATCATGGAACACCATTCCAACATCGTTCCATGGCATTTCATTCGCGAGCGCCAAGGTGCCAAGCTCGTCTGGGTGCCGGTGGATGATGAGGGCGCTTTTCATATCGAGGATTTCGAAAAGAGCCTGACCGAAAAGACCAAGCTGGTCGCCATTACCCATATGTCGAATGCGCTTGGAACCGTGGTTCCGGTCAAGGAAATCTGCCGCATCGCGCATGAGCGCGGCATTCCGGTGCTGGTCGATGGCAGCCAGGCTGCCGTTCATATGCCGGTCGATGTGCGCGATATCGATTGCGACTGGTATGTGATGACCGGCCACAAGCTCTACGGCCCGTCCGGCATCGGCGTGCTCTACGGCAAGGCCGACCGGTTGAAAGAGATGCGTCCGTTCCAGGGCGGCGGCGAGATGATTCTCGACGTGTCCGAGGACGAAATCACCTATAACGAGCCGCCGCATCGTTTTGAGGCGGGCACACCACCCATCGTGCAGGCCATCGGTCTTGGTTACGCGCTGGATTATATGGACGGCATCGGCCGTGCAGCAATTGCGGCGCATGAGGCGGATTTGGCTGCCTATGCGGCGGAACGTCTGCGCGAGATCAATTCGTTGCGTATCATCGGCAATGCGCCGGGCAAGGGCGGGATTTTCTCGTTTGAGCTTGAGGGCATTCACGCGCATGATGTTTCGATGGTAATCGACAGGCGTGGAGTGGCCGTGCGTGCCGGTACCCATTGCGCCATGCCGCTCTTGAAACGCTTCGGCGTCACCTCCACATGCCGTGCATCATTCGGCCTCTATAATACGCGCGCGGAAGTGGACGCTCTGGCCGAAGCGCTCGATTACGCCCGTACATTTTTCGCCTGAAGGATCAGGATCATGACGACTGACATCACCGAGCAGACACCAGCCGTAACAGACGTTCCGGCAAAGGTTTCGACCATCGCGCCGGATGAACTGGCGCGCATCAGCGACGACGTGATCGCCGCGCTGAAAACGGTCTACGACCCGGAAATTCCGGCGGATATTTTCGAACTCGGTCTGATCTACAAGATCGACGTGGAAGACGACCGCATGGTCAAGATCATGATGACGCTGACAGCGCCCGGTTGCCCTGTTGCCGGAGAAATGCCGGGCTGGGTCGAGAATGCCGTTGGTGCCGTCGAAGGCGTATCGGGTGTCACCGTCGAAATGACGTTCGATCCGCCGTGGACGCCGGATCGTATGTCGGAAGAAGCGCAGGTTGCTGTCGGCTGGTACTAAGGCTTGATACCGGCTGACGATGAGACTAGATTCAATCCATGAAAGCATCGGGCCTTGAACCCGATTGTTGAAGGAGAATGGGCCCATGGGCTTTGCAGTGATGACGATGACCGAGGCTGCGGCTTCCCGTGTCAAAGCAATCGTCGAGAATTCCGGGCCAGACGCCAAGGGCCTTCGCGTGGGCATCAAAAAAGGTGGCTGCGCTGGCATGGAATACACCATCGACATGGTGACCGAACCGTCCGCCAAGGATGATCTCATCCAATTTCAGGACGCCAAAGTCTGGATCGAACCATCGGCTGTACTTTATCTGCTCGGCACTCAGATGGACTTCGAGACGACGACGTTGCGCTCCGGGTTCACGTTTACGAACCCGAACCAGACGTCGGCCTGTGGCTGTGGAGAGTCGGTAGAGTTGAAGCCTGCGGATTTGGCGGCACTGGCGAAGCAGCGGGAACAGGCTGGCGCTGGCGTCTGATTGCTTACCGAGTGTGTGGGTTTGTAGACACACACTCTACCCTCATGCTGAGATGCTCCGCGGGGTCTCGAAGCATCGCGCCGCGCACTCCACACTTTCACATTACATTTGCCGCCCGCAACCCTCGCCCTTCGAGGGTCACTGCGCTCCCGCCTCAGGGTGAGGATTGCTAAGGTTGTGCTTCTGCGCGGCGGAAAAGTTTTTCAGCCCAAGTCCTTGGGCTGACGGGATACGGGCTCATGGCCGGTATGACAAAATTGAGGTTTTAAACCGCCTCCAGCACCGCAATCTCTGCCATCGCCAGTGCCGCTTCCCGCGTCTTCGCGGCAGCAATAAACCGCCCGTTGTGACAGAAGGTGGCACCTTCCACACCTGATGCCGTTTCCAGATCACCATTCGTCAGTCCGGCCCATGCGGCTGGCAGGTCGGCGCGCAGTTCGAAGCCTTCGTCGGCGCGGCGGATGCCGGTGACGCACCAGTCCTTGTCGCGGGGGTGCACGACGAAGAGCAGGTGGTCTGCGCCAGCCTTGATGATGGCAGGGCGGAAGGGCATGCCGCGTGAGAGTTCCAGAACGCGGCTTTCACCTGCGGCCTCGATCGAGCCAAGCACCTGCGTTTCTGCACGCAATTTCGCAGCCTTTTTCTCGATGCTGGCTTCGACGAAGCTGCGAGCTATGGCAAGGGCTGCGTGGAATGCGAGGTCATCCGCCTTCGGGTCGTCATTGTCGAATGTGGGTTTCAGTGTTTCCAGCAGGGACGGTAGGGTCAGGCCCGCGAGAGGACCAGCAATCGATGGGCTGAGTGCGCCATTGTCCGTGAGGTCGATGGGCAGCACGAAGCTTTTGTCGAACGACTGATGGATCGTTTCGACGTGACCTTCTGGAATGCCGTAGGCGCTAAGATAGGCATGGCCGTAATGCTTCCAGATCAGTCCGAACGAACTGTAGGGCTGACCGTCTTCGCGAAGCGGCGCCCCGCGCTGGTGATGGTCGAAAATGCGTGCGTCCGCGTCATATGCACCGCCGACATCATAGATGATGCGATCTTCGCCTGATGTGATCCACTCCGGTGCGCGGCTGCGAACGATTTTCGCCTGCGGGAACAGCCGCGTGAGGATGACGCTGGACAGCAGTTCATCGGCATGGAAGCCACCGGAATGGGTGACGAGAAAATCCACTGACATGGGAGGACCGGCCTTATTGTTCGGACAGAGCGTAATGACCGATCAGATACCGTTTGTCTGTCCAGCCCGCAACCCGCCAATCAGGCGATTGCGGTGATTTCCAGCTCCTGATCGCCAACTTGCACGAGGTCGCCCACTGACTTGCCCAGAAGGGCGCGGGCGACGGGTGATACATGCGACATCGAGCCGGCCTTCGGGTCCGCTTCGTCTTCTCCAACGATACGAAATGTCTGCACGCGCCCGTCATCCCTGTCGAAGGTAACCGTGCTGCCGAAGGCAACGACATCGTTGCTTTCAGGCGCTGGCATGGGCTGGGCCGTGTGCAGACGCTCCGAGAAATAGCGAAGGTCGCGCATGTGCGGTGCCGCCAGTCGTCTCCGCTCGTTGATGTCTTCGATGGCGTTTGCCTCATCGAAAGCCTTGCGGGCTTCATCAACCTGCGCCGCCAGCGCTTTCAGCCCGGCTTCGGTGACGAGGTTGGGATGCGGCGAAACGGGGCGATCCGGCAGCTGTGTTTCTGCTGCTGTTTCGGCACTCTCTTCTTTGACAAACGCGACGCTCACTTCAAAACTCCTCTTTCATACCTTTCTTATATGGAGAGGGGATGGAGCAAAGACAACGGCCTGCGTCATTCGTGCCGCAGCGCTTCGATGGGGCTGAGGCTCGCGGCTCTGCGTGCCGGGAAGTAGCCGAAGATGACGCCAATCGCCGCCGAGAAGGCAAAGGCAAGCGCGATGATCGCCGGGCTGGTGACGAAGGGGACGCCGAGGAAGCTGACGACGCTATAGGCAAGCCCAAGGCCGAACAATATACCCGCCACGCCGCCGAAGGCAGAGAGCATGACGGCCTCCACCAGAAACTGCGTCAACACCTGCTTTTCCAGTGCGCCGATGGCCAGACGTATACCGATTTCGCGCGTTCGCTCCGTGACCGATACCAACATGATGTTCATGATGCCGATACCGCCGACGAGAAGGCTGACGGCGGCCACGGCACCAAGAAGGCCGGTGAGCAACGTTGTCGTGCCGGTCATGGCGGATGCGATTTGCGCCATGTCGTTGACGGTGAAATCATCATCGCGACCCAGCGCTATGCGACGACGTTCGCGCAGCAAATTTTCGATATCCGACTGCACCTTGGCCGTCGAAACACCATCCTGCGCCGACACCATGATGCTGGAGATTGTGGTGGTGCCACCAATGCGTCGCTGGTGGATTTTCAGCGGCATGATGATGGTGTCATCCTGATCGTCGCCCAGACCCGATTGTCCTTTACGGGCGAGAACGGCGATGACAGGGCAGGCGATATTGCTGACGCGAATGGTCTGGCCGACGGGATTTGCCGAGCCGAACAATTCCTGCCGCACGGTTTCGCCAATGATGCAGCCGATCTGTCCGCCGCGATCTTCCGCTGGCAGAAAGCTGCGGCCCTGTGACAGCGTCCAGTCCTGCGTGACGAGATAATCATTGGTGGTGCCGACGACGCTGGTGGAATGGTTCTTGCCGCCATAGATCACGGTGGCCGCCGAGCTTCTGTTGACCGGCGCGACGGCTCTGACGCCGCTCAGTTGATCGCGCATGGCCTGTATGTCGTGATCGTTGAACCGCTTGGCTTCCGTGCTGGCGCGGCCGGGGCCGAACTGGCCGGGGCGCACGAACAGCATGTTGGTGCCAAGGCGTGACAGTTCCGATTTCACCTGTGCCGTCGTGCCGTTGCCGATCGTGACCATGGCGATGACGGCGGCAACGCCGATGACGACGCCGAGAACGGTGAGGAACGAGCGCAGAATGTTGCGACTGATGGCGCGCAGTGCGAGACGCGCGGTTTCAAGAAACATCTGCAACCTCCTGCCGTTCAGCGGCGCTGTCGGATTCCAGATGCCCGTCCTTGAAGCGCAGCAGCCGGTTGCCGTAGGCGGCTATGTCTTCTTCATGGGTGACCATGACGACGGTGATACCCTTGTCGCGGTTCAGCGAGGTGATCAGCTCCATGATTTCGGTGCTGGTCTTGGTATCGAGATTGCCGGTTGGTTCATCGGCGAGAAGCAGGGCAGGGCGCGTCACGATGGCGCGGGCAATGGCTACACGCTGTTGCTGACCGCCGGAAAGTTCCTGCGTGGTGTGGTGCTCTCGTCCAGCCAAGCCAACCTGCGCTAAGGCTTCCATGGCCTGCGGGCGACGTTCTGCCGCCTTCATGCCGCGATAGATCAGGGGCAATTCCACATTCTCGACGGCAGATGTGCGTGGCAGAAGATTGAAGCCCTGAAAGACGAAGCCCAGCATGTGCCGACGCAACAGCGTCAGTTGCTCATTATCGAAGCCGCTGGTGGGCACGCCCTGAAACAGATACTCGCCGCCGGTCGGCTTATCCAGGCAACCAATGATGTTCATCGAGGTCGATTTGCCGGAACCGGATGGACCCATGATAGCGACGAATTCGCTCCGGTAGATCGACAGACTGACGCGATCCAACGCTCGGATTTTTGCTTCGCCGAGGCCATATTGCTTGACGACGTCTCGAAATTCGATGAGTGGTTCGGCTGTCATGGCAACCTCAACCGCTGCGCTGGGTGGCATCGGTGATGACCTGATCGTCTGGTTTGATCTCTCCCGATGTGATGGCCGTAAACTGGCCGTCGGTAGAGCCGGTCTCGACGTGTACGGAAACGGGGTTGTTGTTGCGCAACACCCAGACGCTGCGCTTATTGCTAGCCGCTGCGTCATTTCCACCGCGCTGTCGGCCCATTCGGGGCGGACGAAACAGGCCCATCAACCCACCGCCACGCGATGCAGATTCGCGCGGTGGTGCGTAGCGAAGGGCGGCATTGGGCACGAGGATCGCGTCCTTTACCTGCTCCACCACGATGTTTGCCGTCGCCGTCATGCCGGGGCGCAACAGCAGCTCCGCATTATCGACCGTCAGAATTCCCTTGTAGGTCACGACGTTGGACACGGTCTCTGAGGCAAAACGCACCGTCTCGATGGCCGCAGGAAAGCTGCGCTCGGGATAGGCATCGACGTTGAAGGTCGCGGTCTGGCCGGTCTGCACCTTGCCCACGTCAGCCTCATCTATCGCGACCTGCAATTCCATATGGCGCAGGTCTCCCGCGATGGTGAACAGAACCGGCGCGTTGAGCGATGACGCCACCGTCGCGCCCGGGTCCACGCTCCGCGTCAGCACCACGCCGTCGATGGGAGAGATGATTTTTGCCTTGCCGAGGTTCAATTCCGCCAGGCGAAGGTCCGCTTCCGAGGACAGAACAGTGGCACTGTTGACCTGAAGCGTTGCGGCGGCGGCATCGTAATTGAACTGTGCCACATCCAGATCCTGCTGGCTGGAAACACGGTTCTGCACCAGCGATTTCAAGCGCTCCATGGAGGATTTGGCAGAGCCGAGATCGGCCTGCGACTTCAGGACACTGGCCTTGGCGGATGCCAGCTTGGCGCGCGCGCTCTGCACATCCGCCTCCAGCTTGTTCGTATCCAGTTCGGCCAGCACATCGCCTGACTTGACCGGGCTGTTATAGGTCACATTGACCTTGCGGATCGTGCCGGAAAGCTCGCTGGAAATATCCACCTGATCCGTTGGCTGCACGGAGCCGGTGGAGGTGACGATGACCGAAAGCTCGCCATTCTTGACGTCCTGCGTCGTGTAAACATAGGCAACGCCTGATGCGTTGGACATATAATAATAGGTGCCAGCACCGCCCAACAGCAAAAGTGCGACGATGCCATAGGTAAACCGCCGTGATTTTTTGCCGCCGGATCGGGAGGATTTCAGAATGTCGCGGAGGTCGGGTTCCTGCGCTGGCTTGGTTGTGGTCTTGCCAGCGTCATCGGGCGTTATCATGTCATCTACCTGCAAAACTTGGCCGTTTCTCGCGTCATGTCCCGGCTTTTTGGTCGGGTCAGCGCTGAATATGAAGTCGGCGATGCGAATTTCGTTGCATCGGACGTCGCACAGCTTTGTGGCAGGGGGAAGTGAAATCTTGGTAATGATGGGCGCAACCGCGGTTTGCGGTGCGAAGGGGCAAGACAGCGCCTGGTGTTCTATGCAGCAATCATCATAAACAGAAACAGCCGGGCGGCAGAGCCGCCCGGCTGGAGATTTATGTTTAGAACTCGGCCCACTCGGGCTCCTGCTTCACGGCTGCTGCGCCGCCGCCAAAGGCGCTGGCCAGCTTGCGGCCAAGGCTGCGGGCCGGTGAGGGGGCAGGGCTGGAAGCGGCTCCAGCTGCGTGAGGCCTTGCGGCGTACGTGTTTGGCCGTTGTGCCTGTGCGTTATCACCAAGGCGGAATTGCCCCAGCATTTCCGTCAAGCTCTGTGCTTCACGCGCCAAAGCGTGACTGGCAGCGGTGGATTCTTCCACCATCGCGGCGTTCTGCTGCGTGCCCTGATCCATGGTGTTGACGGCGGTGTTGATCTCCTGAAGGCCCAGCGACTGCTCGCGAGAGGCTTCCGCAATGGCGTGAACGTGCCGGTTGATTTCCTGCACCTCTGACGCAATCGTGTCCAGAGACTTGCCCGTTTCACCCACCAGCGTCACGCCGGTGCGCACCTGATCACCCGAGGCGGTGATGAGCGCCTTGATTTCCTTCGCGGCATTGGCAGACCGGGACGCGAGTTCTCGCACTTCCTGCGCTACCACGGCAAAGCCCTTGCCCGCTTCGCCTGCACGGGCCGCTTCCACACCGGCATTCAAGGCCAGAAGGTTGGTCTGGAAGGCAATGTCATCGATAACGCCGATGATGTTGGCGATTTCCTTCGAGGAGTTTTCGATCTGGTGCATGGCCTCGATGGCGTTGCGTACGATCTTGCTGGAATTCTCCGCGCCATCGCGGGTGCGAACCACCAACTTGCTTGCCTCGTCGGCACGCTTGGCGGCATCCTTCACCGTCGTGGTGATTTCCTCCAGAGCCGCTGCCGTCTGCTCGACTGATGCTGCCTGTTGCTCCGTGCGCTTGGCAAGATTGTCTGCTGCGCCGAGCAATTCGTTTGCACCGGCGCTGATGGTGTGCGCATTGCCGCCAACCGAACTCATGGCGACATTCAGCTTCTGAACCGAACCGTTGAAATTACGGCGCAGGCCATCCAGATGCTGAACGAACTCGTTGTCGATACGTACGGCCAGATCACCATCGGACAAACGACCAAGGGCTGTCTCCAGCTCGGTTACGGCGTGCTGAAGCTCCTGCGATTCGCGGGCCTTCTGGCCATCGCGCTCCACGCGCTCAGCCTCGGTGGCCACCTGCGCGGCATCGGCCTGCTGCGAGAGCCGCGCACGCTCTATGGCGTTATCGCGGAACACGGCCACGGCCTGCGCCATCTGGCCGATCTCGTCCTTGCGGTGAATGCCGTCGATTTCGGCTGCCGTTTCACCCTTTGCAAGGCTGGACATAAGGGCACGCAGGCGCGCCATAGGGCCGGTTATGCCAACATTGGCGACGTAAAGAGCAAGCCCGAAAGCCAGCACGATACCAAGGCCAAGGCTGATGATACTCCACTTGATCGATGAGCGGACGGAGGCCGACATACGGTCACCGCCTGATGTCAGGATTTCCATCATCGCCGTATTGTTGCCGCCCGTCTCGGACGACAATTGTCTCAGCAGCCCGTCGTTCTCCTTCAAAATAGCGGGAATTTCGGCTCTGTTGTCGGCAGCCGCCAGTGCCAGCATCTTGTCGATGTTGGCTTTCACCAGGCGCTGCGTCGCCAGAATCTTCTGCATGGTTTCCCGCCGGCTCGGCACGGAAACGCCGATCGACTCGAACCGCTCGGCGGCGACCTGCATATCCTTGTCGTACTTCTCTTTGACTTCTTTGTAAGTGGGCGTCGTCGGATCGGTGTTCATCAGGCGGCTCGAAATGGCCACCGCGGTCCACACGCCAGCGGATGCCCGGGCACCCAGTACGGCTGCCTGGCTCTCATTGGTGATGAAGCCGTGATAAATCTCGTTCGCCTGGGCGAAACGGTGGGACATGTAAACAATGCCCGACAGTGAAATGACGCTGAGCAAAACAAGCAGCGACAGGATTTTGGTTTTGATTCCGAAGTTTTCGAGCACGAACGTTCCCCCCGCGTGGTGCGCGACTCCATCGGCACCAAACGTTACACAGTAAAAACAATGGTTTTTAAATAGAATGCCCCCGAGGCCCCGACATGCGCATCATGCTTTCGGTGTTAACCGTGTCGTACGGGCTGATTTAGTGACGCATTGGTTAAAATCTAGCTAAATCAATAACCTCAGGTTGCCAAAATCTTCGAAAACTGCGTCATTCGTTTCTTTGCACACGCACTCGTTTCTTGGGAAAACCTCGTTATCCACCAAAAAACATGGTGCGATGCAAAAACTGAAAAGATTTTTGATTTTGCTGTTGCAGGGCAGGGGGGAACCGTGTATCTCCCCACCATCGAAAGACGGAGTGTAGCGCAGTCTGGTAGCGCATCTGGTTTGGGACCAGAGGGTCGGGAGTTCGAATCTCTCCACTCCGACCATTTCTTAAAAGCCAACGATAACAGTGGCTTCGATAAATCCCTCATAAAATGAACTGATATTGCTGTGACGCTTGAGCGTCGTGCCGCGTGCTTTTCAGCCCCTCAAGCGAGGAACTGAAAATACGCCCAGGCCGCGATGAAGAACGCGATAACGCCTGCAACAATCGCGAGTTTGCGCAGCTGTGGACGAGGCTGCTTCGGTGGCTCCGGCTTGCGGAATTTGATGACGTTCTCATTCATGACGATGACCCTTTGCATAAGGGCCCGATAAAACAGCGTTCACCCTTTCCATGCAAGTCGAAGCGTCGAATTTTATCATCCCTGGTTTTCTATGGTTTCCGTATCTGTAAGGAATGAGCGTCTTGACTTCATGGTTGAGTCGGTCCAAACGAGTTTGAGCGCTGGTGCGGTCGGCAACGATCACGCTTTGTGCTGAAAAAGGCGGAACGCCGCTTGATCGTAAGACCGGAGCAGTTTGAGATGTCTGCAAAAATTTATCGCCCAGCAAAGACTGCCATGCAATCCGGCAAGGCCAAGACCAACCAGTGGGTGCTGGAGTTCGATGCCGAGGTGCCCCGCAAGATCGATCCGATCATGGGCTACACGTCGTCTTCCGATATGAAGCAGCAGGTCAAACTCTTCTTCGAAACGCAGGAACAGGCAGAAGCCTACGCCCAGCGCAAAAGCATCGAATACCGCGTTCTTCAGCCACAGGAAGCCACGCGCAAAGTCGTATCCTACACCGACAATTTCAAGTTCAGCCGCACCCAGCCCTGGACGCACTGATTTAAAAAATTGGCCCCTTAGCTCAACTGGATAGAGCAACTGCCTTCTAAGCAGTAGGTCGCAGGTTCGAGTCCTGCAGGGGTCGCCACTTTCTCCTTAAAATCAATGACTTAGAGTTTTTTTGATAGTCAGGCTCTGTCGCCTTGGCTTCGCCGGACTTATGACGTCACGTCCGTTTATTGTCAGAACCTGCCGCAACCGCATCACGCCATTTATGGCCATTGCGTAAGTTTCTTATCTGGTCGAGTATCGAAGCGACTACGTCTGCGCTGGGAGTCTCATATGAAGCTGGTCGAAACGCCGGAATTCTTGATCGAAGCAAATCCGATGTTTGAAAATGTCCGTGTCTTTGCAGGATCGATCGGATTGCGTCGTCATCCGGAGACGGCGTTCTCGCCACAGATGAGCGTGTGGTCTTCAAAGCGTGAGAGAAAATCGCCCGAAAAATGGTTCGGCGAACGCCTTACAGACAACGGCGGTAAGATCGTGGAGCGAAAGACTGTCACCTTCGCGGGCATGACGGGCGAGATGAGCAAGGTAAAGGATCGTCTGCAGGACTGGGAGACGAAGGAAAAACGCGACTGGTATCGCCTGCGTGCACTTCTGGTGTCGGCCGACGGCTCCACATGGTACCACGCCACCGCCATGGTCAGTGCACCTGAGCTCATCGAGATCGAGGCGGATTTTGAGCGTCTGCTGGGATCCATCCGCCTCAAGCTTGAAGGCAATGCAGCGAACGAAGCAAGAGCTGTGGCGGAAGCCGAGCGGGCAGCCGTTCTTGAAAGACTGAAGGACAACATGGAGCGTGTGTCAGCCATTCGCATCCAGCAAAGCCAAGAAGAACGGCGTATTGAAAATGCAGCCGCAGCGAAGGCACCCGGGGCCAGTATCGAGGAGCGCTTCGACGAGGCGGTAGCTGACGCTGGGTTGCAGGATAAGCGTGACGCCCTGCGCCTGATCGTAATGCCAACGGTTGCCATGGTTGAATGCGATGCCGCTGACGGCAGCGTCTCCGGCCTGAGCCGCGTCGGCGGTGGCCCCGACCTGCCTGCCGACATGGATTGGCCCCGCAACGATAACGGTTTTCACCTCAATTTTCTTGTCCAGATCAATCTCGCTGACGTGCCGGATCGACCGGAAGAGCTACCGGCATCCGGGCTGATCTCCTTCTTCACGGGAACGGACTACACGGATTGGCGCGTCCTTTACACGTCAGCAGACGCAACTCTCACGCCCCATACAGTGTCGGAAGACGCGATGGAGACGGCAATTTCTGCATCACAGATGATTGTCTGGGACAACGATTTCAAGCGGTTTGTACCAAACGGGCAGGCTGTTGACGGACTATCGCTTGGTGTTGACGAGGCCGGTCGCATGACATTCAGCCGCAACGGCGCACCTGTCAGGGCTTTTGCCTCCGAATACGAATTCAGCCGCTCGGCGCAGACGCTGCGCTTCGAGCGCTCATTAAGCGCTCCCTTCGGCCAGCGCGGCCCCAACAACAACCCTCAGGTTTATGCTGATCTCGGCATCGAAGACCCCTCAGATTTCTCCATCGCGATCGGAGAACGCTTTAAAATCGGAGATGGACCACAGCACCAGATGTTCGGCATAACTGGTGTTCGCGACCTCCCTGGGATCCAGCAAATGGCTGCAAACCATGCAGCACAAAACGGTTGGTCCGATATATCCGCGCCAGATGGCTGGTTCATTCTGGTCAAGCTCGCATCCGGAGGCGAAGCAGATTTCAACTTCGGCGACCATGGTGACTACATTTTCATGGTCCATCGAAAGGACGCCGCCCGAGCGGATTTCTCGCGGGTTTTCGCCTTCGTCGACGCTGGCTAAGTAAGACGGATAAGAACCTTGATCCATTGCTTATAGTGCAATCGCCTAAAGAAACAGGAAATTCCAGCGTCTGCTTCGGCCAAAGCGGCGTCAGTCATCATAACAGATTTGCGCTAATAACGGACTTAGCAATTTACGAAGTGCCCTTGCTTCGCTAACATTTTGCTAAAGATACCAACGCTGAAAAAGGCAAATAGAGCTTGTCTCAGGCAAACCCGCATCGACGTACAATTGCCACCCTAGACAAACTTAATAGCGTTGAGTGGTTTCGACTGGTTGGTGTTGGAGATATCGAAGGCGTCAGGCTGCTGACGTCTTGGCCAGAAGCAATCAGCCATGCCTCATCCCTAGCTTGGGAGAATACTCGTCTGGAGGCGGCAAATGCATGGAGAGTGAAGCTGCTTCAGAAAGACAAATCGGCTTATGCGACGTGGAACGATAGAGTCAATATCGTCAAGCCGTATGCCGAGGCGCTGATCAGCGATAAGCTGCAGGCCTATATCAACCCGCAATACCTTGACGCGGTTACGCTCGAGGCCCGTTGGGACATTCTGCATCTCTGCTTGGAATGCGAGTTTGCAGATGTTCTCGACCCGGGTTTTTATCACTCGCTAGCGTATTATTACCTATCAGGCCACTTCCCGTGCGGCGTAGAAGGGGACCCCGCGAGCGGGTCGATGGTCATTTATTGAGATCGTCCGAAAGTCCGCAAAGGGCCAATTGCTGCATTGGCAGCGTTACGCCAATGGAGTTTGGAAGCGAGGGGCGATCGGATTCTCCATCACTGAGGTAGGCTCGTCCGCCGGCATCGTTATCCGGCAAGCCAATGAGTGACCGCAATTGCTCTATCGATTGTTGAGGAAATCCAGAACCCTACGCTGCTGGAGAATTTTGTGCTGGAGATCGATTTTGACGTCAGGGAATGAATGTCATCCTGAATATGATGAAAGAGCGTGTCGCGGACGCGATATATTCGTGGATGGACCGCAAACGCCCGCTCAGGTCGGACAGTTATTTGGTGAGGTGTTGGGGGTTGGTGCGCGCGGGATCGTTCTTGAAGACGCATCAGCGCAACATCAGCGAGAGGCGTGGAGTGAACGTAGACGGATCGAAGTCTACCAGCTCGAAAGCGGCAGCGATTTTGCCTTCAAGCTCTCGATCGATCTTGATACGCCAATCGATGTTGATCGATTTTCAGACCTTGCGCAGAATCGTCGGTTGAAAATAGCGTGGTCTGTCAACGAACGAGCCGCACACGACCACGACTACTATGTCGCCTTTCCAGACGGCTCAATCGCCATTTATCCTCTTTCCTTTCGTGAAACAACGGAATCCTATGCGTGCATCATGCTGCCAAGTGACCTTGTCGAACCAGCAGGTTCGACGATTGGAAAAGGTCTTGCTCAAAATCGTTGATGAAAGAAACACGCAAGAATTTCGCAATTATTGTCGTCTAGCCCGCATTATTGCGACCCCAGAATTGATAGAGGCCCTAAAAGAACGTCTGGCTGATGAAAGACTCCCTCGCAGGCTCAGAGCCACATGGATGCTTTCCACCATCGAACAAACTCGGATGTCACGGAAATCCTAAGGTGTTAGGCTCACTCCATTTTTCTGAAGCGGCCCAAGGACGCTTGTCGCAACACTCTTTCGCAAAGTTCGGTCTCGCATAGCCTATCGATTGTCTTTTTGGGCTTGACACGTTGAGGCTGCAAGTGGTGTTTTCGCGTTGCACAGAGGCTTATGCGACTGGAAGCATGCATGATCGTCGGTATTGATCTTGGAACGACAAACTCGCTGATCGGGACATTCGAAAACGGAAGCCCTGTCCTGTTTCCCAATGCCAGTGGACTTACCTTGACGCCGTCAGTCGTCAGCTTCGACGACAATGGCGTCATCGTAGGTGAAGCAGCGAAAGACCGACTTGTCACCCACCCGGATCGCAGTGTTGCCACCTTCAAGCGCTGGATGGGAACGGCGCGCGAAACACGTCTTGGCGGCCAGGATTTTCGACCTGAAGAACTGTCCTCCTTTGTTCTGCGAAGCCTGATTGGCGATGCGGAAGCTGCGACTGGTCATAAAGTCACGGAAGCGGTTATCTCGGTGCCTGCTTATTTTTCCGATAGTCAGCGACAGGCGACCCGCTTGGCAGCCGAGATGGCGGGACTGAAGGTCGAGCGGCTGATCAATGAACCGACAGCAGCGGCGCTCGCATATGGTATGCAAGACAGAGAAGGCGAAAGCCGGTTTCTGGTTTTCGATCTGGGCGGTGGCACGTTCGACGTATCAATTGTCGAGATTTTCGATGGCGTCGTTGAGGTTCATGCCAGTGCCGGCGACAATTTTCTAGGCGGGGAGGATTTTCTCGATCTGCTGATGAATGCGGCCGCAGCGGATCTAAAGCTCGATCTCGATAAAATACCGCCTTCCGAACGCCTGCAACTGCGCCGCCACATGGAATTGATCAAACGACAGCTTTCCGGCACGCAAGAGGTGGCGCTGGAAGCGAAGATCGGCGCTCGCGAGATCAGATGGTCGATTGATCAGGCACGGTTTGAAGTTTTGGCCGAACCGCTGCTCGCACGCTTGCGTGGCCCACTTGAGCGTGCGCTTCTCGATGCTAAATTAAGACCGGATGATCTCGACGACATCGTCATGGTCGGCGGCGCAAGCCGCATGTCACCTGTCATCAAGACCGTGACCCGTCTACTTGGGCGTTTGCCGCTACGTCACGTCAACCCGGACGAGGTCGTGGCCCATGGTGCCATCGTCGCAAGTGGGCTCAAAGGACGCGATGCCAGCTTGCGGGAAGTGATCCTGACCGATGTCAGCCCATACACTTTGGGCACCAATATCTCACGCCAGGATGTCAGCGGGCAGTTTCAGCCGGGCTATTTCCTACCACTCATCCCGCGTAACAGCACTGTTCCCGTAAGCCGGGAGCAAGAATTCTTGCCGGTCAACGAGGCTCAGACAACGATAACTTTCGGTATCTATCAGGGTGAAAACCCCATTGCCGACAAGAACATCCTGCTCGGTGAGTTGAAGGTTCCTATCCCTCAAGCGCAAAAAGCCGCCGACCGCGGGGTCATTGCCCGATTTACCTATGACATCGATGGCATTCTTCAGGTCGAGGCTCAGGTCAAAGCGACAGGCGCTCACCACGAGATCGTCATCGAACGCGGACAGACGGGTTTGAGTGAAGCGGAAATCCGCGAACGGCTGGCCAAGCTGGAGGCTATCAAGGTGCACCCGCGTGAGCAGCAGGAAAATCTCGCGCTGATGGCGAGGGCAGAGCGCCTTTATGAGGAAAGACTGGAGCACCGGGAGATGTTGCAAAATGCCATCATGCATTTCAACGGTGTGCTGAACACACAGGACGAAAGGCAGATATCTCGGTTTCGTGACGATCTGGTCAGCGTTCTCAGTGAAATCGATCCGAGATGACCCATCCGCTGATGGCTTTCGAGCTGGACGAGGGCGCTGACGAAAGAGCCGTCAAGCGTGCCTATGCCAAACGATTGAAGGCAACGCGGCCCGACGAAGACCCGGTTGGGTTCCAGGCGTTGCACCAGGCTTATCAGCAAGCATTGGATTTCATCCGCTGGCGCGACCACCAGCACCAGCCCATGGATACGGTAGCAAACGAAACGTCGACTTTGCCGCTGGAAAATATGGGTAACGACCCCGAGACGCAACGAATGCCGCATCCCGGCGCCGGGCCAGTTGCGGATACGGCACCAGTCGAAGAACTCTCGCTATTGTCTGCCGATGACGTTGTGCTGGGTCGAGAATTCATATTCTCCTTGTCGGATTTCGTGGACCCTTTGCTGCAAGAAAGCCAGCATCGTGATCCCAATCGCTTTCGACAGTGGTTGCGGGAACGCATGGCCGATTGGCCGTTGACCTCTAAACCAGTTCTTGCCCGTGCCATCGCTGAACATATGTTTGAACATCAAGTGCCTTTGAAACCAGATCGCTTTGATATTCTGGTGGAGGAGCTTGGCCTTAACGATGTGCGCAGCGGGCTGGTCGATCCGATGCAGCTTGCTTACTATAGGGAAGGGTTGGTTTTTGACTCGCAATCTGTTCCTCCAGTCCGTCGAACCGGCTGGTGGAGGTCTTCGCTCATCGAACTTGTTTGTACGGCTGTTTTTTGTCTGGGTGGTCTGGCGCTGATCGCATATTCCGTCGCAACGACACCGGCGCCGAAGCCCACTCCATGGTATGTGTCGTCATCGCCAAGCGATGGCCCGATCAGTACACGACTCTTGCCCGGAGCCGATCCGGAAGCGCGTCGCCTCATCGAGCAAGCTTCCAGCGCATCGGACGTACAGGTCGTCACAATACTTGATCAGGTGATTGAGAGGTTGTCGGAGAGCCCTGAACTGGCGAACGAGCGTCTGCTGGCACTTGCGCTGTACAACAAGGGTCACAAGTTGCAACATACAGATCGGTCCGCTTCTTATGCTGCCTATGGTCAGTTACAGAGACGCTTTGGCACGAAGAAAGACGTAGATATCGGCGTTATGGTCGCTGCCAGTTATGTGAACATGGGACACGAAGATTTCGAAACAAATCGTCTCGAGACGGCGCTGGAGCCTCTCAATGCAGTTATCGAACTCTACCGCAGCATTAACGAAGGGCCAATCGGGCGCCAGGTTCTTGAAGCAATGGTTCTACAGGCAGAAACTCTGATTGTGCAACGAAAACCAGAGGATGCGAGGCGTAAACTGGACGAGATCGATGCAAGAGTAGGGCTGTCAAGCGATCCTGCCTATTCCGGATTTAAGTCCACCACAAATACGCTGCGTTCCAAATTGCCTCCACCACAAACCTGACCCGCTCTGGAAGTATCATTTCTGGTAAGCGACCCTCGATAGGGAGGACTCGTGCCAATTGACGCGAATGGCCTCAAAACGGCGCGGTGTCTATCAATCGGTAAGACCGAAAACCACCGACCACGGTTTCAAATTGCTTTATCGAATGCGTCTGCCTCAGCTTCACTTGTAAAGGTGAATGTGACGAGTTCACTATCATCTTCCTGACGGATGCTGATTGCAGTGACAATCAACCGAGCGATCTCATCCTGTGCGTCACTTCCTGATCGAGACGAATTCACCGTTTTCTCGATGGCTGGTGCGAAGACTTCGCTGATGACACCGAGACGCATATTGTGTTTCATGATGATATCCCGGTCCTCAATGATCGCGGCCTGTTCATCTTTCGGAAGTCCGGCGTTGTCCATTGCGGTGATCGTGGCATTCGTCGCGAGTCTGATTGGCCCTTCGTTAAGCCAGCGATCAACCATTTGATGGAACTGGCGCATACGCGCAGCGGGAATAACTTTCTTTACGGTGATCGACATCTGCGTTCCTTTGTCAGCTTCCGTGCAGGCTCGTGACCGACCTAGAAAGAAGACCTGTTATCGCGAACAAAAATTTGCTCGAGCAGGGTGTAAGGATTCCAGCAACAAGCTTCAATGCAGTTGTGTTGAAATGTCGCGCGACCTCATTGAAAAGAAAGTCGGTTCATAAGCCAAACGGATGCTTCCGATCCGCCAACGTGCGGCTTTGGACCGGGATAAACCATCTAGCAGAGAAGCATATGGTCTTTGAGGACGACAGGACAGGACATTTTAAAGCTCCAAAACACCTATTTGGGCGGCATTTTCCACTTCGACGATTCGGCGTTAGCCCGCTCTTCGGGTTTTTTAGGTACCATGCCGGCTTTCTCAGGCGTCCAACCCGGGTCTTCAACCCAGTAACGGAGTGGGAGATACGAGGCCGTTTCGCCTTTTTCAAAAATGCGCCGCGGATAAATCAGGTCTCCGTAGCTAAGATCGCCTTCAAAGCTGGTTACATCAACATCAAGCAAATAGGTATGCGTGCTCCTTGCAGGTTGAGCAGTCGGATCAGGCGCAATAATCCAACTTTCCTGTCTCGGAGCTAAGCCGTAGTCTCGCAGTGTCAAAGCCAGTTCATTTCTACTCGGAGACTTTAAAATGGCGAACAGACTTTCGCCACCCGAGTTGAAATCTTCAGGACCAGAAGGAAAGCGGATTTGCGATGTCGGTTGCCAACCTTTCGCTTCAAGTGATCTGATGAGTTCAGTCACATATGTCCGAACTTCATCTAGGGGCTTAGGCTGCGCGAAGGGACGGAAAGCCGCCCCTTCTATGATTCCTGCGACTTGCGAAATTTGGAGAGTGCGCCCTGGGATCACATCGAAGCTTTGAGCGCCATCCAGCACGTGAAGCGAAATCCAATTATCATCAAAAAAGATTGGTGAAGTGTCGCCAATCTTGTCGATGTCTACGACATAACCTTGAGGAACACGTGGCCCAGTTTGCAACTTGTTACGATCGAGAAAATCCCTGACCGTCATGCGCATGGCAACTTCAATGGAGCGAGGCTCACTGTCAGCTGGGTCCTTAATTTGGAACATAAAGTTCCACACGTAAGTGAGGGCGATCAATAAAAGTAAAAATATCAGAAGCTTTTTCATCATTTATATAACCATCTCCGATCCTAGTATAATGGACGGAATTTCTATCTATCAGTCACCGTGTGACATGCTTGGAATGAGCCGGTCCTTGATCTCTGGGACAATACTGCTCGTTAGCTCCACATAACCAGAGATGAACCTGTCCTCGAGCTGTTCTTACACTGCACCGCGTCAATCAGCAGCAAGCCACCGATCTCTTTTCGGACTACCGGGACGGCATCTTCCAATTGGAGAAATCGGGTTGAGCGCGCTCCTCTGAAGATGTGGGCACCATCCCTGCCTTTTCAGGGAACCAATCGGGATTTTCGATCCAGCGCCGCAACGGTATTGCTTTGTCGAGGTCTGAGGTCTCAAACAATCGTCTAGGATAAATAAGCTCCTCGTATACCCTGCCATCATAATCCATAACATCGACTTCAAGTAGATATGTGCGGCTACTTTCCGCTGGCTTATAAGTTGGGTCTGGCAAGAGTATGAAGCTTTCATGTCTGGGAGCCAGACCGTAATCTCTGAGCGTCATCTGAAGTTTGCTACCGCTCGTGGCCACCATTTCTGCGAATATATTTTTTCCTGCACTGTCGAAATCGTCTGCATTTGCGGGCGGTGTTGATGGAGAGGTCGGCTTCCATCCTTCCTTCTCTAACGTCCCAAGAAGTTCGTTAACATAAATTATCATGTCTTTCAGAGGTCTTGGTTGGGCAAAAGGACGAAATGAAATTCCGATAACACGACCCGCGCGCTGGGAGACTTGAAGTGTGCGTCCAGGCGGTAAGTTAAAACTCTGCGCTCCATCCAGGAAACGTAATGCAATCCAATTGTCATCAAAAAATATCGGCATCACATCAGTGAGCTTATCGACATCGATTCCATAACCTTGTGGGACCCGCTTCCCCATCTCCAAACGGTTTCTCTCAATAAAGTTCTTTACCGTCATACCCATGCCGACCTCGATAACCCGCGGTGGATTTTGAGCAGGATCGTCCCGTTTGAACATCAGTTGCCATCCTGAAAAAAGAACGAGAACGGCGAAGATAATGAATGAAATTTTTTTCATAAATTTTGTTTCTTCCAACCTTGAGAAGAAAGCCTATCCATCTATCGTCCGTACAAACTTACTGGAACATTCGTTTTGATCAAGCTCGCCCTCGACGCCGCATAGACGCCACCATGATTGGCGCAGCGAATGTTGCGACGATTGAGGAGATTTGAATGACGGTTCGGAAGTCGTAGGCCTGGGCGATCAGGCCGACTGCCGGGCCCGCCAGAATTCCGCTGACGCTCAGGACATTCCAGTAAAGTGCAGTCGCTTGGGCAGGGCGATCACCGGCGAATGACTGGATGAAGCTGATGCCGAGGCTGGCGTAAAGACCATAATACAGTCCCTCAAGTGCTGCTCCCGCCAGCATCTGGGGATAACTGTGAATATGCGACAGAAGCTGGATCGTGGCTGCGGCAAGAAGCGCTACTGCAAAGAGCGGCCCTCTAAGGCCGAAGCGTGAAATGATCCATGGCGTTGAAAAAATCGCGATGACTTCGACGAATGTCTTCATGCTGAACGCCGTTCCTGGCGCATAGCCTGGCAGGCCTACCTCTCGAACGTAGAACAGCGGCAATGCGCTGAACGTTAGGGAGTGTGCTGACGACAGGCAAAAGATGAAGGCCGATGCTAACCAGAGACCGACGGGCCGTTGCGCGACCTGCCTGTCGGCTGATCCGTTTTTAGGGTTCAGCGTCAGGCCTCTCGGGATGATTTTCCACCACATCAGGGCCCAGCATAACGCCAAGCCCAGTGCGAGCTTGAATACGGAAGCCTCGCCGAATCGCTCTGATACGAGAAAAGCTATTGCAGGCCCCATCATCCATGCCGTTGATGTGGTTGCCCGCATCAGAGCGTTGGAACGCCCAAGCGCGATTTTGCGCCGTTCCGCGACAACTCTTCCCAAGCTGAACATGGTCGCGACTGCACTGCTGCTCAAGCCGAAACCAAGCACGCCAAACGTCAGCAAGACTTCGAAAGTCGGAGCGAGGGACAAAGCGGATGTTGCGAGAACATACCCTGCCAGTGCGACGCCGATGAGGGGGAATGGTGCTTTTCCCGCATCCAGCCACCGCCCGAATGTGCGGGTACAGAAAATACCCAGCACCGTTACCATCCCAGCGTAGAGACTGATCGCCGATGGCGAACGGCCAAGGCCTTCGACAATATAGAAAGCCATGTATGGCCCGATCATCGAGCTGCAAACTGTGCCGGTAAAAAGCGTGATAATAGAGGGATAGAGCGGAAGATCGCGTTCGCTATTGGTCGTCATAAAAATATCCTGCAACGTGCTGAACCAGACGCCGGTTACATGCACGTTCAGGTGGATATGCGAGGAACATGACGGTTATATAACATCGAAAGCTTAGCTTGGAATCTCTGTTTGGCAGAAGATTGTGGTGTCACAACACGAATGGCGGTCTCGCTGGACTTGCGCCTGCTCGAACTCTACCGGGCATAAAATTAAAAAACACGGGAGCGGCGAACCCCCGTGTCACTTCCGAAATTCAATGCACGTTCAGCACATGCGCGTGGTTGCTCGCAACCATGAAGGACTCGCGGGCTGTTTCCAGGTCGCATCGGCCTGCAATTGCTGCGAGGCAGTTCTTGCGTGCTTCTTCGTATTCGGGGCCGTGATCGTTGGGCCAGCGGTACATCAGCATGTCGAGTGCGATGAGCGGGCTGTAGATTTCCAGTGCCGCGCAAAGCGGCAGGTGGATGGCAACCGGCTTGATCCACTCGGCGTGGTGACAGGGTTCAGTTTTATGAATGAGCATCGGATCCTCCTTCCCATGGTCCTCTGCGCGAACCGCAAATTCACGTATTAGTTCCCGTTCACGAAAAAAGTGAACAGAGGAGGGGTATCTTTTTTCCCAAGATGAATGGAAGATGAATGAACCGAAGATGAACGAAATCACCACAAGAGCGTTATTAGCATACGCTCATGATACAGGAGGGCCGATCATGTTCAACCTATCTGGCATTCAGGAAAGCTTTTTTGGCGAACGCACCGCTGGTGTATGCCAGGCGATTACGTCAGCACTGGCATTCGAATCGGGCCTGGAAAAGTCCAGCATCTCCGCTTCCGTCGATAATGATGTGATTTATCTGGAAGGCACGGCCGATTCGGTCGAGGCAATTGACATTGCAATCAACCTTGCATCATCGATTTCCAATTGCCGTATCCTCAGCCACATCGAGCCTTGCTACTGATGTGACACCTTTGCCGGGCGGTGTTCGCCCGGCTGGCGGCTGCTTCTATTGAGCGCTGCCGATCTGTTTGCTGCTGACAGTGTCACCCTTGGCAATGCCCAGTGTCTTCGCAGCGCCGCCATTCAGTTCCAGCACGTAGCGGACGGGTCCGCGAGAACTGATGATGTCTTCCGAATGCGGTACGGCATTTGCGCTGACGTGCGTTACCTTCCCGGCTTTTGAAATAAACACCATGTCGAGTGGAATGAGCGTGTTGCGCATCCACATAGTCACTTCGCGATCTGTGCCAAAATCGAACAGCATGCCATTTTCAGGCGCCATGGACTTGCGGAACATCAGTCCCTGTTCGCGCTGGCGGTTCGTCGTCGCCAGTTCGACCGTAAAGTCGTGGGTCTTTCCATCAGCGGTCTGAATGGACAGCGGCTCGGACGTGAATTTTTCCTGGGCCGCGAGGGGCAGGGCGGACACAACGCAAAAAGTGAGCGCCGCAAGGGCATTCACTGCAAATTTCGAAATAGTCTTGATCATCAATGCGCCATTCCAACCGTAACAGGGTTATCGGGGTGGATTTCCGCCGCCATCAAGCCCTTGTCTCCATCGCCAAAGCGAACCAGCACGACCTGGCCAGGGCGCAATTCGGCGAGACCGAAGCGGCGCAAGGTTTCCATATGCACGAAAATATCTTCCGTGCCTTCACCGCGCGTCAGAAAGCCGAAGCCTTTGGTTCTGTTGAACCATTTCACGATTGCGCGCTCAAGCCCGCTGGATGGCGTGACCTGTACGTGGGTACGAACCGGCGGAAGCTGGGATGGATGGATTGCCGTGGACTGGTCCATGGAAAGAATGCGGAACGTCTGGTAGCCACGGTCCCGCTGCTGGATGAGCGCCACGATGCGTGTGCCTTCGAGAATGGTTTGAAAGCCATCGCGTCGCAGGCACGAAACGTGTAAGAGAACATCCTGCATGCCATTATCCGGCACGATGAAGCCAAAGCCTTTGGCAACATCGAACCATTTGACAACGCCGGTGATCTCGATGAGGTCTACCGCATCGCTCGAAAGGTCTTCGAAATCGATCACATTTTTCGACGACATTCTATCAGCCATTTCCGCCCAGCCCCTCTACGCACGCACCACTACCGGTCAACTGATTCCCTGAAGATAGATTAACATCTTGGTAACGGTTTCGCGCAAGCCCTAGTTTTCGATTTATCCACCTGCTTTTATGTCTCTGGGCTTGCTCAGGGCTGACTTACCTGCCGTAACGGCAAGATTAAAACGCGAAGGAGAAGTACATGCGCTATCTGCACACAATGGTTCGGGTAAAAGACCTCGAAAAATCCCTGAATTTTTACGGTGAACTGTTCGGTTTGGAAGAAGTTCGGCGGATCGAGAACGAAAAGGGGCGTTTTACGCTCGTTTTTCTGGCCGCGCACGACGATGTACCCGCTGCGCGTGACAATAAAGCGCCTTGTCTTGAGTTGACCTACAATTGGGATGCCGAGGATTACACGGGCGGACGCAACTTCGGCCATCTGGCCTACGAGGTGGACGATATCTACGAAACCTGCGCCAAGCTTCAGGCCGGTGGCGTTACCATCAACCGCCCACCGCGCGATGGTCACATGGCCTTCGTGCGCTCGCCCGACGGCATTTCCATTGAGATATTGCAGAAAGGCGCAAGCCTTGCACCAGCCGAGCCATGGATATCCATGGAGAACACCGGTTCCTGGTAAGCTGATTCCTTTTCAATGAGGCATCGAGATACCGCAGCGCTGGCGCGACTGGCCGGACAGGCATCGTCAAATGACGAAAATGCCTATCCAGTGTCGGCAGCGCTGTGATAGAGGGTCGGTGAAGTTGAAAAGAATTTGCGGAGGCTTTGCCTTGAAAATCGTCAACGGTAAATCGGCATACACAGCTCAGCGCTGTCTCTCTGTCGTGTTCCTTATGGCGCTTTCAGGCTGCGTTTCTGCTGTTTCTGACGACAAGAACGTCTCTGCGGCGTTGACGCCGGCACCCGCTGTTCCAGCCCAGGCAACCGTTGCGAATCACGGCCAGAACACCGGATATGTCGATCCCGCCATGGTGTCTGCACAGGGTGCAACAGCACCCGCTGCCCATGTCGCTGCAACGGCACCACCACAGGGCACGCCGCAGGTTTACGGTCAGGCACCACAAATTTCAGGTCTTTCCACACAGCCCACCAGCATTTCTGCAAGCTCGCTGAGCATTTACGCAAATTCCCAGCCGGTCGCGGCTACACCAGCGCAAGCGGTTGAAACTGGCAGCGTTCCGGCCTATGCGCCAGCGCCGAAGGTCGCGCCAGCATTGAACAGCGTCTATTCCGCGCCAGCGGTTGTTCAACCGCCTGCCAACACTGCCTCTGCGGCGGTGGCCGAGCAACATTCTGCCAGTGCCGTACCCGTACCGGTTCCCACTGCTGCGCCTGTCGTTGCGCAGGCGGCGCCGACGAAAACCACCAATCCGGTTGAACCGGCGAGCGTTCCCATCGCGGCATTTTTCGCAAGCGCTGCAAAAAAGCGCGGCTCTGCGGCGACGGCTGGTTTTACTCAGGTCGCGGCTCTGCCGGGATCGAGCGTCGGGCAACAGGCGGCTGGCATTGCGCTCAACGGTCGCGCGTCGATGACGGATGAGTTCGACGATACGCACGTCGATGAAGACGATAAGCCTGCGGGCCTGATGAAACTCGCTTCGCTCTCCGGTCTCAGCCGCATATCGCCCAACGGGCTGCTGGTGCAGACGGAGCAGGTCAATGTCGGCTGCTTCAAGCCTGAAATGATCAAGCGCATCAAGGAAGTCGAGGCGCATTACCGGCGGCCTGCCATGGTCACCTCAGGTTACCGGCCACCCAAGGCGACGACGCAGGGCTCGAAACATTATACCTGTGATGCTGCCGATATTCAGGTCAGTGGCGTCACGAAGTGGGACCTCGCCAACTATCTTCGCTCCCTGCCGGATCGCGGTGGCGTCGGCACCTATTGCCACACGGAATCGGTCCATATGGATCTGGGTGAACCACGCGACTGGAACTGGCGCTGCCGCCGAACCGGCAAGACCTCCAGCTCCCTGTAAAGCAGAACGCCCCACCTTGGAAAAGGCGGAGCGCTCGATTTTCATTCAGATAGCGCGAACTCTAGATCAAGGAGCTTATGGCGTTGCAGGAGCCGGTGCGGCTGGCGCAGGTGTCGCCGGTGCTGGCGTTGATGGTGCTGGCGTCGCGGGTGCGGGTGTTGCCGGAGCCGGTGTTGCAGGCTGCGTCGTTGTCGCGGGCGGCGGGCTGGCCGTTGTCCCGGTCGTGCTTGTGGTTTGAGAGCCAGTCATAAAATAGGCGACCGCCAGAATAACGACGATGGCCGCAATGACGATAGTCACGGTACGATTGTTCATGAATGCATCCTCCAAATCACCCCCATGCCGATAATCGGCAGGCACGATGACCACATAACAATGTGGTATCAGCGTGATTGGTTTCAACTGCAGGCATTATTCCGCTGTATACGCATCCGTATTCTCAACCCCCGGCAAGCGGAAGGTGAGATTTTGAGAGCGTTTTGATGACGTGCGAGATCGCGACTGAAGGCAGGGTGAGAAAGTTTTGGGAAGAGAGTGGGAAGTGGTGAGAGGCGTGGGACTCGAACCCACGACCCGCGCATTAAAAGTGCGCTGCTCTACCAGCTGAGCTAGCCTCTCTCACCATTTTCGTCTGCGCATCTCAATTGCCTTATCGGCAAAACTGCGCTTGTTCCGCCTGGCGGCGAAGCGCCCCTCGGAAGTGGGCGGAACATAGGGAGGGGCACGTCTGCGGTCAACCCATAAAAACGCGATTATTTCTCCGTCCTGCGTTTTTTTGTCGCTGATACAAAAAGATGATTGGTCGTAAGGGGTTGGCGGCGCTAAATGCAGTTTGAAATCTCGCGGAGTCCTGCCTTGTCCATCGCCGATATATCCCTTTTCACAGCGCTTCTGGCGGGTGCACTGTCGTTTCTGTCGCCCTGCGTTCTGCCGCTGGTGCCGCCCTATCTGTGTTACATGGCTGGTGTTTCTGTCGAGCAGTTCCGTGATGACCGGTTTGAGGCAAAGCCGCAGGTTCGGAAAGCCGTCATGCTGGCGGCACTGTTTTTCACGCTGGGGTTTGCCACGGTTTTCATCGCTTTGGGGGCAGGGGCATCCAGCATCGGCATGGTACTGCGGCAGAATCTCGATCTTCTGGCGAAGATCGGTGGCTTCATTATCATTCTGATGGGTCTTAATTTTCTGGGTGTCTTCCGCATCGGCGTGTTTTCGCGCGAGGCGCGTTTCCAAAGCGGCGGCAAGCCTGCGACGTTGTCGGGCGCCTATATCATGGGTCTCGCCTTTGCCTTCGGCTGGACGCCCTGCATCGGCCCGGTGCTAGGTGCCATCCTGGGCGTTGCGGCATCGCGGGACACAGTGGGAGACGGGGCGATGTTGCTTGCCGTCTATTCGGCGGGTCTTGCCATACCGTTTTGGATTGCGGCTGCCTTTTCGGGAAGCTTCATGCGGTTTCTGGCCCGCTTCCGCCGCCATCTTGGCGTGGTGGAAAAGGCCATGGGCGTGCTTCTGGTGCTGACCGGCATTGCCTTCATGTCCGGTTTCGTCACCAACGTGGCGATCTGGTTTCAGGAAAGCTTTCCAATCCTCATGCAAATCGGCTAAACGCTGCCGGGGCATAAAATACGGCGAGGGGAGCCATGGCCGACATCGCCGGATTGCTGTTTCCATTTTTCGGATTGATTTTCATCGGCTATCTGGCCGGGCGCATCACCCGCCAATCTGCCGAAGCGATGGGATGGCTGAACACCTTCATCATCTATGCGGCATTGCCCGCGCTGTTCTTCAAGCTGGTGGCGAAGACGCCGGTCGATCAACTGGCGCGTATGGATTTCGTGGGCCTGAGCCTTGTGGCGACCTATTCCATTTTCGCGCTGCTGTTCGCCATTGGTTACGTCATCCGCCGCAACAGCCTGGCTGATTCCACCATTCAGAGTTTTGCCGGAAGCTACGGCAATATCGGTTACATGGGCCCTGGCCTTGCGCTGCTGGCTTTCGGTGAACGGGCGGCGGTGCCGGTGGCGCTGATCGTCTGTCTGGAAAATGCCATGCACTTCATCACGGCACCGGCACTGATGGCGTTGGCCGGTGGGGACAAGCGGTCACCACTGAAACTGGCGGGTGATGTGACGAAGAAGGTGCTGACGCATCCGTTCATCCTGTCGGTCATTGCAGGGTTTCTGGCGGCTGTCATCGGCTGGGCACCACCGCAGCCGGTGCAGCAACTGGTGGATTATCTGGCGCAATCGGCAGCGCCCTGCGCTCTGTTTGCCATGGGTGTGACGCTGGCGCTACGACCTTTGAAACGTGTGCCGGTGGAGGTCAGCTATATCGTCCCGGCCAAGCTCATTTTGCACCCGTTGCTGGCCTACGCCGTTCTGTCGTCTTTTGGAAACTTCGATCCCGTCTGGGTCTCGACGGCGGTGCTGCTCGCAGCGCTGCCCACAGCAACGAATGTTTTCGTCATCGGCCAGCAATATCAGGTCTGGCAGGAGCGCGCCTCGGCAACCATCCTGATTTCCACGGTGCTTTCGGTGTTTACCGTAACGGGCGTGCTGTATGTCATCCGTTCCATGAGCGTCTGAGGCTGCCGACCAGAAGAGACGGCAGCGCCTTTAGCCCACGGCCCGGCTCGATACCTTCGCGCATGACCAGACCGCGCAAGGGTCCGACGTTGGAAAGCACATGCAGGCCTGCTGCGCGCGCCACCTGCATCGGCAGGAAGCTGGACAGAAGCGAGCGGTTGAGCAGATCGACGCTCAGGGTGCGGCTCACCACATCGGCGCGGCGGCGGCGGTCGAATGCGTTGCCTGCATCGGCGGGAATAGGCCCGCCCGTCAACGTGCCCAAGAGCTCCGTCAGGACAATAATATCACGCAGACTGAGGTTCAGGCCCTGCGCGCCGATGGGCGGAAAGCCGTGGCCTGCTTCACCGACCAGTGCCACGCGGCCCTTGCCGAAGCGGTGGGCCGTCATGCTGGAAAGTGGCCAAGTCTGCACACTGTCTTCGACGGTTACGGAGCCGAGCATGGACTGCATGCGCTCTTCCACCCGAAGGCTCAGTTGATCGAGCGGCATCGCGGAGAGTTCCGCAGCCTGTTCCGGCGTCACCACCCAGACGAGGCTGGAGCGCTCGCCCGTC
Source organism: Agrobacterium sp. lyk4-40-TYG-31 (assembly GCF_030209855.1). Taxonomy (NCBI): domain Bacteria; kingdom Pseudomonadati; phylum Pseudomonadota; class Alphaproteobacteria; order Hyphomicrobiales; family Rhizobiaceae; genus Agrobacterium; species Agrobacterium sp. lyk4-40-TYG-31. The sequence continues at coordinate 800,408 of NZ_JARVRE010000004.1, forward strand.
AATGGCACCTGCGTAAAGGGACCTGTTGGCGTGTGGAACTCGGTGGAAACATTGCCGTGCGGGCGGGTATGGGCGAAGTTCAGCACCAGCGCCGTCTGCGGGTAGGACCATGTGCGCACGCCGATATCGGCGACCTCGCGCACCCTGGATTTGCGGCCATCGGCACCGATCAAAAAGTTTGCCGAGATGTGCTCGCCATTATCGAGCGTGATGGTGGCATCATGCTGGCCGATATCGATGGTCTCAGCGACTGCGTTGATGAGGGTGATGTTGTTTTCCTGCGCTACAGCTTCTCCAAGCGCCGTCAGCAGCGCTTCGTTCGGCATGTTCCAGCCAAAGGCGGTTAGGCCGATTTCGGAGGAGCGGAAGGCGACCGTGGGCGCCCGCAACAGACGCTCGGTTCCATCGATGATCTGCATGGTGGAAAGCTTGGCGGCGGATGGCTCGATCTTCGACCAGAGGCCGAGGCGGTCGAGAAAGCGAATGGACTGGTCCATCAACGCCGTCGTGCGCTTGTCCACCTTTTCGGTTTTCGGGGCAATCAGCGCCACACTGCGACCGGAACGCGCCAGCGCAATGGCGGCGATTTGACCGGCAAGGCCAGCACCAACGATAGCGATCTCGACGTTTTTCATCGTGTCGTTCCAATTCTGACGCGCATCCATGTCTGCAACATAGGATTTTCACCCCGGCAAATCCAGACGGCAGATGTGTCGCGGAGGCCATGATCCTGATGTAAAATCCATATTAGTCCTAGGATAAGCCGTGAGGAATGGTTGCAAACAGCGGTGAATGGTCGCATACCGGAGTGGATATTGCGGATTAAAGCGAGGCGCATGCGCTGATGAAGATATTCAAATACAAGCGCGTGCCCTATGCAGAGATGCGGGCCTTCTCCGTCCACATTCTGACTGCATCCGGTTCTTTCCTCGCGTTTCTGGGCGTTGTGGCGGCCGCTGAGCATCGCTTCGTCGATATGTTCTGGTGGCTGGGTCTGGCGCTTGCCGTCGATGGTATCGATGGACCCATTGCCCGCAAGGTGCGGGTAAAAGAGGTTCTGCCCAACTGGTCCGGGGATACGCTCGACAATATCATCGACTATGTGACCTATGTCCTGCTGCCCGCTTTCGCGCTTTACCAGAGCGGCATGATCGGCGAGCCCTGGTCCTTCGTTGCCGCAGGCATGATCGTGGTGTCCAGCGCCATTTACTATGCCGATATGGGCATGAAAACGGACGAATACTTCTTTTCGGGCTTTCCCGTGGTCTGGAACATGGTGGTGTTCACGCTGTTCGTCATCGATGCGAGCGCGACGACGGCCATGACCGTCGTGACCATTTCGGTCATCCTGACCTTCCTGAATATCAATTTTCTGCATCCGGTGCGCGTCAAGCGTCTGCGCCCGCTCAACATGACGATTTTCCTCGTATGGTGCGTGCTGGGCGGTTATTCGCTACTGCTGCATTTCGACACGCCGACATGGGTGGCCGTGGGCGTGGCAATTACCGGGCTCTATCTCTATTGCGTCGGTGGGATCATGCAATTGTTTCCGAAACTCGGCACACGTACGGAATAGTAAAAACAGTCGTTCAAAACTTGCATGCCCGGTCTGTTTTGCAGTTGTGCGCAGCAATAAAACCGGTATTTAGTATCAATAACGGGCACTGCCCAATTTTCGTGCATGGTTATCGATCCGGCGGCTTAACACTTCGTAGAAAGTGCGGCACCGGGTTGGAAAAGGGGAACAGGTGACGGGATCGGTGACGTCTGGGGCCTTGCCTCTATTGTCCGTTCGCCAGCTGACCAAGCTGTTTGGAACATTCGGCGCTTGCAATGCGATCGATCTCGATATTGCGCCCGGTGAAATTCATGCGCTGCTGGGTGAGAACGGGGCTGGAAAATCTACGCTGGTCAAAATGCTGTTCGGCGTGTTGGAACCCTCGGCGGGCGATATCCTGTGGAAAGGTGAGCCGGTTCGCATCACTTCTCCGGGTGAGGCGCGCAAGCTCGGCATCGGCATGGTGTTCCAGCATTTCTCGCTGTTCGAAGCGCTGACGGTTGCCGAAAACATCGCACTGTCTCTGGACCCGAAAATTTCATTGAGAGAGATTGCCCGCGAGGCGGAAGCGCTGTCCAAGGCCTATGGTCTGCCGCTCGATCCTTACGCCCACGTAGCCGACCTTTCGGTGGGCGAGCGTCAGCGGATCGAGATCGTGCGGGCACTGCTGCAAAATCCGCAGCTCATCATTCTGGATGAGCCGACCTCCGTGCTGACGCCGCAAGAGGCCGATCGTCTGTTCGAAACGCTGGCGAAGCTGAAGGCCGAAGGACGCTCGGTTCTCTACATCAGCCATCGTCTGGAAGAGGTGCAGCGCATCTGCGACCGCGCGACTGTTCTGCGTCATGGCCAGGTGACGGGCGCCTGCGATCCGCGCAAGGAAACGCCGTCTTCTCTGGCACGCATGATGGTGGGTTCGGATGTCGCGGGCATTCAGCGCGATGACGAGAGCACTATTGGTGACGTGAGCGTGGAGATGATCGGCCTTTCGGTCGCGGCCCGCACGCCTTTTGCCGTATCACTCAAAGACGTCTCCATGAAGGTTCGCGCTGGCGAGGTTCTGGCCATTGCCGGTGTTGCCGGAAACGGGCAGGGGGAACTGTTCGACGCGCTCTCCGGTGAATATCCTGTCGCGAAGGACGACTCGATATTTCTGCGTGGCAAGCCGGTGGGGCGCATGGGTATCAATGGCCGCCGCCTGCTGGGTGCCGGTTTTGTGCCGGAAGAACGCCACGGCCACGCCGCCGTGCCGACCATGACGCTCTCTGACAATCTGCTTCTGGCGCGCTGTCGCTCCGACAGAAAGGCCTTCCTTAGCGGCGGTTTTCTGAAGGTCATTCGCAGCTCGACCATCAAGAATGCGGCCAGACGCATCTCTACATCGATGGATGTACGCAAGAGCGGGGACGATCCGCTGGCCGGATCGCTTTCGGGTGGCAACCTGCAAAAGTTCATCGTCGGGCGTGAGCTCGATCGCCAGCCGTCCGTGCTGGTCGTCAACCAGCCGACATGGGGCGTGGATGCCGGTGCCGCCAGCCGCATTCGTCAGGCACTGGTCGATCTGGCCAAGGCAGGTTCGGCTGTGATCGTCATCAGCCAGGATCTGGATGAAATCTTTGAAGTGGCCTCCAGCATTGCTGTCATTTCCGATGGGCGTCTGTCGCAATCCTACCCGGCGGGCGAGATGAACCGCGAAAAGATCGGACTTTTGATGGGCGGTGTTCACGCTGGACATGCGGAGGCTGCCGCACATGCGCATTGAGCTCGAAAAACGAACCGGCGTTTCCAATCTCTTCGCCATTCTGTCGCCTCTGCTGGCGCTGGCTCTGACGCTGGTCTTCGGCGCGATCATGTTTGCGCTTTTGGGCAAGAACCCGTTCAGCGCGCTCTACAGCTTCTTCATTGATCCGCTCTTGGAAGTTTGGTCACTGCATGAGCTGGCGATCAAGGCTGCACCGTTGATCCTGATCGCGGTCGGCCTGTCGGTCTGCTACCGCTCCAACAACTGGAATATCGGTGCCGAAGGGCAGTTCACCATCGGCGCGATCACCGGTTCCATCCTGCCGGTGCTCTATCCGCAGTGGCAATCGCCAATAATCCTGCCGCTGATGCTCATCATGGGTGCTGCCGGTGGCGCGCTCTATGCTGGTATTCCGGCGCTCTTGAAAACGCGTTTCAACACTAATGAAATTCTGACCAGCCTGATGCTGGTCTATGTTGCGCAACTGTTCCTGGACTGGCTGACGCGGGGCATCTGGCGTGATCCTGCGGGCTATAATTTCCCGCAGACGACAGCCTTCAACGAAAGCGCCGTGCTGCCGGAAATTCTCGAATCCGGTCGCGCCCATTGGGGCATCGTCTTTGCCATCATCGCCGCCATCGCTTTGTGGTTCATGATGCGCTTCATGCTGCGCGGCTTTCAGGTGACGGTACTTGGCCAGTCGCCACGGGCAGGACGCTTTGCCGGTTTCTCCTCGCGCGGCATGGTGTGGTTTTCGCTGGTTCTGTCAGGCGCGCTGGCGGGGCTTGCCGGTATCTCAGAAGTCTCCGGCTCTATCGGCCATTTGCAGCCATCGATTTCGCCCGGCTACGGCTTCACCGCCATCATCGTTGCGTTTCTGGGGCGCCTGAATCCGCTCGGCATCATCGCCTCCGGCTTCGTGCTGGCGTTGACCTATCTCGGCGGCGAGGCGGCGCAGCTTTCCATCGGCGTGTCCGACAAGGTTACGCGCGTGTTTCAGGGGCTGATGCTGTTCTTCGTGCTCTCCTGCGATACGTTGATCATCTACAAGATCCGCATCCGTTTCGGGCGCGGCAACAGCACTGAAGGAGCCGCATGATGGATATGTTTCAGGCGATTCTTCTGACCGTCATCACCGCTGCGACGCCGCTGGTCATTGCCGCTCTGGGCGAACTGGTTACGGAACGGGCAGGCGTGCTGAACCTCGGTGTCGAGGGCATGATGATCATGGGTGCGGTCTGTGCCTTTGCTGCCGCCCATATCACAGGTTCGCCCTATATCGGCATCGTCGCGGGTATCGCATCCGGTGCTGTCTTCTCGCTGCTCTTCGGTTTTCTGACGCTGACGCTCGTCACCAATCAGGTGGCGACTGGGCTGGCGCTGACCATTCTCGGCCTCGGCGTTTCCGGCATGCTGGGCGAGAGCTTCGTCGGCCTGCCCGGCGTCAAATTGCCGCCAATCGTTTTTCCGGTTCTGTCGGACATTCCGGTCATCGGCCCGGCGCTGTTCCGGCAGGACCTGATTTTCTACATGTCGATTGCGCTGGTCATCGGCATCGGCTGGTTTCTGTTCAAGAGCCGCACGGGGCTGAAAATCCGTGCCATTGGCGATAATCACGGTTCTGCCCATGCGCTCGGCATCAACGTCATCCGCACGCGCTATCTCGCTGTCATGTTCGGCGGTGCCTGTGCGGGACTGGCAGGTGCGCAGCTGTCGCTGGTCTATACGCCGCAATGGGTGGAAAACATGTCGGCAGGCCGAGGCTGGATTGCGCTGGCGCTGGTGGTGTTTGCATCCTGGCGGCCATGGCGGGTTCTGGCGGGCGGCTATCTCTTCGGCGCCGTTACCATCGGCCAGCTGCACGCGCAGGCTCTCGGCATCGGTGTGCCGTCCCAACTTCTTTCAGCAATGCCTTACATAGCGACTATTGTGGTCCTCATCATCATCTCCCATAATCGTCGCACAACGCTGATCAATACACCGGCATCGCTCGGCAAACCGTTCGTGCCGGACCGCTAAAAAAACCAGGTTCACGCCTAACCAAGCAGGGGTAAAAATGAAGAAAATCATCATCGCACTGGCCGCCTCGGCCGCCGCTATCGTCGGGTCCATTCCCGCCGCGCAGGCCGCAGACGCCAAGAAGGTCTGCTTCGTCTATGTCGGCACCAAGACCGATGGTGGCTGGACACAGGCGCACGACATCGGCCGTCAGGAATTGCAGAAGCATTTCGGCGACAAGATCGAGACGCCGTTCCTTGAAAGCGTTCCCGAGGGACCAGACGCCGAACGCGCCATCGAGCGCATGGCCCGTTCCGGCTGCGAGCTGATCTACACGACCTCGTTCGGCTTCATGGATGCGACCGTCAAGGTTGCCCAGAAATTCCCGAAGGTGAAGTTCGAACACGCCACCGGCTTCAAGAACGCCGAAAACCTCGCAACGTACAATTCGCGCTTCTATGAAGGCCGTTACATTCAGGGCCAGATCGCAGCCAAGATGTCGAAGAAGGGTGTTGCCGGTTACATCGCGTCCTTCCCGATCCCTGAAGTCGTCATGGGCATCGACGCCTTTGTTCTCGGCGCACAGTCCGTGAACCCTGAATTCAAGGTCAAGGTCGTCTGGGCCAATACATGGTTCGACCCCGGCAAGGAAGCTGATGCTGCAAAGGCCTTGATCGACCAGGGAGTCGACATTCTGACGCAGCACACCGACACCACCGCGCCTATGCAGGTTGCTGCCGAGCGCGGCATCAAGGCCTTCGGTCAGGCATCCGACATGATCAAGGCCGGTCCAAACACGCAGATGACGGCCATCGTCGATACCTGGGGCGCTTACTACATCAAGCGCACACAGGCGCTTCTGGACGGCACATGGAAGTCCGAGTCGATCTGGGACGGCCTCAAAGACGGCATCCTCACCATGGCGCCCTACACAAACATGCCAGATGACGTGAAGAAAATGGCTGAGGAAACCGAAGCCAAGATCAAGTCCGGTGAGTTGCACCCCTTCACCGGCCCGATCAAGAAGCAGGACGGTTCCGAGTGGCTGAAGGCTGGCGAAAAGGCTGAAGACAAGGTCCTTCTCGGCCTGAACTTCTACGTCGCAGGCGTAGACGACAAGCTGCCGCAGTAACGGTTGCACCTAACCTTTTCTACCACTATCTTGCCGCGCATAGCTCACATGCGCGGCATTTTCTTTTGGGAGTGGTGAATGAAGATACTTCGGCAAACCGAGATCCTCGACGTGGATGACAGTGATCTTTCGGGCTCGACCTTCAACGATTGCAATCTTTCAGGCAGCTCCTTCAACCAGATCAATTTCTCAGGCGCATCATTCAACGACAGCAACATGTCCGGCTGGTCTATCAATGACGTGAACCTGTCAGGGCTGGCGATGAATGCCGTCAACCTGTCCGGCGCGGTCATCAAAAACGCTAATCTGACCGGTGCGCAGTTCTCCGGGTGTGGTTTTATGGGTGCTACCATCGAGGGGATCGAGATCAGCGAACTTCTGGCTGTCTACAAGGCAAACGGCCCCGTCAAATCCTAAGCTTTCGATCTTGCTTTGATCTTTATGGCGCAACTGCTAAATGACCGACGCGTGCTCTGGTACGCGTCGTTTGTTTGTTACGGAGATACCAATGGAACGCAGTTGCCTTGCCGTCATTCTCGCTGCTGGTGAAAGCACACGGATGAAGTCATCCATGTCGAAGGTGCTGCATCCGGTGGCTGGGCGGGCGATGATTGCGCATGTGATGCAGGCGGTCGCAGGGGCTGGCGTCACCGCCGCAGCACTGGTTGTTGGCCGGGATGCTGACAAGGTGGCGGATGCGGCACGTGGTGCGGGCGTCAGCGTCGAGCCCTATCTTCAGAAGGAACGTCTCGGCACCGGCAACGCCGTGCTGGCTGCCCGCGCCGCCATCGAAAGCGGTTACGACGATGTTCTGATCGCCTATGGCGACGTGCCTCTGCTGACATCCGAAACGCTTGATAAGGCGCGTCAGGCGCTGAGCGAGAATGTCGATGTCGTGGTTATCGGTTTCCATACCGACAAGCCGACGGGTTATGGTCGTCTGCTGGTCGAGAATGGTGAGCTAGTCGCCATCCGTGAGGAAAAAGACGCAACGGAGGACGAGCGCAAGGTTACTTGGTGCAACAGTGGCCTGATGGCGATCAATGGTCGTCGTGCGCTGGATCTTCTCACCCGCATCGGCAACAACAATGCCAAGGGCGAATATTATCTGACGGATATCGTTGAAATAGCGCGTTCGCTGGGCGGCAAGGCCGTCGCTATCGATGCGCCTGAGACCGAATTGATCGGCTGCAACAACCGCGCCGAACTGGCCACCATCGAAAAGCTCTGGCAGGAACGCGCGCGCCACCAGTTCATGATCAATGGTGTCTCTATGATTGCGCCGGAAACCGTATTCCTGTCCTGGGACACCCAGATCGGGCAGGACGCGCTGATCGAACCCAACGTGGTGATCGGGCCCGGCGTCACCATCGAATCGGGAGCCGTCATCCACGCATTTTCTCATCTCGAAGGCGCACATGTCAGTGGCGGGGCGACGGTTGGTCCCTATGCCCGTCTGCGCCCCGGTGCCAATCTGGGCGCCAATTCCAAGGTCGGCAATTTCTGCGAGGTCAAGAAGGCCGAGATCGGTGAGGGCGCCAAGGTCAACCACCTGACCTATATCGGCGATGCCTTCGTCGGTGCTGGCAGCAACATCGGGGCAGGGACGATCACCTGCAATTACGATGGTATCAACAAGCACGAGACGCGAATCGGCAAGAACGCCTTCGTCGGTTCCAATTCCTCGCTGGTGGCGCCCGTCAATATCGGTGACGACGCCTATGTCGCATCCGGCAGCGTCATCACCGCGGATGTGCCTGCCGATGCGCTGGCTTTCGGTCGCGCCCGTCAGGATATCAAGGAAGGTCGCGCCACGGATCTTCGAGCCCGTGCGCAGGCCATCAAGACCGCAAAGAAGAAGCCCTGACAATCGTAACGGATAGACATTGAAAGTGACCGCGGTTGCAATTGCGATTTTTGCGGAAATCGCTAGGACTTCGGCTATCAAAAGCATCAGATTGTCAGAAGACTTCGACCGACTCGATGCCCTAAAATTTTTTTGGAGAATTGCATGTGCGGCATTGTTGGCATTGTTGGAACGCAGCCGGTTGCGGAGCGCCTTGTGGATGCGCTGAAGCGTCTGGAATACCGAGGTTATGACTCCGCGGGCGTTGCGACAATCCATGATGGCGCATTGGCCCGCCGCCGTGCTGAGGGCAAGCTGTTCAATCTGGAAAAGAAGCTGTCGGAAGAGCCGCTTCCCGGCCTGACCGGCATTGCCCACACCCGCTGGGCAACTCATGGTGTGCCGAACGAAACCAACGCGCACCCGCATTTCGTGGATGGCGTGGCCGTCGTCCATAACGGCATTATCGAGAACTTTTCCGAGTTGCGCGATGAACTGACGGCAGAAGGTGCCACCTTTACCACGCAGACAGATACGGAAGTCGTCGCTCAGCTTCTGGCAAAGTTCACCCGCGATGGTCTGGACCACCGCGCCGCCATGTTGGCCATGCTCAACCGCGTCACCGGTGCCTATGCGCTGGGCGTCATGTTCCAGGACGACCCGACGACGCTGCTGTCTGCACGTTCCGGGCCTCCGCTGGCCATCGGTTACGGGCGTGGCGAAATGTTCCTTGGCTCGGATGCCATCGCGCTGTCGCCCTTCACCAATGAAATCACCTATTTGGTGGACGGCGATTGCGCCATCATCACCGCCAAGGGCGCAGAAATCATCGATTTCTCCGGCAATCCCGTCGAGCGCCAGCGCCAGATTTCGCAGGCGACCGCCTATGTGGTGGATAAGGGCAACCACCGCCACTTCATGGAAAAGGAAATCTACGAGCAGCCGGAAGTCATTTCCCACGCGCTCAGCCACTATGTGGACTTCGCCGAAAAGCGCGTGAAGGATGCCGATCCCGCCATTGATTTCTCTAAGCTGACCGGCCTTGCCATTTCCGCCTGCGGCACAGCGTACCTGTCCGGCCTCATCGGCAAATACTGGTTCGAGCGTTATGCGCGCCTGCCGGTGGAAATCGATGTCGCCTCGGAATTCCGCTACCGCGAAATGCCGCTTCTGCCGACGCAGGCAGCACTCTTCATTTCGCAATCCGGGGAGACGGCTGATACGCTGGCATCGCTGCGCTATTGCCAGGAGAACGGACTTAAGATCGGCACGGTCGTCAATGTCCGCGAATCCACGATGGCGCGCGAATCGGATGCGGTGTTTCCAATTCTCGCTGGTCCTGAGATCGGCGTTGCATCCACAAAAGCCTTCACCTGCCAGTTGGCCGTTCTGGCTTCGCTCGCCATTGCCGCTGGCAAGGCGCGCGGCACGTTGACGGTTGAGCAGGAAACGGACCTCGTCCGAAACCTGATCGAAATGCCGCGTGTCATGAGCGAAGTGCTCAACGCCATCCAGCCGCAGATCGAAACCCTGTCGCGTGATCTCTCCCGCTTCAAGGATGTGCTGTATCTCGGTCGCGGCACCAGCTATCCGTTGGCGCTGGAAGGCGCGCTCAAGCTCAAGGAAATTTCCTATATCCACGCGGAAGGCTATGCCGCAGGAGAGTTGAAGCACGGGCCGATTGCGCTGATCGATGAAAACATGCCGGTGATCGTCATCGCCCCGCATGACCGCTTCTTCGACAAGACCGTATCCAACATGCAGGAAGTCGCAGCCCGCGGCGGCAAGATCATCTTCATCACCGACGAGAAGGGGGCATCTGCCTCCAAGCTCGAGACTATGGCCACCATCGTTCTGCCGAACGTTGACGAAATCATCGCGCCGATGGTCTTCTCACTACCAATCCAGCTTCTGGCCTATCACACCGCCGTCTTCATGGGCACGGATGTGGACCAGCCGCGCAACTTGGCGAAGTCGGTGACGGTGGAGTAAATTCCCCTGGTTTCAACTCTTAAAAGTTGTGTTTTTACTGTGCTTGTGAAATCCTCAACGTCGTCACTTGATGTTGAGGGTTCATGTTCAATCACAGCTGGTTAACACGGTTTCTTGCGCTCTCCATGATCGGTGGTTCCGCCGTCGCCCTCTGCTTTTTAGCGCTGACGGTACATCAAAAAATCAATGAGGGCGCTTACGATGCTGTAGCCGTTTTCGTCACGATTGTTTTGCTCTTTTTGTGGTCTCTATATGTCGGCTACCGCTTCATCAGAGGAGACGCTTGGGCCTACCGTTGGGTTCTGGGGTTATTCGTAACCCAAATACCGATCGTTGCTTGGGGCCCGGTTGAAATGCGTTGGTCCACGGGGTTCGAAATACCGGTGATACTCAATGGCGTGCAGGAAAAGTTACTTTATCTTACATATCACGCCAATATCGGCTTTGAAGCGGGCTTTGTCTTCGGAGGATCGGTCGAGGAAACAGCCGTTGGCATCAACGTCTTTGCTCTCATTGCCAGCATCGTGCTTTTCCGTGCCCGAAAACGCGTTCTTTCAACAGATGGGGAGCACATAGAGGCGTCGGCGCAATAGCGCGATCGGCAAAGCTTTCATGCGCTGAGCTTGTGTAACCGATAATTCACTTGAAACACGGAACAGGTCTGGTCATTGTCCGTTCAAGAAAGTCTTCATCTCTTGAAGTTTCTCGAATGTATGCGGATTCATGACCGAAATTCCCGTCAAAATTTCCTTTGCAACGCGCTTGCGCAACAGCTTCCTGACAGGCGTGCTCATCCTTGCACCTGTGACCATCACCATGTGGCTGGTCTGGACCTTCCTGCAATGGGTGGACAGTTGGGTTAAGCCCTATATTCCGGCGCGTTACGATCCCGAACAATATTTCGATGTCGCCATTCCCGGTTTTGGTCTTCTGGTGGCGGTCATCGGCATTACGCTGATCGGTTTTCTCGGCAACAACCTCATCGGCAAATGGATCGTCGGCTTTGGCGAGTCGGTGCTCAACCATATGCCTTTCGTCCGGCCCATCTACAAAAGCATCAAGCAGCTTTTCGAATCGGTTCTGAAGGAACATTCCAGCTCGTTCAAAAAGGTCGGCCTCATCGAGTTTCCATCACCCGGCACATGGGCCATGGTTTTCGTGGCGTCGGATGCCAAGGGCGAACTGGCCTATCGCTTCAACGAAATAGGTCAGGAGATGGTGGCGGTGTTTCTTCCGCCAACGCCGGTGCCGACAGCGGGCTTTCTGCTTTTCGTGCCCAAAGACAAGATCATTATGCTGGATATGTCACCGGAAGACGGCGCAAAGCTGTTGATCTCTGGCGGTCTCGTCGCTCCGGATTTCGAACTGCCGAAGGCGATTGCGCCGGTTTGACGATCAATCGTCGTCAAAAACCTCGCCACCAGCTGTCGAGGTTGAATGAAACACCGGCACGAACACGCGCATATAGACGAAGCGCACGCTCCATCCTTTTTCCTGCGCGTCTGCCCATGCCTTCTTGCGCCCCGGCTTCTTGAAATTCTTCCCGATGGCTTTCTTTTCGCTTTTGGCGAAAGTCTCCGGCAGCAGCAGGTTGTCTGGTGAGCAAAGGGCGTAGCCCTTGCTGAAGGCGGCTGGCGGTAGGAGCATGTCATTCATGGTCGTTAGCCTGCATGGAGGAAACGGATCGCTTCGTCACGGCGATGGAGATAGAGCAGGGTGCGCAGATTGCGGCCTCGCTCGCTTGATAGTTCCGGGTCGCGCTCGATCATATAGGCGGCGTCCTTGCGGGCGATTTCGAGAAGGTCGGCGTGGGCTTCTAGGCTGGCGATGCGGAATCCGGGTGTGCCGGATTGGCGGGTTCCCAGAAGCTCGCCTTCGCCCCGCAGCTTCAAATCCTCTTCGGCAATCAGGAACCCATCTTCGCTATCGCGCAGAATGGACAGGCGTGCCTTGCCGTTTTCACTGAGCGGTCCCTTGTAGAGCAGAATGCAGGTGGATGCCTCGTCGCCACGGCCCACGCGCCCGCGCAGCTGGTGCAGCTGGGCAAGGCCGAAATTTTCTGCGTGCTCGATGACCATGATCGTCGCATCCGGCACGTCGACGCCGACTTCGACCACGGTCGTTGCCACCAACAGGCGGGTTTCGCCGGTTTTGAAGGCGAGCATCGCAGCGTCCTTCTCTGGGCCGCTCATGCGGCCATGGATGAGGCCGATGTCTGCGCCCAGTGACTTCGCGAGAACGGCATGGCGCTCTTCAGCGGACATCAGATCGGATTCCTCCGATTCTTCCACGAGCGGGCAAATCCAGTAGGCTTTCTTGCCTTCGGACAGCGCACTTTTCAGCCGTGCCACGATATCGCCGATGCGCTCGGTGGGGATCGTCACGGTCGTGATGGGTTTGCGGCCAGCCGGTTTTTCGGTCAGCTTGGAAACATCCATATCCCCGAAGGCTGCCAGAACCAGCGTGCGGGGAATGGGCGTCGCCGTCATGACCAGCATATGCGGCGAGATGCCCTTGGCGGTCAGCCGCAGGCGCTGATGCACGCCAAAGCGATGCTGCTCATCCACCACAGCCAGCACGAGGTTCTTATAGTTCACGCTATCCTGAAACAGCGCGTGGGTGCCGATGATGATCTGCGCTTCACCCGACGCGATGCGCTCCTCGATCTCGCGGCGTTCCTTGCCCTTGGTGCGGCCCGTCAGAACCTCGCAGGAAATGCCAGCGGTGGCGGCGAATTTCGAGATCGTCGCGAAATGTTGACGTGCGAGAATTTCGGTGGGGGCCATCAGCACGGCCTGGCCGCCAGCCTCGACGGCGGTGGCCATCGCCATCAGCGCCACCAGCGTCTTGCCCGCGCCGACATCGCCCTGCAACAGACGCAACATGCGGTCTTCGCCGGCCATATCGGTCAGAATGTCCTTCACGGCAGCACTTTGGCTCGCCGTCATCGAAAACGGCAGGTTGGCCAGAATTCTGGCGGCGAAATCGCCCTTGGCACGGATGGGTTGGCCGGTGACCTTGCGCAGCCTTTGACGCACAAGCGCCAGCGAAAGCTGACCTGCCAGAAACTCGTCATAGGCGAGGCGGCGGCGGGCAGGGGCCTGCGCGTCGATATCGGCCTCATCCCGCGGATCGTGCAGATCGCGAAAGGCATCGGCCACATGCGGAAAGCTTTCACGTGCCGCCAGTGCCTCATCAATCCACTCGGGAAAAACCGGCATTTTGGTGAGAGCGCCATCGATGGCACGTCTCAGAACCTTGGGCGAAAGCCCTGCCGTCAATGGGTAGACCGGCTCGACCAGCGGCAGGTTTTCGGCCTCCGAAACCTTCACCATGAAATCCGGATGCACCATGGAGGCACGACCGTTGAACCAGTCGATCTTGCCGCTGACCATTACCTCCTCGTCCACCGGCAATGCCTTGGACAGCCAGTCCCCCTTGGCACGGAAGAAGGTCAGCGCCAGTTCGCCCGTCTCATCATGCAGAAAGACGCGGTAGGGCGCGGAGCGATTGCCCGGCGGTGCGGGCTGGTGGCGGTCCACACGTCCCTGAATGGTGACAATGGCGCCCTGCGGTGCATGCGCGATGCCGGGTCGGTTGCGCCGGTCGATGATGTTGTAGGGCGCGTGAAAAAGCAGGTCGACAACGCGGCTTTCCTCGACGCTGTCCCGGCCCAAAAGCTTCGCCAGCAAATCGGCAAGCTTGGGCCCTACGCCGGTCAGCGTGGCGACGGTAGCAAACAGCGGATCGAGCAGGGCGGGGCGCATGGCGAGCAAAATCGTGGAAGGGCGGGCGCAATGCAAGAGCGTCACGGCGATAAACTCGGTTTATCACCGGCAGATTTTCCGGCCTGTGGCGATATTTGCGTAAAAAGCGGTTCCCAATCGTTCCTGTCCTGTTCTATAGGAAAGGCCAAGTCAACAAACGGGTGAATGCGATGACAGGACTGGTACGCACGAGCGCCGACCTCGATCCGAGGCGCAGGCGGATTCTTTATCGGTGCTGGCATCGCGGTATCAGGGAAATGGACCTTGTTCTCGGCCAGTTTGCGGAAGAGAACATTGCCGATCTCTCGGATGAGCAGTTGGACGAGCTTGAAATCATCATGAATGAGGAGGATCAGGACCTCGTGCAGATGGTGACGGGCGCGCAGGCCGTTCCTGAAAAATTCCAGACGCCGTTGTTCATGACGATCATTTCCTACCGCCCGGATTTCGATCTGGTCACTGCCCAGAACGGACACAGCCTAAAATGATAGCCGGATTCGATGTCAGGCTGGTGGCATCGGCCGATACGCCGTTGACCATTGGCAACGTGCCCTCCGGCACGGAAGCCTTTTTGCTCGCGGATTTGGCGCGGCAGGGCACCCCCGTGGCCTATGTGCTCTCCGATGGTCAGCGCGTGGCCGATCTGGAGCAGATGCTGGGCTTCGTTGCACCTGACATTCCGGTTCTGACATTGCCCGCCTGGGACTGCCTGCCCTATGACCGCGTCTCGCCCAGCGCGCATGTCTCGGCGCGCCGTCTTGCGACGCTCTCCGGCCTCATCCACCATCAGAAAAAACCGCATCCGGCCATCGTACTCGTCACCGTCAATGCCATGCTGCAAAAGATGGCACCGCGCGATGTGATCGAGAGCCTGGCTTTCTCGGCCAAGCCCGGCAACCAGATCCGCATGGACGACATTGCCGCCCGGCTGGAGCGCAACGGCTTCGACCGTGTGGCGACGGTGCGCGAGGTGGGCGAATTTGCCGTGCGCGGCGGCATTCTCGATGTGTTCGTTCCCGGCACGGAAGAGCCGGTGCGGCTGGATTTCTTCGGCGATACGCTGGAAAGCATCCGCACTTTCGATCCTGCCAGCCAGCGCACCATCGGCCAGGCGCGTTCGCTCGATCTGAACCCGATGAGCGAAGTGACGCTGACACCAGATACGATCAGCCGTTTCCGCAAGAACTATCTTTCGCTGTTTGGCGCGGCGACACGGGATGACGCGCTGTATCAGGCCGTGTCCGAGGGACGTCGTTATGCCGGTATGGAGCATTGGCTGCCGCTGTTTTACGAGCATCTGGAAACGGCCTTCGATTATCTCAAGGGCTTCCGCATCGTTACCGACCACACGGCGCGTGAGGCTGCCGTCGAACGCTCCAAGCTGGTGCATGATTATTTCGAGGCACGGCAGCAATCCGGCCAGACGAAAGGCGCAACGCAGGGCGCGCCCTACAAGCCCGTCTCGCCCAGCCAGATTTATCTCGGCGGCAAGAGCTTCGATGAGGCGTTGAATGCCGTCAACGCGGTACGCCTGACGCCGTTCAACGAGCAGGATTCCAAGGACAAGCCGGTCGCCACGCTGGACGCCCATGTCGGTCCGCGCTGGGCAAAATCGCAGACGGAAAGTGAAAGCGAAGAGCGCGTTAACGTGTTTACGCTGGCCGTCAAGCACATTGCCGAGCGGCGCTCCAAGGGCTGGAAGGTTCTGATAACAGGCTGGTCGGAAGGGTCGCTCGACCGGCTGTTGCAGGTGTTGAACGAGCATGGGCTTGAGAACATCAAGACCATCCAGTCGTTCAAGGAAGTCGAAAAGCTCGGCAAGGGCGAGGCTGCGGCAGCGGTGCTCAGCCTTGAGGCCGGGTTTGAAACCGGCAATCTCGCCGTCATCGGTGAACAGGATATTCTCGGCGACCGCATGGTGCGCCGTTCCAAGCGCCGCAAGCGCGGTGCGGATTTCATCTCGGAAGTCGCCGGTCTGGACGAAGGGTCGCTCGTCGTTCACGCCGAACACGGTATCGGGCGCTTCGTCGGTCTTCGCACCATCGAGGCTGCGGGTGCGCCGCGTGATTGCTTGGAACTGCACTATGCCGATGAAGCCAAGCTGTTCCTGCCGGTCGAAAATATCGATCTTCTCTCGCGCTACGGCTCGGATGCGGCGGAAGCCAATCTCGACAAGCTGGGTGGCGGCGCATGGCAGATGCGCAAAGCCAAGCTCAAGAAGCGCCTGCTGGATATGGCGGGTGATCTCATCCGTATTGCAGCGGCGCGCATGGTGCGCCACGCGCCGACCCTGATTACGCCAGATGGTCTCTATGACGAATTTGCTGCCCGTTTCCCCTATGACGAGACGGAAGATCAGCTCAACGCCATCGAATCCGTGCGCGAAGATTTGGGTGCCGGTCGTCCGATGGACCGCCTGATCTGCGGTGACGTCGGCTTCGGCAAGACGGAAGTGGCGCTTCGTGCCGCCTTCCTTGCGGCCATGAATGGCGTGCAGGTAGCCGTCGTTGTGCCGACCACGCTCTTGGCGCGCCAGCATTTCCGCACCTTCTCCGAACGCTTCCGTGGCTTGCCCATCCGCGTACAACAGGCCTCCCGCCTTGTTGGCACAAAGGAACTGGCGCTGACCAAGAAGGAAGTGGCCGAGGGCAAAACGGATATCGTCGTTGGCACCCATGCGCTGCTCGGCGCTGGTATCAATTTCGCCAATCTCGGCCTGCTCATCATCGATGAGGAACAGCATTTTGGCGTGAAGCACAAAGAGCGGCTGAAAGAGCTGAAGAGCGATGTGCATGTGCTGACACTGTCGGCCACGCCCATTCCGCGCACGCTTCAGCTTGCCATGACGGGCGTTCGGGAACTGTCGCTGATCACCACGGCGCCGGTGGATCGCATGGCGGTGCGTACCTTCATTTCTCCGTTCGATGCGCTGGTCATCCGCGAAACGCTGATGCGTGAGCATTATCGCGGTGGCCAGAGTTTCTATGTTTGCCCACGCCTGGCTGATTTGGCTGATATTCACGCCTTCCTGCAATCCGATGTGCCGGAACTGAAGGTTGCCGTGGCCCACGGCCAGATGGCGGCGGGTGAGCTGGAAGACATCATGAATGCCTTCTATGACGGCAAATATGACGTGCTGCTTTCCACGACCATCGTTGAATCCGGGCTGGATGTGCCGACAGCCAACACGCTGATCGTCCACCGTGCCGATATGTTCGGCCTTGCGCAGCTTTACCAGCTGCGCGGTCGCGTCGGGCGTTCCAAGGTTCGCGCTTTTGCGCTGTTCACGCTGCCGGTCAACAAGGTGCTGACGACAATGGCGGAGCGCCGTCTGAAGGTCCTGCAATCGCTCGATACGCTCGGCGCGGGCTTCCAGCTTGCCAGCCATGATTTGGATATTCGCGGCGCTGGCAATCTGCTGGGCGAAGAACAGTCCGGTCACATCAAGGAAGTCGGTTTCGAGCTTTACCAGCAGATGTTGGAAGAGGCCGTGGCCGAAGTGAAGGGCGAAGACGATGTGATCGACAGCGCCTGGTCGCCGCAGATTTCTGTCGGTACATCGGTCATGATCCCGGAAAATTACGTTCCGGATTTGCACTTGCGCATGGGCCTTTACCGTCGCCTCGGCGAGTTGACCGATCTGAACGAAATCGATGGCTTCGGCGCCGAGATGATCGACCGCTTCGGGCCGCTGCCCAAGGAAGTGCAGCACCTGCTCAAGATCGTCTACGTCAAGTCGCTGTGCCGCACGGCCAATGTCGAGAAGCTGGATGCCGGTCCGAAGGGCGTCGTCGTGCAGTTCCGCAACAAGGAATTCCCGAATCCGGCGGCACTCGTCGGCTACATCGCCAAGCAGGGCTCCATGGCGAAGATCAGGCCTGACCACAGCGTGTTCCTCACCCGCGATCTGCCAACGCCGGAGAAGCGTCTGGCGGGTGCGGCCATGGTGATGACGCAGCTGGCGGAACTGGCGAAATCCTGACGAAATGAAAGTCGCCGTTTCTTACGGCGATTTAATCAAACGGACATCTGGCCGTAGGATTGGGAGGCATAGTCTTGGCTTTATCGGCACGGCACTGTTTCGCCTGATGCCGTTGAACGAAGGAGCAGGACTATGTTGACCACCATGAACAGGTTTGTCACCGCTGGTCTGGTTGCTTTGACAATTGCGGGCACCACAATTGCCACCACCAGCCAGGCAGAAGCACGTAACAATTTCGGACGCGGATTTGGCGCGGGTATCGCCGGAGCCGTCGTTGGCGGTGCGTTGATTGCGGGCGCGCGCAACTATTATGGCCCGCCAGCCTATAGCTATACACCCGTTTACAGCCAGCCCGTTTACGGTCCACCTGTCGTCTATGAGCCCGCTTATCACCGCTGCCATCTGGCATGGCGTCAGGATGGTTACGGCGACATGTATCGCGTGCGTGTCTGCAATTGATGGAGCCGGGGACGGGCTGATCAGTCCGTCTTAGCCTCATCACTCTCCGGTGTCATCGCGACGGCAACATTCTGGTCTGCCGCCGCAATCGATGTTGGAAGAGCGACATGTCGCTGCCGCTCGCGGATGAGCGTGATCAGGCCTGAGCCGATGATGAGGGCGATGCCCACCAGCATCCAGCCATCGACACCATCACCAAAAATCAGATAGCCGAACAGAATGGCCCACAGCATCTGGCTGTATTGCGTGGGGCCAATGACCGCAGCAGGTGCGTATTTCGCCGCATACATGACCAGCACGTTGGCGACAGCACCGAGAAGGCCGTAACCCGCCAGAAACATCCATTGCTGCGCATTGGGCGGTGTGAATGATGATGTCATCGCCACACCGCAAATCACCAGCGTTCCCAGCAAACCCGCACCATAAAGCGATATGTTCTTTTCCGATGGCCCCATGGCGCGGAAGATGACGATGGAAATCGCACCGCAAAGACCGGCAACGATGGCTGCGAAATGGCCGGTCGATAGCTCGCGAAAACCGGGCCGCAAAATCACCAGAACACCGGCAAAGCCGATAATGACGGCGGACCAACGTTTGATGCCGACCTGTTCCTTCAGGAACAGAACCGACATGATGGTGACGAAGGCGGGCAGCAGGAAAATGAGGGCGAAGGCTTCTGCCATCGAAAGATGCGTGAAAGCGGTCACCGAGGTGATGGCGCCGAGGCCGGATGACACGAAACGCAACAACCACAGTGGGCGGTTGGTGGTGCGCACGATATCGCGCCAGTCGTCATTGCGCTTGCGAATGAAGGGCAGGGCGCAGAGCCCGAACAGCGCGCCGAAAAAGGCGGATTGAATGGGCGACAATTGCCCTTCGATGAGCTTCACGCTCGCATCGCTCCAGGCATAGGCCGCAAAGGCTGCGAATGCGAGCAGAATGCCCTTCAACGTGCTATCGGACACGGAAACACCTGAAAATATTAGGGGCCGGAAATCGACAGCGGGGAGGCGCTGACGATCAGTTCATTGCCCTATGCTCTTCCAGCTTCATTCTGGCAATATCCCGCAGTGCATTAATCAGCACTTCCTTGCTTTGCGCACCGCTGACCGCGTATTTCTGGTCGAGAATGAAGAAGGGAACGCCCGAAACACCCATCTGCTGAGCCGCGTCGATTTCCGCAACGACCGTGTCCTTGTCCGCGTCAGACGCGAGCAGCTTCTCCACGACTTCGCGGTTCATCCCGGCCTTTTCACCGATATCGGCCAGCACGGTGTGGTCACCGATGTTCAGGCCTTCCTCGAAGTTGGCGCGGAACAGTTCGTTCACGACCTTGTCCTGAAACTCCCGTCCCTCGGCATGGGCCCAGAGCGACAGGCGGTGGGCATCCAGCGTGTTAGGGCCAACCTTGATGGCGTCGAAATCGAAGGCGATGCCAACTTCCTTGCCAAGCTGCGTCAGCATCTCGTGCGCCTGTTCGACCTTGTCTTTGCCGCCCAGCTTCTTTTCAAGTTCGGCCTTCTGGTCCACGCCCTCAGGCGGATAATCCGGGTTCAGGCGGTAGGGACGCCAGTTCACGTCGACGCTGACCTCATCCAGGATTTCAGCCAGCGCCAGATCGAGCCGCGCCTTGCCGAGATAGCACCACGGGCAGACCATGTCCGAGACGACGTCGATAACAATGCGTTGCATGGTGCTTCCCTTTCAGAGCCGAAAATATCCGCTTCATCTAGGGGCGTTGCCACGCTCGCGCAAGGCGTTACCTCAAGAGAACCATGTCGCGCGCCTCATTGAGCGCGCGCATCCCACCATGTGCTTTTCTGGTTGCCCAGAAGCGGTGTGGCCTCGGGCCGCTCGATATATTTCCACCGCGCCACCCACTGCGCGCCGATATAATAGAGCGGAATGATGTAGTGGCCTGCGGTGAGCAGCCGGTCATAGGCGCGCACGGCCGCTTGAAAATCCTCGGTCGAGCGCGCCTGCAACAGCGCCTCCAGCATACGGTCCACGTCAGGATCGGCCACGCCCGCATAGTTGAAGCTGCCATTGGCATCGCGCGAATCAGAGCCCCAGCGGTTGAGCTGTTCTGCTCCCGGCGACAGCGAGGACGGCAGCGAGCGGATGATCATGTCATAGTCGAAACTGTTGGAGCGGGCCTGATATTGCCCGTCATCGACGGAGCGGATGGCCATATCGACGCCGATGAGGCGCAGCGACCGCTGATAGGCCAGCGCAATGCGCTCCTGTGCGGGGTTTTGCGTCATGATCTCGAAGGCCAGCGGGCGGCCCTTGGCATCCGACATCTTGCCGCTTTTGATCGTGTAACCGGCCTCTTTCAGCCTATCGACGGCGAGTTTCAGCACCTTGCGGTCGGCACCGGAACCATCGGTGACGGGCATGGCGTAGGTGCCAGCCAGCAATGCAGGCGGAAGTTTCTTGGCGGCATCGCCCAGCAGTGCAAGTTCACGTGCATCCGCCGCGTTGCCGAAGGCACCGAGCGCCGAATTCTGCCAATAGCTTTGCGTCCGCTGGAAGGCACCGCCCAGAATGTTGCGGTTCATCCACTCGAAATCGAGCGCATAGGACAGACCTTCACGTACTTTCTCATCGGCAAAGATGGCGCGTCGTGTGTTGAAGACGAGGCCGAACATGCCCGATGGCAAGCGCGATTCGAAAACGTCGCGGGCAATATCACCGCGATGCACGGCCGGGAAATTGTAAGCCTGACCCCAATGTGATGAGTCGGCTGAACCATTGATGGCATCGCCTTCGGGGTAGATGTCGATATCGCCCTTCTTGAAGGCCTCGAACATGGTTGTGACCTGAAGGAAATAGAGAATGCTGATCTCGTCGTAATTATCAGAGCCGACCTTAGACGGGACATTCTTGCCCCAGTAATCAGGGTTACGCTCCCACACCACACGCTCTCCGGGGCGCAGGGTTTTGATTCGGTATGGGCCAGAGCCGACCACGGGGCCAAGGCCGCCTTGCTCGAATGTCGCCTGATCGATGGCGTGCTTCGGCAGGATCGGCGTCGAGGATGCCAGGATGAGCGGCGTTTCGCGGTTGGCATTTTCGTTGAAGGTGAAGCGCACGCCGTGGTCGCCGATCTTCTCCATCTTCGCTACGCCGTTGAGGCGACTGTTGAAAGGCGGGCGGCCCTTTTCCTTCAAAAGATTGAAGGTGAAGATCACATCCTCGGGCGTAACAGGCTGACCGTCCTGCCATTTGGCTTTCGGATTGATGTTGAACTGGATGTAGGTTCGGTCGTCATCCCATTCGGCGGTTTCCGCCAGCAGGCCGTAGAGCGAGAAGGGTTCGTCGTTGGACCGCTGCATCAGCGGCTCGTAGAGCAGATTGCCGAATTCCGGGTCCCACACGCCGCGTGCGGTGGTGCGCATGCCCTTTAGAACAAAGGGATTGAGGCTATCAAAGGTGCCGACGACGCCGTAGGAAATGCGACCGCCTTTTTTTACGTCCGGCTTCACATAGGGAAAGTTCTTATAGTCGGCGGGCAGGGCGACCGTGCCATGCATCGAAATCCCGTGGAGTGGTTCCGCCATCGCCAGACCTGAAAAAAGAAGGGCGGGGATGAACGCCAAAAGGCTTCGCATGGTAATTGTCCTGTCGCATTCGGGCTGTCTCATCACGGCATTGCTACGTTGGCCAAACGCCGCCCGTCTTGTATTGATTCCCGCGGGAATGTATCACACACGACTATGTCAGGCATCCGGCGACGGAAAATCTGTCGGGGCTCAAGAAAAGTTGAAAGAAGTGCTGGATATCGCACTCAACGGGATGTAACAGGGTTGCCGAAACCGTCGGGTCACGCATTTGCCTCATTTAAACGACAGTGGAACGGGCAGACGGATACCGATGATGTTGAGCAGTTCGTCCCGTTCTGCTTCGCATAAGAAAATTCAGGAGACGGAACTCTTATGATGCAATTCGCAAACACATTTACCCGCGCAGGCTTGTCTGCTCTCGTTCTTTCGCTGGGTGCCGTGTCTGCACCAGCCGTATCGCAGGCTCAGCAGGCTGCTCCTGCCGCAGGTGGTGCCGGTGCGCCTCCGCTTGGCTGGTTCAAGACTTGCAGCAAGCAGGAAGACAATGATGTTTGCGTCGTGCAGAACGTTGTTCTCGCCCAGAACGGCCAGATGATCACGGCTGTCGGCCTCATCAGCGTCGAAGGCAAGGTCAACCGCAAGCTGCTTCAGGTTTCGGTTCCAACTGCACGCCTGCTGCCTCCTGGCGTCATGATGCAGATCGATGGTGCCAAGGGTCAGAAGCTCGATTACGCTGTCTGCCTTCCAGACAAGTGCACGGCTGAAGTGCCTTTGACGGATGCGATGATCGCCAGCATGAAGAAGGGCACGGAAATCGTGTTCACCTCCATTAACTTCCGTCGCGCGCCAAACCCGATCAAGATCGCTCTCAGCGGCTTCACCGGTGCTTATGACGGCCAGCCGATCACGCAGTCGCAGCTTGCTGAAAGCCAGCGTTCCCTCCAAGAAGGCATGCAGAAGAAGGCTGAAGAGGCTCGCAAGAAGCTCGAAGCCGCTCAGGACGCTGCAAAGTCCAAGCCTGCCAACTAAGATATTCGACGTTAAAAAAACCGGCCTGGGATTTCAGGCCGGTTTTTTGTTGTTCAGATTTAAGGTCTGAGCGTCAGTGCGTCATCGCTGATTTCGCCCGCAACACACCATTGGGAGTGGTGTCGAAAATGCGGGAAAGATTGGGGTTGCGCAGCGGCTGGTCGCTTTCATCGTGCACCAGATTCTGCTCGGAGACGTAGGCGACATATTCCGTGTCGTCGTTTTCCGCCAGCAGGTGGTAGAAGGGCTGGTCACGTTCTGGACGGATTTCCGCAGGAATTGCGTTCCACCACTCCTCGGTGTTCGCATATTCCGGGTCTACGTCGAATACCACACCGCGGAACGGAAACACCCTGTGACGAACAACTTCGCCAATCGTGAATTTTGCGTCTCTTTGTTTCATGGCATGCACATCCTTTCCCCATACCATTTGGGGTACGAATGAAAAATATCAAGATATTTGGTGGTCAAGCGCCATTTTGTTACTTCAGCTTGCCAAAGGGGGCCGTTGCCAGCACTACGCCGCCCGTTACCAATACGATACCGACCGCATGATAATGTTCGAAGCTCTCACCCAGAAACGCGACAGCCATGACGATTGACACCGGTGGCATCATATAAAGCGTAATACCCGCTGTTGCCGGCCCGAAGACCCGCACCGTGTGGGTAAAGCAGTAGAACGCGGACACTGACGCAAAAACAATGATCCCGCCGATTTTCCCCCATGCGGAAAGCGAAGAGGGCAGCATGCCGCCATAGGCTAATTCCATGGCCGCCGGTGGCAATAGCACAAGCGCGCCAGACAATGCGATGACCGCGAACAAACTGAGCGACGCCATGTCTCTGGCCGCAGGGTCTCGCAGCAGCAGGGAGTAAATGGCAAACGAAATCGATGCGACGAGAATGGCGAGATCACCGAGATTGAAATCGAGGTGCAGAAGCTGCGAGGCATCACCTTTCAGCACGATGGCCGCCACACCTGCAAAAGCGATGACCATGCCGACAATCTCCAGCCGCCGGATTGCGCGACCGTAGAGTATGCGCTGGATCAGAATGATGAACAGCGACGATGTCGTATAGATCAGCGTGCCATTGGCCGCCGATGTCAGGGTGAGGCCCCAGTAGACGACCCCTCCGCAAATACCCATGCCGAGGAAGCCCAGCACAAGCCACAGCACTGTTTTCGTGCGGATAAAACGCAGGCAGGCCCGCCAGTCCCGGATGATGAAGGGCGCGACGAACAGCACCGAAAAGAACCAGCGCAGAAAGGCGGTGACGAAAGGTGAAACCTCACCAATGACGCCGCGTCCGAAAATGACGTTGCTGGAAAAGAAGAACGGTACGGCGAGGAAAATCAACCAGTCACGCAGGTGAGGGGTGGTGTCGGTGGCTGCGGTCATGGGGCTTTCCGGTATGCGTATTATTGATTTCGGGCTGTCGGTCATTGATGACAGTGGGTGTGGCTTACCCCCTCTGTCCTGCCGGACATCTCCCCCTCAGGTGGGGAGATCGGCTCGTGGTTGGCTCTCGGCCATCTCTTACGTCGAGATGAAGCGAGTTCGTGCGCCCAGCCAATCTCCCCCCCTTGAGGGGGAGATGTCCGGTAGGACAGAGGGGGGTAAAGCCACACCCACCATACCTAACGGCAAAAGAAAAAGGCGCCCCGAGAGGCGCCTTTTCCGGCCATTACGCCGAATAGTACATGTCGAACTCGACAGGATGCGGGGTCATTTCGTAGCGCATGACTTCGTGCATCTTCAGTTCGATGAAGGCATCGATCTGGTCGTCATCGAACACGCCGCCAGCCGTCAGGAACTTGCGGTCCTTGTCGAGGCTGTCGAGGGCTTCACGCAGCGAGGCGCAGACGGTTGGGATCTTCTTCAGTTCCTTTGCAGGAAGATCGTAGAGATCCTTGTCCATTGGCTTGCCCGGATGGATCTTGTTCTTGATGCCATCGAGACCGGCCATCAGCATCGCGGCAAAGCCGAGATACGGGTTCTGGGCCGGGTCGGGGAAGCGAACCTCGACGCGCTTTGCCTTCGGGTTGGAGCCGAACGGAATACGGCAGGATGCAGAGCGGTTGCGGGCAGAATAGGCCAGCAGAACCGGTGCTTCGTAACCTGGAACCAGACGCTTGTAGGAGTTGGTTGTGGGGTTCGTGAAAGCGTTGATTGCCTTGGCATGCTTGATGATGCCGCCGATGTAGTAGAGGCAAGTCTCGGACAGGCCTGCATATTCGTCGCCAGCGAAGGTCGGCTTGCCGCCCTTCCAGATGGACTGGTGAACGTGCATGCCGGAGCCGTTGTCGCCGTAGATCGGCTTCGGCATAAAGGTTGCCGTCTTGCCGTAAGCATTGGCAACCTGATGCACGACATATTTGTAGATCTGCATCTTGTCGGCGCTCGAAACCATGGTGTCGAACTTCACGCCCAGCTCGTGTTGTGCGGAAGCGACTTCATGGTGGTGCTTTTCAACGACCACGCCCATTTCGCCGAGAACCGTCAGCATTTCAGAACGCATGTCCTGAAGGCTATCGACCGGAGGAACCGGGAAGTAACCGCCCTTGACGCGCGGACGGTGGCCCAGGTTGCCGGTTTCGTAGTCTGTGTCGTCGTTGGATGGCAGCTCGGACGAGTCCAGCTTGAAGCCTGTATTGTACGGGTCAGCCTTGTACTTCACGTCGTCGAAGACGAAGAATTCCGGCTCTGGGCCAACGAAAATCGTGTCGCCGATTCCGGACGCCTTCAGGTAGGCTTCGGCCTTCTTGGCCGTGCCGCGTGGGTCGCGGTTGTAGGACTCGCCGGAGACAGGATCGAGAATGTCACAGATGATGACCATGGTGGACTGGGCGAAGAACGGGTCCATGTGAACCGTTCCCGTGTCGGGCATCAGCACCATGTCGGACTCGTTGATGGCCTTCCAGCCGCCGATGGAGGAGCCGTCGAACATGACGCCATCGGCGAACATGTCTTCGTCCACGCAGGCGACGTCCATCGTCACATGCTGCAACTTGCCCTTGGGATCGGTAAAGCGCAGGTCGACGAACTTTACGTCGTTGTCCTTGATCTGCTTCAGAATATCGTTTGCGGTCGTCATTTTAAACTTTTCCTTGAGTGTAATGATGACAAGGTTAAGCCCCTGTTTTACGGGCCCAGTCTTTTTATATGGCGTCTACGCCTGTCTCACCCGTACGGATACGAATGACCTCTTCCACGTTGGAAACGAAAATCTTTCCATCGCCGATGCGGCCGGTCTGGGCTGCGTTGCGAATGGCTTCGATAACGGCATCCGCGTTTTCATCCGCGAGCACGACCTCGACTTTTACCTTGGGCAAAAAGTCGACGACATATTCCGCGCCGCGATAGAGTTCCGTATGGCCTTTTTGACGACCAAAGCCCTTGGCTTCTGTAACCGTTATTCCCTGAAGTCCGACTTCCTGAAGGGCTTCCTTCACTTCGTCGAGCTTGAAAGGCTTAATGATCGCTTCGATCTTTTTCATGAGAAAATATCTCTCCGCTTCTCCCGTTCAAGCGGTCTTTCCGCTCTGCCACAAGAATGCACGTATCGTGCCAGATCGGAAGCCGCTTTGAATAAAAAAACTTCAAAAAAACTGTCCGCCACGCCAATTTTGACGCGTCCACTCTGTTTCTGTGGACAAATATACCGTTCCTATTGGCTGGAAACAGGATTTTTCCACGATTTTGCCCAATTTCAAAAGCGCAAAGGAAAAGTCATACGAAATCAACGTTTGCCCATAAGTTGTTCATTTGCCTATGGTTTGCGCAATCCATTTCGCCTATTTTTGCGCCGATTGCCTTTTCCTTCGTTTTGCGCTGGTATGACGCCATGACATTCTCCATCGCCCATGCTTTGCTTGATCCCGCCGCCATGTCCCGGGTCGATGCGGACGCCGAAAAAAGCGGCATGTCCATATCCTCATTGATGGAGCGAGCAGGGCAGGCCGTCTCCGCCAGCGCACTCAGACATTACCCGCAAGCCACGCGGTATGCCGTGCTGTGCGGCACCGGCAACAATGGCGGTGATGGCTTCGTGGCGGCACGGGCGTTGCGCGAAAGCGGTGCCGAAGTCGCCCTCTATCTCTTCGGCGATACCAAGAAGTTGCAAGGTGCCGCGCAGCAGGCATACGCATCGTGGAACGGCCCTGTGGAACCGCTGGAGCGCTACCAGCCGGAGCCCGGTGACGTGGTGATCGATGCCATTTTCGGTGCTGGCCTGTCTCGTGATGTTCCGGCAGGGGTCGCGGCGGTGATTGCTCGCGTGGAAGGCGCAGACATTCCCGTCATTGCCGTGGACCTTCCCTCGGGCTTGTGCGGGCGTCGGGGCGTCGCACTCGGCAGCGCCTTTCGCGCGCAACACACTGTCACCTTCATGGCGCGCAAGCCCGGTCATCTTCTCATGCCGGGTCGCTCGCTTTGCGGCGAAGTCGAGGTCTTCGATATCGGTATTCCCCAGCGCATTTTGAGCAAACACAGCGGTGCTGTCGTGGAGAACCACCCGGCGCTCTGGAGCGCGGCCTTTTCCCAGCCGGATGACGATACGCACAAGTTCAAGCGCGGACATCTCACGGTATTTTCCGGCCCGGCGCATGCCACGGGTGCTGCGCGCATGGCAGCGATGGCGGGTTTCCGGGCGGGTGCTGGCATCGTCACCGTCGCCGCGCCTTTAGATGCCGTGCCCGTGCTTTCCACGACGCTTACCGCCGTCATGGTGTCGCCCATCGACGGCGATGATGCGCTGGCGGCGTGGCTGGATGACAACCGCCACGAAACCTATGTTCTCGGTCCCGGCTTCGGCGATTTCGAAAAGGCGCGCCGTTTCGTCGCGCTGTTGAAGGACAAGGCGCTGGTGCTAGATGCCGATGGTATCAGCGCGTTCAAGGACGATCCGCAGCAGCTTTTCGATCTGTTTGCCTCTAGCACCCCGCGCATTCTGACGCCACATGAAGGGGAGTTCGGTCGTCTGTTTCCAGACCTCGTCGCGGACAAGAACCTGAGCAAAATCGAGAGAGCGTTGACTGCTGCGGCGCGCGCCAATGCCGTCATCATCTACAAAGGCGCAGACACGGTCATTGCCGCCCCGGATGGCCGTGCCGCCGTCAACACCAATGCGCCGCCGTATCTCGCGACGGCGGGTTCCGGTGACGTGCTGGCCGGTATTGCTGGCGGCTTTCTGGCTCAGCAGGTTCCGGCCTTCGAGGCCGCAGCCGCTGCCGTCTGGCTGCATGGAGAAACGGCGCAACGCCTTGGCCCCGGCCTCACCGCCGAAGATTTGGGCGCAGCGGTTCGACCATTCGGGGCTTAGAGCATTTCCTTGCTAAATGGAATCGTTCTGCCGGAGCAGATTTTCGTCAGGGCTAAGGCGATTGGCGAAGGGCATACCCATAGGTACGGTCGAGCCGATCGCCTTAACCCTGGCGGAAATATGCCCGGCCCTTCGGGTTGGTTGAAACGGGCCGTCTGCTTGCCCGGACGGCTTGGCCGTATGCTATGGCTATGGCACGCGCCGTCCGGACAAGCAGTCGATCCCGTTTGAACCAACAGAACCGTTTCCATTTAACAAGGAAACGCTCTAATGCGCGGCTTTGCCCTGACTGGCCGCCGCTGCCATGCGCGATGCGCTCATCACCAGCTTGCGCTCGGCGCGCTCCTGTTGCGGCGTGCGATTGTAGATTTCGCGATAACACTTCGAGAAATGGGAGGCCGAAACGAAGCCGCAGGCAACCGCCACCTCCACCACCGGCATAGCCGATTGCACAAGAAGATGGCGCGCCCGGTCCAGCCGTATTTCCAGATAGTAGCGGGCGGGGGAACGCCCCATTTCCTGGCGGAACAGCCGCTCCACCTGCCTGCGTGAAAGGTCGGCGTCATCGGCGATATCCAGCAGTGAGAGCGGTTCGGACAGATTGCTTTCCATCAACTCGATGATCGAGAGAACCTTGTCGTTCTGCACGCCCAGACGCGCACGCAGGGGCAGACGCTGGCGGTCATGCGGGCTGCGCACCCGGTCGGTCAATTGCTGCTCGCAGACGCGGTTGACGAGGTTTTCGCCGAAATCCTGCCCGATCAGGTTCAGCATCATGTCCAGCGACGCTGTGCCGCCCGCGCAAGTGTAGATGTTGCCATCCACCTCGTAGAGGTCTGCGTAAACCTCGACCTGCGGAAAGGCTTCGGAAAAACCGGGCAGGTTTTCCCAGTGGATCGCACAGCGCTTGCCATTCAGCAGTCCTGCCTGGGCCAGCACATGTGCGCCCGTACAGAGGCTACCGACGGCGATGCCGCGATTGTTGGCTTCCCGCAGCCACGCGTTGACGGATTTGTTGCTGTATTGCTCGATGTCGATGCCCGAACAGATCAGCACCATGTCGGGGCGGTTTTCGCCGCTGACGGATTTGCGCTCTTCCGCTAGCGAGGTCTTGGCCTCCAGCGCGATCCCAGCCGATGATTCGACCTTCTGTCCGTCGGCGGAGGCCAAGCGCCACTCATAGGCTGCATAGCCCAGCATACGGTTGGCGATACGCAGTGTTTCCACAGCCGCCGTAAAGGGAAGCATGGTGAATTGCGGGACCATGAAAAAGACCACGGAGCGCTTTTTGGAAGGAGTTTTGCTCATCAAGACCATGCTCCATTGCGGAAACGCAATTCCTTGCTTGGAAACGGTCCGCTGTATATCGTAAATGCGACGCTCTCGGCGCAAGATACGACACGGCAGATTTGGTGTCAAAAAAACTAAGGGTGATCGGTCCTTGATGTTCGTCAAACCACCAGCCGAAGATGGTAAGGTTAGCGACATCTTAATTCAGTATTTTGCATTTTATTAATATTGTTTTCAATTTTCGGGCGCAGCCTTTCATCACTATCGCGACGTTGCGCGTTCTATCGACGTGAGGGAACGGCGGACTGACGAGAGACACACTGAACCGCCGCTTCGTCTTTTGTTTCAGCCACGGACATTTTGAGCGGCGCCGCCGTTCCCGTCCGGTGCTTTTGAGCGGAGTATTGCGTATGTCTGAAACTGGCTTGACCGTACTGATCGTCGAAGACGAACCGATCATTCGTTTTACGCTTGCCGATGCGCTGGAGGAGGCGGGCTACACGGTGCTGGAAGCATCCAACGTGCTGGAAGCCGTCGCCACCATCGGCAAAGTCGCCAATATCTCAGCCGTCATCACCGACATCGACATGCCCGGCGGTCTGTCTGGTCTGGACCTGGTCCGCATGATCGAGACCTGCCAGGAGCACATGTCCGTCATCGTCACATCGGGCGGGCATTCGCCCGATACGCTTGACCTGCCGAACGATGTCCGCTTCTTCAGCAAGCCGTACCACCTCGATGACATCTTCTTCGCGTTGCGCGCATCGATCGCGGGCAAGGTCAAGAGCCGCAGGAAGCGCAGCATGCGGCTACCGGGCATCCAGCTCAGCCATCCGTAAAATACAAAACGCCGGGTTTTCACCCGGCGTTTTTATTTGAATAGTTGCATTCTAACTCCCGCCGTCATCCCGCACTTGATGCGGGATCCAGTCGTCGCGCGTCTGCGCGGCGGAGAAAGTTTTTTCAGCCCAAGGACTTGGGCTGACTGGATACCGGCTCAGGGCCGGTATGACGGAAGTTTAGCGGTCTCGCGCTGCTAGGCAGCCCGCAACAGCACCAGAGTACGACCTTCAACCGTGTAGTTATCGCCATTGGCGATCTTGTCACCTCCGGTTTCCGGGTCTGCGGTCGTCAGTTCGGTCATCCAGCCATGTTCGGCATCAGGCAGCTTGAACTCCACCGCGCCATCATGCGGGTTGAAGAGGATCAGAACGTCGTTCCACTCTTCCGCATCGTCACCGCCATCACGGGACATGCGCAGGCCTAGCGATGTGGAGCCCGGATCGTTCCACTGTGCTTCCGTCTGCTCGCCACCCCCCGGATTCAGCCATGTCGTATGGGTGCCGTCACGCCAGCTGTCCCGGCGTAGAATCGAGTGGTTCTGGCGGAGCTCGATCAACCGCGCGGTGAACTTCCGCAGAGTTTCGGCGCTGTCCGGCAGGTTTTCCCAGTGCACCCAGCTCAGATCGCTGTCCTGGCAATAGCCATTGTTGTTGCCCATCTGGCTGCGACCGAACTCGTCACCGGCCAGCAGCATCGGCGTTCCGTGGGACAGGAACAGGGTGGCGATGAAGTTGCGCTTCTGGCGATCGCGCACGGCGATGATATCATCATCATCGGTCGGACCTTCCGCGCCGTAGTTGAAGCTGCGGTTATGGTCGTGGCCGTCCTTGTTGTCTTCGCCGTTCGCCTCGTTGTGCTTCTCATTGTAGGAAACGAGGTCGTTCAGCGTGAAGCCGTCATGGGCGGTGATGAAGTTGACGCTGGACCATGGCCTGCGGCCACGCAGATCGTAAACGTCGCCAGAACCCATGATACGCGCGGCAAAGTCGCCCGCCGTGCCATCTTCGTCCTTCCAGTATTCACGCACCGTATCGCGATATTTGTCGTTCCATTCTGCCCAACCGGGTGGGAAGCCGCCGACCTGATAGCCGCCTGGACCGATATCCCAGGGTTCACCGACCAGTTTCAGCTTGGATAGCACCGGGTCCTGACCAACAGCATCGAAGAAGCCGCCGCGCTGATCGAAGCCTTCCGGCTCGCGACCGAGGATGGTGCCGAGGTCGAAGCGGAAGCCGTCGATGTGCATGTCTTCGGCCCAGTAACGCAGCGAATCCGTTACCAGCTGCAAGACTCGCGGGTGGGAGGTGTTGACGGTGTTACCGGTGCCGGTGTCGTTGATGTAGTAACGCGGCTGGTCCGGCATCGTACGGTAATAGGAGAAGTTGTCGATACCCTTGAAGGACAGGGTCGGCCCAAGCTCGTTGCCTTCAGCCGTGTGGTTGTAGACCACATCCAGAATGACCTCGATGCCGCCATCGTGGAATGCCCTGACCATATCGCGGAAGCCAGCCATGCCGCGTGGGCCATAGTAGCGCGATGCGGGTGAGAAAAAGCCAAGGGAGTTGTAGCCCCAGAAATTCTTCAGCCCTTTTTCCAGCAGATGCGAATCATCCGGGAATGAGTGGATTGGCAGCAGCTCGACGGAAGTAACGCCAAGGCTCTTGATGTAATCGACGATCTGCTTGTCGCCGAGACCCTCATAGGTTCCGCGCAGATTTTCTGGCACGCCGGGGTGCAGTTGCGTGAAGCCCTTGACGTGGGTCTCATAGAAAATCGTCTTCGACCATGGAATATTCGAGCGCTTGTCGTTGCCCCAGTCGTGGTCGTTGGGGTCGATCACCCGGCACTTCGGCATTTTGGCAGCGCTGTCGCTGTCATTGAAGGACATGTCCTTGTCTTCGGCATCGAGGATATAGCCGAACTGTTCGGAGCCCCACGCGATGTCGCCCACCAGTTCACGGGCGTAAGGGTCGATCAGAAGCTTGTTGGGGTTGAAGCGGTGGCCGTTTTCCGGGTCGTAGGGGCCGTGTACGCGGTAGCCATAGAGCGCGCCGGGCTTGAGGCCGGGAATGAAACCGTGCCAGATTTCGTTGGTGAATTCCGGCAACGTGATGCGCTCGATTTCGTTTTGACCGCTCTCATCGAAGAGGCAAAGTTCCACGCGTTCGGCATGGGCGCTGAAGATCGCGAAGTTGACGCCATCACCGTCGAAATTGGCGCCGAGACGGGTGAAGTCGCCGGGCAAAATGCTGGAACCGAACTGGGCCATAAATATCCTCTTAGCTGATTGGGGCAGGGGAAAATGTGGTCGTCGCCCATTTGTTCCGCAGTGCAAAAAAATGGCTCGTCAGAAACAGGTTCTGCGAGCCATTCAACGTTCGATATTGTCTGCGTTTATTTCTGCGCAATTCGCATGCGCTTGTTGTCGCTTGATGGCCATCCGATATCCTTCAACGTTTCTGCGGGCAGGGCTTCGAGAGCGCGCAAAGACTGCCTGCGACGCCAGGATGCGTGAAGATCACGGCCTAGGTCCACAAGGTGGGATAACCAGTATAGCGAATGCAGCCGGACCCTCGATGGCCCCCTGCTGTGGGTGGTGATCATGGTCATGTCCAATCTCCTTTCATGTTTCATGGGCGGTTGACGACGAAGATATGCGCTCAAGCGTGTCATCAAACAATCGAATGATTTTGATATCATCAATCGAAAATCGTTATGTTTCGAAATGCTCGAAAACCTATGCTTGACTGGGTGTTTCGAGCGGCATGATGAGGAGAGTGCGGCAATGTTGACATTCAATCAAACGAAATGATATCGATGTATCAATGAGAAAAATTGAAGGCTATCGCCATGACAGTATCCTTCCGCCAACCCTTGCCGCTGCTGGACAATGATATCTTGAGAACCTTCGTGGCTATTGCCGAGACCGGCAATTTCTCCACGGCGGCTGAGGTGGTCTTCCGCACGCCGTCTGCGGTGTCGATGCAGATCAAGAAACTGGAAGAGCAGTTGAAGACGACACTGTTCCTGCGCGATGCGCGCTCGGTAACGCTGACGGCCCATGGCGAGACGTTGCTGACCTATGCCCGGCGCATGATCGCTCTTTCCAACGAGGCCGTGTCGCGCTTTGTCATGCCGGAACTGTCGGGCGTCGTGCGTCTGGGGGCGCCCGAGGATATTGGCGAGCGTCGCCTGTTGGCCGGAATTCTCAAGCGTTTCGCCGATGCGTTTCCGGCCATCATGGTCGATGTCACCATCGATTCCAGTTCCCAGCTCTACAAGCGGATGGATGAGCAGCGGCTTGATATCGCGCTCGTCAACTGCGCCTCCCTGCCGCTGCGCAACACCGGCGAGGTGCTGATGCGCGAGCGGCTGGTCTGGACCGGTGCCAAATGCGGCACGGCGCATCTGCGCGATCCGCTGCCGATTTCGATCTGGGAAGACGGCTGCATCTGGCGCTCGGAGGCCATCACCTCGCTGGAAAAGCAGGGCCGCCGCTTCCGCGTGGCCTATCTCAGCGGCCACACCATGGCGCAAAAGGCGGCCATCGAGGCTGACTTGGCAATTGCGCCTATGCCGCGCTCCTATGTGCAAAACGACATGGTCATCCTCAGCGAAAAAGACGGACTGCCGGAACTCGGCTGCTTTGATATCCGCCTCATCGTTGCAGACAAGCCGACACGTCCGGTGCAGGCCGTTGCGGACAGCATTCGCAACGCGTTTCGCGATGTTGCGCAGGCCGTTTGAAATTTATCGGATTATTTTTTCAACCGCGTGGAACCGGCCCCGTTATCCGGCGTTATCTGCCCGCTATTGACATCACGTTTGTGCGATCTGCGCAAACACAAGGGGAGTTTCACGCATGTCTACACGTTTCTTCGCATCCATTGCTGCGGTTCTTATCGCTCTCGTTTCCCTTAGCTCTTGCGGTAACACGATCCGCGGCGTTGGCAAGGACGTAGCAGGCACTGTGGATGGCACGCAGGCTGCCGGACGCAGCGTTGATCGCGCCGCGCGCAGATAATTCTGTCCCACTGAATATCCAAGAAAAGGCTGGCGCTCTTCGCCAGCCTTTTTTGTTATCACCGAAACGTTGGCGCCATGCCATACTCTCGTCTCTCTGGCTCTGCTAAGCGTGCACACGACGAAGCGCACGACTGACGAGGGATGATGAGAAAGCTTGCACGATATCTGCTGCCGTTTCTGTTTTCGACAACGGCGAGTGCGGCTGATCTGCCGGATTTCTGTCAGTCCATCGACCACACGGGTGGCCGCTACACCGTCTGCAGCTTCGATCCCGCCAAAAGCAATATCCGGCTCTACCAGTGGGACCACGTCGCGGGAAAACCCTATGGGTCCTTCGAGGCGCTTTCCTCGGCCCTTTGGCGCCAGCACAGCTTCGTCACCTTTGCCATGAATGGCGGCATGTATCACCGGGATTTGTCGCCCGTCGGCCTTCACATCGAAAATGGCGTCGAGACGAAGCCGATCAGCACAGGCGGTGGCTGGGGCAATTTTCACATGCAGCCCAACGGCGTGTTCTTCATGGATGGCAAGACGGCGGGTGTGCTGGAAACCAGCGCCTATCTCAATGCCAATCTGAAGCCCGAATTCGCCACCCAGTCAGGCCCCATGCTCGTCATCGATGGCAAGCTGCATCCGCGCTTTCTGCCCGAGAGCGACAGTCTCAACACCCGCAATGGTGTGGGCGTATCTGAGGATGGCATGGTGCATTTCGCGATCTCGGAAAATGCCGTCCGCTTCTACGATTTCGCTACGCTGTTTCGCGACCGGCTGCATACGCCCAATGCGCTGTATCTGGATGGCAGCATTTCCAGCGTCGATATCCCAGCCGCGAAACGTCGCGACTGGTGGCACCCCATGGGTCCCATCATTGCTGTGGTGGACAGGGTGCCCGACTGAAGCCCTCAGTCTTACAGCGGTGCCTTCGGATAGGCTTTTTCCAGACCGCCTGATTTCGTCAGCCCGCTGCGAAATGCCGTAAAGGCTGCATGCTGGCTGCTCTTCGATACTTCGTGAAGACGAATCTGCATGCGGGCAGGGGCGTTTGCACCAAACCATTCGCCAGATTTTTCCAGCTTCAGCGAGTTGAGAAACCGTGCTTCTGCCTGCTGGTCCAGAAACAGACGCAGGCCTTCCAGCAGATTTTCATCCTGGGCCGCGTTTTCGAGCAGCAGTTTCAACCAGCTTTCGTCCTCGGGGCTGAACGAGGCGATTTTCGCTGCGACGGTGTCGCGATCCGGGAAGGAGGAAGGTGTGGCTTGCATGTGTGTCACCGCTTTCTCGAGAGGTTCGATCATTCTTTGAATGCCCGATAAGCCAGATGCGAGACGCGTTCAATATGGCTGGCAGGTCGTTGGGGCAAAAGGCTTGCGCCGCGCGGGTTTATACACAGCTGGCGGCATCATGGTGAACGAAATATGACCCCGTTTACACTTTGGTCTAAATTGAGACAGGCTCTCGGCATGCCTTGCTTCGTATTGAACAGGTAAGCCATTGTAATTTCTTGTACCTATGCAGTGAGTGAATGGCAGATGGGCAAATACGCCTTGCTTTAGCCGTTTTTTGCATTTGCGTTTGTCACAAGTTTTTAATAAATGGTTCACCCACTGGCTGACGCATGAGCGGCCTGAGAGTAACACGCTGGAGTAATCATGGACGAAACCGCACAGAAATCCTGCTGGGCCGTAACATTTCGCGCACTTGCAGGTTTTGCCGCTTTTCTCGCTTTGACCTACGTTTTTGGTAGCCCGTAATAATCTCTCATAGATATTTCAGTTTCTGCAGCACGGTTTCCTCGGAAATCGTGCTGTTTTCGTTTGAACCGGATGATGTCGCAGGCGGCACAGGCCATGGCCATTTTTGATATGGCGCATTCGCACGGTTCGGATAGACTGGCCATATAAGTCTATACATAGGGCAGGATACACATGTTTCTCTCGGTCTTCGACGTCTTCAAGATCGGCATCGGGCCTTCCAGTTCGCACACCATGGGGCCCATGTCGGCTGCGAACCGCTTTCTGGAGACAATCCTCTCGGATGAATGGCCACGACCAGCAGGTGCCACCGTCGCAGCCATCAAGGTCAGCCTGCACGGATCTCTCGCTTTTACCGGCATCGGCCATGGCTCTGGCCGTGCCGTCGTGCTGGGCCTGACGGGAGAACGCCCTGACCTCGTCGATCCCGATGCGATGGACGCGCTTATCGCGCAGGTCGAGACGACCGGACGCGTTTCACCCGCCGGACACCCACCTTACGCGTTTCGTCCCGCCGAAGACCTGATCTTCGACAAGAAAAATCCGCTGCCGGGACACGCCAACGGAATGTCCTTTTCCGCCTATGACAATCAGGGCCGGATGCTCTTGAAGCGCATCTACTACTCCGTCGGCGGCGGCTTCGTGGTGACCGATACCGAGCTGGAGGCGATGCGCCAGCGCGGAAAGACGGTCGATAATGGCCCGAAGGTTCCCTATCCCTTCGCCTCGGCCAAGCAGATGCTGGAGATGGCCGAGCGGTCCGGGCGCACTATCTCGCAGATGAAGCGCGCCAACGAAGAAACCGTCATGACCCGTCAGGATCTGGATGACCGGCTGGACCAGATCTGGGAGGCCATGAATGGCTGTATCGAACGCGGCCTGAAAGGCGAGGGCATCATGCCCGGTGGCCTGAAGGTCAAGCGTCGCGCCCGCTCCATTCACGACAAGCTGAACGCCGAGTGGCGCAGCAACCGCCTGAACCCGCTGCTCGCCAATGACTGGCTGAGCGTCTACGCTATGGCCGTCAACGAGGAGAATGCGTCGGGCGGTCGCGTGGTGACAGCGCCGACAAATGGCGCCGCCGGTGTCGTGCCCGCCACGGTCCGATACTTCCGCCACTTCCATGAAGATGCAACGGTGGATGACATCAGGGACTTTCTGCTGACGGCTGCCGCCATCGGTGGCATCATCAAGCACAATGCCTCGATTTCCGGCGCCGAAGTCGGCTGTCAAGGCGAGGTCGGCTCTGCCGCCGCCATGGCCGCTGCCGGTCTTGCCGCCGTGATGGGTGGCTCGCCTGCACAGATCGAGAATGCGGCGGAAATCGCACTCGAACATCACCTCGGCATGACCTGCGATCCTATCGCCGGACTGGTGCAGGTGCCCTGCATCGAGCGCAACGCACTGGGCGCGGTTAAGGCCGTAACCGCCGCGTCACTCGCGCTGAAGGGCGACGGCGAGCATTTCGTGCCGCTGGATGCCTGTATCGAGACGATGCGTCAGACCGGCAACGACATGAGCGAGAAGTACAAGGAAACCTCCACCGGTGGCCTTGCCGTGAATGTCGTGGAGTGCTGAACAGCGCAACCTATCAATGCTTGACGCAAGGCCCAAAACGGCCTTGATAGGGCCATGGCTCTTCATCTCATCAAGCTTTGTGTCGGCGCAGATTCCATCGATGATCTGCGCGATTGGGTTTCCCACCGTGCGCTCACCGCAATTGCGGCGGGGCTGGAACCGCACAGCGTTCACACCACGCGCATGTTTCCTAAGAGAACAGAGGAGTTGCTGGATGGCGGCTCGCTCTACTGGGTCATCAAGGGCCAGGTACAGGCGCGCCAGTCGATCCTCGATATCCGTTCCTTCAAGGGCGAAGACGGCATTTCTCGCTGCGATCTGGTTCTGGCACCGGAGGTGGTCGAGACCTCACCCGCGCCCAAGCGACCGTTTCAGGGCTGGCGGTATCTGACTGCCGACGACGCCCCACGTGACCTTGGCGGTGCTGGTCTGCCAGAAGACATGCCCTCGGAATTGAAGCGCGAACTCGCCGAACTCGGCCTTCTCTAGAGCATTTCCGCTTTTCTTCGAAACGCGAAAACGCTCTATCTGTTTGTTTTAACGCATTATCCGGGCGCAAAACCGCTTCGCACTTTTGCTGAAATGCTCTAATAACTGCGACACAAAAAAGAGCCGGTTCCGGGGCAAGGAACCGGCTCTTTGGCGCGGCCGTCAGAAAAGCGGGGAGACGGGCCGGCCAATAAGCATTGGATGTTAGTTGATACCTGCGACGGCGTTGACGGCGCGGCCATCCTGAACCTTGACCCATCGGCCCGGATTGGCGCTGTCCTGGCGCTTCAGGTAGGTATATTCGGTCTCGGACCAGTCCATGACCTTGTTGCGCAGGTTATCCAGAACGAAGTCGCCACGATCGGTACGCACGGTCAAAACCGCATGGCCGGAACCGTTTGGCTGAAGAACGACCGTGATCAGCAGGTCGGAGGCGGAGATGCCCTTGTTCATCAGCATCTTGCGCTTGAGAAGAACGTAGTCCTCACAGTCGCCAACAGTCGTTGGATAAGCCCAGCGCTCTTCAACGCCGTAGATTTCCATGTCTGTCATCGGCGTGATCGTGGTGTTAACCGTGTAGTTCACGTCCAGGATCATCTTCCAGTTTTCTTCCGTCAACCGCAGCGGGCCACGGTCGCCGGATGTTGGCTGGCATTCGCTCTGGTAGGTCTGGCAGAACTCGTAGTGACCAATCGGTGGATTGGCTTTGCCCATGATGCGCATTGCGGCGGCTGGCGATGCTTCTGCCTGTGTTGCAAAGGCACCTGCGATCATCGCTGCAATCATAAATCCGAAACGGCTGATTTTTTTCATTTCTTGTCTCCCCGTTGTGAGGAGAAGAATGCCACCGATATTTTGACTGCCCGCAAATAACGGCGCTCAAATTCGACGTTAAATTTAGGAAAAACTGCGCTTTATTTGATGTTGTTTTTAGCTGTATTTGAGCAAAATTTGATTCAAATTTTATCGTTTCGATTATGACATCTATCGGAATTTCTCCTTAAGCCACTGTAAAATATGATCTCTTAACCGCTTTTGGTTAATGTGGCAGGGTACCATTCGACCTTGTGTGTGCTCTTAAACTATTCTTTGACTATACTTTCCCCAATGCATTTGCATTCTGAACGCCAGATGAACAATTATCGGGTGTAAAAATCTATCAATGGTTGCGTTGCGAGGCGCATTTTCAGCCAATTTTTTCGGATATTTTTCTGAAATTTCTTCGTTTTCCCGCAATGGCACAGTTTTTTCTGCATTTCGGGTTCAAAAAATTGCCCATCAAGGCTCGCCGTCGGCAATTTCGGGCACAAAAAAACCGGCTGACGCGAGGCGTAGCCGGTTGTTTAGAGCGCGGGTCGGTGGATCAGAGAAATTCTATCAGCGCATCGCGCGACTGGACCGCGTCGAACTCGATAGCGACGCCTTCCATGAAGTGGCGCACGATCCGGCCAGCCATGTTGCCCAGCCGCACATTGCTGCCCATCGCAGGGCGAATGTCGATTTCGACCGCAGCACCTGATAGCGAAAGGTCGATGATGCGGCATGGCGCGATATTGCCGTCGCTCAGCATCAGGTCGGCGCGCGGGTTGCGCGGTGTCAGACGGTCATGGCGGCGGTCTTCCGGCAGGCCGAGGGCATGGCGCTTGGCAATCCAGGCCAGTTGTGCGGCCAGCTTCTCACGCTTGCGCTCCGTGCCCATTATGGCGATGGTGAAGCCATCCGCCGTCAGTGCCTTGACGATGCCTTCGACGCGTCCGATGTGCTGGAGATAGGCAATGATACGGTCGCCATTGCGCGGTCGCACGAAGCAGGTGATGCGCGCCGTCTCTGCCGTCATCTCGTGGGCGGTGCAATCATACTCGTCCTGCGACGGCACCATCAACCGGCCAGTCAGTGCCACAGGCAAAACCTCGGAAGCAGGCGACGATTCCACTGAGCGGGCGGCAAATGCGACGGTGGTTGAGCGAGATGAGAACATGGGCAGCACAGTAAAGAGGAATGATCCCCCTTCTTTACAGATGTCGAGTTAACAGACCGTTCTGTAACTAACGCCGATTATAATTGTAGGTTCTCATAACGAAACAGAACGATCCAAGGAGAAGCCGAAGTCTGTTCGCTGCGCCATCAACTGCACCGATGTTTCCTCCAGCAGGCGGCTGCGCGTCAAGGCGAGCGGCTTGAAGGGCTGGCCGAAATCCACCAGCGGCGGGTCGGAAATCAGGGCACCCAGCAGGCGCGGCGGAAAGTGCGGCTCCGCCTCCAGCGGCAGCAGCAACATTTCGAAAGCCTGCGCGACATGGCCGCTGACGCTTTCGGACCAGATGTCGAAAACCACGGGCCGCTCGTGCTGCAATACGCCATTGGCAATGCGGCAGGCGTCTTCGGCGGCATCCGGTTGCCATATCAACGAAAACGGCGTGTCGCGCAGTTCGCGGCTGAACAGATTGTAGAGTCGTGTTCCGGTCAGGCGGAATACGGGCGCGTCATCGCCCGCATCGGTAAGCACGAAGAGGTCGGGCAGCACGTGGCGGATATGCGACGGGTCTATCTCGCTGCGCAAAGGTGACGCGCGCTCACCGCGCAACGCATCCCAATAGGCGTAAATCTCCAGACTTGCATTTGTCTTCATGACACGGTCTCCGGGCCGCGGGGCCTGTGTCGTTTCGGTACACAAGCCGTCTTGATGTGCGGTGCTGAAGATGTCCAAGCGATTTCCATGCCACGCGTCTGGTCAACAAAAGGCATGACGGCATTTTTAGTTG
This sequence comes from Agrobacterium sp. lyk4-40-TYG-31, assembly GCF_030209855.1. Taxonomy (NCBI): domain Bacteria; kingdom Pseudomonadati; phylum Pseudomonadota; class Alphaproteobacteria; order Hyphomicrobiales; family Rhizobiaceae; genus Agrobacterium; species Agrobacterium sp. lyk4-40-TYG-31. The sequence goes on from NZ_JARVRE010000004.1 coordinate 841,539, forward strand.
CAGGTGCGCGCCCTTGTCGGTGCTTCTTTTTCTCGCAGCGTTACTATATTGCTCCCAATGGCTTTTGCGGAACGCGAGACGAGGAGAAGACGGGCTGATGACGCATAATGACGGTGAACGGCCCGAAGTGGATGAGGTAGAGCAGGCGCAGGCCCCGCAGAAAACCCCTGTTTTCAACCTGCCGGGCGCGCTCGTCGCCGTCATTGCGCTGATGGTCGTCATCCACGTGATCTCGTCCTATGTTCTCTCCGATGATGGTTATGGCTGGTTCCTGTTCACCTTCGGCTTCATTCCCCTGCGCTATGCCACGACATTGTCGCAGCAGGGTCTGGAGTGGTTGTGGACGCCCATCACTTATTCGCTTCTGCATGGCGGCATCGAACATATCCTTTTCAACAGCCTCTGGCTGATGGCCTTCGGTGCGCCGGTGCTGCGCCGAATCGGTACGTTGCGTTTCATTTTGCTCTGGTGCATTTCCTCAGCCGTCGCCGCCTTCGGCCACGCATTCCTGCATTGGGGTGATCCAACGGTGCTGATCGGCGCATCCGGTGTCGTCTCGGCGCTGATGGGCGCGGCGTGCCGCTTCGTGTTTCCCGCGCGCGGCGGACGCTACCACCCATCCCTTGGCCATCTCCTGCCGCGCCAGGGCATCCTCCAGTCCCTGTCTAACCGCACCGTGCTTATCTTCACGCTGATGTGGCTGTTCGGCAATGTGCTGATTGCTGTCGGCATTCCCCTGTTTGGCGATGCTGGCGGCGAAGTGGCGTGGGATGCGCACATCTTCGGCTTCCTGCTGGGCTTCCTGTTCTTCGCATTGTTCGATCGCAAACCTGTGGACCGGCAGTTTGCAGATACAATCGATTGAGGTTTGCCAAGCCGCTGAAATCTATTGATTTCGATGGTCCGCTGGCGCACCATTGGCATCCAGCCTGACCGTGCGTTTGTGGAGGATACGCGGCGCGCGGTGTCTAGGACCGTCGGACAAGGAGGACAATATGCCTGTATTTGTGAAAGAGCTTCTCGATCTCAAGGGCCGCGATGTGGTGACTGTCGATCCCGGCATGTCGCTGGGCGATGCCGCCGTGACCCTGCACGAACACCGCATCGGTGCCGTCGTTGTGGTCGATGAGAAGGGTGCCATTCTCGGCATTTTCACGGAACGCGACATGGTCAAGGCCATCGCCAGCCACGGCGCAGGCGCATTGCAGGTAACAGTGGCAGATGTCATGACAAAGAACGTGACACGCTGTCACGAGGGCTCTACTACCGACGATCTCATGGAACTCATGACCGGCGGCCGCTTCCGCCATCTGCCCGTGGAAACCAACGGTCGCCTCGTCGGCATCATCTCCATCGGCGACGTGGTGAAGGCCCGCATCAGCGAGGTCGAAGCCGAAGCGGAGCACATCAAGGCTTATATTGCGGGGTAGGGTGGAGATTTGGGACGTCCCTGACCGCTCTTCCGAATTAAAGCTCTAAGTTCTCCGTCATCCCGCACTTGATGCGGGATCCAGCGCGATCAAGTCCTTGATCGCAAAAGACTCTTTCGCACCGCAGACGCGGCGCTGCTGGATTCCGACTCAACGCCGGAATGACGGAAAGAGGAGGGCGTTCATTATGCCTTTCGACACAATCACCCCTGAAACACCTGCTGCATCCGTTTCAGTTCCGGTATTCTCGACCGTGTTTCCTCATAGCCCCGCTCGATCGATTCGGCGGCGCGGTGGAATTCCGACAGGCCTATGTGGTTGATGCGCGGATGCAGCGCCAGGTCCGGTGGGTCACCGGCAAGGCGCGAGCGGGAAATTCTGTCCTGAATGATGTTGAATGCCTGCACCATCACGCCGGGCAGGCCCACGCGTGCTGTTTCGGATGGTGCTTTGGGCAAGGGTTCGCCGCTGGCTTGCCCTGCACCGTGCTTGACCACGGCGGAGCGTCCAAAAATGTCGTAGTTAAGGTTCACCGCCACCACCAGCGTCTGTTCATAGGCGCGGCAGACGGAGACAGGCACCGGGTTGACCAGCGCGCCGTCGATCAACGTTCTGCCGTTGCAGCGCACCGGTTCGAAAATGCCGGGAAGGGCGTAGGATGAGCGCAGCGCCGTGATCAGGTCGCCCTGGTGCACCCACACCTCGTGCCCGGTTTTAAGCTCCGTTGCCACGGCGATGAAGGGGTGTTCGAGGTCTTCGATGTTGAGGCCGACGAGGTGTTCCTGCATGCGCTTGGTCAGCCGCATGCCGCCAAACAGGCCGCCACCGCCAATCGTCAGGTCCAGAAGACCGGCAATGCGGCGCATGGTGAGCGATCGCGCGAATTCTTCGAGTTCGTCCAGCTTGCCTGCCAGATAGCAGCCGCCCACCAGCGCGCCGATGGAGGTGCCCGCGATCATGCCGATCTGCACGCCCGCCTCATCCAGCGCCCGCAGAACTCCGATATGGGCCCAGCCCCGTGCGGCGCCGCCGCCCAGTGCCAGCGCAATGCGGTTATCGGGAATTTTGGGTAGGGGCGCAGAGTTTTGCTGTTCGACCTTTTCCAAGGCCGCCATCGCTGCCGGATTTTCCCGGTTCAATCCCCAACCCAACATCCATTTCACTCCCAAGCAGATGCACTCAATCTATAGTTTACTGTGCCAACTCCTATAATAATCGTAACAAGAGCGCAGGGAATGGAAATAATCAGTTTTTCGGACCAGTCTGTCCAGATGCGGTGCCGTAGGTTTCCGCCGGGTCGAAGTGGCGCTTATCGTCGGTAATTGTGGTGATTGCCTGACCGTTTTCCAATGTCACAGTCCTGTAAAAGCAGGAGCGGCGACCCGTGTGGCAGGTTGCATCGTGGCCTGCGACCGAAACCTTGAGCCAGATGGCGTCCTGATCGCAATCGGTGCGCAGTTCCCGCACGGTCTGGAGGTTGCCGGAGGTCTCGCCCTTTTTCCAGATTTTGTCGCGTGAGCGGCTGTAATAATGCGCAATGCCTGTTTCCAGCGTCAGCGATAGCGCCTGCGCATTCATATGCGCCACCATCAGCAACTCGCCGTCCTTGATATCCGTCACGACGGCGGTGACGAGGCCGTGGGCATCGAATTTCGGTGTGAAGGCACCCGACGACTCAAGCTCTTCCTTGTCCGCAGGCGCGGGCGGAAATATCGAAGACATGGAAACCTCTGATGACAAGCGGCAAAGAATTGCCTTGGCAGAAATCAAAAAGGGCGGCCAGCGCCGCCCTGTCAGATCGATCTTAATCTTAGCGATTGTAGACCATCGTCATGAATCGGGCCTGCTGGGCCGGTTCGGACTTGAATGTGCCGGTAAAGCTGGTCGTCAACGTGGTGGAGCCCTGCTTCTGTACGCCGCGCATGGACATGCACATATGCTCGGCATCGATCATCACGGCCACGCCGCGTGGCTTCAGCGTCGTCTCGATGGCCTGCGAGATTTGCGCCGTCATCGTTTCCTGCGTCTGCAAGCGGCGACCGTAGATTTCGACCACGCGGGCAATCTTGGACAATCCCAAAACCCGTCCTGCGGGCAGATAGGCGACATGCGCCTTGCCGACGATCGGCACCATGTGGTGTTCGCAATGCGAGTAGAACGGAATGTCGCGCACGAGAATGATGTCGTCGTAACCGCCGACTTCCTCGAAGGTGGTGCCCAGAACGTCGCTGGCATTCAGATCATAACCGCCGAAGAGCTCACGGTAGGACTTGGCCACGCGCTTGGGCGTATCGAGCAGGCCTTCGCGTTCGGGATTGTCGCCCGCCCAGCGAAGCAGAACGCGCACGGCGTCTTCGGCTTCCGCCTGTGTGGGGCGCGTATCGACCGCGTCGTTCTTTGTGCCTGCACCGGGGAAATTCTTCACGATAGCATCCATCTTTTTGGTCTCCCGGCACGGTTGAAAATCCGCACCTGAATATTAGGTTACGGCATGAGTACAAAGTTGCCGCGCCTGCTATCTGGTTGGTTTCAGGCAATTTGGCAAGTCTGTGGTCACGAAAACGGTGACGGAAGGATTAAATTCACGGCACCTTGATGACGACGATGTGTCGTAACATATAATGGTGACGCCCGTGCAGAAAAGCCTTGCCACTGATGACACAGTGTTTGAAAAATCAATCCTGCGCGAATGGACCAGCCAATGGACGATATTTACAACAACCGCATTCTCGAATTCGCCGGCAATATTCCGCTGACCGGTCCCATGCCGGATGCGGATGCCAGCGCGCAGAAACATTCCAAGCTCTGCGGCTCCAAGGTCAAGGTTTACGTCAAGCTTGCCGATGGTGTGGTCACGGATTTTTCCCATGAGGTGCGCGCCTGCGCGCTGGGGCAAGCCTCGTCCTCCATCATGGCCAACAACGTTGTCGGCGCAACCAGCGGCGAGGTGCGTCAAGCACGCGCCGACATGCTGGCCATGCTGACGGCAGGCGGCGAGGGGCCTGAAGGGCGCTTTGTGGATATGCGCATCCTGAAACCCGTCAAGGATTACAAAGCCCGTCACGCCTCCACCATGCTCACCTTTGATGCCATCTGCGACTGTCTTGACCAGATCGAGGCCGAGCAGCGCCTTCCGGCTTAAGCTGTGTGCAACGATCCGAACTGCCAGCACCCCGATAAGACGCCGAAAACCCGTAACTGGTCCGGCCCCTTTGCCAGAACGCCGGGACGTCTTCTCGGCATGGGCCTCATCCGCTTCTACCAACTCGCCTTTTCCGGCTTCGTCGGCAATTCCTGCCGCCACATTCCCACCTGTTCCGAATATGGATATGAGGCTTTTGCTCGCCATGGCTTCTGGGCGGGCGGCTGGTTGACGCTTTTTCGCGTCGCCCGCTGCGGACCCGGTGGCACCAGCGGGTTTGATCCGGTGGCTGAAAAGCTGGACGCACGGCAGAAGTGGTATCTGCCATGGCGGTACTTTCGTTCTCATTCCGGCCAGCAATGAGCCTTTACCCATCCGGCGAACACGTTTAAATACCCGCCTCGGTTAATCACGATCGACCGACCGATTTTACATGAAAACCACCCGCATTCGTTGGCGGGACTGGACAGGAGAATTATAATGTCAGACGCCGTTTCTCTAACATTTCCCGATGGCTCCGTTCGCCAGTATGCCCCCGGCACGACTGGACGCGATGTTGCCGAATCCATTTCCAAGTCGCTTGCAAAGAAAGCCGTCGCGATTGCGCTGGATGGCACTGTGCGCGACCTCTCAGACACCATCGTCGATGGCAAGATCGAGATCGTCACCCGTGATGACAAGCGTGCGCTTGAGCTGATCCGCCACGATGCAGCCCACGTTATGGCCGAAGCCGTGCAGGAACTATGGCCCGGCACGCAGGTCACCATCGGCCCCGTCATCGAAAATGGCTTCTACTACGACTTCGCCAAAAACGAGCCCTTCACGCCGGAAGATCTGCCGAAGATCGAAAAGAAGATGAAGGAAATCATCGGTCGCTCCAAGCCATTCACGCGCGAAATCTGGTCGCGTGAAAAGGCCAAGGAAGTGTTCGCCGCCAAGGGTGAGAGCTACAAGGTCGAACTCGTGGATGCCATTCCCGAGGGGCAGGACCTCAAGATCTACTATCAGGGCGACTGGTTCGACCTTTGCCGTGGCCCGCATATGGCCAACACTGGACAGATCGGCACGGCTTTCAAGCTGATGAAGGTTGCCGGTGCATACTGGCGTGGCGATAGCAACAACCCGATGCTGACGCGCATCTACGGCACGGCATGGGCCACGCAGGAAGAGCTGGACCAGTATCTCCACATTCTGGCCGAAGCCGAAAAGCGCGATCACCGGAAGCTCGGTCGCGAAATGGACCTGTTCCATTTTCAGGAAGAGGGTCCGGGCGTCGTGTTCTGGCACGGCAAGGGCTGGCGCATGTTCCAGACTTTGACCGCCTATATGCGCCGCAACCTCGAAGGCACCTATCAGGAAGTCAACGCGCCGCAGGTGCTGGATGCGTCCCTTTGGGAAACCTCGGGTCACTGGGGCTGGTATCAGGAAAACATGTTCGCCGTAAAATCGGCCTACGCCTTCACCCACCCGAAGGATGAGGAAGCGGATAACCGCGTCTTCGCGCTGAAGCCGATGAACTGCCCAGGCCATGTTCAAATCTTTAAGCATGGGTTGAAGTCTTACCGCGAACTGCCTGTTCGCCTTGCAGAATTCGGAAATGTCCACCGTTACGAGGCGTCCGGCGCGCTGCACGGCCTGATGCGCGTACGCGGCTTCACGCAGGACGACGCCCACGTTTTCTGCACGGAAGAGCAGATGGCCGCGGAATGCCTGCGCATCAACGATCTCATCCTGTCGGTCTACAAAGACTTCGGTTTTGAAGAAATCGTCGTCAAGCTGTCCACGCGCCCTGAAAAGCGGGTCGGCTCCGACGAAGTCTGGGACCGTGCCGAAAGCGTCATGACCGACGTTCTCAAATCCATCGAAGAGCAATCCGAAGGCCGCATCAAGACCGACATTCTGCCGGGCGAGGGCGCGTTCTACGGTCCGAAGTTCGAATACACGCTGAAAGACGCCATCGGTCGCGAATGGCAGTGCGGCACCACGCAGGTGGACTTCAACCTGCCGGAACGCTTCGGTGCCTTCTACATCGATCAAGCCTCGGAAAAGCGCCAGCCGGTGATGATCCACCGCGCCATCTGCGGTTCGATGGAACGCTTCCTCGGCATTCTCATCGAGAACTTCGCCGGTCACATGCCGCTCTGGTTCGCGCCGCAGCAGGTCGTCGTCGCCACCATCACATCGGATGCCGATGACTACGGTCGCGAGGTGGCAGAAGCCCTGCGCGATGCAGGTCTGTCGGTAGAAACCGATTTCCGCAACGAGAAGATCAACTACAAGGTCCGTGAACACTCGGTCACCAAGGTCCCGGTCATCATCGTCTGCGGTAAGAAGGAAGCCGAAGAACGCACCGTCAACATCCGCCGCCTGGGCTCGCAGGCCCAGACCTCCTATACTCTGGAAGAGGCGATTACCAACCTCGTGGATGAGGCGACACCACCGGATGTGAAGCGCAAGCGTGCGGCGAAGGCTGCGAAGGCGAAAGCTGCTTAACAACTTGTTTGACGGCGCCCTAGGGCGCCGTTTTCACGTTAAGTAGCCGATTTCTCTGATTTTTTGCCGAGCCGCTGCAAAAGGCTCATATTTGACAAGGAATTTTTCAAACCATTCTGCCGCTCGCAAATCACCATTTTCGGAGTGCTCTAACGGCGGGTCGAATTTCGGTGATAAAATTATGGGTATTCCATCCGCCAGTGAATTCAGTTCAACTTGCGAGGCATCTTTTTCCATTAAGAATTTGGCGGTGTCCCGCGCTTCAATTAGGTCAGGGATATTCTTACGGAAAAATGCCGTTTGCTCCAGAGTGGGAAGCAAGTCATCGATTGTCCGAATGAGGTTTTGGAGCTGGTTTAGTTTTTCAGACGCAGTGTAATAAATTTCTGCAGCCATCACGTCGCTTCGCCAATTGCTTTGGAATTTCGCTACTCAAAATCACCCATCGTATCGTCGGGGGCTTGGTCCTTCATCAGCACTTCGACGTCCGAATCCTGGCCTGATGCGATCTTGAAGTTGCGTTGGTAGACCTTGTCCTTGTTGCGGGCTATGGCGGTGTATTCTCCGTCGGCTAGCACCATGGTGGAGAAGGCGCTGACGCTCTCGTTGACGAGGTCGCCGGAGCCGGTCAACACCGACCAGGCGGTATCGGCAATCGCTTCGCCGCCGTGCTCGGAGACGAGTTTCAGCGTGACCTGTGCGGCGTGGTGCTGAAGCGTTGCTTCCGTCAGCTTGCCTGCTTCGACCTGAATGTCGGCGCGCACGACGGCGTTGATGCCGCCATATTCGGAGACGACATGGTAGGTGCCTGCGTTGAGACGGATCACGGTGTTTGGTTTGACATCCGACATCACCAGACGGCGCTCGCCATCTTCCTGCGTGTCGGAGGAGTAGACCGAAAATTTCAGCTGGCCCGGCGAGATACGCTTGTCGGTTCCTGCCACTGCGTTCAGCACGAAGCCACCCGCATCGAGGATCAGCACCTGCTTGTCGATCTTGCCGCTGGCGGGCACGTTCAGCTTCTTTGTCACGCCCGCGCGGCCAAAGGAGACGTTGACGAAGTAATCGCCCGGCGACAGGTGGAACTCGGCAGAGCCGCCATCGGAGCTTGCCAGCATCGGCAACTTGCCGTCAGGGCCGGGGATGGGGCTGAACACGCGCCATGCCAGTCCTTCCATCATCGGCTCGCCTTCATTGGTCAGCTTGGCTTCCATGACGATATCGCGGGAGCTGGTTTTTTCGACATCCGGTGCCGCAGGCGCTGTAAAGGCGTTCAGCTTCGGCATTTTCTGCGTGCCGCCAAGCTGTTTGAAGTCCTTGAATGCATCCTGCGAAAAGGCAACACCCATTGGCAGCGCGGTCGAAACAAGCGCCACGCACAGGCCAGTCGCAATTTTGATGGACGTCATTTCTCTCAACCGCATTGACTTCTTGTTCTTCGAGGACCACTTCAAACGCCACCCGGTGGCTATTTCAAGGCCCTTGATTTCATATGTACGACAATGGAACGCTTCTGTCATGAAAGACAATATCTCCCTCATCGATTATTTGAATGTCCGCCGTTCGACCCCCGCATTGCAATTGACCGAGCCGGGTCCTGACACGGCACAGATCGAGGAAATTCTGCGCCTGACAGTGCGCGTGCCCGACCATGGAAAGCTGGCACCTTGGCGTTTCATCGTTTATCGCGGCGAAGAGCGCCAGCGGCTGGGCGAAGCCGTACTGAAGCGGGCGCTTGAAAAAACACCTGATATCGGTGCCGATTATCAGGAAGTCGAACGCACGCGCTTTACCCGCGCGCCCGTCGTTGTCGCCGTTGTCAGCACAGCCGCGCCGCATGTCAAAATCCCGGAATGGGAACAGGTCATGTCCGCAGGCGCGGTCTGCCTCAATATGCTGTTTGCAGCCAATGCCAACGGTTTCGCTGCCAACTGGCTGACGGAATGGGTGTCTTATGACGAAGCCCTTTTCCCGGCGCTGGGCGTGAATGCTGACGAGAAGATCGCTGGCTTCATCTATATCGGCTCCACCACATTCCCGGCAGTCGAGCGTCCGCGCCCTGAATTGGCCGATGTCGTGACATGGGTGGGTGAGGCCTGATGTTTTACGCGACCGATACCAACCGCCATGGCCTGCCGCATGATCCGTTCAAGGCCATCGTCGCGCCGCGCCCCATCGGCTGGATCGGCTCGAAGGGCAGGGATGGCACGCTCAATCTCGCGCCCTATTCCTTTTTCAACGCCGTGTCGGACACACCGAAACTGGTGATGTTCGCCTCCAGCGGCCATAAGGATAGCGTGCGTAATGTCGAGAAAACCGGTGTCTTCACCGCAAACCTCGTCAGCAGGCATCTGGTGGAACAGATGAACGCATCGTCCGCCCCTGTCGAGTACGACGTGAACGAATTCGACATCGCCGGTCTCACCGCCAAGGCTGGCGAGCTGGTGGATGCGCCCTATGTGGCAGAGGCCTATGCCGCACTGGAATGCCGGGTCACGCAAATCATTCGCCCTGTGGATGTCGATGGCGTCGAAACGCAGACCTGGATCGTATTCGGCCAGGTCGTGGGCATCCATCTCGATGAGAGCGTCATCGAAAACGGGCGCATCGATATGGCCCGAGCCCGCCCCATCGCCCGCATGGGTTACCGCGATTATTGCGATGGCGGGACGGATGTGTTCCAGCTCACACGCCCCGGCCAACGCTGAGGGTCTTAGACCTGTAGCCTAGCTTTAGGGCGCCGCCATCACACACCCACTTCCGTCATCCTAGGGCTTGTCCTTAGGATCTACCGACGTAGCATCCCCAGAAGCGTGTTTAGATCCTAGGGGCAAGCCCTGGGATGACGGAAGGAAGAATTGCTTCGAACCTCAATCCAACCACCACCCAGTTAATGAATATGGTGAACCAAACGTAAACCTTTTGCCCCTAGGTTCGAAACAGAGGCAGAGCCCGATTCATGGAGCGTCGATTCTGCCAGATACAGTTGGTATGTCTGGTGTTGGGGCGCAGGGTGATCGTACAAGCATTTCTTCGGTGGTCTGAAAAGGCGCGGTCTGGCGATAGGTCCAAGGCGGCGACGGCACTTGCGCAGGCGTATGTGCAATCCACCCTGCCGCAGGACCGGCAAGACAGCGCCTATGAGGCGATGACCTTTCTGCTGGACGATCCATCGCCGAAGGTGCGGTTGGCGCTGGCCGAAACTCTGGCCTATTCGCCCGTTGCCCCACGTCCTATCATTTTTGCACTGGCCGAAGACCAGCCGGATATCGCCTGCGTCGTCATCATCCATTCGCCCGTGCTGCGGGAGACGGATCTGGTCGATCTCGTTGGCAACGGCACGGCCATGACCCGCTCCATGGTTGCCGCCCGCCCGTTTCTGGAGCCTGGCGCCTGTGCGGCCTTGGCCGAAATCGGCGACCTCATGGAGCTGTCGATCCTGCTGGAAAACAGCAGCGCGCGCATCACGCCGTTTACGCTGCGGCGCGTTGCCGAGCGCTATGCGCAGGATGCTGAAATCCGCGACCTCCTGCTGCACCGTGACGATCTTCCCGCTGATGTGCGCTACGCCATTGTCGGCCATATCGGGGCCGCGCTGGCCGCCTCGAACCTTGTCTGTTACGCCATGCAGCCCGCACGCCTGTCCGGCGTCATCCGCGATGCGTCGGAAGCTGCAACCGTGCTGATTGCGGGCGATGTGACGGGCGAGGCCATGCCGCTTCTGGTCGAGCATCTTCGCGCAAGGGGCGACCTGACGCCCGCCTTCCTGATGAACCTGCTCTGCTCCGGCAAGCTGGCATTCTTCGCCGAAGCCATCTCCAACCTGTCTGGCCTTGAAGAGCGGCAGGTGCGCTCCATTCTGGCCACGGGCCGCCACCACGCCATGAAGGCACTGTTCCAGTCCACCGGGCTGTTCGGTGCCGTGCTGGATATCTTCATGGAGGCAACGCTGCTCTGGCGCCAGGTGGCTGAGACCCCTTACGCCAACCCGGTTGCTGAGCTGTCCTCCGGCCTTCTGGCGAAATTTTCCGACACCAGCGCGGACGCAACCATGCGCGAGCTGGTGCATATGGTCGAGAAACTTCAGATGGCCCAGCAGCGCAGCCGCGCCCGTTCGCTGAATTCCACTCTGGTCGCCGAGGCCGCCTGACGTTTATTTCGACAGTCGACGGGCGATCCAGGAATAGCTGTCTTCCACCATGCGCACCGGCTTGCCCAGCACTTCCTTCACGCCCTCTGTCGAAGGCAGAATGCGGCGTACGCGGGTGATGGCTTTCTGTGTCAGCGTCTGTTCTTCCTGCGGCGCCAGCGCCGGTGGCGCAGCCGAATCGGGTGTCTGCGGATCGGCCTTGGCGATATCCGTCTTCGGCTCTTCCGGCGTTTGGCACACGGCAACGATAACCGGATAATTCGCATTCACGAACTGGCCGAGCTTGTTTTCCGATTCGGCATCGCACAGTTCGATACTCGTCCAGCGCTGCTGCAGCGTGGCGATGTGCTGGCAATCGGTCGCGGTGTCATCGCAGCCCAGAATGGTCATCAAAACAAGCGCTGTTCTCATTGTCGCTCTGTTGCCTCTCGCAGAAGAATTGTCTTAAGACGTGTCCATGATCTAGCGAAATTGCAGTCTTAATGCGACGCAAAGATCGGACTTCGCAAAATATTAATGGGAACCAGCATGCCAGTCGAAATCAAGCTTGAACCGCCACGCCAGCCAGACGTGCTGCGCCTCATGGAAATGTCGAACGCCTATATGGCGTCGCTCTATCCGGCGGAAAGCAACCATATGGTCGATATCGATAAGCTGGAAAGGCCCGCCGTATCCTTCTTCGTGGCGCGCAATGATGGTCAGATCGTCGGTTGCTGCGCGCTGGTGGAGGCGGGCAACGGCACGGCGGAAATCAAGCGCATGTTCGTCGATCCCTCGGCGCGCGGCCTGCGGATCGGCCAGATGATGATGGATGCACTGATTGCGCGCGGGCAGGGCCTCGGCCTCTCCGCCATCCGGCTTGAAACCGGCATCAGCCAGCCGGAAGCCATCGGACTTTACCGCAAGGCGGGCTTTACTGAGATCGAGCCATTTGCGCCCTACAAGCCCGATCCGCTCAGTATGTTTATGGAAATGAAGCTCTAGGACGCCGTTTTGCGCAGCGGAGGCGGCTCGACAATGTCGGCCTTCGCTTCGATCGTCTCACCCTCGACAGCCGAAATCTCGACCTCGCGCACCCATTCGCGCCACACGGCAACCAGCAGCGCCATCAGTACCGGGCCAATGAACAGGCCGAGAAAGCCCATGGTTTTGACGCCGCCGACCAGGCCGAAGAAGGTCGGCAGGAAGGGCAGCTTGATGGGCCCGCCGACGAGGCGCGGACGAATGGTCTTGTCGACGATGAAGAGTTCCACCGAGCCCCAGGCAAACAGGGCGATACCCGCACCGACAGAGCCGCTGGCAACGAGATAGAACGACACCAGCGTGAACGACAGCGGCGCGCCGCCGGGGATCAGCGCCATGACGCCGGTCAGAACACCCAGCGTGACGGGTGAGGGGACACCCGCAATCCAGTAGGCCACGCCTAAAATGATGCCTTCGCCAATCGCGATCAGCGTCATGCCTGTGACGGTTGAGCTGATGGTGGCAGGGACGACGCGGGAAATGCGCTCCCAGCGCGTCGGCAGAATGCGCTCTCCCACCAGATCGATCTGGCGGGCAAAGCTGACGCCGTTTCGATAGACGAAAAACAGTGCGATCAGCATGAACAGCAGCGTCAGAATCAGGTGGAATGCACCATTACCGGCGGCCACGATGGCGCGATAGATGTTGCCGATATTCGCACCGCTGACGAGCTGGATGACTTCGCCGATGGCACCGGGCGTGCCGACATAACGAACCCATTGCTCGCTCATCCACGCGCCGACACCCGGCAGCGCTGCTATCCAGTCGGGCACCGGCGCGCCGACCTTGTTGACCTCCACGGCCCAGCCAAACCACTCGCGGATTTCGCTTGCTGTGTAGGAGGCGGCGATGAAAATCGGCACGATCAGGAAGGCGATGATGAGAAGTAAGGCAATGGTTGCGCCAATGGAATTGTTGCCGCCAACCCGGCGCAGCAATTCGCGATAAACCGGCCAGCTGGCAAAACCGATGACCAGCGCGGCCAGAACCGGCACCAGAAACCCGTAGAAGAAGTAGATACCGGCAGCGACAATCAGAACCAGAAGCCAGCGGGCAGCAGAAATGGATGGCACGAGAGCCGTGCGCGCATGTGTTGCGGGACCAAGCCATCTTGGTTCGCTGGTCTTTCGTTGATTGTCTGCGTTACTCACCAGCGTCTCTCTCGCATTCCCCTGAGAATTGCACTCTGCCATCATTTAGCGTGCAGATCACAGCATATTCCATCAGCATTTCGTTTTTATATTGTCCTTCGCTTTTATTGCACGATTTTGGTAAAAATAACGCAACATGCCTTGGCCTGTTCTAACAAATATGAGACTTGAGGTCACATTTTAGAACTCTGCGGCGAAACAGGCCGCTCTGGACGTGGTCATGCTCAGCCGTTTCTTTTCCTATTATCGTCCCTATCGTGGGTTGTTCATTGTCGATTTCGCCTGCGCCATCCTTTCCGGCCTTCTGGAGTTGGGCTTTCCCATGGCGGTCAAGGTCTTCGTGGATGTGCTGTTGCCCGCCGGGGATTGGCAGATCATCCTGCTCGCCTCCATCGGTCTTCTCGTCATCTATGTTGTCAACACCGGGCTGATGGCCATCGTCACCTATTGGGGGCATATGCTGGGCATCAATATCGAAACCGATATGCGGCGGCACGCCTTCGACCATTTGCAGAAACTATCCTTCCGCTTCTTCGACAATCAAAAGACCGGCCATCTTGTCGGGCGGTTGACCAAAGACCTCGAGGAAATCGGCGAGGTCGCGCATCACGGCCCGGAAGACCTGTTCATCGCCATTATGACCTTCATCGGCGCGTTCTTGCTGATGCTGTCCGTCAACGTGCCACTGGCCTTGGTCACAGCAGCCATCGTGCCGATCACCGCCTGGGTCACCAGCCGTTACGGCACCCGCATGACCAACAATTTCCGCTCGCTTTACGGTCGTGTCGGCGCCTTCAACGCGCGAATCGAAGAAAATGTCGGCGGCATGCGCGTCGTGCAGGCTTTCGCCAATGAAGACCATGAACGCGCCTTGTTCGAAAAAGACAATCAGCGTTACCGCCAGACGAAGCTCAACGCCTACAAGATCATGGCCGCCAGCACCTCGCTCAGCTATATGAGCATGCGCCTGACGCAGATGATCATCATGATCTGCGGCGCGTGGTTCGTGCTGACGGGTGATCTGACGAATGGCGGCTTCGTCGGCTTCCTGCTTCTGGTCAATGTCTTCTTCCGCCCGGTCGAAAAGATCAATTCCGTCATCGAGACCTACCCCAAGGGCATCGCCGGTTTCCGCCGCTTTACCGAACTGGTCGATACCGACCCGGATATTGCCGATGCACCCGGCGCCATCGAGGCGTCCCATCTTCGCGGTGAAATCGTCTATAGCGATGTCAGCTTCGGCTATAGCGATGGCAAGCAGGTCCTGAACAACATCGACCTTACCATCCGCGCAGGCGAAACCGTGGCCTTCGTCGGACCTTCGGGCGCTGGCAAGACGACACTGTGCTCGCTGCTGCCCCGCTTCTACGAAGTCACCGGCGGCGCAATCAGCATCGATGGCATCGATATCCGGCAGATGACGCTGACCTCGCTGCGCAGCCAGATCGGCATCGTCCAGCAGGACGTGTTCCTGTTCGGCGGCACCATCCGCGAAAACATCGAATATGGCCGCCTCGGTGCCAGCGAAGCCGACATCTGGGAAGCGGCCCGTCGCGCCCGGTTGGATGACGTCATAAAGGATATGCCTGAAGGAATGGATACTGTCATCGGCGAACGCGGCGTGAAGCTCTCCGGCGGCCAGAAACAACGCATGGCCATTGCCCGCATGTTCCTCAAAAACCCACCCATCCTCATTCTGGATGAAGCAACCTCCGCGCTGGACACCGAAACCGAGCGCGCCATTCAGGCCTCACTCGCCGAACTCGCCAAAGGACGCACCACCCTCGTCATAGCCCACCGCCTCGCCACCATCCGCGACGCCTCTCGCATCGTAGTGGTCGACGAAACCGGCATTGTGGAAACGGGCAACCACGGAGAACTGCTGGCAGGCAAGGGGCCGTATAGTCGGTTGTATGAGGCCCAGTTTGGGGCTCAGTTGCTGGTTTAGCAGGCGGAAGCCGTCGATCATTTAAAGCCGTCGGCTCACCTCGAAGGCTGCGCCTGCGTTTCCAGCCCGACATTCGGCTCAGGCTTGCCCGGATGCGATGTCACCAGATAGGTTACTGCTGTCGCACTGGCTGCTACGATCAACACGCCGATGACGATGAATGTCAGGGTCCAAGGCTTGGATTTGCGGCGGGACCAGACGATGCGGCGGCCGCGTAGCCGTTCCTTATCCTTGTTGTTGTGATATTCCGGCCCGAGATTTTCGGTGTTGGACATCGGCTTCCTCACTTTTCGTTCGCATGAAACCCGAACGCGCGAGCGTGGGTGAAGTTCAATTCCGCTCTTTCCGGCCTTGCACTGCCGTTTTCCCACGGTCATGTTGCGGCAATAGACTGAACTCGACGCCTGCCCGATGGAGACCTGAATTGATTGCCGATCCGCGCGCATTTCTGGAAAAGCTGTTCGTTGCTGCGGTCAAGGCCGCGGACCCCTACGAGGCGATCCTGCGTCACCTTCCACAGCCACCCAAGGGGCGTACCGTAGTGGTCGGTGCTGGCAAGGCGGCGAGCCAGATGGCGCAGGCTTTCGAGCGGGCGTGGACGCATCCGTTCGATGGGCTGGTGGTGGCCCGCCATGGGCCGATTGCGCAGTGTGAGCGAACGCGGGTCCTGAAATCTGCCCATCCAGTGCCGGATGAGGCCGGTATCGTGGCGGCTGAAGCCTTGATGGCGCATGTCGGTGGCCTCAGCGAAGACGATCTGGTGATTGCGCTGATCTCCGGCGGGGGTTCCGCGCTGCTGCCTGCTCCTCCGCAGGGCTTTATGCTGGCGGATGAGATTGCGCTCAATCAGGCGCTACTGGCATCCGGCGCGCCGATTTCGGCCATGAATGTCGTGCGCAAACATTTCTCGCGTATCAAGGGCGGCAGGCTGGCGGCCTTGGCGCATCCGGCCCGTGTCGTCAGCCTCGTGGTTTCCGATGTCCCGGGCGACAATCCCGCCTTCGTCGCATCCGGCCCGACCGTGCCCGATGCTGGCAATGCCGAGGACGCGATGCGGGCTATCAGAGATTTTCGCATCGATCTACCCGAACCGATTCTTCGCAGCATTGCTGCTGCATCAGCACCGCAAGCGACCGACCCCGCCTTTGCGCGCAACGAAGTGCACGTCATCGCATCCGCCAGCGTTTCCCTTCAGGCGGCAGCGGCGCTTGCACGCGAGCACGGCGTCCACCCGTTGATCCTGTCAGACAGTATCGAGGGGGAGGCGAAGCACATTGGCCGCATGCACGCGGCACTAGCGCGCGAATTTGCCGCTGGCGGTGCCTTCGACAAGCCGCTGGTGATTCTATCCGGCGGGGAGACCACGGTGACGATCGGCAATGGCGGCTATGGCAAGGGCGGTCGCAACTCGGAATTCCTGCTGTCTGCGGCGCTTGATTTGCAAGGCGTTGACGGAATTACCGCACTCGCTGCCGATACCGATGGCATAGACGGCTCCGAAGACAATGCCGGTGCCTTCTGCGATGGGGACACCATCACCCGCATCCGCGCCTCCGGTGGTGATGCCCGCGCGCTGCTGTCTGCGCATGATGCATGGACAGCGTTCCAACTTGCCGGAGACATCTTCGCACCCGGGCCGACTGGCACGAATGTGAATGATTTCAGGGCTTTTCTGCTGAGTTAAGTGCGAAGTTCTCTTTTTTTAATAAATAACCATTAAAATTCAATGACTTGTACGATTTTTGAAAAAATCTCGATTTTTTCGCAGATTCTTTTCTCAATGGTCTCTGAACCCATGCCTAGAATATCCTCGTCTTCACAGCCGGGTGTATCGCGAGACACTGCGGCGACTGGAGACCGGTACTCTCAAGTCATTGCCTGTAACGTGCGGGCGGTGGTGGCGGGTGCCGTGACTGACCGGTGGGCTGATGCCACGTTGTTCCGAAGCCATTGGGCATTCGGGCCAGCGAGCGGCAACAGTTTGCCAAGCCGGGGCAGGGTGCTGGCTGGATCATTCACGGTCCCAGCCACACCCGATCCTTGGATAAGACTGAAATGAGGACTGCCCGGAGGCCACGCAGATGCGGACGCCAACGACACACATACCAGAAGACATCACCGCATCTGCGTGTGTTTTCCAGGGTCGGATAAGTCATGCCACGGGCGCCTGCGCGCCGCGTGAACGGCGAAGCATATCCACCGCAATATCACAGTCTTTGATCATCGAAGTCTTTGCAAAGAACCTGATTATGATGGTATCCTGATTGCATATTCACCAGGCGAAGGGAGGCGCGGACGTGAAAACCACGATACTGTTCAAGGAAGATCATTTCGTTCAGCCGGATGCTGCGCGCAAATTTAAGCGCACCGGGGCCAATGACAACGTCCGCAGTCTGGAATTCGAGATGGAAGGGCAGGAGCGGGACTGGCGGGCGCTGGCTCTCGTCGCCACCATCGTCTGCGGATTTGCCGCCTTCATCTTCATGCCGCTGTGGTGAGCGGCGCAAGCGCACCTCTTTGCACTTGAAAAAGCCCGCTTCGGCCTTTAGCCCGTAGTGAAATCATAGGGCGGTTTGGGTAAGCTGAAGCATGGCAATGAGTGAGACGGTCGATACTGTGCCGAGAGCCTTTCTCGGCGTGGAGCGGTCGGCAACGGAACAGCGCTGGATGTCGCGGCTGGATCAGGCCGGGCAGAACCGCGCGCTGGCCATGGCGCAGGTTCACGGCATTCCCGAACTCGTCGCCCGTGTGCTGGCCGGACGCGGTGTGAGTGTGGATGACGCGCTCGCCTTCCTCGACCCCACCATCCGCTCCCTGATGCCAGATCCGCATACCCTGACAGACTGCGAGAAGGCCGCAGAACGCATTGCTATCGCCATCAAACGTAACGAGAAAGTCGCGATCTTCGGCGATTATGACGTCGATGGCGCGGCATCGTCGGCGCTCATGTACCGTTTCCTCCACCATTTCGGGCTGGAACCGGAAATCTACATTCCCGACCGCATTTTCGAAGGCTATGGCCCCAACCCCGCCGCCATGCAGCAGCTTGCTGCCAATGGCGCGACACTCATAATCACTGTCGATTGCGGCTCCACCAGCCACGAATCGCTGGCGGCTGCGCGGGATGCGGGAACGGAAGTCGTCGTTATCGATCACCACCAGGTCGGCACCGAACTGCCGCCAGCGGTGGCGCTGGTCAATCCCAACCGCGAGGATGATCTGTCGGGGCAGGGGCACCTCTGTGCCGCAGGTGTCGTCTTCCTCGTTCTCGTCGCAACATCGCGCGTGTTGAAGGACCAGCGGGACAGCCGCGCCTATACGCTCGATCTCCTGTCTTTTCTCGATATCGTGGCGCTGGCAACAGTCTGCGATGTCGTGCCGCTGAAGGGCCTCAACCGTGCCTATGTGGTCAAGGGCCTCATCGCCGCGCGCCATATGAACAATGCGGGTCTTGCCGCCCTGTTCAGGAAGGCGGGCCTTGGCGGTCCCGTCACGCCCTACCATTTCGGCTTTCTCGTTGGGCCGCGCATCAATGCGGGCGGACGCATCGGCGATGCCGCACTCGGCAGTCGTCTGCTGACGCTGGACGACAGTAGCCAGGCCGAGGTGATCGCCGAAAAGCTGGACGAGCTGAACCGCGAACGCCAAGCCATGGAAGCCGTGATGCTGGCCGAGGCCGAGGCAGAAGCGCTGTTCGAATATGGAGATGGCAGCGGCGCCGGTGTCATCGTGACGGCGCGGGAAAACTGGCACCCCGGTATCGTCGGCCTTCTCGCCTCACGCCTCAAGGATCGCTTCCGCCGCCCCGCTTTCGCCATCGCCTTCGATTCGCAGGGCAAGGGCAGCGGGTCGGGCCGCTCGATCAACGGTTTCGATATGGGCCGCATGGTTCGCAATGCCGTGGAGGCCGGTCTGCTGGTCAAGGGCGGCGGCCACGCCATGGCCGCAGGTTTGACGGTAGAACGTGCCAATCTCGGTCGGCTCAGAACTTTCTTCGAAGAAGCCGCTCAGAAGGCCGTGTTTCAACTGGTGGAAAACAGCGTGTTGAAGATCGATGGTGCGATTGGCGCATCCGGTGCCACGCTTGATCTTGTCGAGCAGATGGAACAGGCGGGCCCCTACGGCTCCGGTCATTCCCAGCCCATTTTCGCCGTGCCCGCTCACCGACTGCGCGACGTGCGCGTGGTCGGCACCTCGCATGTGAAAATCACACTGGAAGCACTGGATGGTTCCCGCCTCGACGGCATCGCCTTCCGCGCCGCAGACGCCCCGTTGGGCCACATGCTGATGAACGCCAGAGGTCGCCAAATCCACGTTGCTGGCACGCTGGGAGCCGAGCAGTGGCAAGGCCAACGCAAGGTGCAACTGCGCATTCTGGACGCCGCACTGGCACCCTGAGACTGTTCTTTACATCTTTGAAGTTGCGCGCAACATTGCTTGCACTCTGGATGAGCAAACGCCTTTATCGCAATGATAAGATTGGGGAAGTGGTACGCCCTAGGGGAGTCGAACCCCTCTTTTCAGAATGAAAATCTGACGTCCTAACCGATAGACGAAGGGCGCGTACGCGTTGTGGCGCCCTTATAGTCAGGCACTGGATTCTCCGCAAGCGCCTATTTCCACTTTTTTGCATTTCCATGACATTTTTATGCACATGCCATGCCGACCGCTGGAAAACTCGCCTTGAGGACGCGCAAATCCTGTCGCTGCTTGAGCGCCGTTATTCACATGTGGGAAAAGGGGGAAGCGTGGGATTACGTCGGGGATCAGGGGGCGTCCCGGTGATCGTAACCCCACGCTTCATCGGGGGACGCGGGATTAACGGAGCAGCAAAAGATTGGTTCCGAGGGGTGTTCTAAAAAGTTTTATCGGCGCAACACCTGTCCGTGATCGATGAGAAGTGGCGCAAGATAGTCCACACAACGCTCGCTGTTCTGGTGGAAAAATTGCGTGATGGCCGATCGCGTCAACTCCACCAAATGGACTTTAACGAGTTCCGGCTTTTCCCCGGCGAGGCGCAGTTGTGCCAGATGCGCGTCGAACGCAGCTTGCGCCTCCACTTTGGTCGCGTTGACGTGTAGCACGTAGTAGATTCCGACGTGATCGGCTTTACCTCCGGTCTTGATGCAGAGAGGTCGAAAGTCTCCAGCCATCTCCAGAAAGGCCGACCCAATCTCCTCAATGACTTCACGTTCGCAACAATGCTTGCCACTGATCGACCCATCCGGGGCAATCTCTACGTTGCCGCCAACGAATTGCAGTTGTCCCGGCGAGGAGGTTGAGGAGTTCATTTCGCCGAAGAGAACGTGATTGTCGCTGGTGACGATGGCGGCTGCACAATAGACGATACGGCAGGGCGTGGCTGTCGGATGGGCATTTGCGTAGAGGTAATGCGCGTAGTCGGTGGTGGAAACCGAAACTCCGGGCGCGCCATTAACGTCGATTGCCGTAGCAGCGAGAACCGGGCCGTTGAAAAAATTGCCCTCAGCATTCACGCGCTGCCAATTGACTGCGATGAGGGCGCGTTCTTTTTCAGACAATGGCAGTGGAGCGACTGGTGTGCTGAACGACGTCTCGATGTCAGAGAAATGGAAATGAACTATACCCAAAATAAAAATCCGCAATTCGTGTCTACAATGTGCGGAAGGATACAGAAAAACAACGCGGCTACAACCGTAGTTGTATATCGCTTTTAATAGGTCTCCGAAAAACAAAACCGCCCGCAGACGTAACGTCGCGGGCGGTCTTGATCAACTTCGTCACCGGCTGGTGATTACAGATCGACGTCCAGGATGGCCATCGAGAAATTGTAGGAGCGGTCGCCGTCTTCGTCATCGATGTAGACGACGCCAAGAAATTCTTCGCCAGCATAGACTTCTGCCGAATCGTCCTTGCGGGGGCGGGCTTTTACGATCATTTTTTCGTTGAAGGTACGCTTGAAATAGGCGTCGAGTTTTTTGATTTCTTCGGCTTTCACCAGTATTCTCCTGTGTGGTTCCCACGGCGCAACGCGTCTTGCAAAGACGCGTCACCAATGACGCCGTGGCTCTTATAACGTGCCCGCTTTTGGCATGGCTTAAAGGCGAAAGTAAAGTCAAAGAGGCAAATCGTCCGCGTGATCCGCGCGGACGCGCCTGAAAATACTCTCAGATATCCGCGCCGATGATCTGGTCCATGATGCGCGAAGGTTCGTTGCATCCGCCGTCTCCCACCACGCGGGCCGGCACACCGGCAACGGTGGCATTGGGCGGAACCGGCTTCAACACGACGGAACCGGCGGCGATGCGTGAGCAACTGCCGATCTCGATATTGCCGAGAATTTTGGCGCCTGCGCCGATGAGCACACCGCTGCGGATTTTCGGATGGCGGTCTGCGCCTTCCTTGCCGGTGCCGCCGAGTGTGACGCCGTGCAGGATGGACACGTTGTCGCCAATGACAGCCGTTTCACCCACGACGAGACCTGTCGCGTGATCGAGGAACAGGCCCTTGCCGATGCGCGCTGCCGGGTTGATATCCGTTTGGAAAACGCTGGATGCGCGGCTTTGCAGATAGAGCGCGAAGTCACGGCGACCGTTGTTCCATAGCCAGTGGGCCAGACGGTGGGTCTGGATGGCGTGGAAGCCCTTGAAATACAGCACCGGCTCCATGAAGCGGGTGCAGGCGGGGTCGCGGTCATAGACGGCCTGAATATCCACCCGCAGGATCGCGGCCCATTCCGGCCAGTCCTGCAACATCTCGTCAAAGGTCTGGCGCAACAGAACCGCCTGCATATCCGGGTGGTCCAGAAGCTCGCAGATGCGGTAGATCACGCACTCTTCCAGCGAATGATGGTTGAGGATCGTCGAATAGAAAAAGGCCGACAGCAGCGGGTCCTGCGATGCGGCGGTGCGGGCCTCATTCTGGAGGCTTCCCCAGATGGGATCAACAAGCGACAACTGTTCTTGCTGACGTGCATCTATGCGTACGACCATGGAGGATCTCCCTCAAATTCGTGTCGTTGATTTATACAGAAAAAAGCGTCGCCTAGAAATGGTGATTTACCAACGCGGTTAAAGACGCGACAGGATGAGTTTTTCTGACAGCTTTTTAGAAAATGAGTCTTCGAAATCAGCTCTCGGCGTCAATCTCGCGGTAGAACTCCAATACGGCAGCCTTGAACACCCGGTCGCCGACGGCCAGCATGTGGTCACGGCCCGGAATATCGATGGCTTTCGCGTGCGGCATAAGCGCTGCAAGTTCTTCGCCTGAACCAGCGATGTCGTCCTTGGTCCCGACAGCAATCAACGTCGGAATTGTGATGGCTGCCGCTTCCTCGCGGGTCACCAGCACGCGGGATGTTTCGATGCAGGCGGCCAAAGCGATGCGGTCGCTTTTCGTCTGGTCGGCAAAAGCGCGGAACATGCGGCCACGCTCATGGGTGACGACATCCAGCGACGGTGCCCGCAGGGCATCTGCAATCGGGTCCCAATCGCCCACGCCATCCACCACGCCGATGCCAAGGCCGCCGAACACCAGCGACAAAGCGCGCTGAGGATTTTCCAAGGCGACGAAAGCGGAGACGCGCGCGCCCATGGAGTAACCCATGATGTGGGCCTTGGCGATGCCGAGATGGTCGAGCAGGGCGATGGCGTCACGCGCCATGCTGGCGGGGTAATAGGCGTCAGGATCGTGCGGCTTGTCGCTGGTGCCATGGCCGCGATTGTCGAGTGCGATGACACGGTAACCCGCATCGCCCAGCGTTTTCACCCAGCCGGGATGCACCCAGTTGACCGAGGCGCTGGAGGCGAAACCGTGAATGAGCAGCACCGGCACGCCGGACGGGTTGCCCGCATCGAAAAACGAGAGCTGGAGGCCTTCATGGGAGAACGACTGATATTGCGGCACATTGAGATTCATCAAGGACATCCTTTTTGCGGCACCATATGTCAGGAAATCGAATGGTTGAACATATCGGGCAATATTTTCTGTGGAGGTCAAAAGGATTTGACGCTACATATCCGCAATGATGTGAGCAGAGGCTCACCCACGCGTGCATTTGGAGACGAACATGGCCGGGCATACCATTCCCCACTTCCAGAACGATGGCGGACACCGCGTCATCGAAATCGGCGTCAAGGAATTCATGTGCACGGGCGCATCCGTGCCGTTCGATCATCCGCATATCTTCATCGATATGGGCGACGACAACGAGAAGGTCTGTTCCTACTGCTCGACGCTCTTCCGTTTCAATGGATCGCTGAAGGCAACCCAGACGAACCCGCCCGGTTGTGTTTTCCACGTCAAGGCGGCCTGACCTGCCATTTTAGCTGGGGCTTTCCATGCCCGTAAAATCCGTTGCGATCATCGGTGCCGGCGTTGCCGGTCTGACGGCTGCCCTTTCGTTTGCCAGGTATGGCGTGCGGTGCGATATCATCGAGCAGGCCGACAATCTGGAAGAGGTTGGCGCGGGTTTACAGATATCGCCCAATGCCGTCCGCATTTTATCGACGCTGGGCGTACTGCCGCAGATCGAGGCGCAATGGCTTGAGCCCGAAACGGTCGATCTCGCCTCCGGCAAGTCGCTCAAAACGCTGGTCTCGCTGCCCATGCGCCAAGTGG
Organism: Agrobacterium sp. lyk4-40-TYG-31; assembly: GCF_030209855.1. NCBI lineage: Bacteria > Pseudomonadati > Pseudomonadota > Alphaproteobacteria > Hyphomicrobiales > Rhizobiaceae > Agrobacterium > Agrobacterium sp. lyk4-40-TYG-31. The sequence goes on from NZ_JARVRE010000004.1 coordinate 865,474, forward strand.
CTCGGCAGCGCTGGGGTGCGCCCTATGGCGTGCTGCACCGGGCGACGATGCAAAGCGCGCTGCTGGCGGCGGTGAAAGCAAACCCGCTCTGCCATCTTCATCTGGGCAAGCGGCTTGATGCGGTCAACAAAGCAATCCTTACGGCGATCACGTTTCAGGAGCATGACCTGATCGTGGGTGCCGATGGTGTGTGGTCGAGCGCACGTTATGCCGTGCCGGGCAGTCCATCGGCCACGTTCTCGGGTAATATAGCGTGGCGGTTTACCGTGCCGGGGCAGGGTGCGCCTGATTTTCTGAACAGCCGTGGCGTGACCGCCTATCTCGGCCCATCCGCGCATCTGGTCGCCTATCCGCTGGCGGAAACCGGCGGGTTTAACATCGTTGCCATTGCAGCGGGCGCCAATCCCGGCGATACCTGGAAGGCGGAGGCGCAGGGCCAGCAACAGGCGCTGCTGCTGAAGCAGTTTCGGCGCTGGAACCCGGTATTTGCCAGCATGCTGCAAACCGCTGCCCAGCCGACATTCTGGCCGCTGTTTCAGGCAGGTCAAGGGCGCTGGCACAATGGCCGCGACACGGTGCTGATCGGCGATGCCGCCCATGCGATGATGCCGTTCGCGGCGCAAGGTGCAGCGATGGCGATAGAAGACGCGTTCGAACTTGCCGCATTTGTCGGGCGGGATCAGCCATTGGCGGAAACGCTGGCACATTTCGAGGCGCATCGTGTGCCGCGCATCGACAAGGCCCGCAAGCGCGCGGCGCTGAACAGATTTGCCTATCACGCCAGCGGGCCGATGCGGATCGGGCGCGATGTGCTGCTTTCCATGCGACCGCCGGAAGCGTTTCTGGCGGATTTCGACTGGTTGTATGGGTATGAGGCCGAGGGGCTTTAGGCGCGTAATATCTCTTTCTTTTTACGCCCCTGGATGGCCGTGTATGTCTGCGACGTCCCATCTTCCGTCATACCGGCCTTGAGCCGGTATCCAGTCAGCACAAGTCCTCGGGCTGAAAAGACTCTTTGACGCGCAGACGCGCGTCTGCTGGACCCCGGCTCAAGGCCGGGGTGACGGAGAAGGGAGGCGAGCCAATCTACCCTTAACCAGCCAGCGCAGCCTTATGCGCTTCGAAAAATGCCACTGCCGTCTGCGGCTTCTCACTGGTCAGGGTCTCGTAATCCGTCGTCACGATATCAAAATTGCCGGCTGCGACGTTTTCTTCCGATGAGACTAGCATGTCTGCCACGAAGCCGGGGAGGCCTGCGCCTTCGATGCCTTTTTTCAGATCGGCGGGAGACACTTGCACCACGGCGAGCGGCTTGCCCGCAGCCTGCGAGATGGTCTTGGCGATCTGTGCGGTGGTCTCAGCCTGCGATCCGGTAATGGTGTAGGTCTTGTTTTCGGCCTTGCCCTTGGCCAGCACGGCGGCTGCGGCGCGGGCGCAATCGTCGCGGCTGATGTTGGAGACCTTGCCGTTTTGCGTGGCGGTGAACCATTGGCCGGTGGAAAGATTATGCGGCGCCGAATGCAGATAGTTGTCGAAGTACCAGGCGTTGCGGATGATGGTGTAGGGCAGGCCGCTTGCCTTGATGGCCTGTTCGGTGCCCAGATGGTCCGGCGCGAAGGAGACCAGCGATTTGTCCGGGTTGGGCATGGAGGTATAGGCGAGATGCCTGACGCCAGCCTTCTTCGCGGCCTCAACCGCTGCCCTGTGTTGTGTCAGGCGCTGGCCGGGAACGGCGAGGGCATCCGTGGAGATCACAAGCAGTGTATCGATGCCGGTGAAGGCCTTTTCCAGAGATGCGGCATCATCGAAATCCGCTGCGCGCGTCTCGATGCCCTTGGCGGCGAGGTCTGATAGTTTCGCAGTGTCACGGCTGGCAGCCACGATGCTGGAGGCGGGCACGTGGTATGTTTCGATGATGTGGCGGATGATGGCCTGACCGAGTTGACCAGAAGCGCCCGTGACGAGAATCTTGCTCATGACTGTTTCCTTTGCGGTAGTCTCAAAAAGAGAGTAAGGCTAAAATAGGAATTACGGTGCATCTGTAAAGAAGGCATGTTTTCCGCTGTACGTTACCAGAAGGGAACCACCATGACTGCGACGATTTCCAGATTGAAGCCGAAGGCATCCGCGCCATCGCCAGATTTTGCCAATCTGGATTTCGACAATTGCCCGGTGCGCGACCTTCTCAACCAAATCGGCGGAAAGTGGTCGACGTTGTTGCTGCAGGCCTTGGCGGAAAAGCCTTATCGCTTCGGGGAACTGCGCCGCATGGTGCCGGATATTTCGCAGCGCATGCTGACGCAGACATTGCGCGACCTTCAACGCGACGGTTACATTCACCGCGAAGTGTTTCCCACCAAGCCACCCAGCGTGGAATATAGCATGACGCCGTTGGGGCGCTCGCTTTACCGGCCCCTGTCTGAGGTGATCAACTGGGCGCTGGAAAACCACGATGCGGTCAAGGTGGCGCGGCAGCGCTTCGAGACCGAAGCCTGAGCCTTCCGCCATCTGCGAAAACGCTCATATTGCGCCGCGTCAAATCGCGCGACTCCTTCAAAAAAGTTCTTGACCCTTCCCATCGCTCCCCTTAAACAACACTCGAACCGTACCGTACGGTACATAACATTCGAGATGGAGTGGACAAGGTGGGGACCGATCCGAACACATCGCAGGAATTTTCGCCGCGCCAGAACGCCGTTCTGGAACAGGCATTGCGTTTGCTGGTCGAGGGCGGGGAAAAAGCGCTGACGACATCGGGTCTGGCGCGCGCTGCCAACTGTTCCAAAGAAAGCCTCTACAAGTGGTTCGGTGATCGTGACGGCCTGCTGGCTGCGATGATCACCTTTCAGCAGAGCAAGGTCCGCACCTTTGAAAAGGCGGGTGACCGCGTGTCTGCGCCGCAGCTGATCGACCATCTCGAGGTCTTTGCCCATGATCTGCTGGACGTTCTGGCGGGTGACGTTTCGCTGGCGCTGAACCGTCTGGCCATCGGCCAGGCCAGCCGCGATGGCTCCAAGCTGGGCAACCTGCTGGTCGAGCGCGGTCGTCGCCAGATTGACAAGCGGGCGCGGGGTCTCATCGAGGCCGGTCGCCGCTCAGGTTATCTGCGCTTCGATGATCTCGAAGACGCCTATCGCAGTTTTTACGGCCTGATCGTTTCCGATCTGCATGTGCGCATGTTGCTCGGCGAGGCACAGGCCAAGGATTTTTCCGTGCGGGCGCGCAAGGCCGTTTCGGCCTTTCTCACGCTCTACGGCACGGAGAAGGTACATTCGGAAACGGGCGGAAAGGCCGCCTGACATCCGGTCTCAACACCATCATCTATCAAGGAAGGACTACCGAAATGCGCGTCTATTACGATCGTGATGCCGATCTCAATCTCATCAAGGCGAAGAATGTCGCCATCGTCGGTTACGGCTCCCAGGGTCGCGCCCACGCGCTGAACCTGAAGGACAGCGGTGCGACCGGCGTCGTCATCGCGCTGAAGGCTGGTTCGCCGACCATCAAGAAGGCCGAAGCCGATGGCTTCAAGGTCATGACCGTTGCAGACGCTGCAAAGTGGGCCGACCTTTTGATGATGGCAACGCCTGACGAACTTCAGGCCGACATCTATAAGGCAGACATTGCCGACAACATTCGTGACGGTGCAGCCATTGCATTCGCCCACGGCCTCAACGTTCACTTCGGCCTCATCGAGCCAAAGGCTTCGCTCGACGTCGTCATGATCGCACCGAAGGGCCCAGGCCACACGGTTCGCGGCGAATACCAGAAGGGCGGCGGCGTTCCTTGCCTCGTTGCTGTTCATCAGAACGCTTCGGGCAATGCCCTTGAAGTTGCTCTTTCCTACGCCTGCGGCGTTGGCGGCGGTCGCTCCGGCATCATCGAAACCAACTTCCGTGAAGAGTGCGAAACCGACCTCTTCGGCGAACAGGTCGTTCTGTGCGGCGGTCTCGTCGAGCTGATCCGCGCTGGTTTCGAAACGCTGACCGAAGCCGGTTACGCGCCTGAAATGGCCTATTTCGAGTGCCTGCACGAAGTGAAGCTGATCGTGGACCTGATCTACGAAGGCGGCATCGCCAACATGAACTACTCCATCTCCAACACTGCCGAGTGGGGCGAATACGTCACCGGTCCTCGCATCATCACTGCCGAAACGAAGGCTGAAATGAAGCGCGTTCTGACCGACATCCAGACCGGCAAGTTCACATCCGACTGGATGCAGGAATACCGCGCCGGCGGCTCGCGCTTCAAGGGCATCCGCCGCATGAACGACACCCACCAGATCGAAGAGGTCGGCGCCAAGCTGCGCGGCATGATGCCTTGGATCGGCAAGAACAAGCTGGTTGATAAGGCTGTCAACTAAGCCATTTTTGCTTGGATGAGTTTGCGGAAGGCCGGGGCGAAAGCTCCGGCCTTTTTCTTATGTAGACTGGTGTCGATATTGCTTTTGCACTAAAAAATTGAATACGAGGATCTTGATTGGGTGTGTGACGATGTTCGATACCTTTCGTAATTTACAAAAAACTTTGCTCATAATGGCGATGGTCGCCTTTTCGACATCCATAGCAACGGCCCAATCTAAGTCGGACGATGAAATGTTCGATCCGGCGCGGGTGATTGCCGGAATCCGAACCGACCCGGCATCATGCAAGGAAATGGAAGCGCGGCACACAGCAGTTTGGGTGAACGTAGAGGGAAACGGCTATTGCCTTAGATACTATGCCGCCGGGCTCGATCTGGTCGGCGAAAATGCGGTGGTTGCTGCCTGGATGCCGGGAGATGTCATGGGCGGTCCTAAAAGCGTTGGTCACCAGCAAGGGATTGGCGTCGCGTCAATGATATCGCAATCGAAGTCCCTATCTGAACGCTACGGCATCCCCTGGATATTCCTTGCACGACCCGGCAGCTATGGCAGCGCCGGCAAGCACTACGATATCCGGCACAAGCCTTTGGAAGCGAAGCTGGTCGCGGCGCAGATCGATTCCTTGAAAGCCCGCTACCACATCGGTCGTTGGGCATTTGGAGGGCATAGCGGAGGCGGCACACTCGCCGCAGAGTTTCTTTCCCGTCGCAACGACATTCAATGCGCTGTTTTGTCCTCGGCAGCTGCGGCGTATCGGGAACGACTGAAGCAACGCGGGTTCACAGGGCGGTTGAAAACGGAAGTGTTTTTCGATCCCTACGATGCGCTGGATCGGATACCCATCCAAGCTGATCGCCGTATTTTTGTGCTGGCTGATCCGCGTGAAACGAATATCCCTTTTTCAACCCAGAAACTCTATTTCGACGGATTGAAATCGAGGGGCCATGCCGCCTGGATGCTGGCGCTCAAAAAAGCTCCAGCTCCCAAGTACCATAGTCTTGTCGATTTTGGTGAGGCTGCGACCGGCATGTGCGCCAAGGGCATGATGAAGACCAGCGTCATTCTCGAGACTTTACAGGCGATGCCCCCGCAGTCGGAACGGATCACCAACTAGGCAGGTTTGGCGACCGGTGCGAAAGCTCCGGTCTTTTATTGTCCCGTTGCTCGTTTTTACGTCCCCGGCGCAATCACACCCTTCGTCAGAATAAAACACCCGTAAAACCGGGTCTCGCCCGTCGTAATCACGCAGTATGCATCCTTCGCCTGCTCATAAAACGCAAAGCGCTCGATGCCGTACATCGGCGCCGATTTGCCTTCGGCGGCATCGATTTCCGCTTGTACCTCGGCCTGCACCGGCTCGATCTGGTCAGGCGCGCCCATGACTTCCATGCGGCCGACGGAGGGCTGGAGGGGGGTGTCTAGGGGGAAGACGGAGAGGATGGCTTTCATGGCGCGGGCAGCGGAAATGTTTTCCATGCGCAGCACCTGTCCGACATTGGTCGACTGGGCGACGCTGTCTGATGGAAAGTTGGTGTCGGTGACGACGAGCGTATCGCCGTGGCCCATGGCGCGCAAAGCATGCAGCACATCTGCGTTCAGCGCCGGGTCAATATTCTTGAGCATGTCGTCTCCTCCAGAGATCAAATCAATCGGCCCGCAATCGAGCCGGAAAATGCCCTGCCGTCAATCCATCGTGAAGCAGATTGTGAAGTCTGCGGAGAGATTGTATTGGGTATCGGCAATTTGGGAGCAGGCGCAAAAAATCTGAAAAACCGTACCGAAAACTGATAAGTCAGCATTGCTGACCTATCGTGATTTCTGTACATATTTGCGCAAGAAAACGAAATATGAGGAAACCACCCTATGCTTGATTGGGAACAAATTTTCGCCACGCGCTCATCGCGGATGAAAGCCTCTGAAATCCGCGAGCTTTTGAAGCTTCTGGACCAGCCTGACATCATTTCCTTTGCAGGCGGTATTCCTGACCCAGCGCTATTTCCCGATGAGGAATTCAAGCAGGCTTACGCGGATATCTTCTCTGGTCCGCAGGTGAACTCGGCCCTGCAATATTCCGTCAGCGAAGGCTACAAGCCGCTGCGCGAATGGATCGTCAAGGACATGGCGAAGATCGGTATCGACTGCGCCGTTGATAACGTTTTCATCACCTCTGGTTCGCAGCAGGCGCTGGATTATCTCGGCAAGCTGTTCATTTCGCCCAACGACACCGCGCTGGTGACATGGCCGACCTATCTCGGCGCTCTCTCGGCGTTCAACGCCTATGAGCCGACCTACGATCAGTTGAACCCGAACGGTAACCGCACGCCGCAGGCTTACCGCGACACGGCGGCGAAGACTGGCGGTGCGGTGAAGTTTGCCTATCTCTCGGCGGATTTCTCCAACCCAACGGGCGAAACCGTCGATCTGGCCGGTCGTCACAAGTTGCTGGAACTGGCGGATGAACTGGATATCGCCGTTATCGAAGACGGGGCCTATCAGAACCTGCGTTTCGATGGAGAGCCGGTCACACCGATCATGGCGCTGGATATTGCCCGCAGCGGTGGCATCGAAAAGACCCGCACGATCTATTCCGGCAGCTTCTCCAAGACGCTGGCGCCGGGTCTTCGGGTCGGCTTCGTGGTTGCGTCCATGCCGGTCATTCGCAAGCTGGTGCTGATGAAGCAGGCAGCGGACCTGCATTCCTCGACCATCAACCAGATGGCCGTTGAGCATGTGGCATCGCGCGGTTTCGACAAACAGGTCGCCAAGATCAAGGCAGCCTATAGTGCCCGTCGCGATGCTATGCTGGCTGCGTTGGACAAGTACATGCCGAAATCTGCCCGCTGGACGAAGCCGGAAGGCGGCATGTTCGTCTGGGTCACGCTGCCGGAAGGCCTCGATGGCGCGGAACTGCTGGCGCAATCGCTTTCCACCGAGCGCGTGGCCTTCGTTCCCGGCAAGGCTTTCTTCGCGGATGGCTCCGGCGCCAACACGCTGCGCATCAGCTTCTCCTGTGCCAACGAGCAGATGATCGACGAAGGCATCAAGCGCCTTGGCCGTTTGATTGCCGGTGCTGAAACGAAGTCGAATGCGACGATGCCGCTGGTTTAAGCGGTCGTCTTTTTGCGTCATCCTCGGGCTCGCTTCGAGGAACTGACGCACCCAAACATCGAACGTGATCAGACCCTCGGGAGAAGCCCGAGGGTGGCGAAGATTTGCGTCTTCAAACCCCCAATAAAAGGAGTTCGTCATGACCAGCCAGCACGCTTTCCAGCAAGTGGATGTCTTCTCGTCGCAGCCGCTCAAGGGCAATCCTCTCGCCGTTGTCTTCGATGCGGATGGCCTGTCTGACGCGCAGATGGCGGCTTTTGCTAACTGGACGAACCTCAGCGAGACGACATTCATTCTGAAACCCACATCGCCGGATGCCGATTACCGGGTGCGAATTTTTACGCCGCATAGTGAGTTGCCTTTCGCCGGTCATCCGACGCTTGGCACATGCCATGTCTGGCTTTCGCGTCAGGGCAAGACAGACAAGAGCGAGGTCGTGCAGGAGTGTGAGGCGGGTCTCGTCAGGATCAGGGTTTCGGATGGCAAGCTTGCCTTTGCGGCGCCGCCGTTGCGCAAATCCGGCCCGGTGGAAACCGATACGCTTGAAAAAGTCATCGCGGGTCTTGGTCTTTCCAAAGACGCCGTTGTCGATGCGAACTGGACGGATAACGGTCCGGGCTGGGTTTCGCTGCTCCTGCGCACTCGCCAAGATGTGTTGAACATCAAGCCGAATTATCCGGTTCTTGGCGGGCTGAAGGTTGGTGTGGCCGCTGCGTGCAGCGCGGACGATGCCATTGAGGCGGATTTCGAGCTGAGAGCCTTTGCGGATGGTTACGAAGACCCTGTCACCGGCAGCCTGAATGCGGGCATCGCGCAATGGCTGATCGGGCAGGGCATTGCGCCACAACATTATGTCGCCAGCCAGGGCACGGTTCTGGGTCGCGCGGGGCGCGTCAGTGTCGACAAGATTGGCGACGATATCTGGATCGGTGGTGCGGTGACGGTGTTGATAGAGGGTACTGTTACGTTGTGACGGGCGCTTAAAACCTGCCTGTCACACACATGTTATGGACGTGTGTTTTAGCGGTGCCAGATCGCAACTGGAACCGCATTCATGAAAACGCTTCTTTCCGCCTTCACGGCCATCGTTTCGCTCGGCATTCTCTTGGGCAGCGCCCAGGCGGCCGATCTGGTGCTCTACACCAGCCAGCCGAACGAGGATGCGCAGGCGACCGTCGATGGCTTCAAGGCGGCCAATCCCGACATTGACATTCAGTGGGTGCGGGATGGAACGCCGAAGATCATGGCCAAGCTGATGGCCGAGATCGAAGCGGGCAACCCGGTTGCCGACGTTCTGCTGATTGCCGATACCGTGACGCTGGAGCGCATGAAGCAGGCCAAGCAATTGCTGGCCTACAAGTCGCCGGAAGCTGCCCATTACGATGCGGCTTTTTATGATGCGGATGGCTATTACTACTCCACTAAGCTGATCACGACCGGCATCATGTACAACACGCAGGCCTCGATGAAGCCGACGAGCTGGGCGGATCTGGCAAAGCCGGACGCCAAGGGGCTGGTTGCCATGCCAAGCCCGCTGACCTCTGGTGCGGCCCTGATCCACGCGCAGACACTGGCCGGTGTCGACAGCCTGGGTTGGGCTTACTACAAGGCCCTGAAAGCCAATGGCGCGATTGCTGCTGGCGGCAATGGTGCGGTGTTGAAGTCGGTTGCATCAGGCGAAAAGGCTTACGGTGTCGTGGTGGATTACATGCCGATCCGCGAAAAGGCCAAGGGCGCACCGGTTGAGTTCGTGTTCCCGGAAGAGGGCGTTTCTGCCGTGACCGAGCCAGTCGGCATTCTGGCCAACACCAAGCATGCCGAAGCTGCCAAGAAGTTCGTGGATTATGTTCTGTCCGCGAAGGGACAGGAAGGCTTCGTCAAGCTCGGCTATATCCCGGCCCGCAACGACGTTGCCCTGCCGGAAGGTTTTCCTGCGCGCGACAAGATCAAGGTGCTGCCGATCAACGCGTCCGAAGCGCTGAAGAATTCCGAGAGGGATCTGAAGACCTTCTCCGACATCTTCGACTCCAAGGGCTGATCCAGCTTCATGCCCACACGTTCGAACAGTGGAAACAGCCAGCCGCGCTGGCTGTTTCCCTTTGTGATCTCAGTCGTTTTCATGCTGAGCGCGCTGCCGCTGGGGCGGCTGGCCTATACCGGTGTGGTCTCGTCACTCAAAGGTGACATGTGGCCGCTGCTGAGCGATCCGGCGCTGTGGGACGCGGTGCTGAACACACTGTCCACATCCTTCTTCGGCATGGTCATTTCGCTCGCCATTGGGGCAGGTTTCGCGCTGGCGCTGACACTGTGCAACATCCGTGGGAAATCGATCTTAAGCTTTCTGTTTATGTTGCCGATGATGATCCCACCGCAGGTGACCGCCCTGTCGTGGATCGGTATGACCGGTCCTTCCAGCACGCTGTTGAAAGCCATCGGCCTTGCGCCGCGTCTGGGCTCGCCGCAGCCGCTTTATTCCATCGCGGGCATTGCGCTGCTGCTGGGCGTGCAGCATGCGCCGCTGGTCTATCTGTCGCTTCGCGCCGGGCTGCTGGCCCTGCCGCAGGATGGTATCGAGGCGGCGAAGCTTTCCGGCGCGTCTTCCTGGCAGGTGCTGAAAAACATCATCCTGCCGCTGGCCATGCCGGGGCTGATTGCGGGTGCTGCCATCTCCTTCGTCTCAGGCGTGGGCAATTTCGGCATTCCGGCCATCCTCGGCATTCCAGCCTCCATCTTCACCTTGCCGACGCTGATCTATAGCCGTTTCTCAAGCTTCGGCAGCAGCACCTTCGGCGACATCGCCATGCTCTCCGGCATGATTGCCATCATCTCCGTGCTCGGCCTTGCCATTCAGGAACGGGCAATGAAGGGGCGCGATTATCGCATCATCGGCCTATCCGGCAAGGCTGCGACCTTCACGCTGGGGCCATGGCGGGGGCTGGTGGAAACAGCACTGTGGCTCGGCATATTCTTCATGCTGGTCGCGCCGCTGATGGCGCTGGTCTCGAGTTCGCTGGCGCCTGCCTATGGCGTTCCGCTCAGTCTTAAAACCGCGAGCCTGCATGCCTATGAGGAAATTCTGTTTCGGCAGGCGGTGACGCGCACGGCCTTTGCCAACTCCTTGTTTCTGGCCACAGCGACATCGCTTTGTCTCCTTGTGGTCACAATTCTGACGGCCTATTTCCTCGTGCGCGGCAAAAGCCGCTTCATGTTCTTGCTGTCGGCGCTGGTGGACATTCCCTATGCGCTTCCGGGTGTGGTGACTTCCGTGTCCTATGTTTTGCTGTTTGCCGCACCCATCCCGCTGCTCGGCGTGACGCTCTACGGCACGCTGTGGATCATTCTGCTGGCCTATTTCTCCTCCTTCTTCGCCGTCAGCCTGAAGCCGATGGTCAGTGCCTTCACGCAGTTCGACCCGGCACTGGAGGAGGCGGCACGGCTGGCAGGAGCCGGTTTCTGGCGGAGGATGTTCGATATCATCTTGCCGCTGGTCGGGCCTGCTGCGGGTGCATCGGTCATTCTGGTGTTTCTCATCGCCTGCAACGAACTGACCGTTTCGGCGCTGCTGTGGTCTGCGGGCACGCAAACGCTGGGCGTAGTGATCTATAATCTCGATGATAGCGGCAGCTTCAACCTGGCCTCGGCATTGTCCGTGCTGGTAGTGATCATGGTGGTGGTGCTGATGCTGCTTCTCGAACTTCTCGGCGCAAAGCTGCCAAAGGGAGTTGTGCCTTGGCGAAACTGATCCTCAACCGCCTGTCCAAGCGTTTTGGCACCGGAAAGCCAGCGGTGGACGATGTGTCCATCACCATTCGTGATGGCGGATTTCTGGCGCTGCTGGGCCCATCCGGCTGCGGCAAGACGACGGTGCTGCGCATGATTGCCGGTTTCGAACAACCAACGGATGGCTCCATTCTGCTGGGCGAACGTGTGCTGGCCGATGCCGGCAGCATGGTGCCGCCGGAGCGGCGCAACATGGCCATGGTCTTCCAGTCCTACGCGCTGTGGCCGCATATGACGGTGGCCGACAATGCCGGATACCCACTGAAAGTGCGTGGCATTTCCGGCGAGACGTACAAGCGCAAGGTGGCACACGCGCTCGCCACCGTGCGGCTGGAAGCCTATGCAGACCGCCGCCCATCCGAATTATCGGGCGGCCAGCGGCAGCGCGTGGCACTGGCCCGCTGCCTCGTGACCGAACCCGACGTCGTTCTGCTGGACGAACCGCTCGCCAATCTCGACAGGCATCTACGCCAGGAGATGGAAGAAACCTTCCGCGAATTCCACGCCACCTCAGGCGCAACGATGATCTACGTCACCCACGATCAGGCCGAAGCCATGGCACTGGCGACCGATGTCGCCGTGATGTCAGAAGGCAAGTTGTTGCAGATGGCAGCCCCCGCTGACCTTTATGCGAGGCCTGAAGGTAGGCTCGTCGGTGGGCTGGTGGGGCAGGGTGCTATCCTGTCCTTGGCCTTGCCGGAAAGTACGCCACGGTCTCTGGACTGGAGCCAGTTGCGACCGCTGATGGCGGCGGAACGCTCGTCATCACCGCGCGGTGATATTCTGGTGCGCCCGCAGGATGTGATACAGGATGGCGATGGCATACCGTGCCGGGTTGCCAACATTCTCTACGAGGGCGAGCGCTATTCCCTGCGGTTGACGCTACCGGATGGGCAGGCGCTGCGCGCCTATTCCCGCGAACCTGCTGCCATTGGTTCGCTTCTTTCCATCGTCATCAGGTCCGCATGGCGGCTCTAATGCTTGCCGTGACAGGATTAACGGATAGTCTGACCTGAGACCAACCGGGAATGATTCATGTCGCTGCGGCTTGCCACGTTCAACATCGAAAACCTGATGACGCGTTTCGATTATACCGGCTTTCGCAATCAGACGCGGCGCGACCGGGCCATGCAGCTTTTCGATGTGCGCGACGAGGCGACCTATCAGGCGCTGGAAAGCGCGCGCATGCTGGCATCGACCGATGATACCCGCCAGCTTTCGGCTCTGGCCATTGCCGATGCGGATGCCGACATTCTCTGCCTTCAGGAAGTCGATAACATGGCCGCCTTGCAGGCCTTCGAATACGGCTATCTCTACCGCATGGTGGGCAATGGCTATCGCCAGAAATATCTGGTGGAAGGCAATGACAGCCGCGGCATCGATGTCGCCGTCATCATGCGCGACGAAACGCTGCATGGCGAAAAGATCGAGCTTGTCGAGATCAAAAGCCATGCGACGCTGCCCTATCGTGAGCTTGAACTGTTCACGCCGGAACTGGCGCTGACCAACCGCATCGACGACAAGATTTTCAAACGGGATTGCCTCGAGCTCGACCTGCGCATTGGTGGCAAACCGTTCACGCTGTATGTGACGCATCTGAAATCCATGTCCAATGCCCGTGAGGCCGGGGATGCAAGGCTTTCCACCATGCCGGTGCGCGAAGCCGAGGTAAGAGCGATCCGCCGCATCATCGAAAACCGCTTCGGCGCGGACAAGGCCCGCTCCATGAATTTCGCCATCTGCGGCGATATGAACGACTATCAGGAACGCGTCGTCATTTCCGGCAACCGCCGCACTGGCTACAGCTTTGCGCCGGCAAAAGAGGAGCGCAGCGCGCTCGATATTCTCAGCAAGGACGGCTTTGCCATAAACCCCATGCAGCGCCGTGACGAGATGGACCGCTGGACCCTCTACCACTCCCGCGGCCCGCAGGAACAGCATCTCTGCCAACTCGACTACATCTGGCTCTCTCCGCATCTGGCCGAGATAAACGCCAAAAGCGCGCCCGAAATCATCCGCGGTGGTCAGCCCTATCGGACTATCTTTCCGCCGGGGCAGGAAGTAGAGCGCTATCCACGGACGGGTTGGGACAGGCCCAAGGCCTCGGACCATTGCCCTGTGGTGATGACGCTGGATTTGGGGTGATGTGGACTTAATTTATTTTCAATTGCCTCGGAGCATTTCTTGGAATCGGACGGAAAGAAAATCAGACCAACCGATTTAGCGTGGGCAGCTGCGACGCTGGCTTTCGGAGCAATCGTCGGGTTGATGGTGGCCACGCTGGGAGTCTTGGTCGTGCGCGGCTTTTGGATAGTTCTGGTCCTGATGCTGCCGTTTCTTTTGATTCAATTTCTGTTTGAAGCGGGCCTGTATCGTATGTCATTCTTCATAATGAGTTTTTTTAAAAAAATACCAGAGGATGAGCCTGAGCCGCTGCCTAAAGAATATCCTTGGTGGCGTCGCTATAGTTTTCACATGGGATTCCCGATAGGCGCCGCCTACGGAATCTTTTCCGTCTGGTCCGTTTAGATCAGGAAAAATTAGTCTTACCAAAAGCGAGGCGTGTTCTCGACCATCATTGGATGGACAGCTTATTAGAAAGTGGTGCGCAAACTACGTACCAGAACGCCGATTTATTTCTTTGGGAAAGAAACTGGTGCCCCCGACAAGGTTCGAACTCGTGACCCCCTGATTACAAATCAGGTGCTCTACCAACTGAGCTACAAGGGCATTCCAGTGCGGGTGGAATTATCAGATTCTCTGGTGGTGTAAAGCAGAAATTCTGTCTGCGCGTGAAAAAAGTTGGGGGTGGGGTGCTTGGGTTATTCCTGTAGGGCGTAGAGTTTGTGGATGATAGTCCAGTTTTTGTCGCGTTCCAGCAGACAGAGATATTCGGAAAAATGCATGCCGGCGAAGCGGTTGGTGAGTTTGACGGAGGCGGTGTCGCCGGTGCGGTCTATTCCGTGGATTTCGTGGTCGGGTTGATGTTCCTGCAGGCCGCTGCCTGCGGAGCGGATCTGGTGGATGAAGTCTTCCAGCGATAGCCACTCGGTGGCGCCTTCGTAATTGCCGACGATGCTGGCGCGCGGGTCGAAGACTTCGCGCAGCAGGCTGGCATCGCCGTAGCTCATGGCCTGCACGTAGTCGGTTACCGTTTGGGTAATGGTTTCTGCCATGGCGTGATCCTCCCTCCAGAAGTTTACGCTAATCTACACCGGTTTTATGGGCTGCGCTATAATCCGAAAGGCCTGCCTGGATGGTGTATGGCGAGCGGTTTTTCGGTTCTGCCATGCGCTGGACAAATTTGCGGGCAATGGCGTAGCGCGGCTGGTGAATGCTGGCGGGTGATGTTGTTTTACGTTCAAAACCTCATGCAAGGGGTGCCTTGGGCGGCTAAAATTGCGTATGATCCCTTTATGGTGCTGGCCGCTTGGTGTGGGCGAGGGCTGTTTTCGAGAATGCGAGTGCGGGTGTTTCGGTGATCGATCCTTATGTTTTGCTGGGTGTTGAGCGCGATGCCGATGAGGCGGCGATCAAGTCTGCCTATCGCAAGGTGGCTAAAAGCGCGCACCCCGACAGCGGTGGCGATGCCGATCAGTTCGCGAAGCTGCAACTGGCCTATGAGTTGCTGAAAGACCCTGTGCGCCGCCGGGTGTTCGATGACACGGGCTATGATCCGCAACTGGCCGATGCCAAGGACCTCAAGGGTTTGCTGATGCTGGAAACGCTGGTCAACGAGTTCATTCTGGATGAGCGCGAGCCGGGCAGCTTCGATCCCGTCGCGGCCATGCGGCGCAAGCTGACGGACGATATTCTGAAGAGCCGTTTTCATATTCTGGAGCTGGAGCGTCACCGTGCCCGCGTGCGCAAGCACATGGACCGTATTGGCCGCAGGCCGGAAACGGATGTGCTTGGCTCGATGCTGCGGGCGCGCAGCCAGTCCATCGCCGATGCCATTCGCAACGCCGAGACGCAGATCGAGGTCATCGAGCAGGCCTATACGATGCTGGAAGGCTATTCCTATGAACTGGAGATCGCCATTCTGGCAGAGCCGGTTCTGAAGGGCGAGGCGGCGGAGTAGTGAGCCTTTGTCCTCAAGGGCCGTTGACCAGTGTCAGAATCAACTGATGCACCGCGCCGCCGTTTGATAACTCATCCTTGTCGAAATCACGCCCGCGCTGGCGCTGCTCGTCCGAGAGCTCGCCCAGCCGTTGCTGGAGAACGACGCGCACCTTCTGGCATTTCGGATCGTCCTCGGCCCGAAGGCCAACGCTGAAGGCTTCGATCTTTTTGACCATTTCGAGAATGTGCTGGCCGTGAACGCGCTCGTGTTTTTCGACGCCTGCGATGAAGCGTTGCCAGCTTGCGGCGACATCTGGTGGCAGTTTTGCCGGTGCTTTCGGCCAAGTGTAGATAATAGTGAGATTGGGGCGGGCGGTTGCCAGCACGCAGGCACCGTCTGGCTGGGGGCGGTAATCGCGCCGCCATGTCAGCTTGAAAGTGGTGTGTGCCACGGCCTGAACACCGGCCTGCGGCCCACGCTCACCGATGGATCGGTAGAGATCGATGCCGGAACTGCCTGTGATGGCGTAGGTCTTGATCTGCTCGGAAGGTTTCCAGCTGGCCATTTGCGCATGGGCGAAAGGCGTGGCTATGGTCATCAGCGCGGCGGTGAGCAGAGCTGTCTTAAAGGATTTCGGCACTGAAACGTCCTGCTGTTCTGGCATTATATCGGGAAGGTGGCCTGTTCAGACCTGCTCGGGCTCGTAGAGTTCCCAGCCGCGCGGAGTCAGGTGTTCCTGCGGGTGGTAGCGCACCTTGTAGCCCATTTTCTCCGAGCCGTTGACCCAGTAACCAAGATAGACATGCGGCAGGCCAAGCGTGCGAGTACGGGCGATGTGATCGAGAATGAGGAAGGTGCCGAGCGAGCGTTTCTCATAGTCGGGGTTGAAGAAGGAATAGACCATGGACAGGCCGTCGCTCATCGTGTCCGTCAGCGCTACGGCGATCAGCTCGCCGCGCTTGCTGTCATCGATGCCAGCACCCGGCTCGCGCTTGCGATACTCGATGATGCGGGTGTTGACGTGCGTGTCTTCCACCATGACGGCATAGTCCAGCGCCGACATATCCGACATGCCGCCGGATTGATGGCGGTGGTCGAGATAGCGGCGGAAGAGGGAAAACTGCTCGGTGGAGGGTTCAGACTGGTGAACCGTTGCCACGAGGTCGTTGTTGTGGCTGAGAACGCGGCGCATGGACTTGGTGGGCACGAAACGATCAACCAGAATGCGTACGGAAACACAGGCGCGACAGGTTTCGCAGGCCGGGCGATAGGCGATGTTCTGGGAGCGACGGAAACCGCCCTGGGTCAGCAGGTCGTTCATTTCGGTCGCGCGAGGACCGACAAGATGCGTGAAAACCTTCCGCTCCAACTGGCCGGGCAGATAGGGGCAGGTGGCCGGAGCTGTCAGATAAAATTGCGGAGAAGGCGTCGCCTGCGTGTTCATCGAACCCTGATCGCTCCCTTCGCCCGTCAAGACCTTGGTACCAGAATGGCAAAAAGCCCTGAAACGTCAACTGGCAGATGGGGGTTGCACATCAAATTGAGGCAGCCCATGCGACTTTCCTTATATGAGCGTGTCAATCAAGTCGTTCGGACCATGACGGTGCCCATCAGAAAGTCGTGCAGCAGCCGCGAACGTTCCGTAAAGAGGCCTGCCAGCAGGATCAATGGCGTCAGGACCGAGTTCAGAATCCAGAAAAGCGCGATATGCATCGTGGACAGCAGGAAGTCGATTCGCCGACCGTTCGTTCGCGCCATTGCAAGGCCCATGGCGCGCATGCCGGGCGTTGCCTGGGCGGAACTGCCCAGCGTCAGGCCGAAGTACAGCACGGCAACGACGAAGATGAGGATCGGATAGAGGGCGAAGCCGAGACCGAGCGTGATGACACCGAGAAAGAAGACGATCACGGCGGCCGGAATGCACAGCAGAGCAACGATGATGTAATCGATGATGAAGGCGAACACGCGGCGGCTTAGCACGCCGCTATAGGCGCGCCAGTCTTCGGTGGGTACATATGTCGTATTCGGGTCGAGTGTCATCGACGGGTTCTCCTGTTCGCAAAATTATATGGTGTGGAAAACCGTGCAATGCAATGAGCCGTAGCTCAACCCTTTGCGAGCTTCTTTGCGGCCTCGATCGCGAAGTAGGTCAAGATGCCATCGCATCCTGCGCGCTTGAAACAGAGCAGGGTTTCCATCATCACCCGTTCGCCGTCTATCCAGCCCTGCATGGCGGCTGCCTTGATCTGGGTGTATTCGCCGGAGACCTGATAGGCGAAGGTCGGAAGGCCAAAGGCTTCCTTCAGGCGCCAACAGATGTCGAGATAGGGCAGGCCGGGTTTGACCATCAGCATATCGGCGCCTTCTTCCACGTCGAGCGCCGCGTCGCGCATGGCTTCCATGCCGTTGGCGGGGTTGATGTAATAGCTGTTCTTGTCACCCTTCAGCAGGCCGCTGGTGCAGATCGCCTCGCGGTAGGGACCGTAAAAGCCGGAAGAAAACTTGGTGGCGTAGGCCATGATGCCGACATTCTGGTGGCCTGCAGCATCCAGCCCGCGACGGATGGCGCCGATGCGGCCATCCATCATCTCTGAGGGGGAAATGATATCGGCACCTGCATCCGCCTGCATGATCGAGGCCTTAACGACCTGATCCACGGTCTCGTCGTTGAGGATATCGTCACCGCGCAAAATGCCGTCATGGCCGTGGCTGGTGAAAGGGTCCAGCGCCACATCGGTGATGACGCCGATGTTGCGGACGGATCGCTTGATGGCGACGGTGGCCTGATTGATGAGGTTATTGGCCTCCAGCGACTGAGATCCAGTCTCGTCGCGCAGATTCATCTCGATGTTGGGGAAGGTCGCGATGGCGGGAATGCCCAGATCAGCTGCTTCCTTCGCGGCCTCCACCAAGCGGTCTACACTCATGCGGTTGACGCCCGGCATGGCGGGAATGGGCTCCACAATGTTGGTGCCCGGCACGATGAAAACCGGCCAGATCAGATCATCCACCGTCAACTGGTTCTCGCGCACCAGCCTGCGCGTCCAGTCTGCCTTGCGGTTTCTGCGCATCCGGCGGTGACCGGTAATGTGATCTACCAGATGGGTCTTGTCGTTCATCATCATGTCCTTCCGTAGCCGGTAATGTCCGCGCGTATGACGCGCGGCACGGCCGTTTTTAGATGCCGACGTATTCTCTTCCTCATTCCTGTGCTTGTCACAGGAATCCAGCCAGCCCAAGTCCTTGGGCTGAGAAGACTCGCTCCGCCGCGCAGACGCGCGACGACTGGATTCCTGTGACAAGCACAGGAATGAGGGCAAGGGGAATGTCGACGTCTAAAAACGGCCCTTGTCGTGTATTGTGCTGCCCATAACACAATGTAACGCACATGCGAATGCGGCAGATCGTTGCGGGGTTTTGACAGTCACCGTGTCGCAGCGCAATATCTGCTGGTCGCGCCCGCAACAGGTCATTATCTTCGCCCCATGGAACCTGATTCTCTCCCTCATCCCAAACGACCTTTCGCGGAAATTCTCTACATCGTCTTTCTGAGACTGGTGGCGCTGTCGTGTTTCTGGTTCGGCCTGCAATATTGGGCGATGCTGACGGGCTATTCGGTGGGCGGGCAGGCGCGGTTCGATATGCTCAACATGCCGTGGCGCGTGGCAGGCACCAGTCTGGCCGTCGTTTTCCCGGTTGCGGCCCTTGGCCTGTGGCTCGGTGCGTCCTGGGGCGCCGTCATGTGGGTCATCGGCGCCGGAACCCAGATCGCCATGTACAGGGTGTGGCCGAATATATTCGGGCACAACACCATGGTACCCATCATGCACGGCATAATCTCAACTGTTTATATACTATTCCAGGTCGCTTTCTGGCTCGATGCACGCCAAAACGACGAACGCTCAAGAATTGATTTACCATAAAATTAAAGCTATTGGGGCCGTTTTTTGGCAGATTTTTCGGCGTAAGCCTTTGAAAAATATAGCCGTGACCGGGGCGATTTTGAATTCGGTACAACCCTCATCAAAAGCGAGACATGCAAGTAACGTTTCATTAATCGTGCATTTTAAGTAGAATTTTATGCGCATTGCTTAGATTTGGTCTCAAGGCGGGAAACAAACAAACACCGCCAAACAAAACAGTGAGGCAGTCATGATCAATAGCAAAGCAAAGCCACAGGCCATCGTTTCCGACGCTCAGGACGAAACCATCCGCTCTCTCTACATGGAATCGCTTCATCTGGTTGAGCGCCTCCACCGCCGCCTTCTCGATGTCATCAAGGACGAGTTCGACCGTCAGGGTCGCGATGATGTCAACGCAGTTCAGGCGCTCCTGCTTTTCAACATCGGCACATCCGAACTGACCGCCGGCGAGCTGCGCTCGCGTGGTTACTACCTCGGCTCCAACGTGTCCTACAACGTCAAGAAGCTGGTAGACCTCGGCTTCATCAACCACCAGCGTTCCCGCATCGACCGCCGCTCGGTTCGCATCAGCCTGACCGAAAAGGGCCAGGACATCGCAGAAACCGTTGCAGGCCTCTATGAGCGCCACATCGGCTCCATCGAAAAAGTCGGCGGCATCGGCACCGGCGAGTTCGCAGAAATGAACAAGATGCTCCAGCGTCTGGACCGTTTCTGGAACGACTCGATCGCTTACCGCCTGTAATCGATCGGCAATATCGTATCATCAAGCAAAGCCGGATGTGGGGGCGCATCCGGCTTGTTGCATTTTTGTGCGCTGCAATCGCAAAATCACCTGGCAACACGGGTTCGTGAGGCGCCATCAGGTGACACGAATTGGCCATATTGGTATGGGACCGCCACATGCTAGGAGCCGGCGGTTTCTCCTGTGTTCGCGTCATGCGTCATCCATCGTTCGCATAGAGTTCTTCCTGCCGGCAGGCGCGTCCATACGTGTTTGTTAACGATGTTGTTTTAGGCGTTGTTTATGATGCCTGATAAGTGGCTGGTAGGTAAAATGACAAAGAAAATCGTCCCCGAAGTTGTTTCACGGCGCGCCATGTTGCGCTCTGCCGTTTCCCTCGGCGCTGTGGCTCTGGCCGCGCCCGCATTTGCGCAGGATGCGTTCAACGATCTCATCGGATCGTCGCGTCGTGGTAACTGGGACGATCAGTTCGATGCCAACTCTTCGCGCGCCGCTGCCGGTGTTGCGTCCAACACCCCGGTTCTGAGCCCCGAATCGCCCGGCTTCGTGCAGCAGGCGATGATGCAGTATCAGCAGATCGTTTCCAACGGCGGCTGGCCGGAAGTACCGCCAAGCCAACAGAAACTTCAGATCGGCGTCAGCGATCCATCCATTCAGGCCCTGCGCCAGCGTCTGATGATCTCCGGCGACCTGCCGCGTGAAGCCGGTATTTCCAGCGCATTCGATTCCTATGTCGATGGTGCCTTGAAGCGCTTCCAGGCGCGCCACGGCCTTCCGGCTGACGGCGTTATCGGTGAATACACCTTGAAGGCGCTGAATGTTTCCGCACAGATCCGTCTGGGGCAGCTTCAGACCAACCTTGTTCGCATCAACACCATGTCGGGCGATCTCGGCCCGCGCCACGTGATGGTGAATATTCCGGCAGCGTCCATCGAAGCAGTCGAGAACAACCGCGTCGTGTTGCGCAATACGGCTGTCGTTGGCAAGGATACGCGCCCGACCCACATCATCAACTCCAAGATTTACGAGATCATTCTCAACCCTTACTGGACGGCTCCGCGCTCGATCATCGAAAAGGACATCGTGCCTTTGATGCAGAAGGACCCGACCTATCTGGAGCGCAACAATATCCGTCTTCTGGATGGCCGTGGGCAGGAAGTGTCGCCGACGACGATCGACTGGAACGCGCCGAAGGCACCGAACCTGATGTTCCGTCAGGACCCGGGCAAGAACAACGCCATGTCCTCGACTAAGATCAACTTCCACAACCCGAATAACGAATACATGCACGACACGCCGCAGCAAGGCCTGTTCAACAAGCTGATGCGCTTCGAGTCGTCCGGCTGTGTTCGCGTTCAGAACGTTCGCGACCTGACATCGTGGATGCTGCGTGACACGCCCGGCTGGTCGCGTCAGGAAATCGAACGGGTCATCGCCACTCGCGTCAACACGCCGATCAAGCTGGCGCAGGAAATTCCGGTGTATTTCGTTTACATCACGGCATGGTCGACACGCGATGGCGTCGTCCAGTTCCGCGACGACATCTACAGCAAGGACGGCAATGCCGAACTGGCGCTGAACACCACCTATACGCAGGAGCAGCCTTCCGGCTCCATCGATGACGATCTGTTGCCGCGCAACTGATCTGCCACATCAGACCTGTCAAAAGCCGCGTTTTTCGAAGCGCGGCTTTTTTGTTTGGGGCTTGGATGGAATATTTCCGCTGAAGGTCGCAGTTTGACGGGCAAATCTCGCAGGCTGTCTTGCTCTTGAAAGGGCAGGGCGTTAAGACGCCATCGCATGACTGTCTCAGGAGCTATCATCATGACGAATACAGATGCCTTCTTCTCCCGCCCGCTTGCCGACGCTGATCCCGATATCTTCGGCGCGATCGAGAAGGAGCTGGGTCGTCAGCGCCACGAAATCGAGCTGATCGCTTCTGAGAACATCGTTTCCCGCGCCGTTCTGGAAGCGCAGGGTTCGATCATGACCAACAAATATGCCGAGGGCTATCCGGGCAAGCGCTATTACGGCGGCTGCCAGTTCGTGGATATTGCGGAAGAGCTGGCCATTGAGCGCGCCAAGAAGCTGTTCGGTGTGAACTTTGCCAACGTTCAGCCAAACTCCGGTTCACAGATGAACCAGGCCGTATTCCTCGCGCTGCTTCAGCCGGGCGATACCTTCATGGGTCTCGACCTCAATTCCGGTGGTCACCTGACGCACGGTTCTCCGGTCAACATGTCCGGCAAATGGTTCAACGTCGTGTCCTATGGCGTGCGCGAAGGCGACAACCTGCTGGATATGGACGAAGTCGAGCGCAAGGCCAAGGAAACCAAGCCGAAGCTCATTCTGGCTGGTGGCACGGCTTACTCCCGCGTCTGGGACTGGAAGCGTTTCCGCGAGATTGCCGATGAAGTCGGCGCCTACCTGATGGTCGACATGGCGCATATTGCCGGTCTCGTTGCCGGTGGCCAGCATCCATCGCCATTCCCGCATTGCCACGTTGCCACGACGACGACCCACAAGTCGCTTCGCGGCCCACGCGGTGGTATGATCCTGACCAATGACGAGGATCTGGCCAAGAAGTTCAACTCGGCTGTTTTCCCCGGCCTTCAGGGTGGGCCGCTGATGCACGTCATCGCCGCAAAGGCTGTTGCCTTCGGTGAAGCGCTTCAGCCTGAGTTCAAGGACTACGCCGCACAGGTCGTCAAGAACGCCAAGGCACTTGCCGAAACGCTGGTCGAAGGCGGTCTGGACGTGGTGTCCGGCGGCACCGACAACCACCTGATGCTGGTCGATCTTCGCAAGAAGAACGCCACCGGCAAGCGGGCGGAAGCAGCACTCGGTCGCGCCTACATCACCTGCAACAAGAACGGCATTCCGTTCGACCCTGAAAAGCCGTTCGTGACATCGGGCGTTCGCCTCGGCACTCCGGCTGGTACGACACGTGGCTTCAAGGAAGCGGAATTCCGCGAAATCGGCAAGCTGATCGTCGAGACGTTGGATGGCCTCAAGGCTGCCAACTCCGATGAAGGCAATGCCAGCGTCGAAGCTGCGGTTCGTGAAAAGGTCGTCGCAATGACGGACCGTTTCCCGATGTACCCATATCTATAAGAGGGATGTGAGCGATGCGCTGCCCTTTTTGCGGCTCGGAAGATACGCAGGTCAAGGACTCGCGTCCGGCGGAGGATAACACCTCTATTCGCCGGCGGCGCATCTGCCCGGATTGCGGCGGTCGCTTCACGACCTATGAGCGCGTGCAGTTGCGCGAGCTGATGGTCATCAAAAAGAGCGGTCGCAAGCTGCCCTTCGACCGTGAAAAGCTGGTGCGATCCTTCGAGATCGCACTGCGCAAGCGCCCGGTGGACCGTGACCGCATAGAGCGGGCGGTGTCCGGCATTGCGCGTCGCCTGGAAAGCTCTGGCGAGACGGAAATTCCATCGGAAGAAATCGGTTTGCAGGTGCTGGAAGCGCTGAAGGGTCTCGATGACGTGGCCTTCGTTCGCTATGCCTCGGTCTATCGCGACTTCAGCCATGCCGAAGATTTCGAGAACGTGATTGCCGAGATCAACGCCAAGATTGCGCGTGATACGGACGCCGGAGCGTAGACCCGTGACGACCCGCGCCGATGATGAACGGTTCATGGCACGGGCAATCGAGATTTCCCGCAGCCATACAGGCCTCACAGATACCAACCCCTCCGTCGGCTGCGTTCTCGTCAAACATGGCGAGATCATCGCGGAAGCCGTGACGGCGATTGGCGGACGCCCGCATGCGGAGCGTCAGGCACTGGAGATCGCAGGCGAGGCGGCGAGGGGTGCTACGGCCTATGTCACGCTCGAACCATGCTCCCATTTCGGCAGAACACCGCCCTGCGCCAACGCGCTGGTGGATTTCGGCGTCGCCCGCGTGGTTGTCGCCGTCGATGACCCGGACGAGCGGGTTTCCGGGCGTGGCTACCAGATTTTACGCGATGCTGGGATTGCGGTCGAAACCGGCTTGCTGCGCCGTGAGGGCGAGCGTTTGATGTCCGGATATCTCACGCGGAAGATGAAGAAACGTTCGCATGTGGTTTTAAAAATTGCAATTTCTGCGGATGGTATGATTGGCCGGGTTGGGGAAGGGCAGGTAGCGATCACCGGGCCGGAATCGCGGCAGGCCGTGCATGAGCTGCGGGCGCGATGCGATGCCATCCTCGTTGGGATTGGTACGGCGCTGGCCGATGACCCGGAGTTGACGGTGCGGATTGCAGGGCTTGAGCATCGCTCGCCGGTGCGGATTGTGCTGGACCGGCGGTTGGAGTTGCCTGTGGGGTCTAAGCTGGTGCGGACGGCTGGGGATGTGGGTGTTGTGGTGGCGGTGGTTGAGGCGAAGACCCCCTCTGCCCTGCCGGGCATCTCCCCCACAAGGGGGGAGACAGACCAGCCTCAAGCGTCTAAGACTATCTCAGCCCTCGTATCCCAGTCTGCAACAACAAATACTGAGCAAGGCATCACTCCGAGTCTCTCCCCCCTTGTGGGGGAGATGGCCGGCAGGCCAGAGGGGGCTGTTGCCCACAAACGCCAACACCTCGAAGCCTCGGGCGTCGAAATCCTGGAAGTCCCAGACCTCGCCATTCTCCTCACCATTCTCGCCAACCGCGGAATGTCCGAACTTCTGGTCGAAGGTGGCGCTCATGTCGCAAAATCCTTCCTTGAAGCTGGCCTCGTGGATCGTATTCTGCTGTTCGAAAGCCCCATGATCATCGGCGCGGGCGGGCTTGAAAGTCCGGTCACCCGGGCCGATATCCCACAGGAATTTACATTTGTTGGCGAAACCGCTTACGGGCCGGATCGCTGTTTTGAATTTGAAAGGCCGCTTTGATGTTTACCGGAATTGTCACCGACGTGGGAACCGTGTCCGAGCTTGAGGCGCTGCCGGAAGGTGTGCGTCTGCGCGTTGCGACGAGCTACGATCCCAAAACCATCGACATCGGCGCATCGATTTCCCATGGCGGTGTGTGCCTGACGGTGACGAAGCTTCCTGAAGAGGGCAGCAACGAGCGCTGGTACGAGGTCGAGGCGTGGGAAGAGGCGCTTCGGCTGACCACCATCGCCAGCTGGACCAAGGACACCCGCGTCAATCTGGAGCGGGCGCTGAAAATCGGTGACGAGCTTGGCGGGCATATCGTATCAGGTCATGTGGATGACAAGGCCGAGATACTATCCATCGAACCGGAAGGCGAGGCGGTGCGCATCCGCCTGCGTGCTCCACAGCATCTGGCGAAATTCGTCGCTCCCAAAGGCTCCATCGCGCTGGATGGCACATCGCTGACGGTAAACGCCGTCAACGGCACGGATTTTGACGTTCTCCTCATCCGCCACACGCTGTCCGTCACCACATGGGGCGACCGTCAGGCTGGTGATTTCGTGAATTTCGAGGTCGATACGATGGCGCGCTATGCGGCTAGGCTCGCGGAATTTCCGACCCAATCTGCCTGACGTAAGGCGCATGACTGGCCTCTGGCAGCACCCGTCGCGGGCGGCGGGTGATCAGCATTGCATTAAAAATACTTGCCAATCGGGGCAAGCCATGGTTTGACCGCGCCAAAAGCCGGGATGATCCGGCGCAGCTTTTCAGGAAATTCCCATGTCCAAGCCTCATCTTCTCATCGTGGAAGCACGTTTTTATGACGATATGGCCGATGCTCTTCTCGATGGCGCGAAGTTTGCGCTCGATGAAGCTGGCGCCACCTATGACATCATCACCGTTCCCGGCGCGCTGGAAATTCCACCTGCGATCGCCATGGCGCTTGATGCTGCTGACGATGAAGGCGCGGAATATGACGGTTTCGTTGCACTTGGCATGGTCATTCGCGGTGAGACCTACCACTTCGACATCGTTTCCAATGAATCCTCGCGCGCGCTGATGGACCTCGCGGTCAGTGAATCGCTTGCAATCGGCAACGGCATCATGACCGTTGAGAACGAAGATCAGGCCTGGGCGCGCGTGCGCCGGTCCGACAAGGACAAGGGTGGCTTTGCAGCCCGCGCTGCCTTGACCATGATCGAACTGAAGAAAAAGCTGGGTGGCTGAAAGCATGAGCAATACCGATAACGGTTCCGAGCCACGCCAGCCTTCCACGAAGCCCGTCAACCAGCGCGGTGCTGCGCGGCTTGCTGCCGTGCAGGCGCTTTACCAGATGGATGTCGGCGGTACCGGCGTGATGGAAGTGGTTGCTGAATACGAGGCGCACCGTCTGGGTCAGGAAGTGGACGGCGAGACCTATCTCAAGGCCGATCCGTCGTGGTTCCGCTCCATCGTGGCGGGCGTCGTGCGTGACCAGACCAAGATCGACCCGCTGGTGCGCTCCGCCCTTCAGGAAGACTGGCCGCTGTCGCGTCTCGACACCACCGTTCGTGCAATCTTACGTGCTGGAACGTTCGAAATTCTGGAGCGCAAGGACGTTCCGGTCGCGGTGATCGTGACCGAATATGTCGAGATTGCCCGGGCGTTCTTCGAACATGACGAGCCCAAGTTGGTCAATGCAGTGTTGGACCGCATTGCCAAGCAGATCCGCGGCGAGGTAAAGCGCTAAAAACACACGAGGAAGACATGAGCGCCGTTTCTGTTCCGGGACTTGAACATCAACTGAACGACGCCAAACGCAATGTCTTCCTTTTGACCATGGCGCAGGCCGTCATGGGATCTGCCGGGCCGCTTAGCTTTTCCGTCGGGGCTCTGGCGGGCTATCAATTGCTGGGCGCGGACAAATCGCTGGCAACGGCACCGCTGACGGGTTTCAACGTCGGCGTTGCCGTTGGCGCCATCGCGGTGGCTTTCGCCGCCCGCTTTCTGGGCCGCAAGACGGGCTTCATTTTAGGCGCGCTGCTTTGCTCCACCGGGGGAGGGCTTGCGTCACTTGCGCTGTTTCGTGCCGACTTCTGGCTGTTTGCGTTCGGCTTGCTTCTGATCGGCGTTGCCGGTGGCTTTACCCAGAAAATCCGCTTTGCTGCTGCGGACGCATCTCCCTCTTTCTACAAGCCCAAGGCCATTTCCTGGATTTTGGCAGGCGGGGTGATTTCCGCCATTCTCGGCCCGCAACTGGCCATTTTCGGCAAGGATGCGTTCGAACCCGTGTTGTTTGCCGGTGCTTTCATGGCGCTCATTCCTCTGGGGCTCATCGCTGCTGCCGTTTTTTCCTTTCTCAAACTTCCCGAATTGCGCAGCGTATCCGCGATCTCCGAACCGGCGCGACCCCTAAGAGAGATCGTTCTCACGCATCGTTTCATGACCGGTATGATCTGCGGCATCGGTTCCTATGCGCTGATGACATTCATGATGATCGGAGCGCCGTTGGCAATGGTCATCGGCTGCGGCTTTCCCAGCGAAATGGCGACGCTCGGCATTCAGTGGCACGTGCTGGCCATGTTCGGCCCGAGTTTCTTCACCGGCATGCTGATTTCCCGTTTCGGCGCGGAGAAGGTCGTGGCTGCAGGGCTTCTGGTTCTGATGGCCTGTGCCGTGGTTGCGCATATGGGCATTGAACTCTGGAATTTCTGGGCGGCGCTCATTCTTTTAGGCATGGGCTGGAACTTCGGTTTCATCGGCGCGACATCCATCGTGTCTTCCAGCTATCGCCCGCATGAAGCGGACAAGGTGCAGGGCTTTCACGATATCATCCTGTTCGGCACCGTCGCGCTGTCGTCCTTTGCCTCGGGGCAGGTGTTCACAACATGGGGCTGGTCGGTCATGAACCTCGTGATATGGCCAGTCGCAGGTACATGCCTCCTGCTTATTCTTTTCCTTTTTCTAAAACAAAAGCGAAAACCACTCTGAATCAGAGTGATAAGATTTCCGCCAGTCATCTTCGCACTTGACGCGGCGGGTTTTGCCAACGCATCTTTGCCGCGCAAGCCGTTCGTCCTTGGAGGAGAATGAGCGGCTTACCTCGGCGTCAGGGCTTGGTTTCTCGCGCCGCGCATGGTTTCGCCCGCCGGGAAGGGAGTGAGCCCGGCACATAGGAGGTAAGTGCGAATGACCGTTATTGCATTGGTAATTTTATGCGGTGTCCTGTCCGTGGTTTACGCGGTCTGGGCAACGAAAAGCGTTCTGGATGCCGATCAGGGCACCGCGCGCATGCAAGAAATAGCAGGCTACATCCGCGAGGGCGCGCAGGCGTATCTCACCCGTCAATATCTTACCATTGCAATCGTCGGTATCATCGTCGCAATCGCCGTCTGGTTCCTGCTCTCGCCGGAAGCCTCTATCGGTTTCATCATCGGTGCCGTCCTGTCAGGTGCTGCCGGTTTCGTCGGTATGCATGTCTCGGTGCGTGCCAATCTGCGCACCGCGCAGGCCGCATCCCACAGCCTGGCCGCAGGTCTGGACATCGCGTTCAAATCCGGCGCCATCACCGGCATGCTGGTGGCCGGTCTCGCGCTCCTGGGTGTGTCCATCTATTATCTGGTGCTGACGGCAGGCCTTGGCCATGCCACGGGCTCGCGTGAAGTCATCGATGCGCTGGTGTCACTCGGCTTCGGCGCGTCGCTGATCTCCATCTTCGCCCGGCTTGGTGGCGGTATCTTCACCAAGGGTGCGGATGTGGGCGGCGATCTCGTCGGCAAGGTTGAGGCGGGTATTCCAGAGGATGATCCACGCAACCCTGCCACCATTGCGGACAATGTCGGCGACAACGTCGGCGATTGCGCTGGCATGGCGGCGGATCTGTTCGAGACCTACGCGGTCTCAGTCGTCGCGACCATGGTTCTCGCTGCGATCTTCTTTGCCGGTGCGCCTGTGCTCGAAAGCGCGATGCTCTATCCGCTGGCCATCTGCGGCGTGTGCATCCTGACGTCGATTGCAGGGACATTCTTCGTCAAACTTGGCACCAACAATTCCATCATGGGCGCGCTCTACAAGGGCCTGATCGCAACCGGCGTCTTTTCCGTCGCGGGTCTGGCGGCAGCTACGTCGCTCACCATCGGTTGGGGAACCATCGGCACGGTGGCCGGACAGGACATTACCGGCACCAACCTGTTCTTCTGCGGCCTTCTGGGGCTTCTCGTTACCGCACTGATCGTGGTCATTACCGAATACTATACCGGCACCAACAAGCGCCCGGTCAATTCCATCGCGCAGGCCTCCGTCACGGGGCACGGCACCAACGTCATTCAGGGGCTTGCCGTCTCGCTCGAGTCGACTGCTCTGCCTGCCATCGTCATCGTCGGTGGCATCATCTCGACCTATCAGCTCGCAGGCCTGTTCGGCACGGGTATCGCCGTGACGGCTATGTTGGGGCTTGCGGGCATGATTGTGGCCCTCGATGCCTTCGGCCCTGTCACAGACAATGCCGGTGGAATTGCGGAAATGGCGGGTCTCGACCCGGATGTCCGCAAGGCGACGGATGCGCTGGATGCCGTGGGGAACACCACCAAGGCGGTGACCAAGGGTTACGCTATCGGCTCGGCTGGCCTTGGCGCGCTGGTTCTGTTTGCGGCCTATTCCAACGACCTTGCCTACTTTGCGGCCAATGGCGATCTCTATCCCTACTTCAAGGATATCGGCGAGATTTCCTTCAGCCTCTCCAACCCCTATGTCGTCGCAGGCCTGCTGTTCGGCGGCATGATCCCCTACCTCTTCGGCGGCATCGCCATGACGGCTGTCGGCAAGGCTGCGGGCGCCATCGTGGAGGAAGTGCGCCGTCAGTTCCGCGAAAAGCCGGGCATCATGCAGGGCACGGAAAAGCCGGATTACGGCAGAGCGGTGGATCTGCTGACGAAGGCGGCGATCCGCGAAATGATTGTTCCATCGCTGCTGCCGGTTCTGGCTCCGCTGGTTGTCTATTTCGGTGTGCTGCTGATTTCAGGTTCGAAAGCCTCGGCTTTCGCTGCCCTTGGTGCATCGCTGCTGGGTGTGATTATCAACGGTCTGTTCGTGGCGATCTCCATGACATCCGGCGGTGGCGCGTGGGACAACGCCAAGAAAAGCTTCGAAGATGGCTTCATCGACAAGGACGGCGTGACGCATATGAAGGGTTCGGATGCGCACAAGGCATCGGTGACCGGGGATACGGTCGGCGATCCCTACAAGGACACGGCTGGTCCCGCTGTTAATCCGGCGATCAAGATCACCAACATCGTGGCGTTGTTGTTGCTGGCTGTGCTGGCGCATTGAGCAAACGCAGGTGAGGGGGTGTGTGAGACGGTCGCAATGCCCCATCCTCTCTTTCACCTCAGACTTGGTCCACTGCTGTCCGGTTTAAATGGGAGGGCAGTTTGGCGGAATACATCCACCGCTGTCACCCCGGCCTTGAGCCGGGGTCTAGCCGACGCGCGTCTGCGCCTCGAGAAAAGTTCTTTCAGCTCAAGGACTTGAGCTGACTGGATACCGGCTCAAGGCCGGTATGACGGAAGTGGAGAGAGCGTCAGCGCAAAACAAAAAAAGGCCCGCGAGAGGATCATCTCGCGGGCCTTTTGCATGTCCGTTTGCTGGATCAGAAGCCGTCGCTGCTACCGCTGGACTGACCCAGGATGCTCTTGGCGATACCCGCGCCTGCCGTGCCGCCGGACAGAAGCTGCTGCAGGAAGGTGAGGTCCTTGCCGCCTGTTGGGGTGGTGCGCGAAATCGTATCGAAGACCTTGCCGTCCTGAAGCGTGTAGTTCGCCTTTTGCGATACGACGCCGTTCTTGTCGAAGTAGATCGCAAGAATGCTCTGCTCGACCAGCTTCGGCTTCATGAAGGCTGCCTTACGCACGCGCTTCTGGGAGATGTAGTAGAAAACTTCGTTGCCGAAGGTGGCGGTGGTCGATGGTGTGCCCATGGTCAGCAACACCTGTTCGCGGCTGGAGCCGACGGGGATCAGTTGCAGCGACTGTTCATCGGCGACATAACCGTTGTGGAAGACGTCGGTGGTGCTGGAGCAGGCCGTCAACAGGCTGGATGCGATGACGATTGCCACGGCAGTCTTGCTCAGAAAACGTGTCTGCGTTGCGGACTTCTGCTTGCTCACCTGCGTTTCCCCGACTGCGATCATGAATGGCACCTTCCGGTATGCTGACGTGTGTACCGCTTCTGTACACATGATTATGTCAATCCGGGGACACAAAACCCCCGCTTCACAAAGGAATGCAATGGCTTCGTGAAAATGACGCTTCCTCCGGCGCTTCTCTTCGACTGTTTCAGCCCAACGATGAACGTGACCTCAACGGCATTGCAATTCTCGGATGCTTCGGTAAACCAGCTTTGGCAATCATGCAACAAGGGCAATGGACGAGACGCGATTTCGTCGATCAATATTCGGAAATTTCGATGGTCTTCGGTCTCTTCAAGAAGAAAAACAGCAATGGCGCGATCGTTGACAGGCAATATACCGCGCTGACGACGGCTGCACGCCAGCCTGACTTCTATCTGCACCTCAATGTGCCCGATACCGTCATGGGCCGTTTCGAGCTTCTGGCGATCGTGATGATTCTGTATTTCCGCCGCACGAAATCGTCTGAAACCAGCGGGCAGGAGATTGCCCAGGAGATCATCGACGCGTTTTTTCAGGATCTGGACCACTCCATGCGCGAGCTGGGCATTGGCGACCAGGGTGTTCCCAAGCGCATGAAGAAATTCGCTGGAATGTTCTACGGTCGTCTCGAATCCTACGCCGCAGCTCTGGATGGTGGGGATGCGCAAGCCCTTGCCGCAGCCCTTGCGCGCAATATATACCCACAGGCAGAAGCGCCGGTCCCTTCGATGGACGGCCTTGCCAACTGGATGATGATGGCGTCCGACGCCCTGTCTGCACAGTCGGAAGACGTGATCGCGACGGGCAATGTGACGCTGCCCGCCCCGGAGTTTAAGAGGTTTTAATGAATTCGCAAAACGCGGCCAATGACGACGTTCCTTTTTCCTACCCCGTCAAGGTAGGCCATATTTCCGCCAATCCCGTCAGGATTCGTCTGTCCGCCAGCGAGGATGAGCTTAAGGCGCTGGCGAAGCTGTGGAATGTGCTGTCCGTTGAATATCTGAAAAGCGAATTGCAGGTCACACGCTGGAAACGCGATGGTGTCAAGATTACCGGGGATGTGAAGGCGGCGTTGACGCAGTCCTGCGTCGTCACACTGGAGCCGGTGGAAAGCGTTCTGGATGAGACGTTCGAGCACATCTTCGTGCCGGAGGGTTCGAAGCTGGCGCGGATGATGACGAATGAGCAGGGCGAAATCGTGCTGGACCCCGATGGTCCCGATACGCCGGACCAGTTCACCGGTGATACGATCGATGTTGGTGCCGTGGTGACGGAGTTTGCGGCGCTTGGCATCGACCCATATCCGCGCAAACCGGATGTGGATTTCGCGGGTTATGGTGAGACAAAGGCGGAAGAGGACAAAAAACCGTCGCCTTTTGCAGCATTGAAGGACTGGAAAAAGGACTGAACGGATCGCATGCGATCGAGAATTCAGTTGTAAGCAGGTGCGGAAACGGTATTTTCGCGCAAAATTTCGCCGCAGGGCGGTAAAAAGGATCAGGGACGAGTGATCAGAATAGCAATTGACGTCATGGGCGGGGATTTTGGCCCTGATGTTGCCATCGCTGGCGCTGCTGCGGCGCTGGACCGTCATAACGATGTGACCTTCCTGCTCTACGGGCAGAAGAGCAAATGCGATCCTATTCTGGCGCAATTTCCTAAGCTTCGGGACAAGTCGCAATTTTTCGATTGCGAAGTTTCCGTTGCCATGGACGAAAAGCCGAGCCAGGCGCTGCGCCGTGGCCGCTACGTCTCCAGCATGTGGCGCGCCATCGAAGCGGTGAAGCTTGGCGAAGCGGATGTGGCTGTTTCTGCTGGTAACACTGGCGCGCTGATGGCCATGGCGAAGTTTTGCCTGCGCACTATGGCGCGTGTGGAACGCCCCGCTATTGCCGGTATATGGCCGACGCTGAAGGGCGAAAGCATCGTTCTGGACGTCGGTGCGACCATCGGCGCGGATTCGCAGCAGCTTCTCGACTTTGCCATCATGGGCGGCGCCATGGCGCGCGCGCTGTTCGACATCGACCGCCCGACGGTTGGACTGCTGAATGTCGGCGTCGAGGAAGTGAAGGGGCAGGAAGAGGTCCGGGAAGCCGGTCGCCTCATTCGCGAAGCCGACCTTGGCACCATCGATTATCGCGGCTTCGTGGAAGGTGACGATATCGGCAAGGGCACCGTGGATGTTGTCGTCACCGAAGGTTTCACCGGCAACATTGCGCTCAAAGCAGCGGAAGGCACGGCAAAACAGATCACCACGCTGTTGCGCGAGGCGATTTCTCGCAGCTTCATCGCCAAGATCGGTTACATCCTGGCCAAGAGCGCATTCGATGTGCTGCGCGAGAAGATGGACCCGCGAAAGGTCAATGGCGGCGTTTTCCTCGGTCTGAACGGCATCGTCATCAAAAGCCATGGCAGCACGGATGCGCTTGGTTTCGCGTCTGCGGTCGATGTGGGCTATGATATGGCCCACAACGGCCTGACAGCAAAAATAGAAAACGATTTGAAAGCATACCACGCAAGACGGCTGCCGCCACCGGCGCCGGAAGCTCTCGTGGTCGATGAGGAATAACGGATGATCCGCTCAGTAGTACGTGGTTTCGGGGCAGCGCTTCCGAAGCAAGTCATGACGAACCAGGACATCGAAAAGATCGTCGATACCACGGACGAATGGATCGTCCAGCGCACCGGCATCAAGCAGCGCTACATTGCGGGCGAGGGCGAAACGACCTCGTCTCTGGGCGAGGCTGCGGCCCGCGCCGCCCTTGAAAACGCCGGTCTTCAGCCTGACGAGATCGATCTCATCATCGTTGCGACGTCGACGCCCGACAACACGTTTCCTGCAACCGCCGTCAACATCCAGAACCGCCTTGGCATTACCAGTGGCTTTGCATTCGACGTTCAGGCCGTCTGTTCCGGCTTCGTCTATGCCATGGCAACCGCCGATCTCTACATACGCGGCGGCATGGCCAAGCGCGTGCTGGTGATTGGCGCCGAGACCTTCTCGCGCATTCTCGACTGGACCGACCGCACGACCTGCGTGCTGTTCGGTGACGGTGCGGGTGCTGTGGTGCTCGAGGCGGGCGAGGGAGAGGGCAAGACGTCTGATCGCGGCATTCTGACATCCAACCTGCGCTCCGACGGATCGCACAAGGACAAACTCTACGTCGATGGCGGACCTTCCACTACTGGCACCGTTGGTCAGCTGCGCATGGAAGGCCGTGAGGTTTTCAAGCATGCGGTGGGCATGATCACCGATGTCATCGAAGCTGCATTTGAGGCCACGGGCACGACTGCTGATGATCTGGACTGGCTGGTGCCGCATCAGGCAAACCGTCGGATCATCGACGGTTCGGCCAAAAAGCTCGGTATTCCCGGTGAAAAAGTCGTCATTACGGTGGACCAGCACGGCAACACATCTGCCGCTTCCATTCCGCTTGCACTGGCCGTTGCAGCCGCCGATGGCCGCATCAAAAAGGGCGATCTGGTCATGCTGGAAGCCATGGGTGGCGGTTTTACCTGGGGTGCAGTTCTGCTGCGCTGGTAAAATTCTCTTTACGCAGCCGTGTAAGCCATTGCCACCATTGCTGGAAATGCCTAAACGATTCTGAAACTTTGCTTGACCGGTCGTCCCAAGGGCAATAATCTTGGACGGCTTCAACGAGATAAAAGAGAGCGGTGCGGGGAAATATGGCCGGGAAAACAGTGACACGTGCGGATCTAGCCGAGTCTGTGTTTCGAAAAGTGGGGTTGTCCCGAACCGAATCCGCCGAACTGGTTGAAACCGTGATCGACGAGATCTGCAACGCGATAACACGTGGGGAGGTTGTAAAACTATCCTCCTTCGCGACGTTCCAGATACGCGAGAAGAACGAGCGTATCGGTCGCAACCCCAAGACCGGCGAAGAGGTTCCGATCTCACCACGCCGCGTCATGACCTTCAAGGCCTCCAACGTTTTGAAGCAGCGCATCCTCAAGGCGCACTCCGCCCGCAAGGCAAAGCAGAAGACTCAAAAAGCGGTCTCCTGACACAGTCGCCATCGTGCAGGTCTTCAATTTCTGCACGCTAGGATTCCTTATCTCCTGTGAACATAGTTGAATTTCAACCTTCAAGCCGTTGAAATCAGTGCGATTCGCATCGTAGCTTAAATGGTGTTTTGAAATCCTGCCTCTGGTGTGGATGGGAGTGGACCTTGGATAAAAGCCCCGACGCCTTTCGAACCATCAGTGAAGTGGCTGAGGATTTGGACCTGCCGCAGCACGTGCTGCGCTTCTGGGAAACCCGCTTTCCGCAGATCAAGCCTATGAAGCGCGGCGGCGGCCGCCGCTATTATCGCCCCGATGACGTCGATCTGCTGAAGGGCATTCGCCATCTGCTGTACGACCACGGCTACACGATCAAGGGCGTGCAGAAGCTGCTGAAGACCAACGGCAACCGCTTCGTCTCGGCTATCGCCTCAGGCGATATGGCAACGATGGAAGCCATCATGGCGGCCAGCGGTGAGACGGTTGAGCCACGTGTCACGAACGCAGAGGAAGACGAAGTCGTCGGACGTCCCAAGGCCAAACCAAGTGGCCGATTCTTCGGCTTCGGAGGTGCTGGAGACGACACACCGGAGATTTCCATCGGTAAATCCAGCATCAGCAAGGATGACCGGGCACTGTTGCAGGAAGCGCTGTTCGACCTCTTGGAATGCAAGCGCCTGCTGGATCAGGTGCGCTAACGTCCCCTCGTTTGTGCGACACGTGCAGGATTAGGGGGTGGGGTGACGCACATGAGTTGTGGATAAATTCATTTTTTGATCCGCATTTGTGTCAAATGCCAACCTTTCGGAAACCCCTTGGGCCGATAATGCGCACGGACAAGGAGTGATCCCCGTGAGCAAGAGAAAACCGACAAGCCGCCGCCGTTCATCTGCCAAGTCTGGCGGTTCGGGCATGTGGTCATGGCTGTTGCTGCTCGGTGTCGCCGTCGGCGGCATCCAGGTTTATGAGCACCGCGACAGCCTGATGCCAGCCCTGAAAGGCACCGTCGCTGCCGTCTCCAGACCGGTGACGACCCCACCCAAACCCGTAACACGTGACGTGGCGAGCGAGCGGACAAGGCCTGCCGCAACACAGACCGTGGCACTTCCGGCAAGCGGCGCACCGGTGCCACCGCGCAGCATCGCCATGCCCTTGGCAGGCGCCTCGACGCAGACGGCAAGCGCCACGCTGCCATCCCCCCGCCCATCGGTGGAAAAGGTATCGCTGACCGCAAAGCCCGGCACCTTCGCCTTTTGTGGTCGTTCCGGCCTCAACAATTGCGTGGCTGACGGCAACACGTTCTGGCTGAAGGGCGAGAAAATGAAGCTGGCCGGCATCGACGTGCCGCAAACCGATCAGGCCCGCTGCCTGGAGGAGCGTCAGCGAGGTTTTACCGCCAAGGTCCGTCTGCGCGACATGCTGAACTCCGGCGGCTTCCAGGTCGCATCTGCTGGCGGTGCATCCACCCTATCAAGGTCCGGCGTATCCTTTGCCGATCAGCTTGTTCGCGAGGGGCTGGCACGCCCGGCTGGCGCGAGAAATCAGAGTTGGTGCGGTTAAATCCACCCCGCACCCTCAACGCCCCGTTGACCACACCCGCCTGCGCTGTGTAGATAAACCCCGCAAGCGGACGTGGCGGAATCGGTATACGCAGCAGACTTAAAATCTGCCGGCCTCTGGTCTTGCGGGTTCAAGTCCCGCCGTCCGCACCAGACCTTTGATAGCCGCGCATCGGCAGCGCAACTAGGCTATTTGCCCTCAGAATAGTTCCGTTTCGTGAGCCCAGCTTCGACAACTACTCGCAATATTCAGAGGGTAGTGCGGCTACGTTCAAAGGTGAATTCTGGGAGATGCCGTGATGACTATGCGCCACATTATTATATCGGCTGTTAGTGGTGTCGTTTTTTGTGTGAGCAGTGCTGCCGCCGCGCCGCGGTCGCAACTTCAACAGGATGTTGAAGGTTATGCGGTTGCGACTTGCCTGACTGGACTGGACGATGAGGCCTTGAGGGATCAGGGAGATGGGTGGGCGAGCATTATCGTCCAGCGTGGCTTTGGCAATGTGGAAGACTGGCAGCCACTGATCGAAGCTGTCAAAACCGCGACCGGCAAGACGTCGATGGCTGTAATCAAGGGAGAGAGTATTTCTTCCAAGCCAATGCCGGTGTTTTATTGTTCTGAGATCGTTGATGAGCCGGAGGTTCGCAAGGTCATCGATGAGACGATGGAGAAAATGAAACCGGCCTATGACGGACGGTAGACACGCAGTCCTTTTGTCTCAACCCTTCCAGAACAGCGGCATCAGCAGCACCAGCACCGTCAAAATCTCCAGACGTCCCAGCAGCATCATCAGCGATAGCAGGTAGAGCGCTGGGTCGCTGATGGTGGAGAAGTTGCCGGCGGGGCCGATGGTGGGGCCGATGCCGGGGCCGACGTTGGCGAGGGAGGTGGCGACGGCGGAGGTGGCCGTCAGGAAGTCGTAGCCCATCGCACTCATGACCAGGCTGCCGCCGATCCACAGGGCTATGAAGCAGCTCAGGAACAGGAAGACGTTGCGGATGGTTTCGGCGTCCACGACCTGAGCGCCGTAGCGCACTGTGTAGACCGCATCCGGGTAGAGCAGCTTTTTCAGGCCGGTTTTTACGACATTGTAGACGATGACGAAGCGGTAGGCCTTGATGCCGCCTGCGGTGGACCCGGAACAGCCGCCCATGAAGGTGGCGAAGAAGGCGACGACCACCACAAAGGGTCCCCACAGCGTGTAGTCGTCGCTGGCAAAGCCGCCGGTGGACAGGATCGACGTCATGTTGAAGAAGGAATGGCTCAGCGCGATGTCCAGCGGAACGCCGTTCGTGATGTGGTGGTAGATGCCGATGGCAAGCGAGATGGCGCAGAGATAGCCGATGAAGACGCGGATTTGCGGGTCGTGGAGAATATCCATACGTCCACGCACGGCGAGCAGGATCATCACGGAAAAGGGCAGGCTTCCGAGGATGAGGAAGAAGGTGGCGATCCACAGCAGCGCGACGTTGTTGCCGAAGAAGGCGAAGGATGCGTCGTGGGTGGAGAAACCGCCGGTGGCTACTGTCGACATGGCGTGGTTCAGCGCATCGAAATGGGTCATGCCTGCGAAATCGAATGCGATGGTGCAGGCGAGCGTCATGACCACATAAATGCCGACGAAAGCCTTGGTAAAGCTCGC
This sequence comes from Agrobacterium sp. lyk4-40-TYG-31, assembly GCF_030209855.1. Classification (NCBI taxonomy): domain Bacteria; kingdom Pseudomonadati; phylum Pseudomonadota; class Alphaproteobacteria; order Hyphomicrobiales; family Rhizobiaceae; genus Agrobacterium; species Agrobacterium sp. lyk4-40-TYG-31. Next base: position 903,671 of record NZ_JARVRE010000004.1, read on the forward strand.
GAGCCGCGCGAAGGGCCGGTCGTTGGCGGTATCTGAGGATTCCATTCGAAAGAAGGTCATGCCGCCAACGCGCAGCAGCGGCAGGATGAAGAGGCCGAGTGCCACGATACCGATACCGCCCAGCCAGCACAGCAGCGAGCGCCAGATGAGAATGCCCTGCGGCGCCTTGTCCAGCCCGTAAATGGCGGTGGAGCCGGTGGTGGTGATGGCGGAAACGGATTCGAACAAAGCGCGCCCGAAGGAGAGATTGAGCTCCGACAGATAGAGCGGAACGGCGCCGATCAGTGAAAAGACCAGCCACAGGACATTGACCAGCAGGAAGCCGAACCGCTTGTTGAAGGTTGGCATGGGCGCGCGTGTGGCCAGCGCGCAGGCCAGTGACAGCCCGCCGCACAGGAAGCCGGAGGTGGCAAAGACCGCCCAGTCATTGTTTCCGTAATAGAGGTCTGCCATGGCGGGCACGAACATGGCAGTTGCCATGTAAAGCCCGAAGACCGAAGCGATGTAGAGGACTGCGCGCAAAAGGTTGCTGTTCAAAAAAGGGAACCTTCATGGAGTGAGCCGTACCGAAAGCGCGTAAAGAGTCTTTGTGTCAGGCGTTTTCCTATGGCATAGCGGGTGCCATCGTGAAATTCAATGGATTGAAAATCGTGGATAAATTGCTTGTAGAAGCCGCACGGCGGGAAGTCCGGGAAATATTCCCCGAAACGCCGTTGCAGTTGAATGAACATCTCAGCCGTCGGTATGGTGCCGAGATTTGGCTGAAGCGTGAAGACCTCACGCCCGTTCGTTCCTACAAGATTAGAGGCGCGTTCAATTTTCTGCGCAAGGCGGTGTCCACCACGGGCAAGAATAAAGTTTTCGTCTGCGCGTCTGCGGGTAACCACGCGCAGGGCTTTGCTTTTGCCTGCCGCCATTTCGGCGTGCATGGTGTGGTCTTCATGCCGGTGACGACGCCGCAGCAGAAGATCGACAAGACCCGCATTTTTGGTGGTGAATTCATCAAGATCAGGCTGATCGGCGATATTTTCGACCAGTGCTATGCCGCCGCTCGCGCTTATGTGGAAGAGACGAATGCCTATATGGTGCCGCCCTTCGACCATAAGGATATCATCGAAGGACAGGCGACTGTCGCCGCCGAGATTGTCGACCAGTTGCCGGACAGCAAGGTACCGGATCTGCTGGTCATGCCGGTTGGCGGCGGTGGTCTATCGGCTGGCCTGACCGGTTTTTTTGCTGGCAAGGTCGCCAGCGACAACTTCATTTTCTGCGAGCCCGAGGGTGCGCCGAGCCTGAAGAAAAGCCTGGAAGCGGGCAAGGCTGTGACGCTGAACAAGGTCGATAATTTCGTGGATGGCGCGGCAGTGGCGCGCATTGGCGACCTCAACTTCGAAGCCTTGCAGCATTTTTCTGCCGAACAGGTTCAGTTGATCCCTGAAAATGCGATCTGCGTGACGATCATCGACATGCTCAATCTGGAAGGCGTGGTGCTGGAGCCTGCCGGTGCGCTGTCCATCGCGGCACTGGAGAAACTGGGTCGCGAAAGGCTGGAAGGCAAGCGCGTTGTTTGCGTCGTTTCCGGGGGCAATTTCGATTTCGACCGTCTGCCTGATGTCAAAGAGCGCGCCATGCGCTACACGGGTGTGAAGAAATACTTCATTCTGCGCCTGCCGCAGCGCCCGGGCGCGCTTCGCGACTTCCTCAATCTTTTGGGACCCGACGATGACGTTGCGCGTTTTGAATATCTGAAGAAATCCGCCCGCAACTTCGGCTCGATCCTGATAGGCATCGAAACGACGGACCGGGAAAATTTCAACGGGCTGTTCCAGCGTTTCGAAGATGCGGGATTGGGCTATGAGGACATAACCGAAAACGAAATCCTCGCCAATCTGATCATCTGATTGCAATTCATGACCGGGCAGGGAGGGCTCGTCCCTTCCTGCGGCAAGAAAAAAGGAATGTAACCATGGCTTCGTTTTTCTCGAAAATCCTGTCCGCCTTCGGCTCTTCCGCATCGGATGACGCACCGAAGAAGGCCGAAACATCAGAGCCGCATGCTTACAAGGATTGCGTCATCTACGCGACGCCGATGAAGGAAGGCGGGCAGTATCGGCTGGCCGGACGCATCGAAAAGAAGGTGGGAGAGGAAACGTTGACGCATGAATTCGTGCGAGCCGATGTGTTCACCAGCCTTGATGATGCCGTGGAATGCACCGTGCGCAAGGCGCAGCTGATCATCGACCAGAATGGTGCGTCGTTGTTTTCCGATAAAAAATAACGGCCGCGATAGGCTCGCAGCCGTTATGGAAGTGCTTGAAAGCGGCGTTGCGAAACGCCGCTTTTTTATATCAGGCAGCCTTGGCCAGTTCTTCAACCTTGGCGGTTGCGGAAGCGATTGCCTTTTCGGCAGCTTCCGGGCCGAATGCCAGACCTTCGACATAAACAACTTCAACGTCCGTCATACCCATGAAGCCCAGAACGGTCTTGAGGTATGGGACAGCGTGGTTGAGAGGAGCAGCCGGACCTTCGGAATAGACGCCGCCGGAAGCGATGACGATGTAAACCTTCTTGCCGGTGGCAAGGCCAATAGGGCCTTTTTCAGTGTAGGTGAACGTCTGACCTGCGCGAGCAACGTTATCGATCCAGGACTTGAGGCCGGAATAGATGTTGAAGTTAATCATGCCGGTGCCGATGACGATCGTATCGGCTTCCAGCAATTCGGCAACGCGCTTGTCGGAATCGTCTGCGGCGGATGCTTCGTCCGGCGTACGCTGGTCGGGAGCCTTGCGGATGGCAGAGGTGGTTACAGTGTCGAGGTGTTTGATCGGGTTCTGACCCAGATCAACGTGCGTGATGGAGCCGTTCGTCTGAGTCTGAAGCTTCGCAGCCAGCTCGCCTGCGAATTTGTTCGACAGCGATTCGCCACCGCGTGGGCTGGAGGTTACGAGAAGAATCTTCGACATTTGAAATATCCTTGTTTTCAATTTCGGAGGTCGGACGGGGCAGGGGAACCCAATCGTTGCCGCTTGTATCGGTCAATGTTGTCATCTAGAAAACTGTGATAATCTGGAAGTCACCTATCGAAAAACTGGATGGACCATGGAAGCCAACCCCACACTCGACCAATTGCAGGTGTTTCTTTCCGTTGCCGAAACCGGCAGTTTTTCAGCCGCGTCTCGCGCGCTGAACCGGGCGCAATCGGTTGTCAGCTATACCATTGCCAATCTCGAGGCGCAGCTGGAGGTCACGCTTTTCGAGCGCAACGGCGTGCGCCAGCCGAAGCTGACGGAAGAGGGTGTGGCGATGCTGGAGCATGCGCGCCGCATCGTCGCCGGACTTCAGGATTTGCGCGCCCGGGCCAAGGGTTTGAAGCAAGGGCTGGAAGCGGAGGTTTCGCTGGCCATTAGCACCATGGTGCCTGCCGAAGCGGTGGTCGAGGTGTTGCGGGATTTTCGCGTGCAGTTTCCAACCGTGACGCTGAACCTCAGTGTCGGCGAACTCGGCATGGTCATGGAGATGGTGCTGAACCGCAAGGCGGGCATCGGTATCGGCGGGGCCATGTTCCATCAGGATGACGGTCTCGTTATCGATAAGGTTGGCCACTCTTTCATGATACCGGTTGCGGCGGCAGACCATCCGCTGGTGCGTCTGAACAGGCCGCTGACCTTGGCCGATGTGCGCGAAGAGGTGCAGCTTGTTGTGACAGACACGTCGGGCCTGACCAAGGGCAAGGATTTCAACGTTCTGTCCTACAAAAAATGGCGCGTCAGCGATATTGCCACCAAATATCAACTCATCAAGGGTGGGCTCGGTTGGGGTGGGCTTCCGGCATCCGTGGTGCGCAATGACATCATCAATGGCGATCTGAAAGCGTTGGAGCTTGATTCCTATGAGGGCGGCGAATACCCGCTGTATGCATTGCGCAAGACGGACACGCCTTGCGGACCGGCGGCAAAATGGCTGGTGGATGCGTTTGAGCAGCGCCTGTCGCAATGCCCTGATCATGAGACGTTCCTGGCCCACATTGCACCCAGCTATTCGAACGACCTGCGGGATGCGGCGGAATAAACCGTACCGTACCGAACCGTACTGTTTTGCCGCAAGGTGACAGTGACAGGCGCACGGCTTTGGAGTAAAAGCCTTGCAAAAGCGAAGAGCGGGGCAGTTTGCTCTGCGGGAGATAGCCTTCGCGACAGACAAATCGAGGAATAAGCACATGCCAGTTTATCGCTCCAGAACGACAACCCATGGCCGCAACATGGCCGGTGCGCGTGGCCTTTGGCGCGCCACTGGTATGAAGGATGGCGATTTCGGCAAGCCGATCATCGCCGTCGTCAACTCGTTCACGCAGTTCGTGCCGGGCCACGTCCACCTCAAGGACCTCGGTCAATTGGTTGCGCGCGAAATCGAAGCGGCTGGCGGCGTTGCCAAGGAGTTCAACACGATTGCGGTCGATGACGGCATCGCGATGGGTCACGATGGTATGCTGTATTCGCTGCCATCGCGCGAAATCATCTCCGATAGCGTCGAGTATATGGTCAATGCCCACTGCGCTGACGCGATGGTGTGCATTTCCAACTGCGACAAGATCACACCCGGCATGCTGAGTGCTGCTATGCGTCTCAACATTCCTGCCGTTTTCGTTTCGGGTGGGCCGATGGAAGCGGGCAAGGTCGTTCTGCACGGCAAGACCGTCGCGCTCGACCTCGTGGACGCGATGGTTGCTGCTGCCGACGACAAGATGACGGACGAGGAAGTCGACACCATCGAGCGTGCCGCATGTCCTACCTGTGGTTCCTGCTCCGGTATGTTCACGGCCAATTCCATGAACTGCTTGACGGAAGCATTGGGTCTGGCTCTGCCTGGTAACGGCTCGACGCTCGCCACGCACTCGGATCGTAAGCGTCTGTTCGTTGAGGCGGGTCATCTGATCGTCGATCTGGCGCGTCGCCATTATGAGCAGGATGATTATACCGTTCTGCCACGCTCGATTGCTACTAAGGCTGCTTTCGAGAACGCCATAGCGCTGGATATCGCCATGGGCGGCTCCACCAACACCGTGCTGCATATTCTGGCAGCGGCGCATGAAGGCGGTGTCGATTTCACCATGGAAGACATCGACCGCATGTCCCGTCGGGTGCCGTGCTTGTCTAAGGTCGCGCCTGCCAAGAGTGATGTGCACATGGAAGACGTTCACCGCGCAGGCGGCATCATGCGTATTCTGGGCGAACTTGAGCGCGGTGGGCTGATCAACACGGATTGCTACACGGTACATGAGGCGACGCTGGGCGATGCCATCAACCGTTGGGATATCACACGCACCAACAGCGAAAATGTGCGCCAGTTCTTCAAGGCCGCCCCCGGCGGCGTGCCGACGCAGGTGGCTTTCAGCCAGTCCTCGCGCTGGGATGAGCTCGATACCGACAGCGATAACGGCGTCATCCGCTCGGTTGAAAAGCCATTCTCCAAGGATGGTGGTCTGGCCGTGCTTTACGGCAACATCGCGCTGGACGGCTGCATCGTGAAGACGGCGGGCGTGGATGAATCCATCCTGAAATTCAACGGTACCGCCGTGGTCTATGAAAGCCAGGACGCAGCCGTGAAGGGTATTCTGTCCAACGAGGTGAAGGCTGGCGATGTCGTCGTCATCCGCTACGAAGGCCCCAAGGGTGGCCCGGGTATGCAGGAAATGCTCTATCCGACCAGCTATCTAAAGTCCAAGGGGCTGGGCAAAGCCTGCGCGCTGATCACCGACGGACGCTTCTCCGGTGGCACGTCAGGCCTCTCCATCGGCCACGCTTCGCCGGAAGCAGCCCAGGGCGGCGCCATCGGGCTGGTGCGTCAGGGTGACCCTATCGAGATCGATATCCCCAACCGGACCATCAATCTAAAGGTTCCAGATGCGGAACTTGCAGCACGCCGCGCCGAACAGGATCAGCTAGGCTGGAAGCCAGCGGAACACCGCAAGCGCAATGTCACGACGGCGCTGAAGGCCTATGCGGCGTTTGCGTCTAGCGCGGATAAGGGTGCTGTTCGGATTTTGCCGGAGTAAACCTGACATTCACCGCCATCCTCGGGACAAGCCCGAGGATGGCGGTGAAAAGGACGTTGTGCCTTTTTCACCGAACGTTTTTTAGCTCATAACGGCGCAGCGAAACCACCATCTTCCGCTGCCTGCAGAATGACTGCGTCCTCCCGACATCCCTGAACCCAAGCTTCTCCATCAAATGGCAAGATGCTCTGTTATTGCTGATGGGGTTGGCGTGAAGTGTTTTCATTCTCATCTGCGTAAACGCGTGGTCGATGATGAGGCGACTGGCTTCTTCGCCGTAACCCATGCCCCATGCACTGCGAGCCAGCCACAGTCCGAATTCTCCGGCAAGGCCGATGAGGCCGATCAGTTGGCCGTTATCGATGGCCCATACGGGCCGATTGTTTTTCCGAAAGCGCAGTATCCTCGTTCGGGCATCGCCCATCGCGAAGGGAGATGACGTGCGAAGCAGATTGCGTAAGACCAGCGGATCGTTTGTGATGCGCGCCAACGCGGGTGCGTCAATTATGCCGAAAGGCCGGAGCGTAAGTCGGTTCGACACCAATCGCGGCACTGTGCTGTCTACTTTTCGCATGGGTCGCAGCATGTTCGATACGGGCGTTTATGCCAACTGCGATTTTTTGCACCGGAACTGGTGCTCCTCCAGCACGTTGGCTGACAGTGAAAAACGGAAGAAATGGAAAATACATGAAGCGCGCAATCGTAACAGGTGGTGCCGGATTGATCGGGACCGGCATTATCGAAACTCTTCTCGAGCAAGGCTGGACCGTTGCATCGTTCGATATCAAGGAAAGCACCACGAAAGCTTTTCACATTCATTGTGATGTTGGTGATGAGGCGTCCGTCGCAGAGGCGTTTGCGCAGCTTGGCTGGAACGGGTTGGAGCTTCTCGTCAACAATGCCGGTATCGCCTTGCCGAACAATGGGCCAATCCATGAACTGTCTCTGGCCGATTGGCGCAGGGTGACGGATAGCCATCTGACCGGCGCGTTTTTGATGACGCGATCTGCGGTGCCCTTGATGGGAGAGGGTGCCAGCATCGTCAACATGGTCTCCACCCGTGCCTTCATGTCTGAGCCGGAAACCGAGGCTTACGCGGCATCGAAGGGCGGTCTGGTGGCGCTGACCCATGCGCTGGCCGTCAGCCTGGGGCCGAAGATTCGCGTCAATGCGATTGCGCCCGGCTGGATCACCGATGATACCGACCTGCGGAAGAAGGATCAGATGCAGCACCCTGTCGGTCGCGTCGGTTGCCCGAAAGATATTGCGGATGCGGTGGTCTATCTCGCCAGCGCAGGTTTCATGAACGGGCAGGTCATGGTGCTGGATGGCGGTATGACAAAGAAGATGATTTACGAGGAATAGAACTCGAAAACGATTCAACGCGTTGGCAAACTGATTCAGCAAAAGGATCGAAACCCTTGTTCGAATGTGTTTTGTCACTGTCAGGTGAAGTAACAAAGCGGTGAGAGGGCTACCGCCTTCTTCGAAAGGCATTACGTACTCTCCATGAAAAGACGCACCGCACTTGCCCTCATCGCCACGCTTCCTCTCGCTTCGAGCCTCCGTGCGCAAGCACGCGACGGTATTCCGAAGCTTCTCGAAAAAGCAGATGCTCTCGACAGCTTGAAAACAGTCATCGTCAGTATCGATGGCAAAGAGGTTGCCACTCGCGCCTATCACGGCGCGTCGCTGAATGGCTTGACGAATATCAAGTCTGCGTCCAAATCCATCGTTTCGGCGCTGGTGGGCATCGCGATTGATCGCAAAATATTGGATGGCGTCGATCAGCCGATCTCATCCGTGCTGCGGTCTGATTTTCCAGCCAAACCCGACCCGCGTATCGAGCGCGTAACCATCGGCAATCTGCTATCCATGCAGTCTGGTCTGGAACGAATGTCGGGGCCGAATTACGGCCGTTGGGTTTCCAGCCGCAATTGGGTGCGTATGGCGCTGGGCTCCGGTTTTGCCGGAGAGCCGGGCGGCGGAATGCTGTATTCCACGGGCTCTACCCATCTGCTGTCTGCCATTCTCACTAAGGCGTCGGGCAAATCCACGCTGGCGCTGGCGCGAGACTGGTTCTCGCCGCTGGATGGGTTTTCGATCGGGTCTTGGGAGCGCGATCCGCAGGGCATTTATCTCGGCGGAAACCAGATGGCGATGACATCGCGATCTTTGCTGGCTTTCGGTGAATTGTACCGGCGTGGCGGTGTCACGGTTGATGGCACGCGGTTGATTTCGCAAAACTGGATCGAGCAATCATGGGTCCAGCGTACCAATTCCGTCTTCAACGGCGATGGTTACGGCTATTGCTGGTTCATCAAGGAAATGGCGGGGGAGATGGTGTATTACGCCTGGGGCTATGGTGGGCAGATGCTCTACATCGTGCCGTCGAAGCGGCTTTCGGTCGTCATGACCTCGCGCGAGGATGCGCCATCCGCCCGGACCGGTTATCGGGACCAGTTACACGGGCTGATGGCTGAGATCATTACCGCGGTTTAAAGCGGGCGGTTGATGTTTTGAAAGGCTTCGCCGAGCTTCTTCATGCGCTCGTCATAGGCGGTGGTGAGGCAGGCGACGTCTGCGCCGCAACTCTGGCGATGTTTTAGCCATTCGCTTTGTTGCGTTTTTAGCTCGTCGCGTGCGCCCATCGCCATCAATTGCGTGACGATGTCGAAGGTCGTGGCCATGCGTACGTCCTGGTCGTTCAGCGCAAGGTTTTCGCATATCGTCTTTTCGTCGGCGGCGAGATCAGTCTTGGCGCAATCGAAGCTGGCGGCACCCACCGGCGAGCCATGGGAGTATGATGCGGTGACAATCAGAGCAGCAAGAATATGTTTCTTGAAATGCATGTGGATCTCTTTTCCATGAACAGTCCTATAAGCCGTCTAAAGCCTTGATCATGGCAAGTTGTTCCATTTCCGTGTTTGACGTCAGTCCGTCATGATCTTGCCGCCCTTTGATTTATAGGCTCAAGCGTTATAACTCCATCATATTGATGAGGATGAGGAATCACATGCCAAGCATGGTGAAGTATCTGACCACCGGCCTTCTTGCGTCGCTGCTGTTTTTGCCAGCGCCTTTGTTGGCGCAGGACAACAAGACCGTGCCATCCAGCACGGCTGAAATGCAGCTGTCCTTTGCGCCGCTGGTAAAACGCACGGCGGGCGCCGTGGTGAATGTCTACGCCGAACGTCTCGTCCAGAAGCGGGCCTCGCCCTTTGCAGGCGATCCCTTCTTCGAGCAGTTTTTTGGCCAGCAATCGCCCAACCGCACGGAAAAACAGTCCTCGCTCGGCTCCGGTGTCATCGCCACGGCCAGCGGGCTGGTGGTGACGAACAACCACGTCATCGACGGTGCCGACGATATCAAGGTCGCACTTGCCGATGGTCGCGAGTTTTCGTCCAAAGTGCTGCTGAAGGACGACCGTCTGGATCTTGCGGTGTTGCAGATCGATGCGAAGGAACAGTTCCCGGTTCTGGCGCTCGGCAATTCCGATGCCACCGAAGTCGGTGATCTCGTTCTGGCCATCGGCAACCCGTTCGGTGTCGGCCAGACCGTGACCAGCGGTATCGTCTCGGCATTGGCGCGAAATCAGGTGACGCAGGGTGATTTCGGTTTCTTCATTCAGACCGATGCCTCCATCAACCCCGGTAACTCCGGCGGTGCCCTGATGAACATGGCGGGTGAGTTGATCGGCATCAACACGGCCATCTTCTCGCGCGGTGGCGGCTCCAACGGCATCGGCTTTGCCATTCCGGCCAATCTGGTTCGCGTGTTCTTGGCTGCTGCCGAAAAAGGCGATACGTCGTTCCAGCGTCCTTATGTCGGAGCGACATTCGATCCCGTGACATCGGAAGTAGCCGAAGCGCTGGGCCTGAAGCGTGCCCGTGGTGCGCTTGTGGTCAGCGTCGTGAAAGACGGCCCGGCTGAAAAAGCGGGTATCGAACCGGGGCAGGTCGTCACCGCGGTCAACGGCATCGAGGTGGAGCATCCCGATGCGCTCGGCTATCGTCTGACGACAGCCGGCATCGGCAAATCGGCCAAGATCAGCCTGATCGACAAGGGCAAGGAAAAGACCGTTACCATCGCGCTCGATACGGCGCCGGAAACGGCACCGCGTGACGAGCGCCTGCTGGAAGGCCGCAATCCGTTTGCGGGTGCGACGGTCGCCAATCTTTCGCCCAAGCTTGCCGATGAGTTGCGCATGTCGACCAGCACGACGGGCGTGGTCATTACGGATGTCAAACGCAGCTCGCCCGCTGCCCGTGTCGGCTTCCAGCCCAAGGATATCATCGTCTCCCTGAACGGAGCGGATATGGCATCCACGGCAGATGTGGAGCATGCGCTGGAAGACAATCCGGGCTTCTGGCGTCTGGAAATCATTCGCGATGGCCAGCGCATCCGGCAATTCCTGCGATGAGCGGCGATCTCTTCGCCCCACAGATACCAGCGGAGGTCGCCAACCGGCGACCTCTGGCAGACAGGCTGCGCCCGACAACGCTCGGTGAGGTTACGGGCCAGTCGCATCTGACGGGCGAAGAAGGCGTCCTGCGCCGCATGATCGAAAGCGGCTCGCTGGGCTCCATGATTTTCTGGGGCCCGCCCGGCACCGGCAAGACCACGGTCGCCCGGCTGCTGTCAGGCGAGGCGGGGCTGGCGTTCGAGCAGATATCCGCGATTTTTTCCGGCGTTGCCGATCTCAAGAAGGTCTTCGAAAGCGCTCGCACACGCCGCATGAACGGGCGGCAGACACTGTTGTTCGTAGACGAAATTCACCGCTTCAACCGCGCCCAACAGGACAGTTTTCTGCCCGTCATGGAAGATGGCACCATCATTCTGGTTGGTGCCACGACGGAAAATCCATCCTTCGAACTCAACGCCGCTCTTCTGTCGCGGGCGCGGGTTCTGACATTTCAAAGCCATGACGAAGAAAGTCTTCTCGAGCTGCTGAAGCGCGCAGAACAGGTGGAAGGCAAACCGCTGCCGCTGGATGAGGATGCGCGTGCGTCCATGGTGCGCATGGCCGATGGGGATGGCCGTGCGGTGCTGACGCTGGCGGAAGAGGTCTGGCGTGCGGCTCGCAAAGGCGAGATGTTCGATACGGAAGCCCTGACCCAGATCGTTCAGCGCCGTGCGCCGGTGTATGACAAAGGGCAGGACGGTCACTACAATCTGATTTCGGCGCTGCATAAATCCGTGCGCGGGTCCGACCCGGATGCAGCGCTTTACTATCTGGCGCGCATGTTCGATGCGGGTGAAGACCCGCTTTACCTGGGCAGGCGGTTGGTGCGCATGGCAGTGGAAGATATCGGCCTTGCCGATCCGCAGGCGCTGGTCGTCTGCAACGCTGCCAAGGACGCCTATGACTATCTGGGTTCGCCGGAAGGTGAACTCGCTTTGGCGCAGGCCTGCGTTTATCTCGCGACGGCGCCGAAATCCAACGCCGTCTATACCGCTTTCAAGGCTGCGATGCGGGCGGCGAAGGAAAATGGCTCGCTGCTGCCACCCAAGCACATTCTCAATGCACCGACCAAGCTGATGAAAGGCGAGGGCTATGGCGATGGGTATCGCTATGACCACGATGAGCCCGATGCCTTCTCAGGGCAGGATTATTTCCCCGAAAAAATGGGTCGCACGACATTCTATGACCCGCCGGACCGGGGCTTCGAGCGTGATATTCGCAAACGGCTGGACTGGTGGGCGAAGCTTCGCCGTGAGCGTGGCGGCAAATAGGTTTGCCGGTCGATGTCGGTCAGGATGCTTTGCGAAGCAGTGTCGCAGTGCGCGGCGGTATCATCTTGACCGATGATTCCGCCAGATCGAGATGGCCTTCACAATCCACGATCAGATGCCAGTGCGATGTCTCGGGGATGATAACGCGCAACGGCGATATCTTGGCGACGCCGCCGAGATATTTGAAATCCAGCATTTCCGTGAAGCGCTGGTAATTTCCCGACGTCATCAGCCGCACATTGTTCACCGCATTCAACGATACCTCGATGATAGCGCCTTCGCGCAGTTGTCTCAGATCGTAGTGGGTATAGCGAAAGCCGGGCACGGCCATGATGAGCCCCGTCATGATGAGATATGTTTCATAACGATACGAAACGATCCTTAACGCTTCTTTAGCGTGCGCCGCATTCTCTTGTTTCTGAAATATAAAAAGAAAATGAGATGGCTTTTACTGTCGTTTTTATTTTGCGGCTCTGGATGTTCAATATCCACGCCAACGGCCCGAATTAACGTGCAAGGCTATTTTCCGATGGAAGGGCAGATTGCTATTTCCGGCTGATAATTGCGATTTATCAATAATAAATTTTTCCGCAATACAATTTCACGGTGTGTAATAGTGGGGGAGTGTTTGTCGGGATGAAACATCTTACGATTTCGATGCGTCTATATGCGCTCGTTGGATTGTTCTTTGTAATATTAGCTGGCGCTTTAACGTTCAGTCTGTTTGGCAGTTACCAGGGGATGGAGCGGGAGCGCAAAGCGGGACTGGAATCAATGACGCAGACGGGCGTCGGTATTCTTGATCAATATTATCGTCTGGAACAAAGCGGTGCGCTGACGCGCGACGTGGCGCAGCAACAGGCGAAAGCCACGCTTGCCGCCATGCGATATGAAAATGGCAGCGGCTATTTCTGGATCAATGATATGGGTCCGAAGATGGTCATGCATCCCATCAAGCCGGAGATGAACGGCACCGACCTGACGGCGAACAAGGACCCGAATGGCAAGCAGCTGTTCGTGGAGTTCGTCAACACGGTTAAGGCGGGCGGCAAAGGCTTCGTCGATTATTATTGGCCAAAGCCCGGCTCGCCTGATCCGGTAGAGAAATTCTCGCATGTTGCCGGTTTTGCGCCCTGGGGCTGGATTGTCGGCACCGGTGTCTACGTTGATGACCTGAAGGCGGCCTTCTGGGGCGAAGCTCTCTGGATCGCCGGTATCTGCGCCATCAGCGCGCTCGTCGTTCTGGCTGGCGCGGCCTTTGTCGTTGGTGGTGTGACGAAGCCGATTGCCAGCATCCGAAACAGCATGGGCCGCATCGCCGATGGTGATGGCAATGCCGACGTTCCCTTTACCGACCGTCGCAACGAAATCGGTGCCATGGCGAAGATGCTGGTGGTGCTGCGCGATTCAGTCAATGAACGCAGCCAGTTGCAGCAGCGCCAAGCCGAGCAGCAGAAAGCGCTTGAAGATACACGTCGCGGCAATGAGGAGACGCTTCGCGCCGCATCCAGCCAGCAGGCCTATGCCATGTCGGAACTGGCAGGTGCACTGGAGCGGCTGTCGCATGGCGATCTGACCGTGCAGGTGGGCGATATCGGCCATGAATACGCAAAGCTGCGGGCGGATTTCAACAATGCCGTCGGTGAGCTTCACAATGTCATTGGCGCTATCTCCAACACTAGCCATGTCGTCAATGACAGCGCTGGTGATATCAGCCAGGCAACCGGCAACCTGTCACGCCGCACAGAGCAGCAGGCCGCAGCGCTTGAGGAAACCGCTGCCGCACTGGAGCAGATCACCGCCACTGTCCACACGGCGTCGGAACGTGCCAATGAGGCGCGCACCATGGTCAGCGAGACCAAGACTAGCGCTGGCCGCTCTGGCGATATCGTTCGCGATGCTGTCGAGGCGATGGGCCGTATCGAGGACTCGTCCAAAAAGATCGGCCAGATCATCGTCGTCATCGACGAGATTGCCTTCCAGACCAATCTTCTCGCCCTCAATGCCGGTGTGGAAGCCGCGCGTGCAGGTGAGGCGGGTCGAGGCTTTGCTGTGGTGGCACAGGAAGTGCGCGAACTGGCACAGCGTTCCGCCAATGCGGCGAAAGAGATCAAGACGCTGATCAACAGTTCTGCCGAACAGGTCAATGGCGGCGTGTCACTGGTACGTTCCACCGGGGATGCGCTGGACGAAATAATGGCGCTGGTCAACCGCGTCGATGGTCACGTCAATACCATTGCCACCACGGCAAGGGAGCAGGCGACCGGTCTTCGCGAGATCAACACCTCGGTCAACCACATGGACCAGATGACCCAGCAGAACGCCGCTATGGTGGAGGAAACCACGGCTGCGAGCCAGACATTGGCTGAAGAAAGCCGTCAGTTGCGCACGTTGCTGTCCCGTTTCCAGCTGGATCAGGCATCGATGCGACAGAGCGTTTCCCGCGCAGCCTGACGTTTCTCTAAAGGATATAGCGGGCGCCCATTTGCGGCGCCCGTTTGTTTTTCACCCAGACCTTTGCCTGTAATTTCCATGGCGCGCTTAAAAACGGTTCGTTTACCAAATTTGTTTAAGATTTAGCTTGATTGCCACGCATTGTGGCCGCTGAAGGTACAGGTTCTGGTATGGCGTATGTTTCCCTTCCGCGTCGTTTTGTGACGTTGCTGACGATCTCCACGGTAATTGCTTCGTGTTCGGCAGAAGGGCTCGTACCGCCCGCCGATGTCGACGGCGCCACGCGTGTCAGCTCTATCCGCTCCAGCCATCAGCAGAATTATAGCGCGCCATCGGCGACAAGCGTTCCAAGCCAACCCGTCAACGATTATGCGCCTTTGTCGCAGCCGATGCCTGCCGAGATGGCACCCTCTCGTGATCCGTTGTTGCAGGCCGGTCCGGGCGAGCAATATTCGACGCTGGATGCCCAACAGCAGAGGCTGGGTGGTGGCACCGCGCCACAGATGCCCAGCGAAATGGCGGAGGGTGAGGACGGCGTCAATATGGACGATGGCTTAGGCGTCGCACCAGTGCGCGGTCTTGCCGAAGAGCAGGACATGGAGGTCTCCGGTGCCCAATCCAGCCAGCCCATGGCGAACGAGGCGGAGAGCCAGATGCCGATGTCTCCTGCACCACGCAGGCAGTCGGCAAGTCAATCCCGCCTCATTCCACCGCCCGGCGAAGGCCAGCGCCAGCGCCAGCCGGTGCAGGAGGTGGCGATGCTGATGCCGGACAATCCGACACAGGAACGCCGCATGTCCACGCCTCCGGGCATGATGCCGCAAGCCGAAGTGTCCTGCCGGTCCGAACTGCGCAGGCTCGGCGTGTCTTTCCGGGATGTCGCGCGCGTTGCCGATGGTCCGACCTGCGGCATCGATTACCCGATCGAACTTAGCGGCCTTTCGAGCGGCGTGGCGATCCGCCCTGCCGTCAAGCTGAACTGTCAGATCACGCTCGCCTTCGCCAAGTGGGTCAAATTCGAACTCGTGCCATCTTCGCGCTTCCGCTATCTCTCGGGCGTCGAGCGCATTACGCCGATGGGCGGCTATTCCTGCCGCAAGATGAATTCGCGCTCCAGCAATCCATGGTCGGAGCATGCGCGTGGCAATGCCATCGATATCGGCACCATCACTCTGAAGAACGGCAAGGAAATCGATGTTCGCAAGAAGAGCTTCTTCGCTTTCCGTGAAAAAGGACTTCTGAAAACCGTTCGCAGTGACAGTTGCAAATATTTCTCCACGGTGCTTGGACCGGGTAGCGACCCAAACCATTGGAATCACTTCCATTTCGATCTGCGCACGCGCAAATCTGGCTATCGCCACTGCGATTGAGAATGAACGACCAAATTCAACGCGCGAATGAGTATGATTTCGCCAAAGGGATGGCTTTTGAGCAATCTTGAACCTATATCCTTGGGAACATGATTGTGTTGAAAGATTTCTCATGAATTCCCCGACTAAACCGATCGTTTCCATTCAAAATCTGACGAAATCCTACGCCAATGGCTTTCAGGCGCTCAAAGGCGTCTCTCTCGACATCCATCAGGGGGAAATCCTGGCGTTGCTGGGCCCCAATGGCGCTGGCAAGACGACGCTGATTTCCATCGTCTGCGGGCTGGTAAACCCCGGCGAGGGCCGGGTTCTGGTGGGCGGACATGATGTCGTCAGCGAGTTTCGCAAGACGCGCGAGCTCATCGGCCTCGTTCCCCAGGAGCTGACAACAGACCAATTCGAGACGGTCTGGAACACGGTGTCCTTCTCGCGTGGTCTGCACGGGCAAAAGCCCAATCCTCAGCTCATCGAGCGCATCCTGAAATCGCTGTCGCTGTTCAGCAAGAAAGACAACATGCTGCGGGAGCTTTCCGGCGGCATGAAGCGGCGTGTGCTGATCGCCAAAGCTCTGGCGCATGAGCCGAAAATCCTGTTTCTGGATGAGCCGACAGCGGGCGTGGACGTCGCGCTGCGCCGGGACATGTGGAAGGTGGTTGAAGAGCTTCGTGCCACCGGCGTCACCATTATCCTTACCACGCACTACATCGAGGAAGCCGAGGAAATCGCCGACCGTGTTGGTGTCATCAATGGCGGCGAGTTGCTGCTGGTGGAAGACAAGACGGCCTTGATGCAAAAGCTCGGTCGCAAGCAGTTGATGCTGGAGCTGACCGAGCCGGTGAAGGTTCTGCCGGACAGTCTGTCCGAATTCCAGCTGTCTCTTTCCGAAGGCGGCAGTTGCCTGACATACGAATATGAGGGTAACGGCGAACAGGGCCGTATCGCCGATGTGCTGGCGGCACTGTCTGCTGCAGGCATTCATTTCAAGGATATTTCGACACGCCAGAGCTCGCTCGAAGACATTTTCGTGGCGCTGGTGGGAGGTCAAAAATGAACTTCGAGGCTATCAAGTCCATCTATCTGTTCGAAATGGCCCGTACGCGCCGTACCTTGCTGCAAAGCGTGGTGTCGCCGGTCATTTCCACCTCGCTCTACTTCATCGTCTTCGGCACGGCCATCGGCTCGCGCATTCAGGAGGTCGAGGGTGTTTCCTACGGTGCCTTCATCACGCCTGGCCTGATCATGCTGACCTTGCTGACACAGTGCATCAGCAACGGCGCATTTGGAATTTATTTCCCCAAATTCACCGGCACGATCTATGAGATTCTATCGGCTCCCGTGGCGATGACGGAAATCGTGATCGGTTATGTCGGAGCCGCCGCGACCAAAGGGTTGATGATCGGCACCATCATCCTCATCACCGCGTCCTTCTTCGTTGATATATCGATCGCGCACCCGTTCATGATGGTGCTGTTTTTTGTGCTGACGGCAATCAGTTTCAGCCTGTTTGGCTTCATCATCGGCATCTGGGCCACGAATTTCGAGCAGCTCAACCTCATTCCCATGCTGGTGGTGCCGCCCCTGACATTCCTCGGTGGCAGCTTCTATTCCATCAACATGCTGCCACCCTTCTGGCAGACGGTCAGCCACTTCAACCCGGTGCTGTACCTGATCAGCGGCTTCCGCTGGAGCTTTTACGAAATCGCCGACGTCAATCCCGTCATCAGCCTCGTGATTATCACAGCCTTCCTCGCCGCCTGCCTTGGTCTGGTGGCGTGGATGTTCAAAACTGGGTATAAGTTGAGAAACTGACCGAGAGCGGTTTACACGCACTCTACGTCATCCTCGGGCTTGTCCCGAGGATCTGACCACGTTTGATCTTGGGGTTCGTTAGATGCTCGGGACAAGCCCTAGCATGACGGAAGAGGGGTTCTCTCGCCTTGGAAATACAGGGAGAAGCTCGCGCTATCTCCCTGATTTATTGTCAAACAGGCCGCACCAGAATGTGCTTCTTCTTGCCTAGCGAAAGCTTGATCACGCCATCTGCCGTGACTTCACCAGCACCGATAACCTGACGCTCATCCGAGATAGCATGGTCGTTGATCTTCACAGCACCACCCTGAACGTGACGGCGGGCTTCACCATTGGACGCCGCAAGACCGGCGCGGACGATGAGCGATAGAAGGCCGAGGCCTGCCTCTAGTTCGCCCTTGGGCACTTCGATAGACGGCAGGTTGTCGGCCAGCGCGCCTTCTTCGAAGGTCTTGCGGGCGGTTTCGGCAGCCTGTTCGGCATTGTCGCGGCCATGCAGCATGGCGGTGATTTCGGTCGCGAGGATTTTCTTGACCTCGTTGATCTCCAAACCACCCAGAGCCGAAAGACGTGCGATCTCGTCCATCGGCAGCGTCGTGTAGAGCTTCAGGAAGCGAGAAACGTCGGCGTCCTCGGTGTTGCGCCAGTATTGCCAGAAATCATAGGCCGACAGCATATCCGGGTTCAGCCACACGGCACCGTTCATCGACTTTCCCATCTTGGCACCCGAAGAGGTGGTCAGAAGCGGCGAGGTCAGCGCGTAGAGCTGTGGCGTGCCCATGCGGTGGCCGAGATCGATGCCGTTGATGATGTTGCCCCACTGGTCCGAACCGCCCATCTGCAAACGGCAGCCGGTACGCTTGTTCAGCTCCACGAAGTCGTAGGCCTGAAGGATCATGTAGTTGAATTCGAGGAACGACAGCGACTGCTCGCGCTCCAGCCGCGTCTTCACGCTTTCAAACGACAGCATGCGGTTGACAGAGAAGTGACGGCCGACATCGCGCAGGAATTCGAGGTAGTTGATATCGCGCAGCCAGTCGCCATTGTTGATCATCAGGGCAGGCGCGGTCGAGGCGTCGTAATCGAGGTAGTTCGAGAACACGCGCTTGATCGAGGCGATGTTGCTTTCGATGGTATCGACCGTCATCAACTGACGGGCTTCATCCTTGAACGAGGGATCGCCGACCATACCGGTGCCGCCGCCCATCAGGGAGATCGGCTGGTGGCCAGTTTTCTGCATCCAGTGCAGCATCATGATCTGGATCAGACCGCCAGCGTGAAGGCTGGGTGCCGTCGGGTCAAAGCCTATATAGGCAGTCACGGTTTCCTTGGCGAAAAGTTCATCGAGACCTGCCTCATCGGAGATCTGGTGAATGAAGCCGCGCTCATCGAGCGTGCGGAGGAAATCGGACTTGAACCTGGACATAACCTTTTTCTTTCTGGTTGGGTCTTCGTGCTCACTGGAAAAGCCAATGAATGCCGCGCCTTTAGCATTGTTTTTTGAAAAGTGCACCCGTTTGCGCCATGAATGTTGGCAATGAGTGACGAGATGATTCCATCAGGCAGGAGCGTTGATATGGGCGAGATCAGAACAGCGATAGGGCTGATGAGCGGCACGTCCATGGACGGCATCGACATTGCCCTCCTGCGCACGGATGGAGAAGCTGTCGTTGACCACGGGCCAAGCCAGTATTTTCCCTATGATCAGCAGCTTCGCGAAACGTGGAAACGGGCGCTAATTACCGCCAAAGCGATACAGCAACGCGGTGAGCGGCCCGGCGATCTTGCCGATGCCGAGCGCAAATTGACGCTGGCCCATGCTGCCGCCGTCAAATCCTTTCTGCACCGCCACAGATTGAGTGCGCAGGATATCGACGTCATCGGTTTTCATGGTCAAACGGTGCTGCATCGCCCGGATGATGCGTTGACGGTGCAGATTGGCGATGGTCCCTTGCTGGCCGAAGAAACCGGCATCGATGTGGTCTATGACATGCGCGCCAATGACATGGTGCATGGCGGGCAGGGTGCGCCGCTGATCCCCATCTACCACGCGGCGCTTGCCGCCAACCTGCCGCAACAGTTTGAGACGCCCGCCGTGTTCGTTAATATCGGCGGCATTTCCAATCTGACATTCGTGGGCGCGGATGGCGCACTGGCCGCCTTCGATAGCGGGCCCGGAAACATGCTGATCGACCAATGGATCGAAGTGCATACGGGCGCGGCTTACGATAAGGGCGGTGCGACGGCGGCGAAGGGTGCGGTCGCTCCGGCGCTGGTCGCGGGTTACATGGAGAGCCCGTTCTTTTCCGCCAATATCCGTCGTTCGCTGGACCGTTCCGATTTCCTGCCGCCCGCCAAGGGTGAGGTCTCGCTGGAAGATGGTGCGCGGACGCTAGCCCATCTAACGGGTGCAGCCATTCTCAAATCTGCCAGTTATTTGCCGGAAGCAGCAAAGACCTATGTTGTGTGCGGAGGCGGCAGGCTGAACCCTGTTATCATGCGGGAGTTCACGGATCAGGCGCAAACACGCGGCGCTGGCGTGATCGCAGCGGAAGCCGCGGGTTTTGATGGTGGGGCGATGGAGGCCGAGGCCTGGGCCTATCTGGCCGTGCGGTCGTTGCGTGGTTTGCCGCTCACCTATCCCGGTACGACGGGCGTGAAGGAGCCGGTGACGGGTGGAGTTCTGGCGAAGGCTTGATAGCCCGGGTGATGGAGTCCGCAGAATCTGCGGCTCCATTCCTTGACAGTAATCGTCAGCCTATCGCGACAGCAGCGTCAGCGCCGTCATCTTGTCCAACAGCGTGCGCGTGACGCCGCCGAACAGCATTTCCCACCAGCGAGAGTGGCCGTAAGCGCCCATGACGAGCAGATCGATGCTGTTGTCGGAAAGACGCTTTTCGATGGCTTTTTCAGCCGACAGGCCGTGGCTTTTTTCTTCCGATGTCACCGTGACGTTGATGCTATGACGTGCGAGTGTCGAGGCAATCTCCGAACCGGCAAGGGTAGGAGACCCCTTATCGTCATCATCGGCGCCCACCGAAAATATCTCCACGGTTTCTGCGGCGATGAGGAAGGGCAGGGCATCGAAGGTTGCGCGGGTGGCTTCGCGTGAGCCGTTCCAGGCGATGAGCACGCGCTTGATCGGCTTTGGCTGGTCGAGCACATGCGGCACCAGCAGGATGGGACGTCCGCTTTCATAGAGGAAATTATCGAGGTCGGCGCGGCTGTCGGAGATCGATGAGGACGTAGACTGGCGAGCAATGACGAGATCGGCGCAACGGGCGCTCTGCATCGCGGTGTTGGAGGAGTAGCCGACCGAAGAGACGAAGCTGCGCCACTCGTTGGAGATATTTTCCGCTGCCATCGTGCGGGCGAAAATGGAGGCGACGTCGGTGGTTTCCTGATGGGCGACCTCCTGCACGGCCTGAACGGTAGCAGGGTCTGGCATCTCCATCGGCGCCACGAGTGGAACGGTCGCGAAGGTTTCCATGTGAAGGCCAACGACGTGGGCCGAGAAGGTGTTGGCCAAAGCCGCGGCGAAATCTCCGAGCTTGCCAGCGTTTTCCGCAGTGTCCATCACTGCCAGTATCGTCTTGTAACCCATGATCAGTCTCCTCATCGTGGTCAGTGGTGCTTGCACCTTCGGCTCAAGCGGAATGCGCGGCCTTTTCGCGGGCGATGGCATCGATCATCGCGGACACATCCTGTGCTGCGGCATGAAGCGCATCGGCATCACGGGCGCGCACGACGATCTCGGTCGAGAATCGCTGGCCATCATATTTCGGATAGGAGCCGATGCTGGTTTCTGGATGGGATTTCTGGACGCCGCTGAGCAACGTGCCTATGTCGCCTTCGCCGAAGGGAGAGCGCACGGCTTGCGACAGGATTTTCGAGCCTGTGCGCAGCGTGGGGATGACGTTGTCCAGCATGGCCTGAAACACCTGCGGCACGCCTGCCATGACGTAGACATTTTCGACGATAAAACCGGGCGCAACAGACACAGGGTTGACGATATGTCTGGCACCGCGTGGCATGCGCGCCATGCGCTTGCGCGCATCGGTAAATTCCATTTCGCGGGTGCGATACATCTCACCCAGCAGGCGCATGGCATCCGCATCGTGCTCGCAGGGCAGGCCGAATGCGGCTGAAACCGCATCGGCGGTAATATCGTCATGGGTGGGGCCGATGCCGCCGGAGGTGAAAACGTAATCGTACCGGCTGCGCAGCGCATTCAGCGCCTCGACAATGGCAGGCTCTTCATCTGCCACGATGCGCACTTCCTTGAGGTCGATGCCCGACATCGTCATCACATCCGCCAGATGCCCGATATTCTTGTCCTTTGTGCGCCCTGATAGCAGCTCATCACCAATGGCGAGCATGGCAGCTGAAACGACATTCGAGGCGGAGGAGGGTGCAGACATGGGGGTCACTCGCAGTGGGGTCTGTGCAGACGTTAGCGCGATGAGCGCCGAATGCAATAAGGCATCTCATGAAAAAATCGTGGACGCGAATGCTGTTTAAAAGAAATTCAGACAAACAAAATGCGGCGCTAAGGCCGCATTTTGTTATCGCTAACCGAGTAGCGTATCAAAGTGTGAAAGTATCGCTAGCCATTAAAAAATGGGGTTAACCATCATAAGGCATGTAATGACCACAAAGCCGAGCAGTGATACTTCAAGAAGACTGTTGAGACCGTCACGCATCGCTTTACCCTCCATTATCTGTGGAAGAAGAACGTGCATAACTTAACGAAGTTCCGTGACACAGGCGTGAATTATGAAGATTTCGTGGCCGGGCGTCTGTGCAGGCGGCTCACATCACGACGAGCGCGAAAATCCAGTGCCCGACGATGCTGATGATAAGGCAGGCCAGAATGAGAATGAAAACGAATTTCTTCATGGATCTGCGTCACTCGGTGTTTTGATGTTCCTCAGGTCTTAGCGGCACGAGGCGCATATATTAAGAGAGGAAGTGCTGCTGCGTCATTATGACTTTACGTCAAGGCCCGCTTCCAGTGCGGCCTCGATAAAGGCCTGACGCGCATCTTCGGGTTTCTTTTTGCCCGCATCCACCGCTGCAAACACCAAAAGCGCGCGGTCGAGTTTCTCGCCGTCTTCTTCCGGCCAGTCTTCGATCAGCGCCCAAGATGCGGCCTGCGTCGATTCGATGCTGACGTAGACGCCGGGCTCTTCCAGCGCAACAAGAACCGGCTTTTTCCAAGGCGTCTGCATGATCGTTCTCGCTCGTTTCAAATCTGGAACCAGCGTTTAGAAGCTTATGCGGCGCTATTCAATGGGTAATCGGCTCAGTCATCACGCCCGAACAGGGACCAGTCACGCACGATGCGACGATCGATGATCCGCAACGAGCGATCCGGCTGGATCTGATAGGTCTCGATCACCCGATCATCGAAGCGGCGGAAATTATGGGTAAAGGTGCTGCCGATCGGAGACTTCGTCAGCTTCGTTCTCGGCTGACCCTTATAGGTGATGCTGCCGGGAATAGGCTCGACGTTGTAGGAAGAAACGGGCGTGGTGCAACCCACGAGGCCAAGCGCCAGTCCGGCACTCACGAATGCGGTGGTCAGTTTCATAACGCTCTCCGAAATGATTGGGGGTCTGATGAAATAAACTGGCGAAAGCGAGCGCAGTTCCATAGGCGACGCATCCGCGACGCGCAAACACCGAGCGAGTTGTGAAGTCAGCGCCCAATGTGGGCATTCGACATTTCGATTGCGCAAAAAAAGGCACGCCAGTCTGCTCAGCGTGCCTCGCATTACCTGTACTTGAAGGTTGACGTTATCGAATGATTACGCCGTATTCCTGTTGGCCGCTAGCCACGGGTGGGCGGTAACGGGGACCATTGCGCCATCCGCGGTCGTCACGGCTGTAGCGACCGTTATCCCGCCGCCAGTCACGGCGATCGTAGTCACGGTAGGAACGGTCACGGTCGTATGTGCGATAGGTGACGCCGGACGAATAATAACCGCTCCGGTATCCACGATCGTCCACGCACCCGCTAAGAATTCCGACCGATAAAAGGCAGATAGCTGCGCTCAAAAGTTTCATGGTGCTTCCTCTCCAATGACGGACTCTAACGTGCGCTGACGCATGCAGTTCCATTGGGTTGAAGAGTGCTGCAACTGCGCTTAACCGGAGGTGAACAGGTGGAAGGTCGCGTTAAGCCAATAGCAATCTCCACACGTCGATGAACGCAGCGGAACTAACCGCGATTTTATTTTCGCCACGGCGCAAAAGCTCCCCTTATACGGGAACTTTTTATCCGCCTAATCATTCATAAGAGACTGGAAACGCTCAACAACATTAGGAGGCCAGCATGCTCGGCACAATCCTCGTCATCCTGCTTATTCTCTTCCTCATCGGCGCGCTGCCCAATTGGGGTTTCCACAATTATGGATATGGCCTTTCGGGTGGCCTCGGGCTCGTTCTCGTGATCGTGCTGATTTTGGTGTTGCTGGGCCGCATCTAATCTCCCAAATAAAAGCCGCATCTTCCCACGAGCGAAGCTGCGGCTTTTCCACATAACTTCTTGCCCTTTTTCAAACCTACCCTATTGCACGAAAAATGGATTCGTTCTAAATCCCCGCCATAGCTTGAGCAATCAAGCTTGTGAGGCCTCGTGGCGGAGTGGTGACGCAGAGGACTGCAAATCCTCGTACCCCGGTTCAATTCCGGGCGAGGCCTCCAAATTTCAAATCCACTCCATAATCTTCTGAAACTCCAATAGAATTTTGGATGTTGGCCGACCCTGCTCACATTGTCCTATTTTTAACGTTGAGCGTGCGTGCTTGTGCTTGAAAGCTAAGGCGTGGCCAATTAAGACGGTAGGCAACGGCAGCCGTCATGTGTGGCTGCAATGAAGCTGATATTGAGGCGAAAACGACATGATGGATTTCGAAACCGCACGCGGCAAGATGGTGGACAGCCAGTTGCGCACGACAGATGTGACCTCGCATTCTGTATTGAAGGCGTTTCTGGCCGTGCCGCGCGAGGAGTTCGTTCCCGCCGGTGTGAAGCAGATCGCCTATGCGGATGAGGATTTGCAAATCTGTCCGGCCAAGGACGGGCGCGGCGCGCGCTATGTGATGAAGGCTTCTCCGCTGGCAAAGCTTTTGCAGCTTGCCGCTATCACCAAGGATGATGTGGTGCTGGAGATCGGCGCCGGGATGGGCTACGTCTCAGCCGTTCTGGGTGAGCTGGCCGGTTCGGTCGTTTCGTTGGAAAGCGACGAAGAGCTGAGCGCCAGTGCTAGCGCCAAGCTTGCCGCGCTGGGCTATGACAATGTCGCTGTTGTCACCGGCGAACTCTCTCAGGGCCACGCCGCTGAAGCGCCTTACGATGTCATCTTCGTCAACGGCTCCGTGGAGGAGGTGCCTGCTTCACTTCTCGACCAGTTGCGCGATGGCGGACGTTTGATTGCAGTTGTCGGTTACGGCAATTCGGCCAAGGCCGTCGTGTACCGACGCGATGGCAAGGGCACGTCTTCGACGGCGTTCTTCAATGCTTCGGTCAAGCCGGTGCCCGGTTTTGCCAAGGCGCGCGAATTCGTTTTCTAATCGAGGTTTAGCCTCTTCGCATGCTTTGATGCCGGGCCCCAACAGGTCCGGCATTTTTATTGGTTGCTCAAGCACGCGCGAAATAAAGCTGTGCAACAAGCAGCTTACTGCAAAGGTGTGGATTCATTTCTCGTCCACGGTGGCCTACACTGAGGGTGATTCGGAGTGTGCGTGTTTGCCTCCGATCCGACTTGAATGTGTAAATCGGGGATAAAGAATGGCTCAGCCCAGCGTCGCGCGCGAACCATCGATGGAAGAAATTCTGGCATCCATTCGCCGCATTATCGAAAGCAACGAGCCCGCATCTGGCGATGCGTTTTCTGCCCCTCTGCCTCCGGTTTACGATGAGGAAGAAGAGGCGGAGATGTCCTATTCCGCTGAGCTGGCAAGCCCGCCCGCCCATGTGCCGCCTGCCGCAAACCAGGGTTATGGCGCACGCCAGCAGCATGAGACTGGCATGTCTGAAGCCGTTGATATGGCCGCGTCCAATGCCGCAGAAAAGACGATGTCTCTGGCCGATGTTGCAGCGCGCGTTCGCGCAGCAGCAGATCGCAATGCATCTTTGGGGCCGCAGGGTTTCGCGACCCAACAGCGCGTGGCTGAGCCAGCGCCGCGAGCAGAGCCGACACACATGAACGAGCCAACGCCGTTCCCGCAGCCTGTGTTTCAGCAGGAACGCCCGGTACCACCGCCGCGCCCAACGGATATCCGCCCGCTGCTGAACGCAGCACCGACACCCCGCACGCAACCAGCGCCCCAGGCCCAGCCAGCACCGAGCCTGGTGCAACCCGCAGCAGCTCATGCACCGCAGCGGCCTCTGACCGTGTGGGAAACGATGGAGCTTCGTGGCCCCGTGGAGCCGGAACAGCCAGCGCCTGTCATGCCCGAACTCGTTGTACCGCAGCCTTTCGTTGCAGAACCAGAGCAGAAGCTGGAACCAGAGCAGAAGCCGGAAGAGACGGGTCTGTCGCTGAACCTCATTTCCGCTGCGGCCGGCGCACAAATCGCGCAGTCCTTCGGCGAGCTTGCCGAACTCTTCGACGGCGTGGAGCGCCCATCGGTCGAGCAGATGGCGCAGGACATGTTGCGCCCGATGTTGCAGGACTGGCTGGAAGATAATCTCCCAACGCTGGTAGAGCGTCTTGTGCGAGAAGAAATCGAACGCGTGGCCCGCGGCCCGCGCCGCTGAGACGTGACTAAGTCCGATTTGATTTGTGTAGACCCGGTGGTTGGAGACAGCTTTCGGGTTTTTGCTGTTTGGGAGGGGGGCTTGGCGCAGGGGCGGTATGTTTCTTCGTCATCCTCGGGCCTGTCCCGAGGATCTGCCACGTCGCATCCGCAGAAGCGTGGTTAGATCCTTGGGACAAGCCCAAGGATGACGTCAGAGGGTTTGTCATGGCCTGAGTTGTGTTGTCTTATTGCGCCGTCAAAGGGCGACAAATTTAATACGCGCGCAACTCGAAACAATATTCTGCCATAGTCAAAATCAAAAGCCGCGCCCGGTGCAGTACCTGACGCGGCTTTTTTCATTTTCTGACGTGCGAATCTTAACTACACGTCACACGTCCCGCAAAATCAGGCGGCCTGTTTTGGCAGGCTCTTCATGTCGATGACGAAGCGGTAGCGGACGTCGCTCTTGATCATGCGCTCGTAAGCTTCGTTGATCTGATCGATAGTGATCATCTCGATGTCGGCAGTGATGCCTTTTTCGGCGCAGAAATCCAGCATTTCCTGGGTTTCTGGAATACCGCCGATCATGGAGCCTGCGAAGGTCTTGCGGCCCGGGATGAGGCTGAAGGCGTGAACCGACAGTGGCTTTTCCGGGGCGCCGACCTGTACCAGTGCACCATCACGCTTCAAAAGAGCGAGGTAGGAATCGATGTTGTGGTCTGCTGCCACGGCGTCGATGATGAGATCGAGGCTGGAGGCGGCCTTCTTCATCTGCTCGTCGTCTTTCGACACGATGACTTCATGCGCGCCTAAACGCTTGGCGTCTTCTGCCTTGCCGGGGGAGGTGGTGATCATGACGACCGTCGCACCCATGGCGCTGGCGATCTTGACTGCCATGTGGCCAAGGCCACCGAGACCGACGACGCCGACGCGGGTGCCGGGACCGGCATTCCAGTGACGCAGCGGTGAGTAGGTGGTGATGCCAGCGCAGAGCAGGGGTGCTGCGGCTGCTGGATCGAGGTTTTCGGGAATGCTGAGGACGTAGCGGTCATCAACGACGACATGTGCGGAATAACCGCCCAGTGTATGTGCATCGCCACCCATGGCCTTGTCAGGCGCGTTGTAGGTGCCGGTCATGCCCTTTTCGCAATAATTCTCAAGGCCTTCGGCGCAGCTTGGGCAATCGCGGCAGCTATCGACGATACAGCCAACGCCGACGCGGTCCCCTGCCTTGAACTTGGTGACTTCGGCACCGATGCGGCCAACGCGACCGATGATTTCATGGCCGGGAACGCAAGGGTAGAGCGAACCGGCCCATTCGCCGCGCGCCGTGTGAATATCGGAGTGGCAGACGCCGCAGAATTCGATTTCGATTTCGACATCACGAGGGCCAGGATCGCGACGCTTGATGGTGGCGAGTTTTAGCGGCGAGGAGCCATCGTCGCAAGCATAGGCGGAAGTTGTGAACATTGAGATGTCACCTATTTTCTGGTTTATCGGATTGGGCAAACGACCGGATCGCGATCCGGGTTTTGAGCCCTGAAGAAACGTCCGTTGATACGGAAGGTTGCCTTCTGGCTGGGTGCCAGCCTTCAGGCCACTTCGTTTTCTGCCGGGCCGAAAACTTCCTCGAAAGCTTCGCGCAGCAGAATATCAACATCTTCCATCATAACCGGCAATCCCAGATCGACAAGGCTGGTGACGCCATATTGCGTGATGCCGCAGGGCACGATGCCGGAAAAATGCGTAAGGTCGGGCTCCACATTGATGGAAAGGCCATGGAAGCTCACCCATTTGCGCAGGCGAATGCCCAATGCCGCAATCTTGTCCTCGCTCATGCCGCCATCGAGCAGAAGCGGTTTTTCAGGACGACGCACCCACACGCCGACGCGGTCTTCGCGCCGCTCGCCCCGTACATTCATCTTGTCCAACGTGCGGATGATGACGTCTTCCAGTGCGGCGACATAGGCGCGCACATCCTGCTTCCGGCGTTTGAGGTCCAGCATGACGTAGACCACCCGCTGTCCGGGGCCGTGATAGGTGTATTCCCCACCGCGACCGGTGGCGAAGACGGGGAAGCGATTGGGTTCGATCAGGTCGCTGGCATCGGCGCTGGTACCAGCCGTGTAGAGGGGCGGGTGCTCCAGAAGCCAGACAAGTTCATCCGCTTCGCCTGCTGCAATGGCTGCAACCTGCCGCTCCATCTCGGCGACGGCCTCTTCATAGGGCACCAACCCCTCGGAGATTCGCCAGCGAACGGCGGCGGAACCTTCCTGCGGGAACATGTTTGTCTGGATGTCGGTGCGTGTCAGCATGAAAATGTCCTTTCCACAGCCTTCTCGCAGAATGATTTCCAGGCCGCAAGCCCGGCATTTGCGGGCTTCTTTCATATAGGAACGACGGGCCTGATTTTTAATTTCAAAAATCTGTCATGACGCTCTTGTGCACCCAAAGTGCTTTTGGTACATGCACCTTCGTCGGCGCAAGTCGGATCTACCACGATGCGGTCGTGGCGGAATTGGTAGACGCGCAGCGTTGAGGTCGCTGTGGGGCAACCCGTGGAAGTTCGAGTCTTCTCGACCGCACCAAAGAAACCCGCTTCGGCGGGTTTTTTCTTTTTTACCAATATGTTTTCGGCGTTTGTTAAAGTGCCACGCAGCCGGTTTCCGGTGGTGCCAGCGCCTCAGCGCTGGCGGCTTCTGGCCGCAGCGGTGCGGCGTTTGCTGACCTGTTTTTTGGCAGGGCGGGCTTTGGTGGCGCGGGTTGTTGTCTTGCCGAGAGCTGCTTCGAGAATGCCTCCCAGAATACCGCCTGCAACTGACGTGCTGGCTTTCGCCCGACGCTTGGTACGCCGTGTTTGTCTCACGCCGGTCTTCTTGAGAATTTCGGACATCGCACCTTTGACGACGCCACTGATGAGTTGGTCAACTATTTTTGACAATGGGGCCTCTTATGCTGCTGGCTGCCTATAAAATGTCACCATTTAGAATATAGCTGCGGCGCTCAATGTATCAAGCGATCCTTTCGTGGTTGCCGTTCAAGGATTGCTTCTGATGGCGAAGGTTTCGTCGCGACTCGTCTTTTATTTTCCGGGCTTCGATCCACTGGATGCGGCTGCGCATCATCGCCGTTATCAGCGCAGTGCCGCGCAATCCGCAAAGACCTTCGGCGTGGATTTCGCCGTTGGCGACGTGGTGGCGACGGAGGCGGGGCAGCGGGTCGATATTGCGGCGGTGCATGGTGGTGATACCACGCAGACCGCGCTTTACATCCACGACCATAACGCGCTGATTTCGCAGCTTCGCGCCGCATCGATCTGGAAACAGATTGCACTGGGTTTCAAGGCGGGGGCGGGGATTATCGCTGAAGGCGGTGCTCTGGCCTATTTTCGCCATGCCTGGCGTTTCGGACTGTTTTTCCTGTTTCCGTTCCTGCTGATTGCAGCAGGGATTGCTGCCGCAGTGCTGATTGCGGCATTGCCCTGGCTGGCGGGTTTCTCGCCCCTTTGGTGCCTGATCGGCGTTCCTCTCGGCTATCTGTTTTTCGTAAAGGGCGTTATGCCGTTTTCGGAGCGCTTTCATACCCTGCATCTGTTCGCCGACTGGCGCTTTGCGCTGGCCGTAGGGCGGGATGAGCCGATGGCACGGGATTGGATCGATACGGTGGCGGCAAAGGTCCTCCTTGCCCTCCAGCAGCCCTCGCAGGAGGTTCTGTTCGTATCCCACAGCATGGGCGCCAGTCTGGCGCTGGCGGTTGCGGGCAGGGTGCTGCAGCAGAAGCCGGACGCCTTCGATGGACGCGCTGTTTCCTTCGTCACGCTGGGTGGCGCGGCACTGCAATGCGCCTTGCTGAAAAGTGCTGCACGGCTGCGCAAAAGCATCGGCATTGTCGCGCAACATGGAGATGTGAACTGGTTCGACATTCAGTGTCTGACCGACCCGATCCATCTCTATAAGTGCCATACGGCAAAGCTGACGGGCCATCCCGATGCCCGACAGCCGAAAATCGTGCCGATCCGCTTCAAGCATTCGATGTCCGAGGAACGCTATGGCAAGAACCGGCGCAATTTTCTGCGCATGCACCGGCAATATGTGCTGGGTTCCGACCGTAAGTCCGGGTTTGATTTCACGCTGATGACGGCAGGTCCGCTGCCCGCGGCGTCGTTCGCGGATTTGCGTTCCGACACGCCACCGGACATGTTTCGGTAGAGCAATTTAGGTTGCCACTCACTCCGTCATACTGGCTCAAGGCCGGTATGACGGAGGTTAACTGGACAATGTATAAGGCCTGCGCGAGGGGTTCGCGCAGGCCTTTGATCTTTAACTCGGACGTTGATTATTCCGGTGCT
Source organism: Agrobacterium sp. lyk4-40-TYG-31 (assembly GCF_030209855.1). Classification (NCBI taxonomy): domain Bacteria; kingdom Pseudomonadati; phylum Pseudomonadota; class Alphaproteobacteria; order Hyphomicrobiales; family Rhizobiaceae; genus Agrobacterium; species Agrobacterium sp. lyk4-40-TYG-31. The sequence goes on from NZ_JARVRE010000004.1 coordinate 934,186, forward strand.
GATGTCTGCAAGGCGAGAGCATGCAGGACGCCGCCCATATTGCCCTTCAAGGCGTCATAGACCATCTGGTGCTGCTGCACGCGGCTTTTGCCCTTGAAGGCTTCGGCCACGACTTCTGCCGCGTAGTGATCGCCGTCACCGGCCAGATCACGGATGGTTACCTTTGCGCCGGGAATTCCGGCTTTGATCATGTCCTCAATGTCGCCAGGCTTCATGGGCATGGTGTTCACTCCTCAATTCTTATTCTGCAGCGGCGAGAAACTCGCCATCCATGAAGTGAGGGAACCATGATTCATAGGCGTTGCGCAATTCATTAATCTCGACTGCGCGCGCGGTACCCAGCTTTACGGCAGAGCCACCGGTCTTGCCTATTACAGTGACGGAAACGCCAGCCGCAGCGGCACGTGATTTCACCGTTTCGAGGTCCGCATGGCGAATAGTCAGCACGTAACGGCCCTGATCTTCGCCGTAGAATGTCGCGACGGGGTTGTGGCCTTCGACCGCATCCACTGTGGCACCGATATCCGATGCGATGGCCATTTCGGCAACCGCAAGAGCGAGGCCGCCGGACGAGCAATCGTGGACGGCAGTCGTCAATCCATCGGTGATGACTGAGCGAACGAAATCACCGGTCTTCTTTTCATGCGCTAGATCCACATGCGGAGCAGGGCCATCGGTGCGGCCATGGACGTCGCGCATGTAGACGGACTGCGCGATGTGGGTGCCCAAACCGTCGGGTGCGCCTGCCAAAAGAATGACCTCATCGCTGGCAGCGAAGCGGATGCGCGCCATCTTGGCCCAATCGGCCAACAGACCGACGCCGCCTATGGTTGGCGTCGGTAGAATCGCCTGACCGTTGGTCTCGTTGTAAAGCGAGACGTTGCCGGACACGATCGGGAATTCGAGCGCGAGGCATGCTTCGCCAATGCCTTTGATGGCATGGACGAGCTGGCTCATGATCTCAGGCTTTTCGGGGTTGCCAAAGTTCAGGTTATCGGTTGCGGCCAGCGGCAACGCGCCTGTAGCCGTGATGTTGCGCCAGCATTCGGCCACGGCCTGCTTGCCGCCTTCGAAAGCATCTGCTTCGACATAGCGAGGGGTCACGTCGGACGAGAAGGCGAGTGCCTTGGTGGCGTGGCCTTCGACGCGGACCACACCGGCGTCACCGCCCGGCAGCTGAAGCGAGTTGCCCTGGATGAGCGTGTCGTACTGCTCGTAAACCCAGCGGCGAGACGAGTTGTTGGCGGAACCGACGAGCTTCAGCAGCGCATCGGCAACATCGGCGTCCGGCACGTCATTTTGCGCCAGCGGTGCAGGTACCTTGGCGGGCGTCCATGGGCGGTCATATTCCGGGGCTTCGTCGCCGAGTTCCTTGATCGGCAGGTTGGCGACTTCTTCGCCATTGTGCAGAACGCGGAAGCGCAGGTCGTCTGTCGTCTTGCCGACGATGGCGAAATCCAGACCCCACTTGACGAAAATCGCCTTTGCGACCTCTTCCTTGGAAGGCTCGAGCACCATGAGCATGCGCTCCTGGCTTTCCGACAGCATCATTTCGTAAGCGGTCATACGCTCTTCGCGAACCGGAACCTGATCAAGGTTCAGCTCGATCCCGAGGTCACCCTTGGCACCCATTTCGACGGCGGAGCAGGTGAGGCCAGCGGCACCCATATCCTGAATGGCGATGACGGCGCCTGTCTTCATCAGTTCAAGGCAGGCTTCCAGCAGGCACTTTTCGGTGAAGGGGTCGCCAACCTGAACGGTGGGACGCTTCTCCTCGATGGATTCGTCGAACTCGGCAGATGCCATGGTCGCGCCGCCGACGCCATCACGGCCCGTCTTTGCGCCGAGATAAACGACCGGCAGGCCAACGCCCTTGGCTTCCGAGAGGAAGATGGCGTCGGATTTTGCGAGGCCCGCTGCGAAGGCGTTGACGAGAATGTTGCCGTTATAGCGGGCGTCGAACTCGACTTCGCCGCCGACCGTCGGAACGCCGAAGGAGTTGCCGTAACCGCCGACACCGGCGACGACGCCAGCCACGAGGTGGCGGGTCTTCGGGTGATCGGGTGCGCCGAAGCGCAGGGCGTTCATGGCGGCGATGGGGCGCGCGCCCATGGTGAAGACATCGCGCAGAATGCCGCCGACGCCGGTCGCTGCACCCTGATAGGGCTCGATGTAGGAGGGGTGGTTGTGGCTTTCCATCTTGAAGACGACGACATCGCCATCATCGATATCCACGACGCCTGCGTTTTCGCCGGGGCCCTGAATGACGCGTGGGCCTGTGGTCGGCAGCGTCTTCAGCCACTTCTTGGAAGACTTGTAGGAGCAGTGCTCGTTCCACATGGCGGAGAAGATGCCAAGCTCGGTAAAGCTCGGTTCGCGTCCGATGAGGTCGAGGATGCGCTGGTATTCATCGGGCTTGAGCCCATGGGATGCAATGAGTTCCGGGGTGATCTGGATATGATTTGGAAGTGTCATAGGTCTCACGGGGTTCGAGCCGGTACGGGAGTTTCCGGTTCTTTACCGCAAGAGACGGGAAGGTGCGACAGGAAAATGTCCTGATGCCCGGGCAAAATCAGTCTTCACCCCAGTTTTTGCTGTCAGGCCACGCCTTCATACCCGGCAGAGCCGTTGTCCAGGAGTTGCCGCAGAATGCCGAAAGCGTCTGTCAGCTCTTCGCGGGTTCTCGGTGCGGAAAAACTGATGCGGACGCGGTGGAAGACCTTTTCCGAGCGTCCGGCTTTGAACTCATCCTCGTCATCGATGAGAATGCCTTCCTTCATGGCCGCACTGCGGAAGGTTCCCGAAAGCCACGGTTCCGGCAGCTTGAGCCAGAGGAAGGGAATGTCCGGCATCGAATTGAATTCGAAACTGGCAAAGGCCTTGCGGGCGATCAGTTCGCGGGCATTGATCTCGTCTGTGACGTCTCTGCGGATGTCATGCGCATCGCCGCTATTGACCATGCGGGCACTGAGTTCCGCCAAGAGGAAGGGCAAGCCGCCGGTCATCATGGCGTGGGAAATCCGGATGCGCGTAGCGAAATTCGACGGGCAGGAGACCCAGCCTCCACGCACACCAGCAGACACGGACTTCGACAGGCCGCCCACGACGAAGGTGAGGTCGGGCGCGAATTGCGCAATCATCGGCGGCTGGCTGCTGACCATCGCGCCGTAGAGATTGTCTTCGATGATCCAGACATTGTAGCGGTGAGCGATATCGGCAATGGCGCGACGGCGCTCCTCGGGCAACACGGCGCAGGTCGGGTTCTGGCCTGTCGGCATGAGGAAGATCATTTTCGGGTGCTGCTGTGCGCAGACCCGCTCGAAATCGTCGGGGATGATGCCCTGTTCGTCGCTCTCCACCACAGACGCACGGCGACCGGCCAGAATGGCAGCGCGAGCAATCTGGGAATAGGTGACGGGCTCGAACACGATCCTGTCGCCCGGCGAGGTCATGGCGGTGATGATGCCCATGATGGCCGCATGCGCACCCAGCGTAGGAACAATGTTGTCGACCATCGGTGACCAATCGCCCTGGCTCAGCCAGCGAACACCCGCCTGTGCCCACTCCGGCGGGAACGCTCTGATATAATCGGCGATCTTTGGAGAGCATTCCTTTACGATATCGGCGATGTGCCGGTCGATCAGCAGGTTCTGGCCGATATCGGGAGCGGCTGTCGTGTTCAGCCGATATTTGTTGGGTGTTTCGGCGCTTGGCCGCGTGCCGCCCAAATCAGAGACCGCATGGTCCGGCTTCGTCGCGGGCCGGGGTGTCTCGCTTGCATTGACATAGGTACCACGTCCGACTTCGCCGCTGACGAGGCCGCGCTCGTGGATCAGCGCGTAGGCGCGGCTGATCGTGCCGATTGTCACCCCCAGATCGAAGGCGAGATTTCGCTGCGGCGGCAGTTTGGTCCCAGGCGGCAGGGTGCCTTCTGATATGGCGGTTTCAATATGGTCGGCAAGTCGTACGTAAATCGGACCGGTGCCTTGCGATAAATCTGGAAGCCAATTTGTCATGGTGACAATTTATGCATTGTACTCGTTCTCGAGTCAATTGTATTGATTGTTTCAATTGAATGATTTCTGAAAAAAATCCCGAAGGGGTACAATATGCGCAAGTTGGATCAATATCTCTCGACAATAGATACAATGTACCCGGATAGCTATGCGCGGGAGCGTGTTTTCCGGGATGATGGCGATATGGTCAACCCTGCGCCATTTCAGGCCGAGCCACGCACCGTCTTCGAGCGGCTGTTGGGTGTAATCGGCCAATGGCAGCGTAAGCGTAACACCCGTCTGGCACTGCGTGAACTGACCGCAGAGGAATTGGCAGACATTGGGATTACGCGGCAGGATGCAATGCGCGAGTTTTCCAAGGCAAGCCTGTTCTCACTGCCGCGCTCGTTCTGAGGTCGCGTGGATCAGCAGCCCTTGCCGCCATTCGCCCAACGCTTCACATCGGCGGAGATGCGCGCGGCATGGGGCTCGTTCATAGCAGGACCGAAGGCGTCCAGTTTGGCCGGGTTGCCTTCCGCATGCACGACGAGCATAGGGCGGGATTCCGGGCTGTTGCGCGGCACCAGTAGAATGCGGGGACGACCGGAGAAGGAGTTGAGCTCAGGCGCGAGGCGGTAGGCTTTGAAGGCCGGGTCGCCTGACTTGAACCAGCAGGCATTGGCACCCAACGCCACACGTTCCATAACAGGCAAGGCTGCCTGCGAGGACGATGAGGACGAAGCGGCCGGTTTTCTTTCGGACTGACAAGCTGCGAGAGACAGCGCAATGAGGCCGAGGCCTGCAATGTTGAGTGCGTAACGACGGGGCAGGCGGTTCATCGCTTCAATCCATGACTGGGAGAGATCATAAAGCCGGGTATATCCCGGCTTTATTAACAATTAAGCTGCGATGACGCCGAGAGCGGAGGCGAAGAGGCCGCGACCGTCATTGCCGCCGTGGGCGGCTTCGATGAGGTTTTCCGGGTGCGGCATCATGCCCAGTACATTGCCCTTGGTGTTGATCACACCGGCAATGTCGTTGAGCGAACCATTCGGATTGGTGCCTTCGGCATAACGGAACACGACCTGGCCGTTATCTTCGAGTGCCTTCAGTTGTTCCTGGTCCACGAAGTAGTTGCCATCGTGGTGGGCGACAGGCGAGCGGATGATCTGGCCCTGGTCGTAGGCGCGGGTGAATTCTGTGTCGTTGTTGACGACTTCGAGCTTCACTTCACGGCAGACGAATTTGAGCGATGCGTTGCGCATCAGGGCGCCCGGCAGCATGCCGGCCTCGACGAGAATCTGGAAGCCGTTACAAACACCCAGAACCTTCACGCCCTGTTCGGCCTTTTCACGGATGGCCTGCATGACGGGCATGCGCGCGGCAATGGCACCGCAACGCAGGTAGTCACCATAGGAGAAGCCACCGGGGATGACGATCAGGTCGACATCGGGAATCTCGGTTTCCGTTTGCCAGATGGTGACGGGTGCCTTGCCGGAAATCCGTGTCAAAGCCGCGATCATGTCACGGTCGCGATTGAGGCCCGGAAGCTGGACGACTGCGGATTTCATGGGGCGGCTCCTGAGCGTCAGAGAATAGCGATAGAGTAGTTTTCGATCACCGTGTTGGCGAGCAGCTTTTCGCACATCGCCTTCAGGTCGGCTTCGGCTTTTGCCGCGTCGCCGTTCAGTTCCAGATCGAAGACCTTGCCCTGACGGACCTGGCCGACGCCATCGAAACCGAGGCTGCCGAGCGCGCCTTCGATTGCCTTACCCTGCGGATCGAGAACGCCGTTCTTCAGCGTAACAGTCACCCGTGCCTTGATCACCTGTTGCTCTCCTGAATTTACTTGACCAGAACCGGGCCGGTGCCACGGATCGGTTCATTTTCGTTGATGATGCCGAGACGGCGCGCGACTTCCGAATAGGCTTCCAGAAGCCCACCCATATCGCGGCGAAAACGGTCCTTGTCCATCTTTTCCTGCGTCTCGATGTCCCACAGGCGGCAGCTATCTGGGGAAATCTCGTCGGCCAGAATGATGCGCATCATATCGCCTTCGTAAAGGCGACCGCATTCGATCTTGAAATCGACCAGCTGAATGCCGACGCCGAGGAAAAGGCCCGACAGGAAGTCGTTGACGCGGATGGCGAGCGCCATGATGTCATCGAGTTCCGCAGGGTTCGCCCAGCCGAATGCGGTGATGTGCTCTTCGGACACCATCGGGTCTTCGAGCGCGTCGGACTTGTAATAGAACTCGATGATGGAGCGCGGCAGAACCACGCCTTCATCGATACCCAGCCGTTTGGAGAGCGAGCCAGCGGCGACATTGCGCACGACGATCTCAAGCGGGATCATCTCCACTTCCTTGATCAACTGCTCGCGCATGTTGAGGCGGCGGATGAAGTGCGTAGGAATGCCGATCTTGTTGAGGTGCGTGAACAGATATTCCGAAATACGGTTGTTCAGAACGCCCTTACCATCGATGACTTCGTGCTTTTTCTTGTTGAAGGCAGTTGCGTCGTCCTTGAAGAACTGGATGAGAGTTCCTGGCTCTGGACCTTCGTAAAGGATCTTGGCCTTGCCTTCGTAAATACGGCGGCGACGGTTCATATCAGCAAATCTCTTGGTTGGCGCCGGTGGGCGGCGTTTGTTTCGTGTCTTTAGGCGGTCCCATAACGGAAAAGAAGCAATTCCACAATGAGGCACGGAGCGTTCGCTTCAATTGTGGCCTTTGCGTGTGTCTTCTGCGAGAGCCGTCCTGCGTGATTACGCTTTTTCAACAGTTTTATTTTACAACAGAGACGTCCCAGCGAAGAGGACGAAAATAACAATCTAATAAAAACCGGGGTGAAATTATGTTTGCATTGAAAGAACGTGGTAAAGCACTCGAAAATATTTATTTCAACGAAGAGTATGTAACTTTTCGTCTTCACGCCATGCGCAACAAGCTGGTCGGTCTTTGGGCAGCGGCGTTGATGAAGAAGGAAGATGCAAGCGCCTATGCTAGCGAACTGGCGGGCTGTGCGGTCAGCGGCAATGAGGACGAGGCCGTTTTTCTGAAGTTGCATGCCGATTTCGAGCAAGCCGCCGTGGCCGTGGCCGATAATGAAATTCATGACCGCATGCGCGACTTGCTAAACGCTGCCGCCCAAAGCCTGCGTGAGGGAATGGCGGAAACCCAGGCGAAAGCCGCAGCCTGACCATCCAAAGTTTCAGTCAGCCGCCACTCTATTCGCCTCCCGGCAGATTGGCGGCTTTTCTACGCGCCTTCGGTCGCATGTGCGTTGCTGCCGATCGCCAACCCTCGGCGGCAACGAAAGCCGGGACCTGATCCCGGGGGATCGGGCGGCACAGGGCATAGCCTTGTAGCGAATCGCAGCCCATCTCCTGCAAGATGCGGATATGCTCTGCTGTTTCCACACCTTCCGCCACGACCTTGATGCCCAGCGAGTGGCCGATATCGATTATGGAGCTGAGCAGCTTGCGCTGTTCTGCCGACTCAGGTGTGAGGCGCACGAGCTCCCGGTCCACCTTCAGAGTGCTGGGGCTGACTTTCAGAAGACTGATGATCGAGGCGTGGCCGGTGCCGAAGTCGTCGATTTCGATATCGATGCCCAGCGCGCGCAACTTCTGCATATTGGAAATGGCGATGTCGTTGCTGTCATCCAGGAAGATGGATTCCAGCAGCTCGAAGGAGAGCGTTCCAGGCTCGATATCCAGCCGGTCCAGCGTGTCCGTCAGCGCGGGATCGTGCAGACGCCGGGCTGATACGTTGACGGAAACCGTGGGAATGGCCATGCCTGCCGCTTTCCACAGCTTGAAATCGGCCAGCGCCTTTTCGAGAATGATGCCGTCGATGGTCGCCACGGCGTCGAGGTCTTCGGCGACGGCCAGAAACTTGTCCGGTGTCAGAATGCCCTCAATGGGGTGGTTCCAGCGGGCTAGCGTTTCAACGCCGGAAATATCAAGCGTCTTGGCGTCGAACTGAAACTGATAGTAGGGCACGAATTCGTCCCGCTCCAGCGCCGTCAGAATTTCGTCCGAGACGCGCTTGGTGTTGATCAGCCAATCCTGCGTGTCGGCGGAGAAGAATTCATAGCGGTTACGACCACGTTTCTTGGCGTTGTAGAGCGCGATATCGGCGTTGAGCAGCACCTGCTTGTAATCGATGTCATCGCCGATGCCGCAGGCAATGCCAATGCTGGCGCCAAACCGGCATTCATGCCCTTCATGCAGAACCGGCTTCCGCAGCTCCTTGATCAGCCCGTCGGCCATGGCCGCCACTCTTCGGGTGTTGCCGTTGAAGGGCGACACAAAGACGAATTCATCACCGCCGATGCGTGCCGCGAACTCGTCCGCTTTCAGGTTTTCGCGTAACAGATCGGCGACATGCTGCAGCATGACATCGCCGGTGCGGTGTCCCAGCGTGTCGTTGATCTGTTTGAAGCGGTCGAGATCGATGTGGAGGATGGCAATGCCGCGTTTGTTCTCGGCTGTTCCCGGCACGCGGCGCTCCAGCACGTCGTCCAGATAGCGGCGGTTTGGCAGGTCCGTCAGATAGTCATGCATCGCATTGTGTTCGATGCTCGCTCTTGCCGCTTCAAGCTCGAGGTTGCGGGCTTCCGCCAATGTCTTGGCGCGCTCCAGTTCGTGGCGAAGCTGCACATCCGCCGTCACGTCCCAATTGACGCCGATCATCTTCTTGCGGCCATCGATATCGAAGAAAGGAAGCGAACGGGCGCGAATGTAGCGCAGGGAGCCATCCGGCAGAATGACGCGGTAGTCTTCGGAGAAGGGCTGAAGTTCTTCGATCTTGTTCGAAACGTTCTTACCGACCCGCTTCAAATCGTCCGGGTGAACGCGCGATTCCCACAGGCCGCCGATCTTGACGGGCGTGCTGGGATCGACCTGGTACATTTCGTACATGCGCTCGTCCCAGATGGTTTCTCCCTCGTCGAAATCGACTTCGAAGACGCCGACCTGCGAGGCTTCGAGCGCCACCTTCAGATGGCGCGAAATGCGCTCCATGAGGTGTTCGGTGGCCTTGCGGTCGGACACATCCGTATCGGTGCCGACGATCCGAACCGGCCTGCCGTATTCATCGCGCTCTATGCAGGCCCCGCGACATTCGATCCAGACCCAGTGGCCATCCTTGTGCCGTTCCCGGTACTGGAAGGCGGTATAGGCGGGATCGCCAGCATTCTGCCGTTCTATGCAATGCAGCGTGTGTTCCCGGTCATCCGGGTGCAGCAAATCCACCCATTTGTTGTAATCGGTTTCGACCGACTCGTGTGGCGCCAGGCCACGAATGGCCTTCCAGGTATCCGAACCGTACATCGCACCGGTGACGAGGTTTTGGTCCCATACACCCGACACGGAGCTGACGAGCGCGCTGTTCCAGCGGCTTTCGCGAAAGGCGATTTCTTTTTCCCGATGTCGCTGCTCGGTGATATCTGTGAATTGAGCCAACGTTCTGGCACGGGCGCCGGTACCGACCGCGCTTAAAGACAGGACCGCGTAACGATCCACAGTGCCGGTGCCGTGCAACCGGGCCTCCAGCGCCGCCGACGAGACCTCCGGCAGCGTCGCTAGCGCCTCTGTTACACCCACGTGGTCATCGGTGTGGATGAAGTCCAGCAGATGGCCTGGGGTGTCGCAGGAGGCGGCCATATTGAAATTGGCCGGAACGAAGACGATATCGCCACTGGCCCGAAGATGGAGGACGGGAACGGGCAGAGCTTCAAGAATATCTTTCAGCAACAGATCTTGGTTCACGCGATCCTGCCATATGTTCAATCGATTAAAATAGCGCACGGGCGTACGCCGTCAATTCGCACCCTATTCTCGCAGACTTAAGTCGCAGTTAAAAGGGACGTGCAAAAAAATGTGCGTCGCAAGTTAGGGTCGTGAAATATTTGAAATTTCTAATGAAATTACTTGGAGAAACCGGCAGGTGGTTTCAGCTTGCTGATAAACTGCGCAAACACCATCGTACCCTCCGGCCACGGACCATGACCGGACTCGGTGTTGATGTGGCCGGACATGCCCGCATCGATCAATGTCGAGCCCCAGGCATTGGCGATATCGCCCGCATGCTCATAGGTGCCGAAGGGGTCGTTCTGGCTGGCGATGGTGATGGTCGGGAAGGGCAGGGGATCGCGAGGATATGGACCGAATGTCATGAGATGTTTCGGGCGAATATCCGGGTTTGCCACATCCGGCGGGGCAACGAACATCGCACCAGCAATCTTGTCCTTGATCTGCGGCAGTGCATGCATAACGGTCGGCACGCCGAGGGAGTGCGCGACCAGCACGACCGGCTTGGTGCAGGCATTCACTTCCTCGATCAGCTTTGCCACCCAGTCATCCTTGACCGGCTTTGTCCACTCCGCCTGCTCGACACGACGAGCCGTGGACAGCTTTTCTTGCCAACGGCTTTGCCAGTGTTCAGGGCCGGAATTGGTGTAACCGGGAACGATGAGGATATCTGCTTCAGATGCTTTCATGCCGCATATCTCGGTGTGATTGTGGGTGGAATCAAGGTGGCGGTTTGTGTAGTGACGGTAAATCCTTTCTCCGTCATCCTCGGGCTTGTCCCGAGGATCTACCCACGTCGCATCCGCAGAAGCGTGATTAGATCCTCGGGACAAGCCCGAGGATGACGGAAGAAAGAATGAAAGTCTTTCGACCTTTAAGCCTTTCCGAACACGCGATTGAAAATCGTGTCCACATGCTTGGTGTGATAGCCCAGATCGAACTTCTCGCGGATTTTTTCTTCTGGCAGCGCGGCGCGGACTTCTTCGTCGGCGAGCAGCTCTTCCAGGAAGTCCTTGCCTTCTTCCCAGACGCGCATGGCGTTGCGCTGGACGAGCCGGTAGGAATCTTCACGCGAGACACCGGCCTGCGTCAGTGCCAGGAGAACGCGCTGGGAGTGAACGAGGCCGCGGAACTTGTTCATGTTCTTGAGCATGTTGTCCGGGTAGATCACCAGCTTTTCGACGACGCCTGCCAGACGGTTCAGCGCAAAATCGAGCGTGATGGTCGTGTCGGGGCCGATGGCGCGCTCCACGGAGGAGTGGCTGATATCGCGCTCGTGCCACAGGGCAACGTTTTCCATGGCCGGAACCACCGACATACGCACCAGACGCGCAAGACCCGTGAGGTTTTCGGTCAGCACAGGATTGCGCTTGTGCGGCATTGCCGACGAGCCCTTCTGGCCGGGAGAGAAGAACTCTTCGGCTTCCAGAACCTCGGTGCGCTGCATGTGGCGGATTTCGATGGCGACGTTTTCGATGGACGAGGCGATGACGCCCAGCGTCGCGAAGAACATGGCGTGGCGGTCACGCGGGATAACCTGCGTGGAGACAGGCTCCGGCGCGAGACCCAGCGCCTTGCAGACATGCTCCTCAACGGACGGATCGATATTGGCGAAGGTGCCGACCGCGCCGGAGATGGCACCTGTGGCGATTTCTGCACGGGCTGCGACGAGGCGGGCGCGGTTGCGGTCCATCTCGGCATAGAAGCGGGCAAAGGTCAGGCCCATCGTCGTCGGTTCGGCATGGATGCCGTGGCTGCGGCCGATGCGGACGGTGTCCTTGTGTTCGAAGGCGCGGGTCTTCAGCGCTGCCAGAACGCGGTCCATATCGGCGATCAGCAGATCGGCTGCGCGCACGAGCTGGATGTTCAGCGTCGTGTCCAGTACGTCTGAGGATGTCATGCCTTGGTGGATGAAGCGGCTGTCAGGGCCGACGAATTCTGCCAGATGCGTGAGGAAGGCGATGACGTCGTGCTTGGTGACGGCTTCGATCTCGTCAATGCGCGCGACATCGAATTCCGCAGCGCCGCCCTTTTCCCAGATGGTCTTGGCCGCATCCTTGGGGATAACGCCGATTTCGGCCAGCGCGTCGCAGGCATGCGCCTCGATTTCGAACCAGATGCGGAATTTTGTTTCCGGCGACCAGATTGCGACCATTTCCGGTCGGGAATAACGAGGGATCATAGCAATGACTTTCTCTCAGGAAGGAATATTTCTGCCCCTTTAGCAAAGTGTCCCGATAATCTCAACGCATAGCGCGTGTGAGGGTTAAGCGGTGGCAGGGCAAGGCCGCCGCTTTAGACGAAGGTCAGGTGCGGCCTTTTTCGGCAGCGGTTCTGACGGCGCTGACCATCTTGCGATAGTCTTCCGTGCCGTCGCCCTTGAAGATGGCAGAACCGGCGACCAGCACGTTTGCGCCTGCGGCAATCGCGCTGCCTGCTGTGTCGATGGTGATGCCGCCATCGACCTCAAGCTCGATAGGACGGTCGCCGATCATCGCCTTGGCTGCGCGGATTTTGTCCAGCATGGCAGGGATGAATTTCTGCCCACCGAAGCCGGGATTGACGCTCATGATGAGGATGAGGTCGACATCATCGAGCACGTTTTCCAGAACCGACAGCGGCGTTGCCGGATTGAGCGTGACGCCGACCTTCTTGCCGAGCGCGCGGATGGTTTGCAGCGAGCGGTGCAAATGCGCACCCGCTTCGGCATGAACGGTGATGCCATCACACCCAGCCTTGGCGAAGGCTTCGAGATAGGGATCGGCGGGGGCGATCATCAGGTGACAATCGAAGAACGCTTCACTGTGCGGGCGCAGCGCCTTGATCACATCAGGGCCAAAGGAGATGTTCGGCACGAAATGTCCGTCCATCACATCCAGATGAATCCAGTCGGCACCCGCTGCCGTCACATCGGAGACTTCCTGACCGAGTTTCGCAAAATTGGCAGCAAGGATGGAGGGGGCAATTCTGACGGGGAGGGTCATCTGCAAAAGCTCCTGAACAAGAATGCGGGATCGCGACCCGAGGCAAGAAGCCTCATCTGCCATCGATCTCCTGTGGCGGGCATTTAACACCGATGCGCGGGATCAACAATCACCGCGCGGGCAATTGTGGTCAGCGTTCGGCGCGGTCCACAGGAACGAAGGCCGTGCCATTCCACTTCTGCAAGCGGTAGGGATTGGCCTGAAGCTCGTGGCGGTCGGTAAAGGTGATCTGGCCAATCGCGGTGTCAAACGGCGTGCCGATCATCAGCGTCGGCGCGGGCTTGTCCTGCGCTTCCACCAACTCGTTCAGCTTTGCGGTGATCTGCGTTGCGGCGAATGCTGGCAGGACATAGCCCTCGGGCTCCACATTGGCGGCCCTCAATTCCTTCACCGCCTCGGAGGCAGATGGCAGAGCGGCATAATCCGGCGTGGTGATGGCAAGGACGCCGGGCTGCAAGGCAACGGGGCTGTTGGCCGCCCTCATCGTGTCACCGGACATGATGGTCAGCGTAGCCTTCTCTGCGGCCACGTCGCGGGCGATAGTGGCGACATCATTGCGCTCGGCGGCGATAAAGGCATGGGTGATGCCGGTGCGGCTGAGACGCCTGACCAGCGCGACCTGCTGCTCCTGGGACGGGCGCATGGTATCGGTGAAGGTCGGCTTCAGGCCGGATTCTTCCAGCCTGGTGCGAATGCGGTCCACGAGTTCGCGGCTGTAGATCGTGCCGTCATCGATGAGCCCGAAGGAGTGGCCTTTCCAGTCCCGCAGCATAACTTCGATGGCAGCGTCGGACTCGGCAGCATCGGACGGGCCAAGACGGAACAGCGGCAAGCCACGCTTCAACGTGTCTTCCATCAGGCCGGAGGCGCGGCTGGACAGGGTGATGGCTGGAATGGCTGCGTTCTTGAGCGTCGGGAGGGCGTCCTGCAATGTCTCTGTGCACAGGAAGCCGACGACGACGCTAACTTTGGCGGCAACCAGCCCATCGGCAATGGCGCCACCGCTGCCTTCTTCGCAGCTTTCGTGAATTTCCATGACATCGAGGCCAGCCTTGGCCGCTGCGATCTTCACGCCCTGGCGAATTTGCAGGCCCAGCATCTCATAGGCACCATTCTGCGGCGCGACGACACCAATGGTGGCGGCACTTGCTGTGCCGGCAAAGGTGACACTGGCAGCAATGATGAGCAGGCGAAATAATGGCATCGGGCGGCTGTTGTCCTCTTCCTGTCCTGCGATGTTTATCGACACAGAACCGTTTACAAAAGAGGCAATGCTTTCGAAAAGGCGCCAGCAGGACGAATTTTGGCGTATTTTCAGCAATGTAGGGGCTCCGTGACCCTCACGCGCTCCGCTTGCGCAGATGGCGGAACGCATCCTGTGCGAAAAGCGACAGTGGCTGCGGGGCGTCATCCATGTCGAACCAGCCCATATCGGACAATTTGTCGGGCTCTGTCAGGCTCGGCTCGCCCTTCACGTCATGGGCGAGATAAATGAGCGACAGCCAGTGCTGGCCATCCTCTGGAATGATCTGTTCGCTGATGCAGAGGAATGTCACGTCGCCGATGGCAAGGCCGGTTTCTTCTTCGGCCTCGCGCTTGGCGGCTATGGCGGCGGGCTCCATATGGTCCACCTTGCCGCCGACGATGTTCCAGTGGCCTGCTTCGGGCGGATTGACCCGCTTGTAGAGCAGCACCTTTCCGTCCCGTTCAATGACGAGGCCGGAACCGACACCCGGAAAATGAGTGCCGGGTTTCATATCAGGCTTTCGCGCTTGCCACGATCAGCATGAACGCAGGAATGTCATCGCCGAAGCCGACAGGTGTCGGGCCGTCGTCGTAATCCCGGTAGTGACGACGGCGATTGTCGTCGTTTGCGGGAGGCGTCGTGTTGTGGTTCCGCTCGAAATTGCGAGGTGCTCTTTCTTGCTTGCGCTCTGCCTTCAACTTTTCGCCTCCGTTTGCCGCAACTTCAACGATGGCGGCTGGCTGAATGATCTTTTCTTCGACTTCTATCTGTGGTGCGGCTTCGCGACGATTTCTGTCGCGGCCACGTCCCCGTGGTTCCTTTTCCTTGCCACGGCGCGGACGCTCGGCAGCAAAGCTTTCCATCGGGGCAGGCAGTTCGGTCAGGTCGCCGCTAAGCCACTCGATCTTTTCACCGATCAGCTTCTCGATGGCGTCCAGATACTTGGTGTCACGACGGTTGACGAGGGTGAAGGCAGCGCCGGAGCGGCCTGCACGGCCCGTACGACCGATGCGGTGGACATAGTCTTCCGCATGGATCGGAACGTCGAAGTTGAAGACGTGGCTAACATCGGGGATGTCTAGACCGCGTGCAGCAACGTCGGATGCGACGAGCAGGGTGATCTGGTTATCCTTGAAGCCCGCAAGCATCTTCGTGCGCGAGTTCTGGTCCATGTCGCCATGCAAAGCGCCGACCGAGAAGCCGTGACGTTCCAGCGAACGGAACAGATCGGCGACATCCTTCTTGCGGTTGCAGAAGATGATCGCGTTCTTGAGTTCCGTCTGAGCGTTTATGAGATCGCGCAGAATGGCGCGCTTCTCGTAATCCTTGTCATGCGTGGCGACGATGCGCTGCGTCACGGTCTTTGCTGTCGAAGAGGGCTTGGCCACTTCGATGCGAACCGGGTTCTGCAGGAAGCGGTCGGCCAGCTTCTGAATCTCCGGTGGCATGGTGGCCGAGAAGAACAGGGTCTGACGTGTAAAGGGAATCATCTTCGCGATGCGTTCGATATCGGGGATGAAGCCCATGTCGAGCATGCGGTCGGCTTCGTCGATCACAAGGATTTCGACACCGGTCATCAGCAGCTTGCCACGTTCGCAATGGTCCAGCAGGCGGCCGGGGGTGCAGATCAGAACGTCTGCGCCGCGCTCCAGTTTGCGGTCCTGTTCATCGAAGGACACGCCGCCGATGAGGAGAGCCACGTTCAGCTTGTGATTTTTGCCGTACTTTTCGAAGTTCTCAGCAACCTGCGCCGCGAGTTCGCGCGTCGGCTCGAGAATGAGGGTTCGCGGCATTCTTGCGCGCGCACGGCCTTTTTCGAGAAGGGTCAGCATCGGCAGCACAAAGGATGCGGTCTTTCCCGTACCCGTTTGCGCGATGCCGCAAATGTCGCGTCGTTCCAGCGCTGGCGGGATCGCACCTTCTTGAATAGGTGTCGGTGTCGTGTAGCCGGCACTTTCGATAGCAGAAAGAACTTTTTGGCTCAGGCCAAGATCAGAGAATGTTGTCAAAGGAAAAACTGTTTCCGTGTTGGTTCGAAAAGAACACTTAGCTGTCATAACGGCGACGCCGTAGACCGGTAGCGGCGGAATAGGCCGAATTGGCAAGAAAGTCAAGGAAACAGGGATTTATCCCAAAATAATACAGGTTGCCGCACTGATTGCAGTGAGACTGGCAATTGTATCGGTATCAATAACCAAGTCGCGCATTGGCGACTGTTCTATTGAAGATAGGTTTTTAGCTCGGTTCCGGCAACCAGAAACCGCATCGGATCGACCGGATTGTCATTCAGGCGTACTTCGTAATGGACATGCGGGCCTGTCGAACGACCGGTACTGCCGGCTTTTCCGAGAACATCACCCAGTGCGACCTTGTCGCCTTCCTTGACCAGAATTTGTGACATATGGCCGTAGCGGGTGGTGATACCCTTGCCGTGATCGACCTCGACCATATTGCCGTAACCGCCGGAAAACCCGGCGCTAATGACCGTTCCGGCACCTGTCGTGTGGACGTCGGCGCCCGTTTCGGCGACGAAATCCACACCGGCATGCAAAGCGAGGCGTCCGAGGAAGGGATCGATCCGGTTGCCGAATCGGCTGGATATCTCGCGACCGGGGGCAGGGTTGCCGAAAGGAAGTGCCACGGCTGCGCCGCGCACGCTTTCCAGACGGTTCAGGGCGTCGTCGAGATTGCTCAGCGATGTCTCGAAGGTTTCGACGCTACCCGTCATCGGCTCGACAAAGGGGCCGCCGATATTTTCACTCGATTTGTCGTCGATCTTGATGCCGGTGCTGCGGATGATATCCGCCATGGCATCTGCCTTGCTGGCGGCACCCGTGGTCAGCGAAGCGATTCGGCTTAACTGATCGTTTTCGACCTCGCTCAGCGAAGCGACCATTTTGGCAAGGCTGCGTTCTGACAGTTTGTCGCTTCTGGTGCCGTAACCGAGGCTGCCCTTGAGGGCGGTTGCCGACGATGGCGGGGCCATCAGGTGTTCGATCGCGCTGGAAGCGCCAGACAGGCTGGCGCGCTTGTCTGCGGAATAGGCGTTGACGGGGCGGCTATCGACCGGCGTTTCGGACAGGCCGGATTTCTCGGCCCGTTCGAGCAACTCGCTCATGCGACCGTGGCGTGAGGTGAGGGCGTTCTGCTGTTCCAGAAGCTTCTCGACCTTGCGCTCCACCACTTGCTGGTCAAGAAGCTGTTTGGATGTGACGCGGTCCACTTGCGCGCGCAACGCGGCGATGCGATCTTCATATTCGCGCTGAATACGTGACTGGCGGGCAATCGTC
Source organism: Agrobacterium sp. lyk4-40-TYG-31 (assembly GCF_030209855.1). Classification (NCBI taxonomy): domain Bacteria; kingdom Pseudomonadati; phylum Pseudomonadota; class Alphaproteobacteria; order Hyphomicrobiales; family Rhizobiaceae; genus Agrobacterium; species Agrobacterium sp. lyk4-40-TYG-31. Next base: position 951,518 of record NZ_JARVRE010000004.1, read on the forward strand.
GCGCCGACCAGATCGTCCCGCAAAATCAGATAGGCGGTGGAGCCGATGTAACCGACGCTGAGGAGGCCTGCGAGGCACAGTGCCGTTGCGGCAAGCCAGGGACGGACGGTGATGTGGCGAACCTTTTCGCCACTCGCCAGAATGAGAACGTGCTGCTGGCGCTTTTTGCCAAAGGCCAGGTTTTTACCCGCTTCCGTCAAAATCCACCTCCAGCCAAGATCACGTTCAGCTGGATAGTAATTTGTTAAGGTTAACGAAGTTTTGACTTTCGCGGGCAGTCTCGTTGTCCACGCGTCGATTTCAGAGCTTTTTGATCGTCTCGAGCACGTCCTGCGCGTGACCGGGCACCTTTACCTTGTTCCAGATATGGGCGATTTTGCCATCCGGGGCCACGAGATATGTGGTGCGCTCGACGCCCATATATTTCTTGCCATACATGCTTTTTTCTTTCCACACGCCGTAGGTTTCAAGTACCTGCCGTTCCTCGTCGGACGCCAGCATGACGGTGAGGGCGTGCTTGGCGGCGAATTTGTCGTGGCTCTTTACCGAATCGGGTGAGATGCCGATGACGACGGCATTGGCCGCCTCGAAATCCGCGCCCATGGCGCTGAAATCTATGGCCTGCGCCGTGCAGCCCGACGTATCGTCCTTCGGGTAGAAATAGAGCACCACAGCCTTGCCTTTGAGGCCTGCGAGATTGACTTCGCCCGTACCGTTTCTGGGAAGGGTGAAATCCGGTGCAGCATCTCCGATTTTCAGTTCTGTCATGGGTGACCTTTCTTTCGCCGGATTGTTAAGTAAATGGGCCATTATTCGATATATACCGAATAAGAGCTTCGTCCAGTCTTGTGGCGAGTCAGACGGTGTGGTTGGTTGAGCCGCCATTCCGAACAGACCCTGATGGTATTTTCAGGGCGTGGCAATTCCGGGAGCAAGCACAGGCGGATGGCGGAAATTCGTGGTGAAAAGGTAAGCTTCAGCAAGCGCGATATCACGCCGCTGCATGCGATGCCCTCTGCCCAGGTCGAAGATCCTATCATCGTGCATTGCCCGCTCCCGCGCTCCATGATGCGATCGCTGTTCAAGATGTTTGCGGCTCTCGTCGTCCTCGCCTTCATTTCCATTGGTGGCATCATCGTTTCGATCGAGACCGGTTCTATCGACAGCACGCTGTCCACCCAGGCCAAGCAGGCGCTGGAACGGTCGCTCGGTTCCAAATACGAGGCACGGATCGGCTCCACATCCGTGCGGTTCGCATCCGGCTTTCACCTGGCGCTGGTGGCGCAGGACGTCGATATCATCGACCAGGGCACCGGCCAGCATGTCAGCCGCGCGCGTGCCATTGGCATGGCGCTTAATCCGCTGGCGCTCCTGACCGGTCGCGTCTCGGTGCAAAGCCTCGAGGCCACCGGCATGGAGTTGGATACGGCGCTTCTGCCCAAAGGGCAGGGGCTGGATTTTTCAAGCCTGCGCGTGGGTGATGTGCCTTCCTATCTCAATCTCGCCTTTGCAGAACTAGACCGTTTTGCGCTGGCCTTCGAGGCCAGCGGTACGGAGGAGATCGATCTTTCCGACATCGCCGTGCGCCTGCCTGCGCGCGACGACGGCCAGCCGCGCACCATCTTGCTCGAGGAATTATCGCTGGTACCGGATGGTAACGGTGGATATTCGCTGGATGGCAATGTTTCCTTTAATGGAGAGGTGGCGACGCTGTCGCTCGCGGCCCGTGGTGCTCAAGGCACGATCGGCAATTTCAGCGCACGGCTCGATGGCTTCGATATCGGCCCGCTTCTGGAGCAGCACGACCCGGAAGGGCTGATGCACCAGGGGCTGAACGTCAAGGCGGGCTTCAATATCATCGGCAATCGCGATCACGGCGATGCGGAGCCTTCTCTGTCCGTTTCTGTCGGCATCGGCGATGGTAAGCTCTATATCGGCGGCGATGCGCAGCCGGTATCGAGCGGCGTGATCAATGCCCGCTACGATTTCGACAAGACCGTCATTGCGCTCGAAAACTCGCACCTGACGCTCCGCCAGACCATTCTGCCGCTGCGGGGCGAAATCAAGGACAGCGCCACCGGCTACGACCTTGCCCTGCGCATGGAGCGGGCAACTGCGCTGGCCGAAGCGGGTGGAGAACCGCCCGTCACCTTCGACCTGACGGCGGATGGAACATTCAACAAATCGACACTCCTGCTCGATGTGCCAGCGCTCTATGTAAAGAGTGCACTCGGCGATATGGCCGGGTCTCTCAAGGTCCATTTCGTCGGCAAGGGTTCGCCTGAAATCAGTTTCGGCGGCCAGATCGCCAAGATGGAGGCGACAGCGGTCAAGCAGTTATGGCCGTTCTGGATGGCCCGCAAGGCAAGGCCTTGGGTGGTGTCCAACCTGTTCGGCGGTACGATCAGAAACGGATCGATTTCCGTCTTTATTCCGCAGGGACGGATGTGTGGCCCCGGTTGCCCGCTGGAACTTGCCGATAGCGAATTGCAGATTAAGTTCGACGTGGAAAACACCCGTCTTAATGTAGCTGGCGATATCCCGCCGCTGCGCGATGTATACGCTCACTTTGAGCTGATCGGCGAGACGATCGATGTCGATATCATTAAGGCGACATCGTTCTTCCCCTCCAATCGCACGCTGACGCTCGAAAACAGCACGTTCTCGATCAAATCCGTCTATGACAAGCCGCTGATGGTTGATCTGGACCTCAATGTCTCGGGCTCGGCGGATGCGGTGGCGGAGCTTGCGACCTTCCAGCCGATCAATGCTCTGCGCGACACGGAGTTCAAGCCGGGTGATTTCGCCGGGCAGGTGAAAGCCAATGCCAAGCTGCGGATCGGCCTGCTGGCCAGCCAAAGCCCGCCGCCGCCTGCATGGTCTGCGCGGCTGGATCTGGACGGTGTCGCGCTGACCAAGCCCTTCTCGGGTCGCAATATCTCGGCGGTGAATGGACCGCTGACGATCGACAACGACGCCCTGCGGCTAAAGGGCAAAGCGCGCGTCGATGATGTCGCGATGGATATCGATGTCGTGCAGCCGACGCGCAAGACCAGCACCGTGCCGCGGCAGATGGTGATCAAGGCAACGCTAGAGCCGGGTCAGGTGGCCAAGCTCGCGCCTGAGTTGACCAAGCTTCTCGGCGGCACGACCATGCTCGAGATCAATGCCTCCGACCCGCGTCGCCAGACCGTAAAGCTTGATCTCTCGAACGCTTCCATCGTGCTGCCCGGCATTGGCTGGACCAAAGGTGCGGGCATTCCGGCATCCGCATCCTTCGTGATGGAGACGGCGGATGGCCGTACGTCCATCGAGAATTTTTCGCTGAAGGGCGATGGTTTCGGCGCGGCGGGTGATCTGACATTCGACAAATCCGGGCTGACCGCTGCCAATTTCTCGCGCTTCCAGCTTTCCCCACAGGACGATGTCTCTGTCAGCGTTTCCTCAGTGCGCAAGAATTACACGATCAACGCCAGCGGCAAGTCCATCGATCTAAGGCCCCTGATCGCAAGGTTGCGGAACTCGTCGGCGAAGAATGGCGGCGCTGTACCATCCGACGATACCGATTTCGGTGCTTTCTCCATCAAGGCGCAATTGGATAAGGTTTACGGTTTCAATGACGAGGTGATGAGCAACGTCAATGCCGACGTCAATTTGCGCGATGGCAAGCTGCGGACCATCGACATGAAGGCCGTCACCAGCCGGGGGCAGGCGCTGGTTGCCCAGACCACCAACCGGGGCGGCGGCGGAACGATCAATCTGACCACAAGCGATGCAGGTTCCTTTGCCCGCTTCACCAACCTCTATTCGCGCGTGCGTGGCGGCCTACTGAACCTTGCACTGACGACGGCCAACGGCAACGACTGGAGCGGATCGCTCGACATGCGCAACTTCGCGGTTCTGAACGAAGCCAAGCTTCAGGATATCGTCGCCACGCCCACGGGCGAGGATGGGCGAAGCCTCAATAACGCCGTTCGCCGCAATATCGATGTCAGCTCGGAAAAGTTTCAGCGTGGTTTTGCCCGTGTGGTCTATGTCAATGGCACGCTGGCGCTGGAAAATGGCGTCATCAGGGGTGAGCAGATCGGCGCGACATTCCAGGGTCTGGTCAAGGATCAGAATGGCAATATGGATATGACCGGCACGTTCATGCCCGCCTATGGTCTGAACCGCCTGTTCGGCGAGTTGCCCTTTATCGGCATCTTCCTCGGCAACGGGCGGGATCGCGGATTGCTGGGCATCACATTCAAGCTGACCGGCCAGACCGATTCACCGCGCCTGACGATCAACCCTCTTTCGTTGATTGCACCCGGTGTCTTCCGGCAAATCTTCGAGTTCCAATAAAAAACGGGCCGCTTGGAAGCGACCCGTGGAAGTGTCGCGATGTCCGTTTTTACGGGCACCGCGATGACTATGCTTTTGTTTACTCGATGATGGTTTCGCGGCGACGGTCCGTATGAGCTGCGCCGATGTTGCCGCCGAAGAGGGCTGCGATGGCACCGATCAGAAGTGCACCGAAAGCAACGTAAGCAGCGGTGGAAACGCCTGTGGCGGTTGCCTGAGCGGCTTCAGTTGCGGTCTTCTTTGCCTGTTCGACGGCCTGCTTGTACTGGTTTTCGTAATCGGTAACCTGCTGGCGGGCCTGATCGACAGGGATACCCTGGGCGCGGGCCAGAGCATCGGCAGCACGGTTGCGGGCATCGTCTGCCTGAGCCTGATCACCGGTCAGAGCAGCGCGCATGGCACTGACGGCTGCATCGCGCAGGGCCTGCGGGTCGTTGCCGCCGCTTGCTTCACGGATACGCTGTTCGATTGTCGACATCGGGTTGTTCGCCGTAGCGAGCGATGGTGCAGCAGCGGTTGCCGCAGTTGCGATGGTGGAACCGGCGCCAGAGAAAACGCTCGTTACGCCTGTGAACGCGCCGCCGACCAATGCGCCAACGGATGTTGTCAGCAGGTAAAAGACGATCAGTGTCGTGACAGCCCAGGATGCGAGGCCATGCAGAGCGCCCGTGGAGCGAACTACCCGACCCGACAGGCGGCTTGCAACATAAGCGCCGATGAAGGCTGCGATGATGCCGCTGACGATGACCCAGATAACGGAGCCGGTGGAAAGAGAAGCTGCTGTTGGCGTGTCGTTCTGCGCGGGATCGATGACGCCTGCGCCGATAGCGAGGCCTAAGAGGTTGAGCAGCAAATGCAGCGAAAGCGCAATGGCGACACCAGCAAAGATGCTGCCCCAGGAAACATTTGCAATCGAATCGCGCAGTACAGGAGCGTGAACACCTGTCGTCGTAGTGGCATATCTTGTTTGGTCGGTCATTTCGCTCTCCTGACAGTAGCGCTTGTTTTGCGCCTGCGAAAAACGAAATCGTGATCGGTTTGTTCCGAAGTATCGTCTGAAATACTAATTAAGGTCGATATTATATCTTCGACGGCTAAAACTTTCGTCTCGCCGCCGAATATTTCCGGCTTTACTCGCGCAGATTGTCGCGAATCTAGCCTATCGGTCCAGCGGTTTGCGCAGACGTCCTGCGGCATCCTGTATATATTGCCATGCGACGCGGCCTGAACGACCGCCGCGTGTGGTTGCCCATTCCAGCGCTTCGCGATGGAGCGTTTCTCGCGACATCCCCAGATCGAAGTAGTCGCTGTAGCCATCGATCATCGTCAGATAGTCATCCTGGCTGCATTTGTGGAAGCCGAGCCACAGGCCGAAGCGATCTGACAGCGACACCTTTTCCTCAACGGCCTCGGACGGGTTGATGGCGGTCGATTGCTCGTTTTCCATCATGTGACGGGGCAGGAGGTGGCGGCGGTTGGAGGTGGCGTAAAACAACACGTTGTCAGGCCGCCCCTCTATGCCGCCATCCAGCGCTGCCTTGAGCGATTTGTAGGCGGTATCATCGTGGTCGAATGACAGGTCGTCGCAAAAGAGAATGACGCGCTGATCAGATGCTTTCAATATATCGAGGAGGGCGGGCAGGGTATGAATGTCTTCACGGTGGACCTCCACTAGTTTCAAGGCCGCGCCGCTGGCTGCACGCACGTCTTCGTGAACAGCTTTGACCAGCGAGGATTTACCCATGCCGCGCGCGCCCCAGAGAAGGACATTGTTGGCGGCAAAGCCTTCCGCAAAGCGAAGCGTGTTCTCGTGCAGGATATCGCGTACATGATCCACGCCACGAATAAGTTGAAGAGCAATGCGGTTTGGCCGGGGCACGGGCTGTAGCCAGCTATTGGCGGGCACCCAGACGAAGCAATCGGCGCTGTTCCAGTCGTTTGCGGCGGGGGCGGGGCCCGCCAGGCGCTCCAGCGCGGTGGCGATGCGTCGAACTTCGGCAAGCAGAGCCATGTTGGTTTCTTCCGGCGTCATCGTCGCGTCTCCCTGCAAACAGTTCCCGTTGTGTTTTCCACGCCATGAAGGCGGCACAAGCCTAGAATTTCTGCGGGGTAGCATGGTGTTTATTGCGTTGAAAGGTTATGAGGCGTGGAAACGGTACGGCGCGCAGTGTCTGTCTGTTGCATTCTAGGGGATCGCAACTATATTCCGGCGGCTTGAAAAGCCGGCCAGTGGCGAAGACTGCGCCCGATAATCTGAGGAGTTCTTAATGTTCATTAGCCAAGCTTTTGCCCAGGATGCAGCGGGCGCACCATCTGCATTCGGGTCTGGCCTCGAAATGCTTTTCCTGTTCGCACCGTTGATGGTGGTCTGGTACTTCTTCCTGATCCGTCCACAGCGCGCACAGTTGAAGAAGCGTCAGGAAACATTGACGGCCATCCGTCGCGGCGATCAGGTCGTTCTCGGTGGCGGTATCGTCGGCAAGGTGACCAAGGTCATCGATGACAACGAGCTGGAAGTCGAAATCGCCGAAGGCGTCAAGGTTCGTGCATCGCGCACCTACATCGCCGAAGTCCGCGTCAAGGGTGAGCCGGTGAAGACCGAAGCGCCTGCCAACGCGAAGTAACATACGCGACGCACCTAATAAGCAGGCTGCGGCGACCGCAGCCTGGGTTCTGACACCCAACCCTGACCGAGACCTCAATGCTTCATTTTTCCCGCTGGAAAACAGCCTTCATCTGGCTGGCCGTGCTGATAAGCGTGTTTATCGCTTCTCCAAACCTGTTTACCGACAAGCAGCTGGAGGGCATGCCCAACTGGTACAAGGATAATAAGGTAACGCTAGGTCTCGACCTTCAGGGTGGCTCCCACATCATGCTCAAGATCGAGCGTTCCGACATCGTGAAGGAACGTCTCGAGACCATCGTGGGCGATGTGCGCACCCAGCTGCGTGATGCCAACATCAAGTATTCCGGCCTTGCCGGTAACGGCCAACAGGTGCAGGTCCGCATCAGCGATCCGGCCCAGTACGAGGCCGCAAAGACCGCACTTCGCGACCTGACGCTGCCCGTCTCTTCCGGTACGCTGGTCGGCACATCCATCAATGAAGTCACGATGAGCGATGCTGGCGACAATCTGCTGCGCCTCAACCTCACCGATGACGGCATCAACTACCGCTTGTCGTCTGCCGTATCGCAGTCCATCGAAGTCGTTCGCCGCCGCGTGGACGAGGTCGGTACCACCGAGCCTCTGATCCAGCGTCAGGGTTCCGACCGCATCATCGTGCAGGTGCCGGGCCTTCAGGATCCGCAGCGTTTGAAGTCGCTGTTGAACCAGACGGCAAAGCTGTCCTTCCGCATGGTCGATACGTCGATGCCGGTGCAGGAGGCCCTGAATGGTCGTCCGCCAGCAACATCTGAAATTCTCTACTCACAGGACGATCCGCCGGTTCCGTATCTGGTCGAGCGCCGCGCACTGGTCTCCGGTGACAATCTGGTCGATTCGCAGGCGAGCTTTAACCAGCAGAACAACGAACCTGTCGTGACCTTCCGCTTCGACAGCCGTGGCGCGCAGCGTTTTGCGCAGGCCACACAGCAGAATGTCGGCAAGCCTTTCGCCATCATTCTCGATAACCAAGTCATTTCCGCGCCTGTGATTCGCGAGCCGATCATCGGTGGTTCGGGCCAGATTTCCGGTAACTTCTCGGTTCAGGGCGCAAACGACCTCGCCGTTCTGCTGCGTGCCGGTGCACTTCCGGCAACCCTGACCGTTGTTGAAGAACGCACGGTTGGCCCAAGCCTTGGTAGCGATTCGATCAACGCCGGTCTGATGGCCAGCGCCATCGGTGCGGTCGGCGTTGTCATCTTCATGTTCATTTTCTACGGCTTCTTCGGCCTGCTGGCGAACATCGCGCTGATCGTGAACATCGTCATGCTGCTGGCGGTGCTGAGTATGATCGGGTCGACGCTGACGTTGCCGGGTATCGCCGGTATCGTGCTGACCATCGGTATGGCCGTCGATTCGAACGTGCTGATCTATGAGCGTATTCGTGAAGAGGTGAAAAGCGGCAAACCGCTGATATCCTCGCTGGAGAACGGGTTTACGCGCGCCTTTGCGACCATCATCGACGCCAACCTGACGACACTGATCGTCGCCAGCGTGCTGTTCTATATGGGCACGGGCCCTGTCAAGGGCTTTGCGGTCACGCTTGCCGTCGGTATCGTCACCACCGTCTTCACCGCTTACACGCTGACGGCATGGCTGTTCGGTGTATGGGTTCGCCGCAGCCGTCCAAAGCATCTGCCGAACGGTATCCGCACCGCCATTTTCGATGGCAAGGATATTCCGTTCATGCGCTACCGCCGTTACGTGTTCCTCTTCACCGGTGCGGTGATGCTGGCCTGCGTTGGTGGATTCATGACCAAGGGTCTCAACCTGGGTATCGACTTCCAGGGCGGCTCCGTCATCGAGGTCAAGGCCAAGCAGGGTGATGCCGACATTGCCGACATTCGCGACCGGTTGAGCCAGCTCAACCTTGGCGAAATCCAGGCGCAGGGCTTCGGTACGCCACAGGACGTGTTGATCCGCATTCAGGCGCAGGAAGGTGGCGAGAATGCCGAACAGTCTGCCATCACGCTGGTGCGTGGCGAGCTTGAGGACAAGTACGAGTTCCGGCGCGTGGAAGTCGTCGGTCCTGCCGTTTCAGGCGACCTGACCTTCACCTCCACCATCGGCATTCTGCTCGCCATGGTCGCTATCATGGCCTACATCTGGGTGCGGTTCGAGTGGCAGTTCGCGCTCGGTGCCATCATCTCGATGGTGCATGACGTGGTGCTGACGGTTGGTCTCTTCGTGTTCTTAGGCATCGAGTTCAACCTCACCAGTATCGCGGCGATCCTGACTATCATCGGCTATTCGCTGAACGATACCGTCGTCATCTATGACCGAATTCGTGAAAACCTGCGGCGTTACAAGAAGATGCCGCTGTCCATGATCATCGACGTTTCGCTGAATCAGACATTGTCCCGTACGATCCTCACGGGTCTGACGGTGATGCTGGCGCTGCTGTCGCTCTACCTCTTCGGCGGCGAAGTTATCCGGTCCTTCACTTTTGCTATGCTGTTCGGTGTGGGTATCGGCGTCTTCTCGTCGGTCTACATCGCTGCACCAGTGCTTATCGCCTTCAAGCTTCGCCCAGGTGGTAATGACACCGAGGACGAGAAGGCCGATGCCAAGTCCAATGGCAAGACAAACGCCATTGACGGCAAGCCTGCGGTCTGATGGCGGCTGGTATAGAAATACGCCCGGCCCATTTTCCCGGCCGGGCGCCAATTGATGCCTATGGCAATGGCGGCTTTCGCTTTGCCGACATGTCCCATCGCGGCTCCATCCTCTGTTTGCCTTCGGGCATTCACGGTTGGAGCGTCGATGATGCGACAAAACTGTCCGTCGAGGATTTTTCGCGGATCATTGCGCAGGCCGGCGACATCGAAGTCTTGCTGGTCGGCATGGGCGATACGATGCGTGTCCTTCCCAAAGAGTTGAAGCAGGCTTTGCGGGACGCAGGCATTGCCGCTGACCCGATGAGCACGGGGGCTGCGGTGCGGACGTACAACATCATGCTATCGGAAGCGCGTGCCGTTGCGGCAGCCCTGATTGCCGTCGAAGGCTGAAAGAGCGGAACAGTCATGACCGAGCCGTTGGCAGACAAGGACGCGTGCCTGACGATGTTGCGTGATCTCGACCGAGACCGCTATCTCGCCTGTCTGCTTTCGCCTGAAGACAAACGCCCCGCTCTTTCTGCGCTCTACGCCTTCAACGCCGAGATTGCCCGCATTCGCGACCTCGTGCGCGAAGCTTTGCCGGGTGAGGTACGGATGCAATGGTGGCGTGATTTTCTGGACGGATCGCCGCATGGCGAAAGCCTTGCCAACCCTGTCGCCGCGGGGCTGCTGAGCGCCATCGAAACCTTCGGCCTGCCGCGCCAGACGTTGATCGACATGATCGACGCCAGGATATTCGATCTCTATGACGACCCTTTCGAAGATCGCAACGCGATGGAAGGCTATGCCGGGGAAACGGCATCGGCACTGATTCAGCTGTGCAGCCTCGTGCTATCGCCCGCCGATGCGACCCTGAGCGCCCATGCCGCCGGTCACGCAGGCGTGGCGCAGGCTATGGCGGGAATGCTGTTGCTGGCGCCGCTGCACAGACGGCGCGGTCAGGTCTATATTCCGCTCGACATGCTGTCGGCGGCAGGACTGGACCGGGAGACATTTCTGGAAGGCAAGGACACGTCGCGTATCGCCGCAGCCATCGAGATTTTTTGCGTCCACGCGCAAGACCATCTGAAAAAGGCGCGTGGCGCAACGATACCTAAGCCCGTATTCCCGGCCTTCATTCCGGTGGCACTGACGGGCAGGGTGATCGCCGATGCACGCCGGGCAGGGGCCGGGCTATTCGAACAGGATATGCAGCCATCGATGCTGCGGCGGCAGTGGCTGCTGGGCAAGGCCTCGGTGCTGAAGCGGTTTTAGCCTCCTCAATATTCGCGCAAGGCTCGCTGGCTATGAACCGACAGCAATGAGACACTTCCCCGCCAACACCACCAGCCGCCGCATGGAGCAACGTCGATGGACCCTTTGATTTGGATCGTCATTCTCGTTCCGCTCGGCTTTCTGGGCATGTATTTCTGGCGGATGAAACGGGATGCGGGTGACGATGACAGTCACGACACCGGACAGGCCATTCTCGACTTCGCGCGCGCTTTTCCAACCGAAGCCATTCGCAGCTTGCACATGACCGCAGATGGCATGGCCGTGTTCGTGCGACTGCACGACAACAAGGCCGGTTTCATGCGAAATATGGGCAAGCACCACGCCTGCATGCTCATTGATCCCGAGCGCATTACGGTGGAGCAACTGGAAACCGGCGACGGGTTCGTGGTGACCTTTGTCGACGCGCCGAAATATAGCGGCGCGTACCGGTTCAAATCGGCAGGCGAGGCGGCGGAAGTCTCTCTGTGGCTGCTCGGCAGCTATCTGGAAGCCGCCGAAAGCCTGCCGGAGATTTCAGAGGATCAGGCGGCGGATGCCCCTGCTTCCACGCCGTCGCCGTCCTCTTCTACTTGAGCGAACACAGGGGCGGGAACGCCAAGCCATGATGCGCAATCGGTCAGCGCACGCTTGGCCATGAGGTGCCGCTTCATGATCGTCTTGTCCTTGCCGCGGAAGCGTTTGACGCCCTCCGGCTTGACGATGGAGCCGGGCGCGAGTTCCGGGAAAAGCCCGAAATTCACGTTCATCGGCTGGAACGAGCGTTTGCCGGGTTCTTCATCCGTCGAAAGATGGCCGCCGGTGATGTGGCTGAGCAGCGAACCGAGGGCTGTCGTCGCAGGCGGCAGGCTAACCGGCTCGCCCTTGCGCTCCGCACTGGCGAAGCGACCCGTCAGCAGGCCGATGGAGGCGCTTTCGACATAGCCTTCGCAACCGGTGATCTGACCCGCAAAGCGCACCGAGGGCCGCGATTTCAACCGCAGCGATGGATCGAGCAGGCGAGGGGAATCGATATAGGTATTGCGGTGCAGACCGCCGAGACGCGCGAACTCGGCGTTTTCCAGACCCGGAATCATACGGAAAATATCCGCCTGCGTGCCGTATTTCAGCTTCGTCTGGAAACCGACCATATTGTAAAGCGTGCCTAGCGCATTGTCCTGCCGAAGCTGAACCACGGCGTAAGCCTTGACGGTCGGGTTGTGGGCATTCGTCAGGCCCATCGGCTTCATCGGCCCGTGACGCAGCGTTTCGCGTCCGCGCTCCGCCATGATTTCGATCGGCAGGCAGCCGTCGAAGTAGGGCGTGCCTTCCCACTCCTTGAAACCGACCGTATCGCCCGCGATCAACGCGTCGATGAAGGCATGGTATTGCTGCTCATCCAGCGGACAGTTGATATAGTCCTTGCCATTGCCGCCGGGGCCGATCTTGTCATAGCGCGACTGGTACCAGCAGATATCCATGTTGATGCTGTCACGGTGGATGATGGGGGCGATGGCGTCAAAGAAGGCAAGCGCATCCTCACCCGTTTCGGCCTGAATGGCGGCCGCCAGGTTCGGCGAAGTCAGCGGGCCGGTGGCGATGATGGTGTTGTCCCACTCCTGCGGCGGCAGACCGGAGATTTCTTCGCGGACGACAGTGATCAGCGGGTGGGCGGCAAGCTCTGCCGTCACCGCATCGGCAAAGCCGTCACGATCCACGGCGAGCGCGCTGCCAGCGGGCACCTTGTGGCGGTCTGCGCAGGCGATGATCAGCGAACCGGCAAGACGCATTTCCGCGTGAATGACACCCACGGCGTTGGCTGTCGCATCATCCGAGCGGAAGGAGTTGGAGCAGACGAGTTCCGCCAGCGCATCGCCCTTGTGCGCATCCGTACCGCGCACGCCGCGCATCTCGTGCAGAATGACTGGAACGCCCGCCTGCGCAATCTGCCAGGCCGCTTCAGAACCGGCCAGCCCGCCGCCGATGACGTGAATGGGGGAATAAGTCTTGTCTTGCATCGTACACCCGCACCGCCATAGAGCGCGATGTGCGTTCCGGCGGACATGTTGGTTTGATTGGGAAGCCAGCCATTTTCAGGAGGCGATTTCGTCGATCCAGTACCACGACACGGAAATGCCGCCAAACTTTTTCGGCAGCTGTGTTTCAGGAGACTGGCAACGGATCAGCGGTTTATGCCCCATGCTTACGGCAATGATGCCGAGCAAGAGAATCGCTTCACAATTTTGCAGAAACCTCGATGGCAGATGCGACCATAGGGCGAAGCAGGCGAAATAACGGCTTTTGAATGTGAAAAACATGGCTGTGGTGGCAGAGTCACACAACGGTCAATTGGTGGGATTTCATTCCGCTTTGGCCTGATTAATCCCTAATAGTTAGAACAAATTAGCTGTAAAGAACCCGTATACGCTGTAGATGGGCATCTTACGTAAATTATTTTTGCAGTGCAAAACGCTTTGCTCAGCAGGCGGTAGATTGCCTTTTTTTTCAAAGCACGGCACGTTTTTCCCAACGCATTGCCTTGATTGGGGAGAGACATGGCAAAACAAAATATCATTTTAAGTGGTGCCTTGAGCTTTGCGGTCGGTTTGACATCGATGACGCCTGCGTTTGCGGGTGGGTTGGAGCGCGGCGGGTATAATATTGACCTGCTTTTTGATAGTTCACGATTTGCAGCAGAATCGACTGCGACGTTCGTTGCTCCTCAGCGTAAGTTGAAGAATGCGAGAGATACGAACACCGGCAATAACCCGCTTCTCGGACAGAATGGCGACAACAACAATTTGTCTTCATCAACAGACGATAGCGAAAATTACTGGGTACCTCGAGTCGGCTTAAAAGCTGGATTCGGTGATGCCACGGATTGTATGGTTGATTATTCCCAGCCTTGGGGCGCGCATACTAAGCCGGGAAGAAATTGGGCAGGTGTAAATGAGAATATCGAAACCAAGGTAGAGAGCGATAACTATGCTTTAACATGTTCCTACAAGTTTGATGTCGGACAAGGACAGCTTCGCTTCATTGGGGGTGGTTTTTATCAGGAGCTTTCTGGCTTTAAAGAACGTCAAGTTTTGCCAGCTAATATTTTGGGTACAGGTGTTGGTCGCCTTGATTTGAAAGGTGATGGCTGGGGATGGCGCGCAGGCATCGCGTATGAAATTCCAGAGTACGCACTTCGTGCGAGCCTTGTTTATAATAGTGAAGTGAAGTTGAACGACATCACGGGCACGCTTAACCTTTCGCAGGTCGCGGCACTAGGTGGTCCAGTCGTGCCTGTTTCCGGGTCACAGGCGATGCCAGACACGCTTGAGTTCAAGTTTCAGACGGGTATAGCACCTGGTTGGCTTGCGCTCGGTTCTGTGAAGTGGGTTGACTGGAGCCAATTTTCGAAAGTCCCATTTTACTGCTCGACGGCAGGTGTGCCTATCTGTGGAGCAAACCCCGCTACCTCCCTTGATTTGGGTTATCGCGACGGCTGGACTATCTCAGGCGGCGTAGGTCACAAGTTCAATGATCAGTGGAGCGGCGCCGTAACCGTAACATGGGATCGTGGAACCTCTCAGGGCTTCGGTACTCAGACAGACACGTGGACGCTGGGTACCGGTGTCTCCTACTCTCCTACCGAAAATGTCGAACTGCGTCTTGCTGGTGCTCTTGGCATCCTCACAAGTGGTTCCTCTGGTCTCACCACGATCAACGGTCAGGTCTACGGTAATGACGCCTCTTACAGCTTTGGTAACGACCTTGTTGCGGCTGTTTCGACATCGCTTAAAGTCAAGTTCTAGTCAGCGCTTGAACTATTCTGAAACCCGGTCCGCCAAGGCCGGGTTTTTTTGTTGCCCGCTCGCAATATTGTGACGATTTGGCAACATATTTCTGCAACCTTCACGTAGCGTAAGAATGCCTGCCTATTTGTCCATTTCCCGCCACAAACAAGTTGCTTGTTTGTCTTCGAGGGCGCGGGAAATGGAAGAATATGCAAGCTTCGACAGGGGTTCTGCGGAAGTGGTTAATGTGAAAACAAGTGTGGATTCAGTGTCTAAGCAAGTAAACGCACGAATTGAATTCGTGGTCTTGCTCCAGACGATCATGACGGCAGTCAGACGCCGTTATATTGCCGGAAACGGCTCCTACATTTGTTCCCATGCAAAGACTGATCTATCGCCGGAAGCCATGACTGGCAGCACTGTCAAAAGTGCGGCTGGAAAGACGCAGTGTGTTCCAAAGTTGCAGCCTGGTGTGAATTGGCTTTGCAGTATTGCGTGAGTATTCGCTATACGCCGGGAAGAGTGAGAGAAGTCCGTTTAAATGCTGAAATGTGACATCAACGTTTTGAAGCCGCTGTGTACCGGGTTATTGCTTGCGACGCTTGCAATGCCTGCTGCTGCTTTTGATATCAATTCCGGCGTGACCAAGGAATCCGGTCCTTTCGACCTGTTCAAGTTCGGCTTCAAATCTTACAAGAGCGGCAAGAAGGACGATGCTGTCGAGGCATACCGCTATGCTGCGGAAAAGGGCCATACGGGCTCCCGCTGGGCGCTTGCCAATATGTATGCCTTTGGCGACGGCGTGGCCAAGAATGACTTCGAAGCCTTCAAGATTTACAGCGAGATTGCCAGCCAGGGCGTGGAGCCCGGTTCCGAAGACACGGGCTTTTTCGTGAACGCCCTGCTTTCGCTTGCCGATTACTACCGCCACGGCATTCCCGGCAGCCCCGTGAAGACGGACCTGTCTCAGGCGCGCCAGCTTTATTTCCAGGTCGCCTCTACCTTCGGCGTTGCCGAGGCGCAGTTCGAACTCGCGCAGATGATCCTGGCGGGCGAGGGCGGTCGTGCCGATGCGCAGCAGGCCAAGAAGTGGCTGAACCAGGCCCGCAAGCACGGTCATGCCGGTGCAATGTCGATCTTCGGCAATCTGTTGTTTCAGGAAGGCCAGACCGTTCGTGGCCTCGCTTTCATGACGGCTGCGCTGGACAAGTGTTCCTCCGTCAACTGCAAATGGATCCAAAACCTGCAGGAGCAGGCTTTCTCCGTGGCAGCAGAAGACGATCGCCGCGTGGCGATCTCGCTTGCACAAAACATCTCGGCTGGCGACGCGGACTGATCGCGTCCGGCGGGTTAAATTCCCTATGATTTAGCGGTATGGAACAGCTTAGCGCTGCCCCCTAGAGTCGCGCGTGTTGATGACACACGCGTTGTGACGTTTGGCTGTGGCGCCTGCACGTTCCGTTATCCGCCCGTCACAGAGATTATCGGTGCCTAATAATCTCTCCGTTACCCCCCGGCCGATTGTTGATAAAGCCGAGGTAACGGAGAGTGTCGTACCGTTGTTCGCGTCAGGCTCTCAGCACGGCGTTATCGGGGTCAAACGGGCTTTCGACCACCACTTCGGCGTCGTAGAGATCACCCAGTATCTTGATTTTCAGCTTGGTACCAACCGCCGCATGGTCCGGTGCCAGCATGGCGAGCGCCAGCGATTTGCCGATACGCCAGCCGAAGCCGCCTGACGTGGCGCGACCGACGACGTCTCCAGAGGCGTTGTAGATGGCTTCCGAGCCGCGGGCGTCCACTGTCGTGTTGCCGGAGACCACGAGGGTGGAGAAGAGCCATTTCAGCCCTTTTTCCTTGCCCGCCACCACGGCGTCACGACCAATGAACTGTTTTTCCGGCTTGATGAAGCGGTCGAGGCCTGACGTGTAGGCATTGTATTCGACCGAGAGTTCGCGGCCCATGTTGCGGTAGGATTTTTCCAGCGACATCGAGACCATCGCGCGGATGCCGAAGGGCTTGATGCCGAATTCGGCACCGGCTTCCATCAGGCGATCAAAGATATAGGCCTGCATTTCGATGGGATGGTGGAGTTCCCAGCCCAATTCGCCGACGAAGTTGACGCGCAGCGCATGCGCCGTCGCGACACCAACCGAGATCTCCTTGGCGGTCAGCCACGGGAAATCCTTGTTGTCGAGGCTGGTGCGGGTCAGCTTCTTCAGGACATCGCGCGACTTTGGACCAGCCAATGCCAGCACGCCATATTTCTGCGTGATGGGTTGGAGGATAACAGAGCCATCCGTCGGTGCCAGTCGGCGCAGGACGTCGTGGTCGTGGTTTTCAAGACCACCGGCGGAAACGAGGTAGAATCGACCCGGTGCCCACTCATAGACGGTGAATTCCGCCTTCACGCCACCATCCTTCGTCAGAAGGTGGGTCAGCGCAATGCGCCCGCGCTTCTTCGGGATGGCGTTGGCGAGGATGCTGTCGAGCCAAGCGCGCGCACCGGGGCCGGAGACTTCCATCTTGGCAAAGGCCGACATATCCAGCACGCCGACATTCTGGCTGACGTTCTTCACCTCGTTGCCGACATGCTCGAAGTAGTTCGAACGGCGGAACGACCATTTCTCAACGATACGACAATCATCCAGCGCTGGTGCGTGATTGTGGTTGGTTATGACGTCGGCACCGACACCGAGTTCTTCCGGCTTCAGTTCGTAACCATCCGGCACGAACCAGTTGGCGCGCTCCCAGCCATAGACGCTGCCAAAAACGGCGCCGAGTTTCTTCAGGCGGTCATAGATCGGCGTCGTCTTGAGCGGACGAGCGGCTGCACGCTCTTCATCCGGGTAGTGCATGGTGAAGACATTGGCATAGGCCTCTTCGTTCTTGGCGATGAGGTAGCCTTCGGTGGCATAGGGCCCGAAGCGGCGCGGATCGACGCCCATCAGGTCCAGCGTTGGTTCGCCATCCACGATCCATTCAGCGAGCTGCCAGCCAGCGCCGCCAGCTGCGGTGATGCCGAAGGAGTGGCCCTCGTTCAGCCAGAAGTTCTTCAGACCCGGCGCAGGGCCGACAATAGGGTTACCGTCCGGCGTATAGGCAATGGCGCCGTTATAGACCTTCTTGATGCCGACTTCACCAAAGGCCGGAACGCGGGCAATAGCCGCTTCGATGTGCGGCATCAGGCGGTCGAGCTCCTCCTGAAACAGCTCGTATTCGCTCTGGTCTGAGGGACCATCGACATAACAGACGGGCGCGCCAACTTCGTAAGGGCCGAGGATGAGGCCGCCTGCTTCTTCGCGCATGTACCAAGCGCTATCGGACTCACGCAGCACGCCCATTTCTGGCAGGCCCTGTTTGCGGCGTTCCAGAATGGCCGGATGCGGTTCGGTGACGATATATTGGTGCTCGACCGGAATGACGGGAATGTTGATGCCGACCATTTCACCGGTCTTGCGGGCAAAGTTGCCGGTACAGGAAATGACGTGTTCGGCAATGATCTCGCCCTTGTCCGTCATCACCTTCCAGTGACCATCTTCAAGCTGCTCCAGCGCGGTGACAGTCGTGTTGCGGTAGATGGTGGCCCCGCGGTCGCGCGCGCCCTTGGCAAGCGCCTGTGTGAGGTCTGCGGGCTGAATGTAGCCATCGTCAGGGTGCTGGATGGCACCCAGCAGTCCATCGGTCTCACAGAGCGGCCAGACGTCCTTGACCTCTTCCGGCGTCAGCATCTTGACGTTGACGCCGATGGTTTCAGCAATGCCGGAATAATACATATATTCGTCCCAGCGATCTTTGGTGCGGGCGAGACGAATATTGGACACCTTGGAAAAACCGACATTCATGCCGGTTTCTTCCTGAAGCTCTTCATAGAACTTCACCGAATATTTGTGGATCTGGCCCACAGAATAGCTCATGTTGAACAGCGGCAGCAGGCCGGCGGCGTGCCAGGTGGAGCCGGAGGTCAGCTCTTTGCGCTCGATCAGAACGGCGTCGCTCCAGCCCTTCTTGGCCAGATGATAAAGCGTCGAAACACCGACGACGCCGCCACCGATCACCACCGCCCGCGCATGTGTCTTCATAATGAAAATTCCCCTTGAAGCCTGTTCGTCCGCTTTCACGCAGGCTTTATCAAGCCCGTCAGGGCCAGACTATGCAATGTCGCACCGTTGCTCAAACGCCTGATTACGACATGCAAAAGGCTCGCCGCGACGGCGAGCCTTTTGACGATTTTCAAGGTCTCAGACCATCAGCCTCTGCGGTTGCGCGCAGCACTTCTTGCCGTCTCTATTTCCGCATTCTTTGCGGGTGCGTCATGATCTTCGGGCTTGGGCGCGTCCTGCTTCGGTGCGGCAGCGGTTGGGGCTGGTGCCACCACCGACTTGTCGCCTTCGTCACCCATCAAGGCGGCCAGCGCATTGGGGTTATTGTCGGCATCGACATGAATGTTCAGATTGCGCTGCTTCATGGGAATGCTGATTCCTTCTTCGTGGAACCGCTTCAAAATCTCCATTCGCAGATTGTTTTTCACCGTCAGGCCATGGCTGAGATCGGCCAGATGGAAACGCAGTTCGAAGTCCAGTGCGAACTCTCCAAACCGCAGGAATTCCACATGCGGTTCCGGGTTGCGAAGAACCGGCTGCTGCTTCTTCACCAGTTCCAGCAGAATATCCATCACCCGCTGTGGGTCCGTGTCGTAGGAAACGGAAACGGGAATCTCGGCGCGCTGGATGCGGTTTCTATGCGTCCAGTTGCCGACGGAGGAGTTGATGAACTCCGAGTTCGGCACGATGATGGACTGGCCTCGGAAAGTCTCGATTTCGGTCGCACGCACCGAGAGGCGCTTGACGGTTCCTTCGACCGTGCCCGTCACCACCCAGTCACCGACCTTGAAGGGGCGTTCGACCAGAAGAATAAGGCCGGACACGAAGTTCGACACGATGTTCTGTAGGCCGAAACCGATACCGACCGACAGCGCCGAGGCGACGAGGGCGAGGCTCGACAGATCGAGACCGGCGGATGAGATACCGAAAATGGCGGCCACTACGATGCCGAGATAACCGATGCCGGTGCCAACGGAGTTGCGCACGCCCGCATCCACCTGACCGCGTGCCATGACGTTGCGGTCCAGCCATCTCTGGAACCAGCGGGTAACCGCATAACCCACCACGAAGACGAGAATGCCGGTGAAAATGCTGATCAGCGAGATGGAGGTGTTGCCGATGCTGAAGCCCGTCAACAGACGATAGGCCCAGCCCTCAATATCGCCCGGCTGGAAGCCCCAGGAAAACAGAATGAGGGGAATGCCGAATGCGAGCGCTATTCCATAAATTCCAAGACCGGCGGCAAGGCCCGCCTGATCCAGAGGAACGGGGCCAAGACCGAAGCGTCTGCCGAGATAGCGTCCGGCCAGCGTTTCTGCAAAAGCGCCCTGTTTGGAAATGGCTTTGCCGGAGAGAATGCCGATATAAACAGTGGCAAGCACCGCGCCCGTCGCGACGATCTGCGTTGCCAGAAAACGCGCCAAGCCGACATAGCCGGTCAGGCACGCGCCAATGAGTAACAGGCCGCCGACGCGCAGCAGGATGGATAGCCAGCGGGGCAGGCGATGATGGCCGTTTTCGGCATCCTCACCTTCACCAATCATCGGCTTCAGGAACGACATCGCGAATAGAATGACGCCGATGATGATCGAGGCGACGAAACTCTTGGCGACCGTCAGGATCAGCGGGGAGTTCAACGTCTCGCTGATGGTGCTGAAGAGGTAATCCAGCCCGTTGACCAAGGACATGAGGAGAACGGCTGACGACAACACATGGGCGCCATGGTTGGAAACGTGCAGCAAACGCCATTCCGGCTGCGTCGGCGCAAAGATGGCGTAGGTCAGGCGCGATACGAAGTAGACGAACGCAATGACCGACATCGCGACATAGACGATGGGTGCGATATCCGGTCTTAGCACGCCGAAATTATCCAGGAAGAATGCGGAGGTAACCATCAGGAGGAAGACGGACATGGCCTGGATGGTCGTGGACCAGAAGGCCACGGACAGGCGTCTGAGGTAGGACGGCTCGCCCGAGAAGGCGCGGCGCTCCATCCGGTGACCCAGAATGCGGTATCCACCCCAAAGGAACAGCACCGCAGCCATGACGGAAAGCGAGACCGCGCCAAACATAGACAGGCGCTTGTAGTTCCAGACGAAGATGGCCCAACCCGTCAGCGAACTGCTGAGTGCGCTGATCTCGCCGACGAATTCGGTGCCTGCATCGGCCAGCACGGATGGCGATATTTCCGTGCGCTTGAACAGTGTGGCGGCAAACAGGGCACGGCGCATTGCCGTGATGTTGTTGGAAAGCTGTGTGGCGTGGCCTGACACGGCTTCGGCATCACCTAGAACCGCATTGATCTGCGACTTCTCGGAGTTTAGCCGCGTCCGCTCGTCGGTGACGACGCTGGCTTCAGGCGGCTGTCCTTCCTTGGGCGGTTCGCCAAGCGAAGTGATGCGCGAATTGATCTCATCGAGCCTGCTGCGCAGGCTGGTGACCGTGCCGCTGGCCGTGCTGGCGAGATCGTCTGCCTTGCCCTTGAGATCGACCAGTCGCGGGTCTTCGCCTCTCGCATCCTCGATCTGCTGGTTGATTTGCGCCAGCGTGGCTTTCGATTTTTCAAGATCGGCCTTGGATTGCTCCACGATGGGAAGCGAAGCGCTGGACGCGCCTTGATCCGTGACCTGAGCAAAGGCGAATGAGGACAGCAGCAACCATAATACGGGCAATAGGAACAGGGCAGGTAACCACCGTTGCTGCCTTATCGAAAACGTCATCAAGAGTGCCCTTTGTGCTGCTGCCGAATCATTCGATCAAAATAAACGGCAAGTTTTGCGTATCAAGAAGCAAGCGCAGGAATAGCGCGGAACTTCTTAGCGGTCTCAACCATTACAATCACCGAATATATGTTGTGCGCAAACAAGGAGAACGTCATGGAAACTGCTGGTATTGGTTGGATCGCCGCGATTATCATTGGTGGCATAGCCGGTTGGCTCGCCGAACAGTTCATGAAGAGCAATATGGGTGTTTTCATGAACATTATTTTGGGAATCGTGGGCGCTATCGTCGCCAACGCAATTCTCGCAGTGTTCGGTGTCGTGCTGACGGGCTGGATCGGCTACCTGATCGCCGGCTTCATCGGTGCCTGCGTCCTGATTGCGATAGCCCGAGCTTTCCGCCGCGGCTGATGAACAAAAGGACCGGGCCTTAAAAAGGCCCGGTCCTCAAGGGTTTTTCAGCGTGGTCGAGATTTTTACGAAACAAATTTCGCAGAAATGTCATTTCCACGCTGGACAAGCCGAATTATCCTCTTTATACGGCCACTCACACCGCCAGACACGGCGGCGGCGGGTGATTAGCTCAGTTGGTAGAGCAGCTGACTCTTAATCAGCGGGTCGTAGGTTCGAGCCCTACATCACCCACCATTTTCTCTCATTAAATCAATGAGTTAGGCTGGTAGATCAGTCAGCAATCAAAACACACCTAGACCCCAAAATCACCAGCAAATCACCGGAATTTTGTTGACAGGAATTCTTCGTAATTTCTGCGTTTGTCAACGAACTGTGGATAAGTCCAAACTCGTCGCTGATGTAGCTAAAGCGTCATCGCTACAAATGACTGGTACGGTCGATCCGCCCCCTTTAGCGGATGAGAGTTGCGGTCGCTCTTACGAAGTCGTCACTCGGTTTTGAACAGAACGGCGGATAGCTTCACCGTGGCGAAGTCCCGCATGGGCAATCCTGATTCCCGGAAGGCTCGACTTTTCGGGTCATCCGATAGATCTTGCCTTATCTCCCTGCAAAATTCGAGTTCGACTCCCCTCGTCAACTCCGCTCGAAAAGTATCTTGGAACACGATAAACATAGTTCATTCGATTTTTTGGGGGCCAGAGCATGCGCAGCTATCTACTTTCCTTTCCCATTCTTCTCGCGATGAGCGGAGCGGCGTTTGCTCTCGATGGAAGCGTCGACGGGAGTTCGAAAGAATCTTACGAGCGTTCGATCAAAGCCATGGCAAGCCAACTGTCTCCGGAGGATAAGGAAGTTTTCAGCAAAGGGCTGATCAATCTGATCGTTACGAAGTATCCCCCGGCTGCGGGTGCCCAGGGATTCGCACTGCTCCAATTCATGCCTCAAGCCATCGAGTCCGCCCAAATCAACATGGCGGGCGTTACGGCCGACGAAATCATGGCCCGCGGGAGAGAATTGGTGGCTGCAAGCAAGTCGACCTCCCACGCCGCAGCAGGCTCCGCAATTGCAGACTTGACGGCGTGTCTGCGAAAGAAAGTGACAATCTCTTCACCTAGCTTCAAAAAAGGGGATTACGGCTACTCTTCTGAATTCAAGGTGACGAACAACCTTCCATATGCCATCGCAGGCATCTGGATCGACTACACGATCAAGTCCGACAATCGGTCGGTGCCTTGGGAAGAGAACAATTTCGTCCAGAGCATCTCTGGCGGCATCGAGCCGGGCGAGACGCGCACGCTCTCCACCAGCTTCAGCCTGTTGTCCAGAGAGACGCCGCCGACGGCGAGGGTTTCGATGGCGGTCAGAGATGTAGCTGATCCAGAGAGAAAGTTGGTCATCAAGCTCGGCGGCGGTGTCATCGGTTGGCCGGAAGAGAAGTCGATCAAAGGCTGCCAACTCTGAGACGCAGAAAAGGCGGCAGGATCTCTCCGTGCCGCCCTCAACTCTACCGGGTTGGATTCGAACCAACGACCTCCCGCTTCCGCAGGTGCTCTGACCTTCTGAGCTACGCAGCACAGTGCCTGCGATCGACCCCGGGTCTTGAACCCGGCTCGTCAGGGATTTCAGCACCGCTAGCTAATGCCAAAGTTGCCCCCGTGTTCTAACCATCTGAACTACGCCGACCACCCCATTATGATCGTCGCCGGCGGAGCCAGAAACAAGGGCCTCGACGCCACGATTTTCGCCGGTTACGTTCAGACTCCTCAGCAACGGAGGCACGCATGGGAGTGACAGTGTACGCATACTCGATCGAGCCAGGTATCAGCCGCGTAACCGGGTACGGTTGTGACCTCCAGACCGTCGTCGACGAATTGCGCAGCGTCCGGGCAGAGATTCTTATCGAAGATGGCGGTCAGAACCTCCCCGCATCTGAAGTCTACGCATTTGACATGCTCAGGCCGGATATCGACCAGCTTCTAGCAGTGATGTCCGGCGACTGCAAATTGGCAAACCTCGTCTTGAAGAACAAGCGTCTGGTGAAAACCATTTAGAGATATTGACTCCTCATTAAATGAGAACAAAATAGGAACAAATTCCGTTGACAACGGAAGCATTCCTCTGGAGATCTCATGTCACAGCAACAAACGAACGATATCATCACGCCAAAAACTGACGCCCAGTCGCCCGATCTCGACGATCTCGCCGTGTCTGTACTCGCAGCCGCCGAAGGAGATGCACTTGTTGCGATCCGTTCTTTGATAGCAGACGCCGATTTCCTCCGAGACCAACTCTTCATAGCCTCTTCGCTCATGAGCAAAGGTGTCGGCCGCGGTTGGGCACCTAAGTTCGAGCGCGTGGAATGAAGCACCGCTGCGGCATCGATTTAGTCGGCGAGAACGGCGGTATCGGGAACACGCTCGGCGGAGGCAGCCGTCGATCCACGCCAGAGCAAGCATATCGCGTCGAAGTCTGGACCGCTGAGCCCGGATCAGGCGGCATCCTCGTAGAGACGATCTCACGGTCGACGGATTTCGCGGTGAGCTGCGCCGCTCTAAAAGCTGCGGTTCGCGCGCGTCCTGGGAAAGTGCTGGTGCACATGAACGCAAGATATCACATGTCGTGCGAGCGCGCCCCGGATCCGCCCCTCCCGGAGTTGCAGCGGCCACGCCAACTGATGGCGGGGCCGCGACATTCCGATCGTATTATGCCGACCGTCTGACGCTGGGCCAACTAGAAGAGTGGTACACCCTGGGCGGCAAATGCAGTTCCTGCATCCATAAGGGATTCATCGATCGCTGGGCGCTCGCGCGTCGAGTTGGAAAGCACGCAGTCATCGCCGCACTCATGCCTCGACTGCGGTGTACGAAATGCGGCAATCGCGGCAACAACTCCTGGACAACCGGAAAAGCGAAACGGTGACATCACGGATTTCTCCATGAGAACGATCGCACTCTATTAACGCTCCCAGGAGAAAGTTGAAAACTGGGGCTCACAAGCGATTCGGGTCCCGATAACGTCGGCATCCGGATCAATTGTTGGAGTGCTGCGTATGACGATGTTTACAAGCCGAGACCCTGCAGGCCGCGCCGCTGGCGAACTTGCTCTCCTAACTTACGGCATCGTCGAATCCATGACGGCGGCCCACGCTGCTGGCAAGCAAGCTGCAGAAGAGCGCAAAGAACGCCGCGCTGCGTACAAATACGCTTGCGAGCTGTCTGAAGCGCGTGGTCGCGCTGACGAGCTAGGCCGCGTTGCAGTCCGTGCCGTGCGCCACGTTGCTTCCCTTGAAGCTGAGGTCCGTCGTCTGCGTGTGGCTCTGTCTCAACGTCAGGCTCATATCGCCCGTAACCGTGTTGCCGCCGTATGAGTAACAATGATCTCTCGGATGAAGCGATGGCTGCGCATTTCGGTGACATTCTCTTCGAGATCCCAGAGCTGTGGAACGCGATCCGTGTATCAGAAATGAATAGCCGCCCGAACTGTGTTCCGGGCGGCTTCAGGGTCAGGTCTAACGCTATCTCAGTGCAGCGTGGCGCTGGGAACGTACTGCGGATTCAAGTTTCCAGGACGCGGCGATAGCGCTCGCAGCTCTTCGCGGAATCGCTCAGCAATGAGTTGCCTGTTCATCTCATCGATATCTTCAGGGGTCGGGATCGTCAGTATCTCGGCCTCTTTTTCATTCACTGACGGCCGTGGATAGGTAGGAATGACAGCCCGGCTCTCAAGACTCCTTGCGCATCCTCCGACGGTCGACATAGCTAGTAGCGTCAAATCGTCGTCCGACAAATTGAGCAACCAGTTCTGACCGTCCTCATCTATGACGGACAAATCCATGGTTATACGGTTGTCCGGCGCTGCATTCGCGAATGCGTGAACCACTTCCGCTGGAGACATCTCGCGGAGGATCGCGTCGATAGCTTCTTGCGCGTTCGTCGCGTCCGCAGCAGCATCGTCGACATCGGCTTTCTGAATGTTCGCGAATCCGGTTGTCGGCGGGTGCGGCATCATTCCGAAAAATCTCAAGATCGGCCCGAAAATCCATGTCAGCAAGCCGAATGCGGCGTTGAGCCACGCGAATGGGTTCACCAAGTTCCACATCGATTTCTTCTTTTCCATTCGACATCTCCTTTGTCTTGTTGGGACCAGGATCCGCTCGTCGGCCGAGATCAACAAATCGAGAATGCGCCGGTGCAAATATCACGGATAAATCCGTGGACTTCGTGGCGTAAAATCGAAGGAATTTAACCTAAGTAATTGTTGACAATAGATTATTTCGATTTTCCTCTTGCTTGTATCGGATTCTCGATACAGCCTTAGTCATCGGACACGGCATGGAGCCACCGATCACAAGGAGCAAGACAATGGTCACAGCAATTGAGAACGCTAGCATGAGCGAACTTTCGTTTTTCGGCGAGCAGATGGTCCGAGCAATCTTGACGGTCGATGACACTGACTACGAGTGCGTGGAATATGTCGATGATGGAATGATCAACGACAGCGCTGACAGTCACATGAACGTCAACGGCATCTACGACATCGAATCCAGGAGAAGTGTGCCGTTCGTCGAAGGCGGTATGTACAAGGAAGACTACCTCCGCTGGGAAGCCGTTGAGAAGTTCGTTCGTCACGAGATGCAGTCTTTCGTCGACGAATACAAAGCCGCCTGACGATGCCGCCGTGGCTGGCGGCGAAACCCCCTCTGGGGTCGCGGTAGCCAAATTCAACCGCAAGGAGGACACATGCAGAAGACCATATACGTAATCGACGAATCCACAGGTCGCATAATCGCTCTGGAGCCTGGCCGATATCGCCTTGTTCGCAACGATAGCGCCAATCTCTACGACGCGCTGGAAGACGCTGACTGGCGAATCCCTAAAGCTGATGCTCTCGTCCGACATCCGGAATCCACAGATCTGGGTCACGTCCATTTTGGAACAGCCGCCTGACGATGGCCGCATGGCAGCGGCCGAAACCTCCTCTTGGAGGTCGCGGTAGCCAAACTCACGAAGATGACGACGCATCGCAGGGAACGCAAACTCAACTGGGAGAATTCAATGGAACTACACTTCAAAATCGAGGAGCAGCCGAAAGGCACTCTCTACCGCATGCCCGTCGGCGAAGTCGTTATCGCTTTCCGCGATGCCGAGGCACTGCTCGCGCACCACGGCATCGCCCGAGATCAGGCAGCGGCAGCACTTCGCCTGTCTCCGTCGACGCTGGTCGCATACGCCCGCGGCGTAGCCACGGTCGCGCACAGGACGGTTCCGGCAGTCATGCTCGATCGCATTCGGGATTTGGCAGTCGATGCTTACTGGAAGGCTGCCGCGTGGCCATATCGGTGTGAAATCGGCGGCGACCGCGCTCATTTGACTCCTGTCTACACCGCGCATGACGAAGACTGCTTCGTTCGTGACAGACATCCGCACCCTCTGCGCATGCGTGAAGTTGCCGATAAAATGGGGGGATCCGTTCAGGTCACGTGGAGCGTGAATCCGTTCGTCACGAAGGTGCCCCCGCTCGACGCCGCAGCCGATCTTCGATGCAGATGGCGACAGGGTGTCTGGCAGATCAGGACGGCATTCGATGATCCGGAGGATGCTGCCAAGCTGCTCTGCGAGCTCGCCGACTGCGACCGCTATTCACTGTGGTCGTTCTCGACCGAATATCGGCCGTGGCAGATACAAGTCACGACATCGCAAGTCGAGCGCCTCGAAGCCGCCGTCGGCGACATCTCGAATGGTCTCGATATCCAGCCGTGGGAAAGCGCGGTTGCTCGGGCACTGGCCGACCTAGAGGGTTTCTGGTAACCAGTGTTCTGCCCCCACATTGCTCGCTGCCGTCTGATCTGTGATCGCCTTTCCATGGATGAAGAACAGGAGTTTCTCCATGGAGACCTCATTTGAGTTTCTCACAGCCAGGAAGCCTGTGCGTGAGGTTCATCGTCAATGGCCGGACGAGGTCAAAGCGAAGATCGTTTCGGAAAGCCTGAGGCCTGGCACGACGGTCAATGAAGTTGCGCAGCGCTATGGATTGCGGGCGAACAGTCTTTCCACCTGGCGGACGATGGCGCGGCAGGGCAAGTTGATCCTGCCCGCACCGGAGGATGCGGTAGAGTTTGCGGCGGTGATCGTCGATCCACCTGTTTCGGAACCTCCGCCTAAAGCGGTTGGTCGCACCGAGATTGTTGTTGGCCCAGTCACGATCCGTCTTGAGGAGGGTGCGTCTGCGGCCTGGATCGCCGCCATCGCGCGTGCTTTGGTGGCGACGACATGATCTTCCCCTCGAACCGCGTGCGGATCATGGTGGCGACCAAGCCGGTGGATTTCCGCAAGGGTCATGATGGCTTGGCGGCGCTGGTGAAGAACGAACTGCACAAGGACCCGTTTACGGGAACGGTCTTCGTGTTCCGGTCACGCAAGGCGGACCGGTTGAAGCTGATCTACTGGGATGGCTCCGGGATCGTCATGGCCTACAAACGGCTGGAAGAGCACAGCTTCACATGGCCCGGTATCAAGGATGGATTGATGACGTTGACCCATGCCCAGTTCGAGGCCCTGTTTGCGGGCCTGGATTGGCGGCGGGTTCATGCCGTCAGGACGAGAACGCCGGAGACCATCGAATAGCTGCGGCAAGATGACTCAGGACAACAGATTCCGAAAGCAAATCGGCACAGAATTTGGTAGTTCCAGCCATGCTGAACGCCGCCGATCTTCCCGATGATGTTGCTGCCCTGAAGGTGATGCTGGTCGCAGCCCAGGCACGCGAGACGGCCAAGGACGTCGCGATAGCAAGTAAGGACGAGCATATCGCTCGCAAGGACGAGCGGATCGAATGGCTTGAGAAGCTGGTCGCAGCCTTCAAGCAGGCAGCATTTGGGCGCAAATCCGAGAAGACCGATCCCGACCAGTTCGATCTGGCATTGGAGGACCTGGAAACGGCGATGGCCGCGATCCATGCCGAGGACGAGGCGGACACTCCTGCTGGAACTAGGACGACCAAGCCACGCACGACCAATCGTGGCTCTCTTCCAAAACATCTTCCCCGAGTGGAAGAGGTGATCGAGCCAGCAAGCATGATCTGCGCCTGCGGCGGTTGCCTGCATTGCATCGGGGAGGATGTCTCCGAACGTCTCGATGTCGTACCGGCGCAATTCCGAGTCTTGGTCACCCGCCGTCCCAAATATGCCTGCCGTGCGTGCACCGACGGCGTCGTTCAGGCTCCTGCTCCAGCGCGATTAATCCAGGCAGGGTTGCCGACGGAAGCGACCGTCGCCCATGTTCTGGTCTCTAAATATGCCGACCACCTTCCGCTGTATCGGCAGGCCCAGATCATGAGCCGTCAGGGCATTGATCTCGACCGCTCCACGCTCGCCGACTGGGTCGGTCGGGCAGCCTTTGAACTGCGGCCCGTCTTCGATGCACTGATTGCCAACCTCAAGCGCTCGACCAAGTTGTTCATGGACGAGACCCGTGCTCCGGTTCTCGATCCCGGATCGCGCAAAACCAAGACCGGGTACTTCTGGGCACTGGCGCGGGATGATCGCCCTTGGAGCGGCAGTGCTCCGCCAGGTGTCGCTTTCACCTACGCGCCCGGTCGCGGAGGCATTCATGCGGAACGGATATTGCAGGGGTTCGGAGGCATCCTGCAGGTCGACGGCTATGCCGGATACAACAGGCTGATCGTGCCAGAGTGCGCCAGATCAGGCATTTGGCCAGACATTCAGCTCGCCTATTGCTGGGCTCACGCACGGCGCAAGCTGATGGAGATCACTCGCAATGGCTCAGCACCGATTGCCGAGGAAGGAGTCAAGCGGATCGGAGCGCTGTATCGCATCGAAGCCGAGCTGCGCGGCCTTGATCCAAAGGCCCGTCTCGCTGGACGGCAGGAGCGGTCAGCGCCACTCGTCGCCGACATGCAAACCTGGCTTGTCCTTCACCGCGCCCGCGTCGCAACGAAGTCCCCACTCGGCGAGGCCTTGGCCTACATCGCCAAATACTGGGATGGCCTGAAACTCTTCCTGACCGACGGGCGCATCGAGATCGACAACAATACCGTAGAGCGGACCATCCGGCCGATTGCTCTCAATCGCAAGAATGCACTTTTTGCTGGACATGACGCGGGAGCCGAGAATTGGGCGACCATCGCCTCGCTCGTTGAGACCTGCAAACTGAATGCCATCGATCCTTTCGCCTACCTGACTGCCACGCTCACCGCCATCGTAAACGGTCACAAGCAGAGCCGGATTGATGAACTGCTGCCTTGGAGCTTTGTCCCCAATCGCAATAGCGAAGCTGCTGCTTGATATCCGAAAACGCTAATCGAGCAGGCGACGCACCATCATGACGTCATCGATCTCCCTGCCGTCATGTAGAAAGCCAGCAGGAATCCGACCGACCTCAGAGAAGCCTTCCCGCAGGTAGAAACGTATTGCAGCCGGGTTCTCCGCACTCACAGCCAGTTCCAACTGCAGAATCCCGATGTCACGGGCATAGTCTGCAACTGTCCCCAGGAGATTACGGGCAAGGCCCGTTCCACGTAGGTTCTTGCGCACATAAACCATGATAATCGTGGCACGATGAGCCATCTTGCTCGCACGTTGGCGGAGCAAACCGGTGATGCCCACAGGTTCGTCATCCCGAAACGCGACAAAAACCG
This sequence comes from Agrobacterium sp. lyk4-40-TYG-31, assembly GCF_030209855.1. Classification (NCBI taxonomy): domain Bacteria; kingdom Pseudomonadati; phylum Pseudomonadota; class Alphaproteobacteria; order Hyphomicrobiales; family Rhizobiaceae; genus Agrobacterium; species Agrobacterium sp. lyk4-40-TYG-31. The sequence goes on from NZ_JARVRE010000004.1 coordinate 982,070, forward strand.
GATCATGCAGACGCTTCTGCCATTCATCGACAGACAGTGAAACCCAGTCCTCATAGCTGCTTGCATAAAAGGTCGGTTCAGAGCGGAGCGCTTCCAGGCGAATGCGTCGAAATGCGTCCACTTGGTCTGCCTGAATACGCCTGATCGCTAGCGAGCTTCCGTCCATCAATGGCCTCCTGCGATATAAAGGCAAAGCCTATACGCGCGTTTCAATTCAATGCAACAAAGTAGGCCGATAACATCAGAGCGTGGCCCAGAAACAGCGCTTACGGTTTCTGATGGCCCGCATGACGAAAACGGATTTGAAGCAAGTCGAATACGCAAAGGCGATGGCTGCGCAGCCCAGGAGAGCGAAAGCGTCGCCTCGCTGGGTACGATGGTCATGGGACGTAGAAAATGAGTGCGCGCGCTGCCAGTGGAAACCTGGTGCTTTCCGCCGACCCGGACCGGATTGGTATCGCGAAAGAAGCATCGATGAGATCGAGGCGAAAGAAAATGTGGGGCAGCGTAGCCTGTTTTGACAGCCAGACCGGGATCAGATCCCGGTCTAAAGCTGATGCCGGAACTTTTCGATTATGCGATCGAGACGTAGCAGCAGGTCATCATAACTTAAAATCTCCATCATGTTCGCGTAATGTCGCTTGATGATCTGGAAGTCGAACCTCTGGTGATCCGAAAGCTGGTTCGAACGACCCGCGATGACAATTGCCTTTGGACTTGCAACCCTAACGTCGAGATCTTGTCCAATTAGCCGCTTCTTGCGGAGCTTTTCGGTAATCTCCTTCTCGCCCGCCGGGCCAGCCTTACCAAGGTGGTATAGGTATTTTTCAGCTTGGATGATGGTGTCACTCAAACCCTTTCGAGGAGTGAAATTGTTGCGAGAAGCCGAGCTCGCATTGGATGTAATCAGAAAATTTTCTTGCGGCTTTTTTATTTCGATGAGATCCACGTACCCGTCCACATCGATCAAAAGGATGTCGATCCTCCGCTTCTTGCCGAGGAATGTATCTTGGATGTAGACCTCTTCGACTGCGTACAGATATTTTGGAAATAGTACGAGAATGAACCGCAGTATCAGCTTCTGCCAAGCTCGCTCATCGTATGCCTCAGAGGTGAGCAGAAGACGAGAAATCTCGTCTCTTATGAAGGTATACTTCTCGATCTCGACCTCTGCTACCTCAGATTTATACGTGGTAACCTTGTCGCCTCGTCGCTTGCGAACAAACTCGTCAAACGATTTCTCTGGATCTGATTTCAGGCTAAAGTGATCCTTCAGAAGCCTACCGATCGTCGAACTGACGTATTTCCTCTGCTCTGTTGAATTTGGGAAACTTCGCACCAGTGACTCGAAGTCACTTTCCGGCATCGCTTCTTCTCTGTCGCCTCCAATCACGATTTCAGATCCGCCCACTAGATCGCTCAATTTTGGAAAGATCGCGATTTGGGCAGCGGCAACGAACATCTCTTTGCGAATGTTTAGTGAACGGTGCAGCAGGACGTCTTTCTGCGTTCCGACGAATCCGGAATGAATTCGGTAGTACCCCTCTTCATTGTAGCCCAGCATAAACTCGTAAACAGGCTCTCCCATGTTTTTAGGATCGGTCGGATCGTTTATGAGATCCGCTTTCCCTAGGGTAAACGTCTTCACGAAAGAGACATCCTCACCTTTCTCAAACTCGCGAGTAACCCACTCTGGATCGCGCCATCCGGCCGGGTCATAGGTCAGTATAAGAGTGTCGCCGTCTTTATGAATGTCGATCATGCCGCCCCCCAGGGTTTACGTTGACGGCAAGATACCACAAGCGTTCATGCTTACTACTGAGACAGTATAAGCCGCCTGACCGCAGCCAGTTTCGTCCGGCAGTCCTCTCCAGCAGCCGCTAGCTTCACCAGATACTGGGCGACATCCCGTTCCCGAACCCACGTCGATCCCGCTACCGGCTCCGGTGAACACGTCAGCAGGGAATTCGGAATTTCGATCTTCCGCTCCACTATCTTCTCGACGATGATATCTTTCTGCGCAGACTGACACCCAGTCAGCACTAATGCGCAGAGCATGGCTATCAGTGTCCATACCGTTCGCGAATTCGGCCACGCAAACATCATGTCCGACCTCCGAAACGCTTGGCACGCAGCTTCTCGAGCAGCGGCGACACCGGGCCGTCTTCCTCATCCGGAGCTGACAGGATTTCCTTCACGGTCTCCAGATCCCGCGCAGCAGCGGCCTCGATCACGGCATGCGCGACCTCCAGCTCGGCGACGTAGTACGTTCCATAGACGTGCAGCGGCTTGTCTGCACTCACAAGCTCAAATTCGGCCGAGGGGTTCGATCTCCGGATCACCCATTCGAACACGTCGAACTTTCATCGCGGTCGATGGCAGCGCGTCGATGTGATCATCACGACCTGAAAGCTCCCAGTCATCGCGTTGACGGAAACAGGAACGGAAGAAACATCAGCAGACGACAGCGCACGCTTCAGCGTGCCCGGAAGGACTTGGCTGCGGCGGCTGTGGCTGTGGTAGTTTTCGGCATTCGCTCTCGTTTCAGATCGGTGTCTGAGAGAGTTGCCTGGTCGTCTGCAAGATTCGAGACGAGTGCGAAGAAAAAATGATAGCCCCCGATTTACGAGGGCTTCAAGGGGTCAGGCGGAGTAGATGAGCAGACGACCCTGCGCCAGGACGAGTTCGAGCACTTCCTGAAGGCTATCCATTACGTCATCCTTCCTCAGTGCGTCGGCGACGTCGTATGTCGACATGCCGGTCCCTAAGACAAGGCTCACGGCGATCGCGCCATTACGCTCGTGCGCGGTCTTATCCATGTGCTCCTCGGACGCGATCATCACGTAGACGAGGTCCACGCCCAGTGAATCGTCGCGATCTTTCCAGATAAAAAGCGACAGCTCCTCTTCGTATGGTGCCGATCCGATGACGTGCGGCATCGAGCACAACCAGTCGCGAGCCTGAAGGCTGATCTCGCGGCTCCACGCCTGTTCACCCCCTCGCCAAAAGCGAGGATCCAGACGGAAGCTGAACTGGAGGTCTACGAGCGGCATGCGCTGACGTGTGTCGATCGTACTCATGCCGACACCTCCTTCTTGCCTGCTTCGATTTCGATAGGATCATCGATAGTAAGGATGCTGCGAATGAAGGTCTCGAATGTCTCGTTCGATACACGTTCAATCCTGATCTTGCGGGTGCGCAGATCGGCTGAGACAAAGAAGCGGTCGCCTTCGTATGTGATGAAGTCACTGATAAACACGGTACGGAGCCTTTCTGTTGTTGCGTACGGATACAGAAGGCACGGATATTCAGACCCGCGTCAACAGCTTATGTCGAGAAAATAAGCGATATTTATCAATGTGTTGAAAATGTCATCACGGAAAGGTCCGTGATATATTCTCACCCTACTGACATGATAGATCCCGGATCTGAGGCCCCGCTGCCGTCGAGTTTCTCCAGTTCGGCATGTGGAGCACCTTCACATACGAATCCAGCAACGTTCCCAGTTTGTTTTCTTCCGGCATCACATCCTCCTCGTAATCGGCGCCCATGACATTGGTGTGCGCTGGCGAGGCACGGCGCAAACGCCGGCAGACAAGTCTGCTACTCGAATCCTGCTGCGCGACGTTTCTCAACCACCTGTCTGATGTGTTCGTGTCTGTTGAGAGCGCTCAGCTTCCAAACTAAGTCCCATGCCAGAATGCAGTACGCCATCACCAAAACAAGGCAGGCATCCATCGATACGAGTCCTCCAGCGAAGAGTATGGATAGGGCAACTGCAGAGAGCATTCCTAACGCTCGCTTAACAGTTCCCTTGCGCCCATTTGCTACTATCCGGAACGGAAGTTGTTCGCAGATGGTAACGGCTGCGGCAAGCGAGACCACTTGGAAAACGATGTAAGCCAGACGTTGAAACGTCGGGATCAGAGGCTTCCAGTCGTAGATGAGATTGTACAGGTAGAATCCCAAAAGTGCCGCCGCAATAAGCTGGAGACCTGTTCGCGGAAGGAGTGTTCCTATGCTGTTTTCGCTGACAGCCCATTTTGGCAACTGTTTCGGATCGAAGTCTTCATTCATTGGCATCCCCCAGATAATGTAGTCGCTTACACCTAGAGAAGACGGCGGGAACTCGCCTACGAACGCCCGATTACGACGCCCGCGCTGTATTCGCGGTTCTCCCGATACATGATAATGCGACCCGGTAGAGCAGTGGCCTGCCAGCCTGGAGGCAGCACTGATAGCACGGCCTGGAACACCTGCCGAGTGGTCGCAGGCTTCCTCTCGAACGTCGGAACGACGGCGTTTACAAGATCCGCGTTCGGCTTTCTGGCTTTGCCAGCTTCGCCTTCCGCTCTGAGCGTGAACGGTAGCTCAGCGCGGAGAGCTTCAAGGATACGCGCTGCAGATACGCCGCCGTCGGTCTTGATCTCGACAGGGTGATCAAGATCGATGGGGTACTGAGCGTCGAAACCCGCAACCTTGAGTTCGGTAGTGTCCCGATTTCTCCCAGGGTCATTGCTTCCGAAACCGCTGAAGTTCCACCAGACTTCTCCCGAAGTGGCCGCATAGTGCGCGATCAGCAGTTTTTCGAGGTCCATAGCCGTGAAGACGAACACGCGCGCCGCTTTGAACTGCACGTCCGAAGCTTTCAGGTTTTGCCTGTGCTGGATCGTCCACGCGTGCTTCCGCAAACGGCCCCTCAGTCCAGAGGCGGCATCCGTCTTGCCAACGTAGACCACCTTGCCGCCGACGAGAAGCTGGTAGACGCCTTGCTCGTCCGGTACGCGCTGCGTGTGCTCATGAGTGAGAGAAGCCGAATCCATCTTCGCAAACTCATTCACCAAGCTCCGCAGGAGTGCCGATGGAAGATCGAATTCGAACTCGACGTAACCCTCAGACAATCTCAGACTCCTAGCTGCGCGGCAACGCTGCGGCCAACGACAGCAGCCAGCTCTACTGGCACAGCGTTGCCGAGCTGACGCATCGTCTCCGTCCACGAGCCGTGGAACACATAGTCGTCAGGGAAGGTCTGCAAGCGGGCGCTTTCACGGACGGTGAAATAGCGGACCGATCCATCAGGGCGGCGTAGCATGTTCTCGCCACCCGGCACGCCATGGACACCAGCCTTCAAGGTCTTGGCGGGTTCGTGCAGCGGGCTGCCTGTATGACCTGGATATGAACGAGCACCGACCTGGAGGCGGTGATTGTAGTAGATGCCGTCGGTCGAGATCTTTTTCGTGGGATCAGGGAGACCAACGAGAGCGTCTGCGACGGTGCGCCACGGCAGCTCATCCGGCATTGACATGTCTCTGATCCGGGCGTTTGCCGCAAAATCCGTGCGGTCTTTCTTGGGGACGCGATGCCGATCCCAATATTCGCCATTGATTTGATCCCACAGCAAGGATTCGCGGGAATGCGTCTCGTGTGGAAAATGGAAGGCCTTGCCGAGATCTTCGCGAATCCCAACGAAGAAGACGCGCTCGCGCTTCTGCGGTATCCCGAAGTTAGCGGCATTGAGCAACTGGGTGACTACGCGGTAGTTGAGGCCTTCACGGCTGCCACTCGTGTGGTGCTGCTCAAGTCGGGACAGATGGTCTTGCCAGGACTCTTCGCCGCCCTTGATGACCTCGGGGTGCTCGAGCTGAAGGCGGATGTACTCGAAATAGTTTCTGAAGGACGCGCGTGTCAGTCCTTTGACGTTTTCAAAAATGAATGCTTGAGGCTGGGCCTGCCGAACAGCGCGGATTGCTTGCGGGAACATGTCCCGAGCGTCGTCATACGCCGCGTGCTTGCCGCCCATAGAAAAAGGTTGGCACGGCGGCCCTCCGGAGACGAGACCGATCTTGCCCTTGTATTCGGTAAAGTTGACGGCACGCACGTCGCCGTGCTTGACCTTCCAGCCCTTGACGGCTTGCATGCCGAGCTTCTGATTTTCGCGGATAGTATCGACGCAGTAGCTGTCCCACTCGACGACGGCTGCAGGCTTGAATCCCGCAGCATGTAGACCGAGTCCTAGACCACCAGCTCCGGCGAACAACTCGACTGATTTCATAACGAATCCCCGCGCATGCTTTCTAACCGTTCGAAACCCACGGATGTCGGAAGTCAATACTGATTTTGTTTAACGGGTCATTAAGGCTGGGATGGGTCATTGTTTGACTGGGTGCCAGAATAATGGCACCCAGTTGTTATCGAGCGGGGTGGAGACGGTTATGGCTCGGCGAGTTTGGACAACAGAGCAGTTCCAGAAGTGGCTTTCCGCCTCCGGGTTATCGGCTCCGCAGCTTGCCGTCGTTCTCGATGTCTCCGAGCGCACCGCGAAACGCCTCCGTTCCGGTGAAGTCGGGGTCAAAGATTACATGACCGCACGCGCTCAGGAGTGGCTCGGGAATTCCAGAACGACCGTAGGCCGCGATGCCGAGCTGCTTGACGCGTATGCCGGCCAGGCAGACTGGGCCGATCTCTGCGCTGCGTTCCCGAACGCCCATATCACCGGAATGCAGTCGGCCATCGCGAGAGGATGGACATCGGCGAACTCTCATGGGTTCCGGCAGCTCTCACAGCCCGAGCGGATGCCGCAGCCGAAGACGTGGGGCGGCTACGATCTCGAATGGATTCCCGGCGTCGACTTGCGATGGGGTGTCGAAGTCCGGGAGGACACCGACGGACGGCCGTATCGCGTTGCGTCTGCCGAGAGGACATTGCTTGAGCTTGCTGTCAATGAATCCATATTCGGCATGGATGATGTGGAGGAAGCTTTCAAGGGTGCGTTCGATCTTTCTGCTAAGCACCCGGATATGATCTTGCTACGGAGGAAGGTGAAAGAGCGCGGTGAGAAGGCTGCCGACACAGTCTATTACTACGCTCGAAACTTCCTATGAAATCTGCCGGCGCTCGGCGCTAGTGTCGGCGGGATTCGTCCCATGCGACGGGCGACTATCCGTTCTGATCGCTTGCTCGATCACCGAGATAAAAATGTGAGACGCTGGATGCCACAGCCGCGCAGCACCACTCATCCATTACCTGCCACTGAATTGTGAAATTCAACACAATACGGAATGGTGGTCGAACCGAGGCTGGAAACTGGTATAGACCCCGCGTTCCGGCAATAAGTCTGGCTGCCCTGTAGAATTCGTGCATCTTTATGCGCACTTGTGTGGGATTGCGAAGTCTTATGAGTCGTAGTTCGGCTCCAGGGCTGGGGTGGCGGTGACAAGAACGCGGGCTTCCTACGGCCACAACATCGCCTCCATGTCCCACCGCATGCCTTTGATCGCCGTAAATAGGGCCGGTGCTACCGCAGTCGCCATTCGCACAGGAAGACTGCCGTGCCATCTTAGCGAAAGTCACGCCACATTTCGCAGTGATCGTTCCTGCGGTTTCAGGAGGGTCCGGACCGCAAAGCCTCGCATGGATGCTGTTCAGCCATCCCGAATGCCGCACGATCGTCTATTCATCGAACGTCCATCTGCGCGGAGGTGTCGAGACCAAGTGGCCCATAGGGAAGGACCTCCCGGTTTCGGACGTTGTCGAGACAATTCTCGCCGCCGTCCACGATCCAGTGTGGATCTCGAAGGGTGGTGATGACTTGAAGCCGATGTCCTGAGAGCAATATATTTCAAAACCATTTCCACATGGGAAGGTATCGGATCAGCCTGCCGGTGTCTGGTGGCAGTTGCTAGCCAATGGCGCAGAACTCGCCGACAAATTTCTGCTAGGATAGACCGATCTTGAAAAACTGTGTGTACGAATCCTCTACATCGTCTTCAGCCTGATATGCAGGTGCCCGCCCTTCGAAATGCAGCAGTGTCAATTCTAAATCGTACTTGTCGGAACGCATGCACATTTCAACGGTCGTCTCTGGGAACCAAATTCCCGCATTCTGACGTATGCCATCAAGCGATTCCTTGGCGGCGGCTTTCCGGACGGCGAGAGATGCCGCCGGCAATTCAAACGGTTCTCCCTTCGTTCGGAGGAAGCGCCCGGATTTGAAGGCGGCCTCGCTCGGTTTAGCCCACAGAGCGAATCCATCGACCGATGCGATAACCATGGCCCTTGTTGTTGTGTACTCGAGCCATCGCAACGACGCGGCGGTCAGAGATACGCCGTAACGAGAAGCTGCATCGCCCAAGCGTTCCAAGCTGGCGAGTTGATCCGGGGGTATCTGGCGACGGTAATCATCGAGGGGCATTAGAAGGTTCGCGGCGAATTCGTTGGCCTCCTTCTCGATGTCCCTGCCAGCACCGTGCTCGACGGCTTCCTTCGAGCAATAGAAACCGCCGTCGAAGTCTGGATCGGTGTCTACGAGATCGCGGTGCAGCATGAAATGACCGAATTCGTGAGCAATCGTGTAGGCACGCCGCCCTGCGTTCTGTTTCCGATCATACATGATCGCCCAACGTCGGGGCTTGCTATCGCCGGGCACGAGCGCTCCGTCACAGCCAGGAAGATCCTCTGCAACCACATGCTCTATGTGGCTGTCCGGAGCGATCTGCCTTGTATATTCGACGGCAAGCTCTTGAACATCGACCGGACCTTTATCGAACCTGTCCTTTCCGAAGACGGTATTCAACATTAGTGAAATGTTGTTGGCGGTGCCTCGCGGCGACTTCGGTGTCACTCCTTCTTTCCTCCGAGAAGCTTTGCCATGGCGCGGATTTTCTCGCGGGTATCGTCTGGCATTTTGCTGTATTCGCGGAAGAAGGCTTTGTCTTGCGCGTCAGCGAGTGTGACCTCTTCGCGTCCGATCAGATAGTCGGTCGTGACTCCGAGCGCGACGGCGATGGCGGCTAGCTTCTCCGCGGACGGTCGCGGAGGATTCTTGTTCTCCAGCTCCCAGATATAACTTTTCGAGGAGCCAGTCTCTGTTGCAAGCTGATCGAGGGTCAGACCCCTTGCGGTGCGTAGCTCTTTGATTTTTTTGCCGAATGTTGGCTGTGTCATGGCAGAACCGTTCGTTGTTTTTGTTGTTCGGTGTAGACTTACATTAAGGGCCTTGACTCAGGAAAGCAACAACCCCATCTTGTTCGGAGTAGCGATAGTTAATGAAGCCTTATAGCGAACCACTCTCTCGAAAAAGGACGGATGGTTTCCCAGCGGCAGCGCCAAACGAGATTGGAAAGAAGCATGAAGCTTGACAGTGATTTCAAAAATTTTCTGAAGGACACGGTCAACTTGAACCAGACGCGGATCGACCTGCTGACGGCCCGTGTCGACGCGATCAAGGATTTTTTGAAGGCATCCGACTGGGATCCACAGATCCTCCGCTTCATCGAGCAGGGGTCATGGGCCCATGACACGATCATTCGTCCGGTCGACAACGGCGAGTTCGATGCGGACCTGCTCGTGAAGGTGAAGCACGTCGACGGCTGGAGCGCCGCCCAGTACATAAAAGAACTTGGACGCGTCTTCCGAGACAGTAAGCGGTATGGCGAGATGACAGTTGTCTACGATTTCTGTGTCACCATTACGTATGCGGACGACTGCAAGGTCGACATCGCCCCGCTGGTCACTGATCGGGAGTTCCAGGGCACGCTCGAGGTCTGCAACAAGCGCGCCGACGAATTCGAGGAATCCCAGCCGATCGAGTACACGCGCTGGATTAAGGAAAAGAACGGGTACTCGGGCAACAATTCGTTCCGGAAGGCGACGCGCCTGATTAAGTACATCCGCGATATCAAGAAGCGGTTCAGTTGCCAGTCAGTTTTGCTGACGACCCTGATCGGCCACCGGATCAATTGGTGGGACAAGGATTCCACGGATTTCGCTGACACGCCCAGCGCGCTTCAGACGATCATGGGCAGGCTCGACGACTGGCTCCAGGATCATCCGGACAAGCCGAAGGTGGAGAACCCATCCCTGCCTTCACAGGACTTCGCGGATCTGTGGAACGAAACCCAGTACTTGAACTTTCGCAGTTTTGTTCACAAATATCGGACGTGGATCGACGAGGCCATTGATGCCACGAGCCGCGTCGACAGCATCGAGAAATGGCGCAGGGTCTTCGGCGACGAGTTCGCGAAGGGTGAGAACGTAAAGAAGGCCGAGGCCTCGGTTACGGAGCGCGCGCACGTCCTTTTGATGGACACGGCGGCCCATCTCGATGGCCTCGTCGACACCGTCATCGATTACGGGGTCGGGATTCTTCCGTCTATCTTCAACAAGCCACGGCATCAGCAGGCGCCGCCGTGGCAGATGGCGGAGACCGTCTCACGCAATGTCCAGATATTCGCGGAGCACAGCGGCACCAAGGCGAAGGGAAGGGGGCATCGCATCAATTCCGGCGAAGCCCTCTCACCACTTGGCGGGCTCTGGTTCGACGTGCGCGTCAACAAGTTTCAGTCGGTGCCCTCCGACTGCTATGTGCGGTGGCGTATCACCAACACGGGCGCGGCCGCGATGGCCCAGAAATGTGGCAGAGGTGGCTTCGAAAAGCCCACAGACGGAGATCGTCGTTGGGAAGGACTGCAGTACCGTGGCGTTCATATGGCCGAGGCTTTTGTTATCCGGCGATATGATGATCGTGTCGTTGGCCAGAGCGCCCCGTTCTACGTTGTGATCAAATAAGAGGAGAGGCGGATGCCCAAGGTCGATACCGTCGGAAAGAACTATTATGCACCGCTCGCGCTGATGGACACTATTGGAGGCTTGCTGTTTTGGGCAGTCTCCAGTTTGTCCATCGTAACTCTCTTTGTAGACAAGGCGTCATATCCGCAGTTCAACATCGCCCTCCAGATAGTATTTCTGATCGGTGCCATCCTGTTCTTCGTGCATGGCCAGGTTCAGAACATCTATCTCTTCCCGAGGGCGGAGGATGCCAGGCGGCAAGAGGCATTGTCGAACAGCTTCGACGTCGTGCTCACCCACGAGGAGACTGTCGGATACTATAACAACGATCAGACCAATCCTCTCAGGCGGCTTGCGGCAAACTCCATGGAGAGCGTATTCTTCACGCGCAGCATCCTCCGTACGATGCTGCGTTCGCAGCGAATTACGACACTGCTTTACGTTGTGGTGTGGATCGTGGCATTTGCCTATCCATCAACCGACCTCGAGGTCATCGGCGTTGCCGCACAAGCATTATTCAGCGGCGAGGTCGTTGGGCGACTGGTTCGCATGGAATGGCTCCGGATGCGATGTGAGCACCTATTCAATGATTTCAACCGGCTTTTTAATGGCGCGAAGGGAACCAAAAAGGCCATAACGCAGGCCCAGATCATCGAGTTCTTCGCTTACTACGAGACAACCAAATCGACCGCCGCGATCCTTCTCTCCACGAAGATCTTCAATGAGAAGAACCCGTCGCTGACTGCCGAATGGGATCGCGTACGAGACAGATTGGGAATTTGAGGTACATCAATGGCAACGACCATCGCCGGAGCGTTTCAACAATTTAAGGCAAATCTGGAGATTTCCAGCCTGCAGGAGGGCACTACATCGATTCGCCAGCAGAACGTCCGTGAAGCAGTCTCCAGCGACTTTACAGTACTTGATGCCTTCCTGACCGGATCGTATCGCCGCAACACAATGATCGCTCCCCTGAAGAAGGCCGACATCGATGTGTTCGCCGTTCTTGATCCGAAATATTATGCGCCCCAGAACCAGCACTCATTACTAACGTCGGTGATGACCACGCTAAAGAAGAGATACCCGTCAACACCACGAATAAAGCCTGACGGGCAGGCCGTGACAATAACTTTTACCGATTTCGAGGTCGATGTCGTGCCGGGCTTCTACCGGAATGGCGGAGGTTTTCTAATTCCCGACGCCAATTTGAGACGGTGGATACCTACCGATCCGAAGAAGCACGTAGAACTCTGGAGCCAGTCCAACAAGTTTCACAACGGCGCGTTAGTTCCCCTCATCAAAATGATCAAATGCTGGAATCGAGCGAACGGGAACCTGTTCCGATCGTTTCATCTCGAAGTTCTCGTTAGGCACGTCCTGCAGGATATAACCATCAGTGACTACGCCAGCGGTTGCCGGTGGGTATTTGATAAAATGAGGGAAAAGGTCTGGGTAAAGGTCGCGGATCCCGCAGGCTACAGCGACGACGTCGCGTCGTATCTTACAAAAGCTGAAGCGGACAAGATCATCGCCGCTTTGGACAAGGCCTATCGGAAGGCGGCTTCTGCCGAGAGTGATGCGAGTTATGGACTCGTGAGGTCGGCGATCCACAACTGGCGAGAACTCTTCGGTGATTACTTTCCCAGTTACGGCTAGCTGGAATAAATGCGATGACATTTGTGGAAACAATCGTCCTTGACGCCCTCCCGCATGTTCTATATTCGTTCCCGCCCATGAACACCTTCACGCGCCACTCGATACGAATACGCTGACGCACTCCGGGCGTGCCCGGTGCCGCCCAGTCCTGTATTTCGTTTACGAGGGATACCATGAAGAGTGTCTCGCATATTGGCCGCAGGAGCGATGTCGCTCCGCATCTGGCCAGACAACCGACAATTTATCACTCAGAGGCCACGATCAAAAACGTCGGCCCGGCATCGTTTCGCTCCGAGCACGCGAGGGATTACGCCTGCCTGCTTGATGTCGATCCTAACGTGGTCGAGTGGAGAGTAGCCCCGCCGCTGACCCGCGGCGGCTTCGCCGAATACTATCTCGACTTTCTCGTCGTCTTCGAAAGCGGGTCATATCTGGTCGAAGTCGCCTATGAAGAACCGTCGCCGCCGTCGTGGGTCATTCCCGTTATCGAATCCATGGGGCACAGATATCGTCCTGTTGCCATGGAAGAGGTCGATGGTTGCTTCCGCCTGAGGAATGCCAAGGATCTGCTTCGATACGGCCTCTACCGTCCTCCACTCGGCGACAGGATTCGTATTTTGGCAGCAATGGATGAAATGGGATCGCTGACGGTTGCAGAATGTTTGTCGGCCGTCGTTGAGGGACGGCCGATGCCAACGGTGGCTGCGCTGGTCCTGCAAGGATTCCTGTAGATCGATCTCGATAGCGACATGATCCGCCCTGATACCCAGGTCCGCCGGATACGGGGATGAGGACACGCGCCAACGCGCGTCTGCCGTCATCATCTTCAATCCGGGATTACACAAATGAAAAACATTGTTCGCGACAAGGCAGGATTCACGCTGCCGGAATTTCTCGCCTATGCAGGCATCAACCGCGCCATGCGGCCCTACAAGCGCGTTCCGCATTTCGCCATTGGCCTCGTCCTTCCAGAGTGGGAACGCAAGACAAGCTACGTGAAGGCGGCTCTCATGTTCTTCGACCCACAGTCGGACCACCGCTTCCAGGACCAGGTCAAGATCTTCGACGAGGCCAGAGCGGATGAACATATCGAAGCCGTGATGAACATGCTGCAGCATAAGCAGACTGTCATCATTTTCAAATCCGAAGAGGCGATCCCAGAGGATCTTCGCCATGCCTTCGATAAGGTTGTTGTTATCGAGCCACCCGATGTCCGGCAGGTTCAAGGTGTCGTAAAATGGGGATACAAGACTTCCGTCACTGAAAAGCAGGCCGAGGCCCTCATCAGTTGCGACTGGCGACGGCTCAAACTCGCCATGACCTGGGGGCGACCGATGCCTCGCGTTCTTTCCGTCGTTGAGAAGATGGCGCAGGCTGCCGCCGTGCCACGAGCACGGTTCGTGCCTAAGCGAGCAGGGGAGGCGCTGCTCGATGTCAGCCTTGAAGATATGGAGGGCTATGGCGATGCCAAGATCTGGGGTCTCGAACTCGTCAAGGATCTGGATGACTGGCGCGCAGGGACGATCTCATGGGACGATGTCGACAAGGGAGTTTTGCTTTCCGGCCCTCCTGGAACTGGCAAGACCATCTTCGCCAAGGCATTGGCAGCCTCCTGCGGTGCGACCCTTGTCGCCACCTCGTATGCCCAATGGCAGGCGAAGGGCTATCTCAACGATTTCCTCAAGGGCATGCAGAAGAGCTTTCGAGACGCCAAAAATTCGGCACCGGCTATCCTTTTCCTCGACGAGATCGATGCGTTCGGGGTGAGAGATCAAAACTCCGGGAACAATGCTTCCTACGATATCAAGGCGATCAATGGCCTGCTCGAACAGTTGGATGGTCTCGAAGGACGGGAAGGGGTGGTCGTCGTAGCCGCCTCCAATCATCCGGATAACATCGATGCTGCGATCCTGCGTTCAGGGCGCTTGGATAATCACATCAGGATTCCGCTCCCTGATCTCAAGGCTCGAGCTGCGATCTTCCGGATGCATCTGCGTGATGCGTTTGAGGAGCGAGATTGCCATTCCTGCGCCGAGCTTAGCGAAGGTGCCTCCGGTGCCGACATTCAGAAGACTGTAAGGAGCGCCCGTCGACGCGCGCGGAGGCTTCGAAGGCCGATCAAGCTGGCGGACGTGCTCCTGCACCTTTCGGTCCCGGCTCTTATTCCTCCGGAGACGCTGAGGGTGAATGCTATCCACGAGATCGGTCATGCTGTGGTCGGTGTCGTTCTGGGCATGGAACTCGCCAGCGTCGAGATTTCATCGAAGCTCATTGTGACTTCGACACACCAGCCCGTGGGTAAGGCGACATTCTGCCGTCGGCCGTGGGAACGGCGCACGAAGCAGTACTATCTCGATGCCATCGCAATGGGCCTCGGCGGAATGGCGGCGGAACAACTGCTACTAGGATGTCATGATGATGGCGTGGCAGGAGGCCGGGGATCAGACCTCCACGATGCCACCCGAACCGCCGCAATGCTGGAAAGGGCCTATGGCATGGGAGATGGCTTGGCATCGCTGGGAGACATCGCGGACGCGCCCATGATCGACATCACCCGGATGGATAAGAGTGTTCTGCTGCGGGTCGACCGGATTCTGCAGCGACAGCTTGAGCGGGCGACGGGGATTCTGAAACAGCATCGCCCGACGTGCGAGAGGCTCGTGGATGCGCTGGTGGCCGGACTTGAACTATCCGGACAGGAGGTGATGGATGCGCTGGATGTGGGCCTTGGACTTCAAGCCCTTCGTTTGAGATAACCGTAGCGTCGATATCGGTAAACCGCTCCGAATGAGGAGCGGTTTACCGTTCGGCATTCGACTGAACTCTTGCTCCCCCTGAAAGCCTTCGCTATCAACTTCAGCGGGATATTCGTTTTTCTTAATTCAACGAGGGGGATCCAATGAATTCAAGAGCAAAAGCAAAAGCACTCATTGTTGTCAGCGCACTGTGTTTTCCATCCGTACTGATCGCGCAGGGGATCGATGTCAGCTCGTTGAAGATCGCGAGCGTTACAGGACTGAAGGCAGTCGATATCAAGGTGGATCGTCCCTTGGAGCCGAAAGCGACGTACAAGGTCGTTGCTATCGGCAAGGGGCCTGAGGGATCAGTGGTATCGATAAACACGAGGTATTCGGATGCATCCGGCTGGGTCTATACCACGCGCGCCTTCAAGTGTGACACTGGGCGGCTGAAGACCCTTGGCAGCGGCGAGACCGTCGAAGGAATGCTCAAATCGAAGGCCGATCCCTCGTGGGGACAACTGATGGGCGGCTCGTCAGCAACCCAAGTGGCTGAGATAGCGTGCACCCAGATCGGGAAGCGTTTGTCGGGAGTCGCGGGATGAAACAGAAAATCCAGGATGGAGTGCGCAAGGTCGGTGACGCAGTAAAGGCTCGACCTCACGAGACACGTTGGTCGATTATCGGCGTCATCGCAGGTGCCGTCATCGGTCTCATGATAGGCGGTGTTGGCATTGCAGCGATGGGTGGTGCGAGAGGTGTGCCAGCAGCACTGATACTCGCTGTCGTGTTCGGATTTTTCGGAAACCGCTATGGCATCGGCAGGGACCGACCACTCCCGTGATGTATAAAATCTTATGCGGACGATTCCAGTTATCTCAACCTTCAGCATGTATAGCAAAGCGAGACGGAGGGTATCATGTCGTTCGGTAAACTTGTCGCTCTCGCTATGATCGGAGCATTTTCGGCTGGAGCTGGCTACAGCTTCTACGCAG
The DNA here is from genome assembly GCF_030209855.1 of Agrobacterium sp. lyk4-40-TYG-31. Classification (NCBI taxonomy): domain Bacteria; kingdom Pseudomonadati; phylum Pseudomonadota; class Alphaproteobacteria; order Hyphomicrobiales; family Rhizobiaceae; genus Agrobacterium; species Agrobacterium sp. lyk4-40-TYG-31. Next base: position 998,025 of record NZ_JARVRE010000004.1, read on the forward strand.
ACAAACATATGTCGCCACCGGGCGGAAGCGCTCATACCCAAAACCCATCGGCTGTGCAGGTGGTGAAATCGCCCCCGACACAAAACGTTCCAGGTTTCAGGCCTTATTCCCTTTGCTCAGGATCAACTCGGTCTCACTGTGTCGTTGACGGCGATACGATCTGGCACGAGGGGACGAAGATTCGAATAGCCGACATCGACACACCGGAAGTCGGCGATCCGAAATGTTCATCGGAGGCGGCCCTCGGTGCAAAGGCGACAAAGCGGCTCCTCCAGCTCGTTAACGCTGGACCCTTCCAGATGCAGTCATGGCAAGGTCGTGACGAGGACAAGTACGGTCGCAAGCTCCGGGTGTTCGTGCGGGACGGTCGCAGCTTAGGAGATATTCTTGTCAGCGAAGGTCTGGCGAGGACATGGACTGGCCGTCGGCAGCCATGGTGTTAGCTAATCTTCGATTACGGCGAGGGAGAGCAGACAAAGACTGTGTTGCCGATCAAGCAGATTGCCGCTGCTTTCGTTAGACGGCACTCGGTGCCTCGGTCATCCAGAAAGCCGACGAGAGTGAAAGAAATCGTAAAACTTGTATCACCGCATGCGTCCGCTAAGACTGTGGCTCGGTACGCGTCGATGGTGACGTCATCGACATATTGTACCGCTAGCATGGGATGGGTTTCAACGCGGTCTTGGGGTGTTAGACGTAGTGCAAGAGGCAGTTTCATTAAATGCCCAGACTTTCACCGGACATCGAGCCCTCCGTGCGACGCGAAGAGTCTCAAAACTAAAAGTTGACTCAGGTCATCCTATCTGCTATCAATGGTTTATCGATCTTTTGCTTGCTGAACTTTGGTTACTGCGCGATTAGCACCGCGCCTGAACGAACTTTCCTTCAAAACTATCGCTATCATCGTCGTACGGATTTGATCCGTGCGATCTCACACGTATGCTTTGAAAGGGTTCATCATCATGACCACAGGCACAGTAAAATGGTTTAATTCCACCAAGGGCTTCGGCTTCATTCAGCCAGACAACGGCGGCGCTGATGCGTTCGTCCACATCTCGGCTGTCGAGCGCGCCGGAATGCGCGAAATCGTAGAAGGCCAGAAGCTTGGTTACGATATGGAGCGCGACAACAAGTCGGGCAAAATGTCGGCCTGCAACCTTCAGGCTGCTTAATTTGAACGGCTTCTGCTTTGACCACGGATGTACTGGCACTGCGTGAAGCTAGTTTTTTGAAAGGCCGGACTTAATGTCCGGCCTTTTTCATTTTCAGCCAGATCATTGGAGGACCGATGTCCCAGAGCAAATCTCGCGAACAGGCAGAAGTTGCGTTCAGCAGTCTGCAATCCCAGTTCTTCGCCCGCGGTCACGCCGTCGCAGAAAATGACTACGTCACGAAGTCCCGCGAGGACAAGACATTCCGCCTCAGGGAGGCACGGCTTGCGAAGGAAGAGCAAGATCGTCTCAGCGCCTCAACGAAACCTGCCGTGAAAACCCGGAAGAGGGCATGACTTATGACCAAGGATCATAGCCTCAATCATTCCGACTGGTCGCCAGACGTACTGCGCGAGGCGCTTGAGGCGGCCGGCGTTGCGCTCTGGTCCTGGCAGGTCGACAGCGACGATTTCTTGATGGACCGCCAAGGCTATACCTTATGGGGTGTCACGAACGCAGAACCGCTTTCCTTCGAGTTGCTCTCGGAAAAAATTCATCCCGCAGACCGCGATCGGGTCAGGGCGGCGTTTACTGCAACCAGAGCTGTCGTTGGATCCTACGAAATTGATTTCCGGATCATTCTCGGACCGGATGTTCGCTGGATATCGGCAAGAGGACGTGGGAGCGACGCGGGTATCAAAGATCGGAAGATGACAGGCATATTTCTGGACGTCACCGGAAGAAAAAACGCCGAGGAGAGCCACGAGCTTCTTGCTGGCGAGATGAGCCATCGGGTCAAAAACCTGCTGGCGATCGCAGCCGGACTGACGAAGATCACGTCACGTTCGTCCGCTTCTCTGGAAGATATGACAGCGCAGCTCACCAATCGACTGACGGCGCTGGGTCGTGCTCATGATCTTGTACGCCCATTGCCTCAGGGGCAGGGGAACGCAGCCTTGCTCGGCGACATCTTCACGGTTTTGCTGGCACCGTATGATGATGAGGGCGCATTCGCCGGTCGGATTAGGGTAGCAGTTCCTCGACTGGGTGTCGGAGAGAACGCAGCCACGGGCTTGGCTCTGATTGTTCACGAGCTGGCGACGAACGCCATGAAGTATGGGTCGTTGTCTGTGCCTGAGGGTACGCTGGACGTGTCGGGAACGATCAGCGGCGACGTTGTTGAAGTCCAATGGACGGAACGCGGCGGACCCAAGGTCCAGAAACCTGATGGTCCTGGCGGCTACGGGAGCAAGCTCCTTCACAGGACACTGGCAGGTCACCTAGGCGGAACGCTGGAGCACGACTGGTCAGAAGAAGGACTGATCGTCACTCTCCAGATCGACGGAAAGCGTCTATCCTCTTGATTTGCTGTATCCTCTACGATTCCTTGATTGGGTGTACCATCGTATCAAGATCATGCAGCTTCGCAATGAACTCGACTGACGGGTAGGGGTTTCCGATGGCGGCGTATCGAACGGAGATACCAGTCTTCTTGCTGCGGCCGCTACCCCACTCAGATGTGGATGTGTGGAGAAACGAGCGCAAACGGCGGTATGGTCGAGTTTGTTCCGTCCGTCGAAGCAATTTTCGCGGTTGATGTTGAACCTTTTCGCATTTTTCGAGTTAGGCTGTCCAGGAGTTGATCTATCGGATGCCGCGCCACTGGTCTCGACGGATTGATCAGTTTGGTTTCTGCGGCTGCTGGTGCATCTGCGCTGCCTTCCTAGGCGGAATGGGGTAGACGAGCAGTTGAAAGTAACGACCACGCAGATAGACTACGCAGCGATCCTCATGGGTATGCCGCAACCCTACTTGGTTCTTGATGTTGACCTGGTGATCGTGGGAGCATCAGACGCCTATCTGGCGCTTACACAGCGGACCCGAGACGACATCGTCGGTCGGAACATCCTTGAGGCATTCCCTGAGAACCCTGATGAAGTGGGCACCGTCGAGCAGGGCCCGCTTGAAGTCTCACTCAGACACGTTATCGCCTCCGGAAAACCGCACGAGATGGCGGTCATCCAGTACGACATCCCGCAACCAGGTGGCGGCTTCGTTCAGAAATTCTGGACACCGGTGCATACACCGGTCATCGGGCAGGACGGGGCCATCCAATACATCATTCAAAACCCCATGGATGTCACCGAGAGCGTCGTCAAACAACGTGAGGCCGATGCGCGGTTGCGCGTAGCTTTACACGCTGCAGATCTTGCGTCATGGGAGTATGAGCCTGAGACCGATATCTGGCGCCGGAGCCACGCGGTCGATGTGATGTTTGGTTTTTCCCCAGGGGGCGGCGGGCCAGTTGCCGAGCCGTTTTTCGCAAGAATGCTACCTGAGGACCTCGAGCGTGTTCAGGGCGTTGTATCAAGTGCTATCGACAGTCCTGATCAGACCTTGATGAACTTCGACTACAGGATTCTTCTTCCCGACGGCGACATCCGATACATTGCATCACGCGGTGAGGTGCTCAGGACATCGACCGGAAAGGTCAGGATGATCGGCGTTATGATGGACGTGACGGCCGACCGCAAAAGAGAGGAAGATCTATCCAGCGCTCTCAAAGCCCTCGAGCAGTTGCTTTCCGAAGTCAATCACCGTGTGAAGAACAGTCTCCAACTTGTCGTTAGCACGCTTCGTCTGCAGGCGAGGCGCCTTGAAGACCCCGTCGCGATGGAGGCGTTCGACCAAGCCATCTCTAGGGTTAGGGCGATCATCTCAGTTCATGAACGGCTTTACCGATCAGAAAACTCTCTGAGCGTAGACATGGTCGATCACATCAGCAGGCTTTGCCTGGATATTGCTGCATCACCGAAGGCACGACAGATCACTGTCGAAGCCGATGCGCTGTCGTTGCCGACTGAGCGGGCTATTCCCCTGTCGGTTATCCTCAACGAGTTACTCAGTGCGCAAATCAGGAGCGCATCGAAGGTCGATGGCCCTGTTATCGTATCGCTTCGTGAGGTTTCCGATGGACTGATGGAACTGGAAATTCGCGAGCCGGACGCGAGCCGCGGTCCACAAGTCCTGTCCGACTTGTCGTTCAGGCTGGTTAAGAGCATGGCTACGCAGATCGACGGAGATTTTTATTACCATCCACAGACAGCCGAGCAAAAAGTTGCGGTGACCTTTCCCAAGGATCGCAACTGATGCCTCTACGTATCATGATAGTCGAAGATGAAATGCTTCTGGCTATGGATCTTGAGGATATGCTCCTCGACGCGGGCTACGACGTTGTCGGTCAGGCATCGTACATGCAGCAGGCCATCGATCTCGCCGAACAGAACAGCGGCGAGATCGACGTTGCCATCATGGATGTCAATCTTGCTCGGGGGACGAACGGTGTCGACACAGCAGCGGCCCTGCGAGAGCGATGGAATATCCCATCACTGTTCGTCAGCGGAAATCTTGACGATCGCACACGCGAAGCCGCGCTTCCTCTCAGGCCGCTCGGTTTTGTTGGCAAACCCTACTCGGAAAGAGAGGTGCTCGGTTCACTCGGACAGCTCGCCATCGGCCCCTGAAAACGGCTAGCGATGCACTCCATCGGAAAGTCCTTCAAAGAACTTTTACTATGCAAAAATAGCACGTTGTGCGAAAATGTACGCTGAAAAAACGGCACGTGCCGGAAAGGCAGTGGCCTATGGATCAACAGACCAGACCCTCGACGCCCATCGCAGCACTTTCCAAAGCGCTCGCGAAGATCGCGCGCGCCCGGACTACAGAGTCTGCAATCCAAACCCTCCGTGATACCGCGCGGTCGGTTGTTGGGTGTGAGGGCATTGCGATCATATTGAGAGATGGCGACCTCTGCCACTATGTTGAAGAGGATGCTATCGGCCCCTTGTGGAAGGGTCAGAAGTTTCCAGCAGTTGCCTGTGTCAGTGGATGGTCCATGATAAACAAGGCAACGGCTGTGATACCGGACATCGCGCAGGACGACCGGATTCCGTATGAGCTCTATGCTGGCACGTTTGTGAAGGCGATGGTCATGGCACCGGTTCGGTCGGAGGATCCGATTGGCGCAGTCGGTGCCTATTGGTCTCAGCCATACACGCCCACGGACTGGGAAGTAGAAGTTCTCGAAGCACTCGCCGAAGCTACAGCCGCCGCCTTGGATAATGCAGCTCTCGTCGGCTCCGTGACCGCAGCCCGCTCACTTTCGGTGTCTGACCAGAGCGGGCGGTTGGGCGACAACTTCCTCTACGATATGGAGCGTATTTCCGGCATCGCCGCCGTGCCGACCATGCTTGATGTCGTGTTGCGGATGACGGGTATGGGTTTCGCCGCAGTTGCCCGCGTAACAGAGAACCGCTGGGTCGCATGTCAGGTTCTCGATCCACTCGGTTTCGGCCTCAAGCCTGGCGACGAGCTTCCAATTGAAAGCACTCTCTGCAACGAGATCCGGGACCATCGACAAACCATCGTCTTCGATGATGCCGCGGAAGATCCAGATTATCGAGATCATCACACCCCTCGGATATACGGCCTGCGAAGCTACATATCCGAGCCGATCATCCTTGGGAACGGCGCCTTCTGGGGAACGCTGTGTGCTATCGATCCCCATCCGGCAAAGGTCAAAAGCCCTGAGGTCCTTGGTGCGTTCAAGCTTTTTGCCGAATTGATCGCCTATCATCTTGATGCTGGAACACGTCTTGAAACCACCAGCGCCGCCCTGGAACAGGAAAGGGAACTGGCCGAGCTGCGAGAGCAGTTCATTGCTGTTCTCGGACACGATCTGCGCAACCCGATAGCTGCGATAGATGCGGGCACATCCCGCCTGCTAAAAGAGGGATGGACTGAACGAAGCCCTGTGATCCTCAAGCTCATGAAGACCAGTCTTTCCCGGATGTCCGGTCTCGTGGAGAACGTGATGGACCTCGCGCGGGCTCGTATGGGCGGCGGGATAGCTCTCTCCATGTCTCTGGACGATCTTGCTGAAACAATTCAGAACGTTGTCGATGAGGTCGTAGTGGCAAATCCTGGGCGACAGATCGTTGCGTCGATCAACATCACAAACGCGGTCGCAGTCGACCATCTCCGAATAGCGCAGATGGTTTCCAATCTCGTCGCCAACGCTGTCACGCACGGCGCAGACGACAAGCCTATCGAAATCAGAGCACAGTCGGCCGACGATGAACTCGAAATTTCCGTCACCAATGGCGGCGAGCCCATCGAGGCATCTCAGATCGACAAGCTCTTCCTGCCTTTCAGACGAGGTGAGGGGAAGTCGGGCGCGCAGGGCCTTGGCCTCGGCCTGTATATCGCTTCTCAGATCGCCCGGGCTCACGGGGGGCGGATCGATGTTCATTCCGATCCAACCAGGACCTGCTTTGCTTTCAGAATGCCGATTTCTGCGGCCCCAACGGATATGTGAGGCAGTGGAATTGTTTGCACCAGCCGCGCTTCCAAATGGCTGACAAGTCCCGTGCATATGAACTGGACCAGTGACAATCACATCTCAGAAGTTGAAAACTTGTGCAGCCTGTGACCTACGTCCATGCATGCAAGGCAAATTGAAAAACATGTTTTCGTTCAAAGCCTGACCGGAGGAACCCGCAAATAAGCCGGGAGTTAAAGATACCCCGTCAAAGACAAATTTACGCCCAGCACAAAGGCCAGTCATGCCCCAGCAGAAGTTCCCGCTCGATCCTCGTCCGAAGATTATTACCTTCGATTGCTACGGCACGCTGGTGCAATGGTACGAGGTTCTTCTACAAGAAATCGATGTTGTCCTGCAGGCGCACGACGTTGCAGACAAGAGCGCGTCGTCCATCCTTGACAGTTTCTCTTCCCAAGGACGCGCGCTTACGGCCGAAAAGCCTCAATTGCTGTATAAGGACGTTCTTCGCATCGGTTTCGCGAACGCGTTTCAGGAACATGGCGTGGAACTGAGCGAGGAAGAGATCGAGCATGTCGCTAGAGCTCCGATGGCGATGGGGCCTCACCCCGAGGTGCCGGATGCGCTCCGCCGCTTGAAAGAGCATTATAAATTAGCGATCTTCACCAACTCCGACAACGATCTGATCGCCCCCACAGTGAATTCCATTGGCGTACCTTTCGATTATGTCATCACCGCCGAGCAAGCTGGATCCTACAAGCCTTCCCGAGAGATGTTCGAATATGCGTATCGGCGGATGGGGGTCACGCCGGACGAGACCGTTCATGTCGCCATGGGGATATACTGGGACATGAAGGCTCGCCACGAATTGGGATTGCGCGGTGTCTGGGTTAACCGTCGCGGAGAAAAGGGCAATCCAGAGTGGCTTCCTTACGTTGAGGTGTCCGACCTAAACGGGGCGGCCGACTTGCTTCTCAATGAGGTCGATGGCACGCGGGTGTGACGGCCTAGCCTGCGTATGAAAATCATTTGCGATATCCAGACCGCCACGATGTGTTGGGAACTTTCATGATCGTTCTTGGTTAGATTTGTGAGATTGCGGTGTGTCAATCGGACACGACGGAGATGGTGAATGCAGCGGTTTTTCCGATTTCTCGCTGCAGGCAACGAAACGCCAGACGAGCGCCCAACCTGTCCACCGCTTTCTCGCTTTGGGTTCTCAAAGTAGGTCCCCAAGTCTTGTCGCTTAGCCACTTTTGCGATCTCCGACGTCTTCCAGGCATGGGAAACGCGTTGCACAGTGATCGCCGTTTGGATGGCAAAGGCGCTCGCATCCCATCGCCAGCCGTCGTCTCAATCGTGAAAAGCTAACCCCGGCTCCGAACTGTTCGACCAGTGTCTTTCGCTCCAGTAGGTCATGACGACCACACGGTGCACATGCGATCTCGATCATTGGTAGACGGCAATCCTTCAGCATCGGTCCGCCTTCGTTATCGGGCTTTGGTCGTCTTCTTCGCATCCCGTTTCCCTGTGCCCTGCGTCACCCAGTCTAGTGGACCGGCATCAGATCGATGTCCGCGCTGGAGGTCGCAAAAATATTTACGTCAGAACGCCTGAGACGGAATCTCCGCTACCATTATGATTCAACTCGGTGAATCTTCAGCCTTGCTAATGCTAGGAGTAGATTCCTGATTTTAGGGCGTCTTGACGCCGCCGACGATAGGGAACAGAAGAAGAACAATCAAGTTCTGGCGACATGATGTTGCACCTTTTCACTGCGATTTCGGAAGGATTCGTAATCGATGGCGGCTGTTCGCGATCAAGTCCTGGCTGACCTGCGCGACCGCATCTCTTCTATCCAAGGAGAGGGCGCGAAGAAGACGGGCTGTCTTCCTTTCGGTGTCGAAGCGATTGATGGAATCCTTCCGGGCGGGGGCTTGGCTCATGGAGCACTCCATGAATTCGCGGGAGGTGGTTCTGGCACTGTCGATGGCGCCGCGGCTGCTCTCTTTGCCGCCGGGATCGCCGCTCGTACGAAGGGGCCGATAGTCTGGTGCCTGACGCGGCCTGACCTTTTCTTCCCGGCGCTCGCTCAGGCTGGATTGCATCCGCGTAGGGTTATCTTCGTCGAGAGCGACAAGGAAGAGGATGTCGCTGCCAATATGGAAGAGGCGCTTTCTTACGGCGGCTGTGGCGCGGTCGTCGGCGAGATGGTTCGGTTGCCAATGGTCGTAAGCCGTCGGCTCCAACTTGTGGCCGAGCGAACGGGGACAATTGCCTTGGCAGTGCGCCGTTGGCGAAGGCAGACCGAGGCCAACGACTTCGGTCAGCCAACGGCATCGACCACGAGGTGGCGGGTGAGTGTGATGCCGTCCGAAGAGCTTCCGGTACCGGGAGTAGGGAGGCCGAGATGGTTTCTGGAACTGATGAGATCACGCGCTGGCGAGTGCAAAGAGTTCTGCGTAGGAGCATGTGATGGCAAGGGTCGTATCCATATTTCTTCCGGATCTGGCTACGGACAGGATCAGACGCGACGATCCCACCATACCGGCTGAGCAGCCGATCGCTGTGATTGCGCATAGCGGATCCAAGAGGTGGGTCGCGTCTGCCGACGGGGCTGCGCAGAAGATCGGTGTCCGCGTCGGCATGGCCGCGGCGAAGGCTCAGGCGATCTTCTGCGGGCTGATGCTCGTCGATGCAGATCCCGCCGCCGATGCCGCCGCCCTGGATCGCATCGCGCTGTGGGCTCTTGGTCACTATTCCCCGATCGTCGCCGTTGACGGCATCGATGGCCTCGTCCTCGACACCGAGGGTGCCGATCACCTGCAGGGCGGAGAGGCCAAAATGATCAGCGGCATCGTGAATACATTTCATTCGAGGAAGCTGTCTGCGAAGGTGGCCATCGCGGATACGTGGGGAGCAGCGCACGCATGCGTCCGAGCCATCAACCGGGATACCGTCAACGTTCCCCGCGGCGAGATCGTGCGAGCGGTTGAGAAGCTGCCGATCTCATTGCTTCGGCTCCCGGAGAAGGTTGTCCAAGACCTCCGTGTCCTTGGCTTTCATTCCATAGGCGAGCTGTCGAATACGCCGAGAGCACCGCTGGCGCTCCGTTTCGGACCAGAGGTCGGCCGCCGCCTCGACCAATTGTTCGGTCGCGCTGGAGAACCGATCGATCCGATCCGCACTGCCGATCTCGTCGAGGTCTCCAGATCGTTTCAGGAACCGATAGGCGCGGCCGACACCATCAACAAATATGTCGGTCGACTCGTCGTCCAGCTCGTCGCCGAACTCGAAAAACGCGGCCTCGGCGCGCGCCGGACGGATCTCATCGTGCATCGCGTCGACAACACCCTCCAGGCGATCCGTGCAGGGACCGCGAAGCCAGCACGGGATGTTGCGTGGCTCACAAAACTGTTCAGGGATCGCACAGAGCAGATCGATCCCGGTTTCGGCATCGAGAAACTCGTCCTCGTTGCCGTGTCGGCGGAACCGCTGCAGGAGGAGCAAAAGGCCTCGTCTCTCGTCGAGGAAGAGATAACCGACCTCACACCATTGATCGACATCTTCAGCAATCGTGGCGGTCAGCGCGTTTATCGGGTGGCACCCGTGGCCTCGGATGTTCCCGAGCGGAGCGTGCAGCAGATCTCCGCGGTCGCCGAAGACGTTGCCGATAGCTGGGTGGGGCACTGGCGCAGACCGACCAGATTGTTCGCACGACCAGAACAGATTCAGGCGATCGCACTCATGCCAGACTATCCACCCGCCAGCATAACTTGGCGCGGAAAACGCCACCGCGTGAAGCGAGCCGACGGCCCGGAACGCATATTCGGTGAGTGGTGGAAACGCCCGACCGAGCTCGAGGCGGTGCGAGATTACTTCGTCATCGAAAACGACGACGGCGAGCGGTTCTGGATCTTCCGCTCTGGGGACGGGATCGATCCGGAAACGGGTTCGCACCGATGGTTTATGCACGGGATCTTTGCCTGATGAAATATGCTGAACTCCAGGTCACGACACATTTCAGCTTCCTGCGAGGCGCATCGTCCGCGCAGGAGTTGTTCGCGACGGCGAAAGAACTCGGCATCGAAGCCATCGGTTTGGTGGACCGCAACAGCCTGGCGGGGATCGTACGCGCGTTGGAAGCTTCCCGCGAAACCGGGATTCGTCTGGTCGTAGGCTGTCGGCTCGATCTGCAGGACGGCATGTCGGTGCTCGTCTATCCGACGGACAAGGCAGCGTACTCCCGGCTCACCCGACTGATTACCGTCGGCAAGGGCCGGGGCGGCAAGAACAACTGCATCCTTCATATTGATGATCTCGCCCTCTATGCCGAGGGCCTGATCGGCATTCTCGTGCCTGATCTCGCAGACGATGTCTGTGCTGTGCAGCTCCGCAAGATGAACGAGATCTTCGGTAGGCGCGCCTATCTTTCGCTCAGTCTTAGGCGGCGACCCAACGACCAGATGCGACTCCACGAGCTTTCGAACCTTGCGACGAAGTTCAAAGTGAAAACGGTCGTCACCAACGATGTTCTCTTCCATGAGCCGTCCAGAAGACAGCTTCAGGACATCGTCGTTTGTATCCGCACGACTACGACTATCGACGACGTGGGCTTTGACAGAGAACGGCATGCCGACCGCTATCTCAAGCCTCCAGAGGAGATGAAGCGGTTGTTCCCGCGTTACCCGGAAGCGCTGGCACGGACGATGGAAATCGTGAACCAATGCACATTCAGCTTGGAGGAACTGACATACGAATATCCCGAGGAAGCGCTGATCGACGGAATGGATGCGCAACAGTCGCTGGAGCACTGTGTCCGCGAGTGCATTCCCGACCGATATCCGGAGGGTCTGCCACAAAGCGTGCTGCGGACGGTCAAGCACGAACTCGATCTCATCAAGGAGATGGATTACGCGCCGTACTTCCTGACCGTCTACAGCATCGTTCGTTTCGCGCGCGAGCAGGGCATACTCTGTCAGGGCCGAGGTTCTGCCGCGAATTCGGCGATCTGCTACATCCTCGGCATCACCTCTATCGACCCGGAAACCAACGACCTGCTGTTCGAACGCTTCGTCAGCAAGGAGCGTAACGAGCCGCCGGACATCGATGTCGACTTCGAACACCAGCGCCGTGAAGAAGTCATCCAGTGGATCTACAAGACTTATGGCCGCGACCGGGCTGCTCTCGTCTGCACTGTCACACGTTATCGAGCCAAGGGCGCAATCAAGGATGTCGGCAAGGCGATGGGGCTGCCGGAGGACGTGACCAAGGCGCTTTCGTCAGGCCTGTGGTCGTGGTCCGAAGAGATCACCGAACGCAACGTTCGCGAGCTGAACCTCAATCCTGACGACTACCGTCTCGTGATGACGTTGCGGCTCGCTAGGGAACTCATGGGTGCTCCTCGGCACCTCGGCCAGCATGTTGGCGGCTTCATCCTGACGCGCTCACGCCTCGATGATCTCGTTCCGATCGAGCCGGCGGCGATGGAAGATCGGCAGGTCATCGAGTGGGACAAGGACGATGTCGAAGCATTGAAGATGATGAAGGTCGACGTGCTGGCGCTCGGCATGCTGACCTGCATGCAGAAAGCCTTCAACTTGATCCGGGAGCACAAACACGAGGATCTCGATCTCGCGAAGGTCCGGCAGGAAGATGGTCCGACATACGCGATGATCCGCAAAGCCGATACTCTCGGCACATTCCAGGTCGAAAGCAGGGCGCAGATGGCGATGCTGCCAAGGCTCAAGCCCAGAACGTTTTACGATCTCGTCGTCCAGGTTGCCATCGTTAGGCCAGGCCCCATACAAGGCGATATGGTGCATCCATACCTTCGCCGCCGCGAGGGCAAGGAACCCGTCGAATACCCGACACCCGAGCTGGAGGCAGTGCTTGGCAAGACGCTGGGCGTGCCGCTGTTTCAGGAGAGCGCGATGAGGGTCGCCATGGTTTGCGCCGGGTTCACGGGCGGGGAGGCGGACCAGCTTCGCAAGTCGATGGCGACTTTCAAATTCACTGGCGGCGTGAGTCGGTTCAAGGACAAGCTCGTCTCCGGAATGGTGAAGAACGGGTACACGCCGGAATTTGCCGAGAAGACCTTCTCGCAGCTCGAAGGCTTCGGCAGCTACGGCTTCCCGGAAAGCCATGCTGCATCGTTCGCGCTCATCGCTTATGCGAGCTGTTTCATTAAATGCCACTACCCGGATGCCTTCGCCGCGGCGCTCATGAATTCGCTTCCGATGGGCTTTTACGCTCCCGCCCAAATCATCGGCGACGCGCAGAAGCATGGTGTCGAAGTCCGTCCGATCTCCGTTCAACATTCACGCTGGGACTGCACGCTGGAAGCCATCCCCGGCACCGACCGACATGCCGTCCGGCTTGGCATGCGACAGGTCGCCGGGCTAGCTGTCCGAGATGCCGCCAGAATTGTCGCCGCAAGGATCGAACGTCCGTTCGAGAGCGTCGATGATGTGTGGCGACGATCGGAAGTCCCGTCAGAGGCACTCGTCGAGCTTGCGGAGGCGGATGCTTTCCGACCTGCGTTCAATATCGAGCGTCGTGATGCATTGTGGGCCATCAAAGCATTGCGAGACGAACCGCTTCCATTGTTCGTAGCGGCAGCAGAGCGGGAGATGAAGACGGTCGCCGAGCAGCAGGAACCTGAAGTCGAACTCAGGCAGATGACCGAGGGCCACAACGTGGTGGAGGACTATCAGCACGTTGGCCTGACGCTTCGAGCGCACCCATCGTCATTCCTGCGCCTAGATCTGACCGCACGCCGCATTGTCACTTGCGCGGATGCGATGAATGCCCGCGACAAGAGCTGGCTCTGCGTTGCCGGGCTTGTGCTCGTCCGGCAGAAACCCGGCTCGGCGAAGGGTGTCATGTTCATCACGATCGAGGATGAGACCGGGCCTGCGAACATCGTGGTCTGGCCGTCGCTGTTCGAAAAGCGGCGGCGCATCGTGCTCGGAGCGTCGATGATGGCGATACAGGGCAAGATTCAGAGAGAGGGTGATGTCGTTCATCTGATCGCGCGGCAGCTCTATGACCTTTCTGCTGATCTATCGTCTCTGTCGGATCGAGATGCGGAGTTCCGGAATCCGAGTGGTCGTGGTGATGAGTTCGCGCACGGATCGCATGGAGGCGGGGATGCGAGGGATCGTCCAAAGCCGAACAAGGTTCGTGACATCTTCATCCCGGATTTGCACATCGATAGTCTCAAGGTGAAGAGCCGGAATTTCCAGTAGTCTAAAAGGCCAGTAATCCGCGACGGAATAGGTGCAACGTGTGGCGGATGAACTTCTGCGTCTATCACCATGTCGACCCTTGATCTGCAAAATGGGACTGCCAATGCCCGGCAAGGGCCGACTACTACATTGGCAGCTTTGCGCCAACAGCGGTCATATTGAGACGCTGTGCAAGCTCACCAGGGCACCACCGCCCCGTCGAAGTAGAAGCCACCTGTCGGTCCTTTCTCATCCAACGTCGCAAGCCACACGATGCCGCTTGCAGCCTCCTCGACCGTGCGATAGCCAGAATGACCGTTGAAGTCTGTTGCTGTGTAGCCTGGATCGGCCGCGTTTACCTTAATACCGGAGTCCGCAAGCTCCTTGGCAAGAGCCACCGTTATGGCGTTAAGTGCCGTTTTGGAGCTGTTGTAGCCGAGGAAGTTGACACCGTAGAACTGATTGTCCGGGTCCGAGAGCCAGCCGAGGGAACCGAGGCCGCTGCTGACCATGACGATGTTTGCGTTCCCAACCTTCTTGAGAACGGGGAGAAACGCCTGGGTCACCAGAACAGGTGCGAAGACGTTGGTCTCGTAAATGTGGCGGATGTCATTTATGGACTGCTGAGAGGGCGGGATCATCTGGCCGGGAATGCCAGCATTGTTGATGAGAACATCGAGCATGCCATCTTCTGTCTGCACGCGATCAGCCGCCTGCTTTACTGACTCCTCGTCGGTCACGTCGATCAAAATCGACCTCGACTCGACGCCTTCAGCAGTCAGCAACCTTACAGCCTCTTTGCCACGTGCTGCATCGCGGCTTCCAATCCAGACACTGTAGCCCTTGCGCCCGAGTTGGCGCGCGGTTTCGAACCCGATGCTTTTGTTCGCACCTGTGATCAGCACTGTTTTCTTGTCCATCGTTTTTCCCTTTACAATCGGCGACAACCGCTGACCTGATGAAACAGATAGATGCGAAAATGGCTTTCGATAACCACCTGATTGATGCATATACTGATCGCCATGACGAACAATGAAAACGGTACCGGCTTTGACGACCTCGCAGTGTTTCTCGACATCTGCGACACTGGCGGCTTTCGGAAGACTGCGCAGCGGCTCGGGTTGTCCCCGTCGTCGGTCAGCGAACGAGTGAAGAAACTGGAGCGGCAGATTGGCGTCCCTTTGCTCACAAGGACTACGCGGAGCGTTTCACCAACGGATGCAGGGCGCTTGCTGGCGGAACGTCTTTTGCCACTTTATTCTGAAGCTCGTGCTGCCCTGAAAGATGCTGCAAGTTCTCAGCGCGAAGTGCGCGGCCTGCTGAAGCTCAACGTGACTGGAGCAGTCATGGTAGACATCCTGCCGCCGCTCGTTGGCCGCTTCCTTGAAGTGCATCCTGGCGTGCGCATGGAGTTCGTGGTCGAGGATAGACTTGTGGACGCCGTCGCCGCCGGATGTGATGCGGGCATCCGCTATGGCGAGCATCTCGCTCAAGACATGATAGCCGTACCGTTGGGTCCGCGCAGACAGCGGTGCGCACTCGCCGCAAGTCCATCGTACCTTGCAGGTCGAAGAAGGCCTCAACATCCAAGCGATGTGCTTGATCACGAGTGCATCCGACTTAGATTCTCCAGCGGGGCTTACGTGCTCTGGGAGTTCGAAAGAGAGGGTGAAGCATTCACGGTCGATCCACAGGGACGGCTGGTCGTGGGGGTGGATGCCGCCGCCGCCGCAATTGATTTCGCCCGATCCAGCCGTGGCCTGATCTATACGTTCGAAAACTGGTTACAGCCACACTTCGCTTCTGGTGACCTCGAACCAGTTCTGCCGGAATGGTGGGCGACCTTCGACGGTCCCAGCATATATTTCTCCCGTAGGTTCATGCCCGCGCCGCTAAGAGCATTTATAGACTTTGTTGGCTCAGAACGGAGAGATTAAGTCCATCGGACATCCGTAGTCTGCGTTGGTCCGACAGGCGACTGCCGCTTTGCGCCTTTAATTCGGTCTAAAGGTCGTCATCGCTCCTGCCCGCGAGCGGACATAGCTCCGTGGGGGCATACGTCGCCTGTGCGCCAACAGCGGACGTCTTCAGCCATCGGTGACACCAACGACGCTGTCATTCTGTCAAATTCTATGAACCTTTCAGAACCCAGGAGAGGCAGGTGGAATGTCTTCTGAAGGCTGGTAAGACGAAAGGGCTGGAAGACCGGAGGCAAGACTAATGACCAGAGAAGAGATGCTTACCTATTCTCAAGCGGTGTGCGATGGCCTTCGTGAGGACGAAGACGGTGTGCGGCGCGAGGTTCTCACACACGCGGGAAGCCGATGGTCGCTCGGCGTCATACATACCCTCGGTGTCTATGGCAGGCTCCGGCACGCAGATATCGGAAAACGAATGCACGGCGTCACGCAGCGAATGCTCACCCGAACGCTCCGCCAACTTGAAAGAGATGGTCTCGTCACTCGCCACGATCTCGTTGAGATGCCGCCTCGGGTTGAATACGAACTGACAGAACTAGGGATGGGTCTTCTCATCCGAATGGTTCCGCTGTGGACATGGGTCGTGGAGAATTCCGGCGAGTTTCGCAAGGCACGCGAGGATTACGATTCCTGCCCGCCAGGAAAACCTTCCTGGCAGACATTTTGACGAACAAGCGTTGCGTCGAAATGGAGGAAAGCACGCCCGCATTCTAGCGTATGCGGATCGCAGCGTGACTTGGGGGCATTCTCGGACCACGCTCCCAAGTCACTGTTTCCTGTCCACGATGCCTGCGGGCGGTCTCACTTGCCGCCAAGGTGCGCCTCTATCCAGTCAGACACAGCCGTCACTTTGACGCCTTGGCGTACGTTGAACGTGTTGGCTTTGTCCCACGCCATGCCGCGCCCAATACCAAAGGCTGCTCGGTACTTGCGCATCATGTTCTGGGGGTCGTTTGCTAATTCCTCCATCAGGACGGGGACAGTCCATTCGGACCGGCTGAAGGGCCGGTTCAAACCTACCTCCAGCTTGTCGGCGAGTTCACCGTAGGTGATCGTATCTCCGGCAAGGAAGACGATCTCGTTGCTAATGGTCGGCTCGTAGAAGACGATTTCAGCGGTGAGAGCACCAATGTCGTCGGGTGTGGTCAGCGTGACAGCAGTGTCGTAACTGCCGAGGGCGTTGACTGTGTTCGTCTGCAGATCAACGACGCCGAAATCCGGTTCGAAGAGATAGCTCATGAACATGCCGGTGGAGATGATGACCCACTCCGTCTTGCTCTGGGAGCGAAGGAGTTCCCGGACATCAAGCTGAGCGTCGAAAATGTCCTGCGGGCCGCCGCGACCAATCGCTTCGAAATCGACGCCGAATTGCCAAGGGAAATAGCGTGGAATCCCGGACCGCAACGCCGCCTTGGCAAGCTTCATCGGTGTATTAATCCCAGCCGCATAGCCAGCGCAGCCGATGACGGTGTCGTACCTCGAGAAAAGAGACGCCAGTTCGTCGATTGAGCTTTTCACCAAATCACCTTCGACGATCTCGATACCAAGGTCTCCGATTTCAGCGATGTCGCGCTGCTTCGCCGGCACATCTGATACAGCGGCACTGGCGCGCAGAAAAACGCTGATCTTCGCGCGCTCGACGTCCTTGGCGCGAAGAGCCAGGTTGCGCAGAACGGGCATGCCGAGTTCCCCGGCCCCGAGGACAAGAATGTTCCGAGACTTCACGGTGGAGGCTGTTGTGTTCATCGATTTGAATCCTTCAAAATCCTGTGTTGCCGCTATTTGGCAAGTCAGGCCAACGAAGAAAAGAAGGTACACGGATGATACTGCAGCGAATCAGAAGAACGGCAATGCCATAATCGGCTGTCCGCTTTGGGCCAGAAGCCGCCTTCCGCTGAGCGCCAACAACGGCCCTCCGGCAGTTTCGTAATCAGTCTGCCAGCTTGAACAGCAACGTTGTTATCAGCTTGCTTGGATCAGGTTCAACGGAAGGATTGTTGTCGTGGACCTCGAGCCGGCACGCGAATAGCTCTCCGGCCTCCGTGCTCCATGAGTCCCATACCAAGCCCTTCTCCTTTGCCCATCCGACGAGCATGGTGGTAGCATCATAAAGTCCTTCATACGGGCCAGTGTAGGTCATTCGGACATAGCGTCCTCCGGGCAGCACGCCTTCGACCAGACGGCCCGAAAGTGGAATGGACCCGTCTGTGGTCATACCCGTTTCAATCTCGAGGCGGGGCATATCGACGAGGTTGAACTTGATGAACTCGACGCCGTCTGGTGCAACACCCGCTCGCGCGAAAGCATCAAACAGCTCATCGAAAGCTGGATCGACGTCCTCATCGAACGGGATTACAACTGGCAAACGAACAGCGACATAACGCTGTGGTTCGCGTTCGACCATTTCCGGCATCGTTAGCATCGGCCTCTCCTGTTGTTCTTTTCTATGACGTACAGAATATAACGACTCCGACAGGCTGGCTCCTGAGTTTTTGTTAGGCCAACACTTACAGCGTCTTCGAGGTCTGTTTCGGGCCAGCACGCGTCGATTGTTTCCGCTCTAGTCGCCGAGCTTGCATCGGAACGCTTTTAGGTTAGCATAGCTGTGGGAAACTTGACGGGGCCGACAGGCGTTATGCTCGTCATGAGTGACGAAACAACAAAAGACGATGTCGAATGTACGGTTGGAGACGACACCAGGTCCGGTGCCGACGTTAACTTTCCATACGACCGGGTGACTGTGGAGCAGTTCCGGGAACACTTTCCCCGGGCCCGGTGGAGCGACGCTCGTCAAGCGTGGTTCGTCCCTGGCCGCACAGCCGCCCGTCGGTTTACTCGGTGGCTGGCAGAACTCGAAGCGGAAGCCGATGCCTTCGCTGATGCGAAGGGCAGAGATGCCTTCGACTTCGATCCGATCCAGAGTGCCTACCTTGAACTTGGCAGAGCGGGCTTCCGTATCAAGACCCCCTATTCGACTACCGTCGTCGAGAGGCTTCATGAGGTTCCCTATTCGCGATGGGATGGCGACCTCAAGGTGTGGCACGTTCCGTTTCGTTCATTTCAAGAGCTCAAGGATCGATGGCCTAAGATCGAGGAAGCAGCACGCCGGAACGAACCTGAGGAACGGCGACGCCGTGCGGCCGAGCGAAAGGGAACAGAAGAGGAAGCGAAGTCGAAAGCACGGTCGGCAGAAAGAAAGAGACGGCGCTATCCATTGAACAGCGACGACCTTCCGCCCGCTGGACGCGTCGTCGCAATCCAGTACGGACTGGTTGTCTTTGAGGAGGTTACCGGGGAAATCGTTGACCCAGGAATCGTCGGTGAATTCTACCCCGGTGTGACCGACGATCATGTTTGGGGAATTTGGCGAAAACCCACGTTCGAAGAACTCGTGCAGGCATGGCCATCGAAAACTTCTGCACCCGATGGAGCGGAATGGTGGCAACCAACAATCGAAGAACTCAGACCGGCTCGGCGGGCGGCGAGCCGAAAGAGGGCGCTGGAGCAGCCGCAGACAACGTCACCGTAATGTCGGCTGAGACTGCGGAGCATCGGCATAGCCGCTGAGTTTCCGGGTTGAAACTCCCGGACGAGGCTGAAGACAGATCAGGAGAGCAAGGTATGAGACATAAGGAAATGGCACTTTCCAATCATGAAGATTACAACAGTGCGAGCCCACCCTTTCTCAGTGACCGCCAGCGGGCTGAGGTATCGCTGTCGCTGCCTAAGGATTCAGGCCTCACTGCAAAGGCTGAGATATCGAACGGGGGGGTGTTGTCGATTGCGGTGTTGGTATCCAGCATCCTCCTATCAACCGCAGTAGTCGTTCACGTCGCCACGCGAAATGCAGCGCGCCGCAGGCTTTGGTGATTTGAGGATTCGTCGCGATGTGGGCGTGTTCGCTCAGACGCGGCCGCCTCACGAGCCGCTCCGCTCAACGGGCGGTCCCGGAAGGGAACATTAGCGGAAGCTGTTGGTTATTACGCCTTCACATCAACGAGGAGAAGAATTTATGGTCACCATGGTTGGGAACGAAGGAAGCATCGAAACGCTGGTCAAGGATCTGCTCTATCTCGAACATGACGCTATCGCAGCATATGACTCCTGCATCGAACGCCTTGACGACAAGGCGCTGGCTGCGAAGATCGATGAATTCAAGCAGGACCATCTTCAGCACGTGGCTGTGCTGAACGAGATCGCTTTGGAGATCGGTATCGAGCCACCCGCGGAAGGCGACATGAAACAGATGCTGACGACGGGGAAGATCGCGCTTGCCGATCTATTCGGCGATCCCGCTATTCTCAAAGCCATGAAGACGAACGAGGATGACACGGTAACCGCTTACGAGCGCGCAGCAAAACACGATGATGCCATTCCGAGCACGAAGGCATTCTTCCTCACCGCTCATCAGGATGAGCTGAAACACCGCGCGTGGATGGAAACAACGGCAGAGTCGATGTGACCTTGAAAAGCGCGTGGGCGGTGCTCATCTAAGGATCACCACCCACATATCGGCGGCCTGCAGCAACCATGACGGTTGTGCGTTTGCTGTCGCGGGTGACGAGGGCGCTCCCCATGATGGGTTGAGCGCCCTCTGTTTGTTTTCCACCACCGAGATCAAATGTCAGCATCGCACCTTATCATCTTCCTCCATGGCATCGGCGCGTCCGGCCAGCAGCTCGCGCCTCTGGCATCGTCGTGGAACGCTCGGCTGCCCACAGCGGTATTCGCGACTCCGGATGCGCCATATCGTAATGGGTACGGCGGCCATCAGTGGTTCAAAGTTGATGGCATGCAGCTAGATCCTGATCGAATACGCGATGCGCGAGAGGGTTTCGACGGTAAGATCCGCGACGTGATCACACATAACGGCTTCGAAGACCGACTTCGCGACGTTGCGTTCGTGGGAGTGTCACAAGGCGCAATCATGGCTCTGGATGGCGTCGCGTCTGGCCGTTGGAGCATAGGCGCCGTGGTCGCGTTCTCGGGCCTTTTGCCTCCCATATCCATCTTGCCAGAAAGCAACCGGACCCCTGTGCTCCTCATACACGGAGCTAATGACCGCACTATACCGTCTGTCGCTTCCACGACGGCGGCCAGACAGTTGCGAGCCGCTGGGTTCTCAGTCGAGTTGGAGATCGAGCCTGGAGTGGGTCACACGATCTCAATGAGCGGTGCGGACACTGCGGCGCGGTTTCTTCAGGATGCCTTACGTTGATAACGGCAGTCGCTGACATCTCTAGTTCTGCACGTATGCGAACCCAAAGATCAAGTCAGCCTGATTTCCGGCTCTTGAGCTCGTCTGCGACCGACTTGCGCAGCGCGTCCATGATGTTGATCACGTTGGACTTTGGCTCGGCGGCTTCCGATTTCTTGCCCTTCGTCGCCTTCTTAGGCTTGAGTGCCTTCTTCTTTTCGGCGATCAGCTTGAGCAAGCTTTCCTGGATGGGGTCGCTTACCATGCCCGGAGACCACCTTGCCGTCTTCTGCTTGATCAGCTTCTGGACAAGCGGGATCAGATCGGGGTCTGCGTCGTCGTCGATGTCTTCAAAATATGCCTCCTCTGGCCGAACCTCGTCGCCGAAGCGGAGCGACCACAGGACGATGCCATCGTCGCGCGGCTCCAGCACCACCGCCTTTTCGCGACGCCCGATTACGAGCTTCGAGATGCCTACGACCTTGTCGGCTTTCATCGCGTCCCGGATGACGGCGAAGGCCTCGTGACCGACCGCGTCGTCCGGCATAAGGTAATGGGGCTTCTCCAGGTACACCCACTCTATGGATTCGGCGGGAGCGAATGTTTGGATGTCGATCGTCTTGACCGTGTCGAGCGCAACGTTGTCGAGGTCGTCGTCCGTGAGTATGACGTAATCGTTCTCACCACGCGCATACCCCTTCGCCTCGTTGTCGTCCTTGACAGGCTTGCCTGTCACAGAATCGATGTACTGCGACACGACGCGATTGCCCGTCTCCTTGTTGAGCGTGTGGAAACGGACCTTTTCCGATTCTGACGTTGCGGGCATCATGTGCACCGGACAGGTGACCAGCGATAGTTTCAGATAACCTTTCCAGTATGGTCGTAGTGCCATGATCGGTTTCCTTAGCTGGCCTTGCGCTGTTGCGCGGTCTTGGAAGAGGTGGACTTCGCCGCACCACGCGTTGCGCGCTGCCTGCTTGCTCCGGCATTCGCGTTGGCCGCCGTGCGTTTCGGCTTGTCAGTGGCTTTCATCATGCCAGCGCTCTCGCGCAGCGCAGCAAGCAGATCGTTCGGCTTGGAAGCCTCGACCTTCTTGCGCTTCGGCATCGCCTTGCCTTCGATCTTGGCCTTCACCATCTCCTCGAGCGCAGCCTCGTATCGATCATCGAAAGTAGCGGGGTCGAAGTCGCCCTTCTTCGTGCTGATGATATGCTTCGCCAATTCCAGCATTTCGGCATCGACCTTGATCTTGGGCATTTCCTCGAAGGCCTTCTTCGAGGAGCGAACTTCGTAATCGTAGTTCAGGGTCGTAGCAATCAGGCCCTTGCCGTGAGGGCGGATCAGCACAGTTCGCATGCGACGGAACAGAACGGTTCTGGCAATGGCGGCGACCTTCGATTTGCGCATGCCGTCCCGTAAAGCGACGAACGCGTCAGAACCCATCTTGTCCGGGGTTAGGTAGTAAGGCTTGTCGAAATAAACGTCGTCTACATCTGAGCATGGGATAAACGCCTCAATCTCAAGCGTCTTGTTGCTCTCAGGAATGGCGGCTGCCACTTCGTCGGGGTCGATGATGATGTACTGGCCGTTTTCGATCTCGAAGCCCTTGGTCTGGTGCTCCTTCTCAACAAGCTCCTCCGTCTCGCTGTCTATGAAGACGCGATTGACCCGGTTTCCCGTCGCCTTGTTGATAGTGTTGAAGGTAATGCGATCGGATGTCGATGCGGCTGTATAGAGTGCCACTCCTGCCGCCACTTCCCCGAATTTGATAAAGCCCTTCCACTGTGCACGCTGGCCTGCCATCGAACTCTCCCACGCAACTGACGCAACTTAGGCGATTCAACCGAATCACCTGCGATTCGTTCCGGGGCAAAAAGCGACTCTTTTTCAATGACTTGATTCAGTTTTCCACCGCAACCACAGGAGTCGAACCAAGCCGCTGGAATCGATGCATCTTTTTGTCAGATCGCGAGTTATCGTCGTATCGCGACCGCAGGAGAGTCCCATGAGCAAGCGAGAGCTGATCGATACCGGAACCGACAAGCGATACGTCCGCCGTGACGAGAAAGGTCAGTTCAAGGAATCTGTCGATGTCGGTAGATCGCTGTCCGCCGACAAGCGTTACGAGGCGAAGCACGATGCGAAGCCGGGCGAGGGTGACAAAGGCGACCACAAGCGCAGGTGAAGGTCGCCACATACAACGTTAACGGCGTGAACGGTCGGCTCGATGTGTTGCTGATGTCTTGAAAAGATTGTTTGTGCCGGCGCCGACCGATGTAAGCTACTGCTCGTCTTCCAAGGTTTCCAGGAAGTCCTCGTAGTCAGGATCGTATCCATCGGGCCTCCAGAGTTCGCTCGGGTCGCCACGCGGTGGGTGAAGCTCGAACGGATCGAATTGAGGAACGGCATCGTCAAGTAATTCTTCAAGATGCGAGATTTCTGGATCTTCGTTAGCCATGGCATAAGAGAGCGGCCACGTGACCACCTTTTTCCGGAGGTGAGCGTTTTCGTCTACGGGCATGGTCGTTGGCTTTGGTGTGGCCTTCTTAGATTTCTTCTTGCTTGCTTTTTTCGATGTCTCCGGGATCGGTGCCCACTGCGACGGCTCACGGAACTCCAACATGTATGCGTGATGCAGCTCTAGTGCGTTACGGAGGTCTGATCTGAGACGGGTGCTCATTTCTGCGTATGCTTTGCCTTGTTCGCTGCGACGCGTCTTTTTGTCAGTCCAGATTATCTCGGTGCTAGCTTCTAGCGCCTGCAGCTCGAGAGCCAGGTTCGAATATATCCGACATCCCACCATCTTCCTCGCGCGGTTGACCATCGATCGGATGTTGTAGACTGGGTCTTTCGGCGCGTCAGCCGTCCATTTCTTCGTCTTCAGGATGAAATCGGTAAACCCATCGCCCAAGTTCGGCAAAGAGTAGCCGTGATGGCGATCGTAGATGCATTGTCCAATCGCACGTGCCATAGGCGCAGGAACGGCGTTTGCTATCATCAGATTGATCTTTTTTTCCGGCCAACCGGATCCCTTGCCCCTGGCATACTTTGTCTTCTTTTTCTGGAAATCGTAAGTCGGGGGAAACCCTTGAATTCTTGCGACTTGGTCGATCGTCAGAATATGCGTGTCTTTTAGAAGAGCAGCGTCGTTTGGGTGCGCGATGTAGGATTCGCCTGGATGCTCACGCGTGTTCCTTGCGATCGTTGGGCAGACTTCGTCTATAGAAATAATGCCGCGACCGTTAGGTTCGGCCTTCTTTCCCATCCACGGCCTCGCAAAAAACGTTCCCTTTTTGAGCAGCGCGGCATCTTCGGGATAAACCTTGGGATCGAGCATGTCGCGGACGACCATCGGTCTGGGCGTTTTTGCGGCTTCGAGTTCTTTGAGCAAGAATTGATCGATTTCGTCTAGCCTGCCGATACAAAAGAAGCGCTTGCGCCTCTGTGGGACGCCGTAGTTCTGGGCATCCATGACAAGCTCAGTTAGTCCATAGCCGTGTCTTTTCCAGAGTGCACGGGCGTACTGGTACTGACTAGACTTCGCAGCTTGCTCGACGTTCTCGAAAATGAACCATTCCGGCCGCGTCACGCAAATGACCTGAGCGAAGTGCTGTGTGAGGAACGCGCGATCCGTGATCTTGCGCTTACCAGCTTTCGAAAAGTCCTGGCACGGCGGCCCGCCGGCGATCAGATCCGGACGAAACCGAAGTTTGTTGCAAAAGCCTCCAACATCGCGGAGATCCATCCGGACCGCGATTTTTCCCGCATTCACGAGGACGCTATGCGGTGCCTCTTCTCTCTCGATCGAAAGCTCATGGCCCATTCCTGCGGCGTGGAAGCCAATGCCCATGCCGCCGGCTCCGGCGAATAATTCGATAAATTGCATCCCAAACCCTCACTCACTATTCCATGAGTAATATTGCGGGGACCGTTACGAGCCGGTAAACGCGCTGGTGATTATGAACCGTTCAACTTCTTCAGTGCGCGTGCGATCTCTTTCGAATAAATCTTCGCCTGACGCGCGGTGCAAGGGTTTGGATGTCGGCGGACTTATCGTCCACGGGGGTCTTCCGGTCTGAAGATCGGGATCGGACTGAGTTGTGAAAGATTCACTCGCCGGCTGTCGCACGCAACATGAATCGGAAGTCCGCAATTTGTGACGAGTTACAAAAAAGTGCCTCGGGCGATCTTTGAAGCTTGTCGTCTGTATCTCGTAGCCATCTTCAACACCTCTTGGTATGTGGACGGGTCGCGAATAACCGTGCCAGGCCTGAGTCGAGCAAGGCCGTGGCCCTTCGTCGAGTCTGACTTTGAGAAACCACGACCGTTCTGGTGCTTTGCGTAATCGGGGTCTTCGGCCGCGACGGCAGCGAGTACACTGAGTGCTTCACGTATTTTCGACCAGCGCGGATCGTCACCGCAGGGGAGTGGTTTGAAATTCCTCATTTTGAAACTCCCGGATCACTACCGAAATGGTCGGATTGGCGATTCTGAACAGCGAAGTAACGGGGGGAAGCACAAACTGAACCGGTCGTCATAGTGACTTCCTCCGAACTGGCTTCGCGACCGACGTTCCGAGCTTCATACGGTCACGCCGATACAAGAGTCGCCCCATGGTCTTACGTCTTGCTGCATCGGCAGCGAAACCCCGAGACTCAAGTATTTTCAACGAATCGGCAATGACCGACTTGATTGGAGCTGGGATGTCCTCGCCAGTTTCTTGGACTCGCGCCAGATAAACTGACACTGCTGCAGCGAGTGCCGTGTCGACATGGCATGCTTCGGGCATCGCAGCCGACCGCAGTCCTGCTCTCCATCGCTCCGTCGCGTTGCGTCCCACTTCGTTACTCGGGTCGGCTTGCCTCGGCATGTCTCACTCCACTCGTCACTACGGGAATGATTGTTCTCGGCGTTGCAAGTGACAAAGGCATCACGCTCGTCACTACGGGAATAATGGAACTGCGGAGGTGGTCGAGCGGAGCAACGCGTAGCGCCTACGGGAGACGATAGTCTACCCAATCCGGGTGCAGATTCACTTCATAGCGATCCACTCGGTATATTCTCTTAGAGTTCCCGGCAAATTACGTTGACCGCGTCTGAAGCCGCGCCTTGTATCGGAACCGTCTCAGCTACATTTTGTCCGCGAATGGCCCTGTCTCAGCTACATTTTGTCCGTGCCGACACTCACCTGAAGATGAAATCTTTTCGCTCACGCATCCTCAAAATGAGCTTAGACCCTTGCGCCAATCTCCGCCGGCACTGACCATGTTTGTACGAGGAGAACAAACATGACGAAAAATTTCAGCCGCCAGAAGACTAAGGGAGCAGACCGCAAAGGTATTCGAGGAGACATCCGTCTGGTACTCGCCGCAGAACGACCAAGCGTTGAGAAAGAGCCGACAGCGCAGAAGTCCGCAGCGCTCATCAATAGCGTCCGCTACTACGGTGATCGCGAAGGAACGACGCCAGCCGAGGCAATGACCGCGACAACCGCTGCTCTCTACGAGTACCTGATGGCCAGATGGCGACCGACACTTAAAGACAAGGACACATGCGCCGTAACTTATACGGATGCCAAAACATACCTCGGGATCGACAAATCTTCCAGGCTCCGGAAATACATGTCGGTACTCTCTTCGACTTGGGTCAGCTATGACTTCCTCGATAAAGAAGAGGGATTTCGTCGCAAGGGCACCCGCGTGCAGCTTCTGAACTGCGAAGAGCTAACTCACGTGGTGTCTGGCGAGAATTTTATCGGGGTTTCGATGTTCCCGGGTGTTCGCAAAGCTATCCTTGAAAGCGATCGCTGGGCGAATCTCGAACTCGGTGCGTACCCGCGCTTTTCCTCGAAATACACGAGTCTCCTGTACCCGACGCTGGCCTTGATGTCCGGTAGAGACCAGCGCCCCCCGATGCGGTGGACCCCGGAAGAGCTTGCAGACGTCCTCGGTTGGCAGCCAGATTCCTTCAAGTTCTCGAATTTTGAATCCCGCGTGTTGCAACCCGTCCTCGACGACATCCGTGATCACGTCCGCCGCTTCGAGATCACCTGCGAATATGTCCGTGCGTCCAGCCGAGGTCGACCTGTGGTCGAGATCGTTATCACCGTTGGTAAGGCCCTGCGAATGGCCGAGGAATACCAGAAGGCCGACATGGCTCGCTCCGACCGCACCGTAGTCCGTCAGATCGCCAAGACTGCCGCTGTGGATACGGCAACGCAGATGCCTGGAGAAGACGCCCTTCGCCGCGCTGCTACCCGCATCGGTGAGTCTGTCACAGCGGTTGCGTCGATGTGGACGGAAGCGTTCGCAGACGAAGCCCTTATGGCTCTGCTAGACCGCGAGGGTCTGATCGCCGCGTTCGAATCTTGGGTGCGGCAGCAGGAAGGCTCGGAGCCCGTGGCAGAAGCCGATGATGACGATGGCCTCGATCTTGGCGCCGCGAAGGTTGTGTCTCTCTTCATAACTAAAGGTTTCGATCCGATGGAAGCCGCCGCCATCGTCGAGGATCATCTCTGGACGGGGTCTTCGACGAAGACCCTCCGCCTTGTCTGGACAGAAGCTGGCAAACGAAAACAGCACGACATCGAGGCTAGACCCACTGAGAGCGACCTAGGGCATTTCCTTTTGAACAACGCAGACGTTATCGAAGATATGGAGTACGCAGCATGAGCAAGCAGCTAGCTAAGAAAAGTAGAATGGCCAACCTCATAGCGATTGCGGCTGAGGAGGCTGCACATGATGATGAGCATCGCGCAAGGTTTGAGAAGCTGATCGGCCAGATCAAGCGTACTCTCGATGGTACGACGGATCCGGAAATCATTCATAGGCAGAGCTTGAACCTCGACTTCGCCGAGGTCGTTCGGATCGCAAAGACGCGGCTCCGGATGAGAAAGGAAGAATTCGAGGCGGCGGTCGCTAACCTCAACACGGATATCAGCCGCGTCGTCAACGATTGTCCCGCGGGCAAGGATGTTGGTGACACCCCGGAGTTTATGCTGATGACCGCAGAAGAACTGCGGATGTCGTACAGTCTTATGACACCTTACGCCGCTGCAGACTTCATCGCTAATTATGGCGCGAATTGGGGTTACACCGCATCCGAAATCGCCGTGGCACGGAAAGAGCTCAGACCGTTTGAACAAGCGCGCCGCGAAAAAATGGCTGCGGAAGCCGAAAAGGTGGCTGCGGCAAGCCGTGCCAAGATTGACGCGGATATGAGAGCAGGCACCATCCGTCGTCTCGAGTACGAGGCTACAAACCCTCCAGTACCGGACTACGTGATCCGGGAACGTGAGTGGAGTTCGCGCACTCTCGATCCGCGAGACTACGTGGAAGTCGTGTACCAGGAAGAGGAGTTCTCCACGTTCACCCCCGAGGAAATAGAGCGAGCCAAGGATCACGAAGCGCGGTACTTGCGCTCTAGCGCCAAAAACATGATCCGGGAGCTGGAGAAGTTGACAGAGCATACCTTCGACCGCCGCTGGAAGACAAAAGCGGAGCTTCATGCCGCGCTCCGCGCGCACTTCAAAGCGTGTGGCTACGACGAGGAGCTGGATTTGAGATGGCTGCGCTTCGGTGCTTACACCGACCCTTCATACCATTAACTGCGTACTCACGGACTATTCCGTTATATCGATCGCACAAAATTAACCCCTCCGGCGCCTTTTTTCGTCGGCGGGGCTCACAACTCCTCCGGGTCCTGCTATGCAAGCACTCGGAACAAGGAAATCACGATGACTGGACTGAAGATAGCCCGAATAGCCGCCTGACCCCTAGCGGGGTGCCGCTTTCGTTTGTCTATCTTCAGGAGTCCAGAATGTCTTTCACGCGCAAATTCTACACAGCCGACCTCCATTTCGGTCACTCCGCGATCCGCGAACACTGCCCGGAAACGCGCAATTTCGCCATCACCGAAGAAATGGATATCGCGATCATGCTGCGTGTCCAAGAGCGAGTCGGCAAGGACAACATTCTCTACGTCCTCGGTGATTTCGCGGTCTGCAGCGATCCAGAGTATGTACGCCACTGCTTCAACATGCTCCCCGGACGTAAGCGCCTGATCCTAGGAAATCACGACATCGACCGCAAAGGTCGCGTCAGAAAGGATCTCGCCGATCTGCCTTGGGATCGCCCCCCGACGCATGCGCTCGAGACGACGGACGAAGGCTGCCACATTTACCTACATCACTACGGCTGCCGCGTGTGGCCGCGGC
Organism: Agrobacterium sp. lyk4-40-TYG-31; assembly: GCF_030209855.1. Taxonomy (NCBI): domain Bacteria; kingdom Pseudomonadati; phylum Pseudomonadota; class Alphaproteobacteria; order Hyphomicrobiales; family Rhizobiaceae; genus Agrobacterium; species Agrobacterium sp. lyk4-40-TYG-31. Next base: position 1,027,137 of record NZ_JARVRE010000004.1, read on the forward strand.
ATCGTCACGGCGGCTACCACCTTTTCGGCCACTCTCACGGCAGCCTGCCGCCGATGGGACGCTCTCGCGATGTCGGCATCGATTGCGCCGATACCCATTTCGCCCCGATGACTTTCAAAGAGATCCAGGGGTCGCTCGATGTCTAACCAATTCCCGCTCCGCCCCGACGACATCTGGTACTCGGCGATGCGCGACCGCTACGGCGAAACCGTGCCCGACATCGAGCGCCTCCAGATCCGCCGCGGCCTGCAGCGTCATGTCGGCGACATGTATGCGCAGCTCCACGACCTCGATCTGCTGTGCCATGTAGACATTATCAGCATCACGACGCGCAACGCGGGCTTCATTGTTATCGACACCCGCTACCATAGCGCAATCTACGAAGAACCCCGGATTGCTCTCGACTTCGCGCTTGAAGCACGTGGCCAGCGCCTAAACGCGGCTTGCGAGCACTGCGGCCGCACTGGCGAGATCGTCGCAAAGGCGGGACTGGAGGTGCTTCTCGAAGATCCCGATGCCGTTCGCGGGGACCGACTGCTGTGCACCGAATGCTACGAATCCTGGAGTGGTCGCAATGTCTGAAGATCGTCTCCCGTTCGGCTGGTTCGACCTCGTCCACGACCTCCGCCTTACGCTCAGCCGCGACTACCCGTCTGTCACCGTAGCCGCGCTGACCGCAGATCGCGGCTGGCTTCATGTCGCCGTCGACGACAGCACGCTCGACCCCGAACAGCGCTACAAGCTCGGACGCGTCGTGCAGGGTTTTGTCACCCAGTCGCTGTCGACTTGTGCGGGCTGCGGATCTGGACACCCGCGAGATCGAGGGAATGGTTGTGTGGTGACTTGCGATGAATGCAACGAGGAGACTGCAGATGCATAGCCCGGAAATCGCGCGCATCAAAAAGGATGACCTCGTCGCCGAATTCCCGGGCGTTTTCGATGCCGCACGTTATGTGGATGTTGGCATCGGCTGGCTGCAGCTCGTCCGCGATTTTGTGAACGAGGCGTTGCCGCATGATCCATCGCTGACCGTTCTCGAAATGAAAGAGAAGTGGGGTGGCCTCAGGATCTGGTGCGACACCCCGGTTCTGCAGGCGCGGTTGGCGAAGGGCAAGGCCGAGATCAAGAGCGGGATGACCTGCGAGATTTGCGGAGAGGAAGGCGAACTCCGCCGTCCGCCAAAGGGCCGCTATGCTTGGTGGCGATGTCTCTGCTACGAGCACGCGTCCCCGGATCAGCGACTATGGGGCGCGCGCCGAGAAGGACCGATGTACGGCACCATGCAGGTAGCGGGGCAGTGGTACCGCTACGACGATGCGACGGATTCGATGTTTCCGACCGAAACGCCTTCGAGGTATACGCATGAAGACCTTTGACGATTTGCGCGCGAAGTATCCGAGACTGAATTTAAAGCGCGTCGGCTTCCAGTGCGAGGTCGGATGGATCGAAATCCTCGACGGATATTTCGCCGTCGTAGACAGCGTGATGCCGACGGGCGCTGTCTACGAGATCGGTCAGATCAAGGAAAAGCTCGGCAGCCTCCGGATCTACGATTCCATCTATGACGAGACTTGGGCATCAGTCGAAGCAGTCACAGACGCGCATCGTCTCGCCGAGGCCCGCAGCTATCATGTCTGCGAATACTGCGCTCAGCCAGGTGTCTGGAGCAGTCGTCGCGGATATCTGACGACCGTCTGCGAAGACCACGCAGTCGTCGATGGATATCGTGCGGAGCCAGTGGAAAGCGACCCTTATACGTACTGCGACGAAAACGGTAGCTGGTGGGTATATGACGTGGATGCCGACGCACTCGTTCCGACGGAGGCGCCGGATTGGGCACGATGACAGCACCACGTCGCCGTTTCGGGGTGCGTTCGACGCTCGATGTGGAATCTTTGGACCTGGAGGAACTGGTATCGCTGGCGCTAGAGAGATGCCCGGACATTGAAAAAGCCATCGATTTTTATGGCCTGGATCCATTCGACGTGGATCCTACTGTCAAACAGATAGGGTGGCACATGGCAGCCAAAATAGGTACCGACTTCCGCATCGGCCGACGAATTCTGAAGCTTCTCTCGCCGGATGGCTACCTACTGCCGCCCCCGGAATACCGCTTGTCTCTTCAAACGGAGCCGACAGAACTGGAAATGTTTCAGGCTCCGATTGCCGCGCCGTATCGCATCGAACTCTGGCAGACGGATCACCTCCCGGCGGAGTGGCGGATTAGCGGTACTGTGTATCACAAGGATTGGGAACCTCGGATCTGGTGCCGCATGCTGTATCTCAACCGCGCCTGGGGGATGGCGCTGACGGATGACGGATGGGTTCGTCTTGGAAGGAGAATCTGATGACTGAAGATCGCAAGGCAGAGCTGGCACAGATGTGCGCGGTACAGATCCGGCAGGCAACCGTCATCATGAAGTCGTTGATGTCTGACTACGGCTACCACTTCGTAGAGAGCATCTTCGATGCTGAAGTGGCGGCGATGATGGCACGGCTGGATGGCAAGCCGGTGACTGAGAGCGATATGCCCGTGCTGCAAGAACTCGTCATGGCAGATCTGTGGCATCGTCTGAAGGCCGCCCATTGTAAGCAGCGTGACGCGGCTTTCGGCAAGCTCATCGCCAACTACCCGGACATCGTCGTCTATTACGCCGATTTCGCCTTCGACATTGGCTGGATCCCGCTTGTTCGCGATGCGGTCGAGCGCATGCGGACGTATCCGGAAGCGTGGAAGGTGCGGCTCGTCGGCGGAAAGGAAAAATTCGGCTACTGCGATCTGCACGTGTCGTGCGTGGTCGCCGAGCGCGGCGCGATGGCCGAGGTCAAGCGGCTCCGGGAAGAGATCCGACTTCGCAGTCTGGCCACGTGCGATATCTGCGGTGGCCAGGGTCGGCTGCGTCTGGGTGGCTATGCGAAGACCGTCTGCGACAAGCACGCGGCCATCTTCGAAAGCTTTCGTGAAGACGACGGGGCTTGCGCGGATCCGTGGCGCTGGTCGGACGATGTCGAGTAAAACCGACAGGGGAGCCCGAAATGTCGGAAATTGTCGTCGCGTGTGAGTGCTGCGGGCGACCGGGCATGCCTGTCGGTTACGAGGCGCGGATTCGATGCGTCCGGCATGAATATGTCGTCGATGCCCAGGAGTGGCTGCGAGCGCGGTCGGCGATGACTTACGCTTTCGAGACTGAGGAAGAGCTGACGGCTTACCTGAGCCAGGACTACGGTGCTGGGCTGGAGATGGTCCGCGGGCTGCAGCGGGATCCGGATAGGAGCGATCCCGCAACGAAGCACTGAAACTGACACCCACTGCCCGCAGAGATGAATCCGGTTGGGCACTTGGGTGGGCGGAGATCACCGACCGGTGACCGTCAGGCGGCTTTCTTCATCTCGCGCGATGCCAAATACATCCGATGACCCTCAAGAACGAATTCCTGCCACCACGTCAGGATCTCGAGCTTCACATCGAGGTAGCTGTTCTTGTCGTAGACGAGCTGCGCAACGCTTTCTCGGCCTTCGTTCTTGTGGGTGATCATCGTTACTTCCTCAGAATCCATCGGGCGACCCCTCAACACGAACCGCGACATCTTTGGCCCTACGATGGACACGAACGCCTTGCGAAGGTCATGTGTCGAGACGTTGAACGGCATCAGCTCGAACACGCCTCCAGGCTTCCGCATCTCTTCGACCTTGTCGGAGACGGTTCGAACGTTGACGTGTCCAGCCATATCGTCGCCGCTCTTCTTGGGTCGCTGCTTCGGAAAGAGATGGATCGATGCCGGGTTGTTTACGGCCATCCGGAGGGCATGCTTCACGATGCTGGCTGCCAGAGGTGGAAGCGGAAGTTTGCGCCAGTGATGACTTTTGTCTTCGAGGCCCCAGACACATTCGTAGTATTCGGAGTCGAACTGGAAAGCTGACTGGAGTGCGATCGCCGGTGTGGTGCGACGTTGTCCAGTGAGAAGCTGTAGCTTGAGGACGCCGCGCACTGTCTCATTGGGGCAGGATTCAAGAGCCTCCCAAAGTGCTCCAATCTCGATCTGGGATAGAGCGCGAAACTTCTCCTTGCCCGCGATCTCGGTCGGGCGTTCCAAGCACTTAGAAAGATCGGCCGCTGGGTTACGATCCAAGTTAAACTGCTTCTTATTTACGAAATGCTTGAACGCAGCCTTCAGAGCGCTGACCGTGAGATCGGCCTGGCGGATCCCAGCGACAACATCCTTCTTTGAGCCTCTGTCGCCGCGAGCCTGCTGTTCCTCGATAGCTCGTTCGGTGCAGCGGGACACGATGTTATCTCGGATCTGAGCGAGATCGCGCGTGAGGATGGAGGCAAGAGGCTTTCCGTGGATAGGGGCGAAGTCTTCATGGAGGCCGGGTGTCGCACCCAGCGCCGACCTGTAGCCACGCGCTGTATCAGCGTTGCGGTTACGGCCGCACCATTCAAGATAAAGGTCGCGTGCAACCTCCCAGACTACTCCAGTACCATTCGCTACATCGTGGAGATGTCCTGCATCCTGAACCGAATATCCGGCCGCGAAGGACTTCACGAGGGTCTCAATAGGATTGCCCTTCTTTGCTTCCTTCCGGATTTTGACGACCAGCTCCCGGAGCATGGGAAGGTCGTTGAGTCCGAAGTGGGAGAACGGTGCGATCTGCAAGTTTGCGTCGCGTGTGCTGTAGTACCAGGATGCTCCTGTCTTCGTGAGCTTGATTGCAAGCCCGACGGTATCCTGGTCGCGATAGACCACGGCTGCGGAGACACCTTTCTTGATCTGATTTTTGACTTTAGTGAGCGTGTAGCCAGTGAAGATTTCGGAGGGCATTCGGGATCTCTTTCTCTTGTCCGAGAAAATGGTCGCCCGGATAGAATCGCTTGGCAAGAGCTAGACCCATAATCATTCACCAGTTAGTGGCCAAATCACATGTGATTTGGGGTCGGTCCGCTAAGTCACAACCAAGATAGTTGACGAAGATATGTGCCAAGACCGCTGGTCAACAAATTTGCCCTTGTTTCTAAGGCCTTGATCCGTCAACTTTGTTGACAAGCGTAGACAGGGTGAGCATAAAGAAATGACGAACCCTCTGACTCTTAATCAGCGGGTCGTAGGTTCGAGCCCTACATCACCCACCATTTTCTTCCAAAAATCAAAACGTTATCGCTGCTTGTTAATGTTGGTGAGCGTGATGCAGGCATGGCATCTGCTCGCCATTATTTGTCTCAAGCACGCACACTTATCCTATCTTAACGACGATGCGCACTACCTCCTACATCAGCCTGTCTAGAGGAAGACGTCCGGGGTAGTGATCAGTCTGCTTTGTATTGGCATAATGGCGGACGCGGGACGCCTTTTTTCGTCGCGGACTGTCCTTCGTACCATCCTGCGCCCATGGCGATGAATGTGATTTCAAACCCCATCCAGGCATTTGGTGCCTTCTCGCCAAAAATACGCTCTGAAATTTCCGTAAACTTCCAGCTTGGAACGCCGGAACTGTCACATGTCGCTTCGCCCGCAGCATCTGCTCTGATCAGGGCATCGAAGTGTTTTACCAAAAGCGCGTGGGTCTTCTCGACCTCCGGCATCTGCGGCACCTTTGCGCAGGCGCCGCGTGATCATAAATCCCCGCGGAGTTCGTAGCGGGTCTGGGGAGAAGAAAGCCAGATCACCTGAAATCAACCCAGCGCTTAAAAACCGTAGATATTCCTGATTGGCCTTATCGGCAGTCCATCCTCGCGAGACCCTTGCGGTTTCGAATACTGATTGGCCATCAAGATAACAGCCAGGAGAACCATCGGCTACATAGGCGTCGATCGCAGAGGTATTCTGAACGACCTCGGGATCGTCTATGGCGATTTCGCTTGTAACCCTTGGCAGTTTAATTTCGCACGTCTCTCTGGGAAGAACCAGCCAGTGTCCGGTCCTCACCGTTCGGCTATCTTTCTGAGCATCTGTCGTGAGTTTAACGATGATTGAGGTATCGATCCCGGCCGTAAGCGCGGCCGACATGGTTGAGGGGCCGAGCGCGCAGCCTTGATCGATCAGGAACTCCTTGACCGCCTTGTCGTCGGCGTGACCAGACGCAACTGACGAAATCCAAATGAGCGCGACGACGAGTGTTCCTCGAAGATAGTGGCTCATTCGCAGTTCCCCTTCATTCAAGCTGTGTCTAGCAACGCTTATCAAAAATGGATCGCTACGTCGTCCTTTTTGCAGCCGCAGGTAGAATGACTAGGGAGTTGCCTGCGTCGGGCCTTTCAATTTTCCGGTGACATCGAGACTTGGCCAAGAAAGACATCGTCATCCGTCATCCGTCATCCGTCATTGTCTGCAGAATATTGAAATCGTTGGCAATACTGAAATCCTCAACACGAATGCCACACACGCCGACGTTTATCAGCTTATTCTTCCGATATGGGTTGCCATCCCCAAAGCCGTCTTATTTTTCGGCATAATGGTGCGAATGAGAACTGTTACCAATATTTTGATTCTGATGGCCGGAGTGGTGGGCAGCGGGCTTGTTGCCGCCTTCACGGTGACCATTGTGGCAGAAGCGGGTGGTCTGGGCTCCTGTTTGGGGGAGACCTGCGGCTATGCGGCCCTGTTCATGGCGTTTCCGCTGACATGGTTCATCATGTTCTGCCTCGTTCTGATGGCGATGCTGATCTGGCGGCGCAAGCCTCGACGGGACTATTGAGACGCCGTTCAGCCGCGTGCCTGGCCGGATATCCACAGGATCGTAACTGATCTGAACTTGACACTCACACTCATATGACAGAATCTCCCTCTCGCTGGGGGATTCGTTTTACTTGTACCGCCGGTCATCTTAGTGGTGGCCAGTGCTTTGAGTGTGTGAATTTTCGTACGTTCCGAGTTCCTCTCGGGAGCCCGTGCGTTAGAATGGAGTGCTTAATGCGCGCTTTGATCAATTCCCCGTCGCTTTCGGTCGACACCATGGATTATCAGGCTGAATGCCAATTTGCTCTTGAGCCATCGATCAACGGCCTTATCGAGAAGGCCGAGGGCGCTGGCTGGGACCGTCAACATGCGGTTCTCGCAATCATGGCGCTTGCCAGTGGTAAGGTTCCCGAGAGCAGCTTTACGGATGATCGCCTGCTGTCCTGAGTGGACGGTTCTCGTTTCGGGCCGAGATCAGGTTCTGGCCCGACGTCATCTAGGGGCGCCAGCAACGTCCGCGCCTTCTGTTTCAAGACACGATTCGACAACAGCAACACCGCTCCAGATATGAATTGACCTGATTGACGTTGTCAGAAGGTCGGTTCTGCATCACGGGGCGGTTTTTGTTTGCGGCGCTTTGGCTCGGAAATAGCCAGATGCTGTTGACTCTCAATCCCCCATCCTTATTTAAAAATCATACATATGGCACGACGCGATTTCCCGGATTCGCGATGTGCTGTAGTCTGTTTGAATTGTCGCATGTCGCTACCGTAAAACCGCTTTATGGTTTTGCGCAACATGCTCTGGAACTCTAAAATTCAGGTCCATAAATGCTCGAAAAGACCTACGATTCCGCATCCGTAGAACCGAAAATCGCCAAGGCGTGGGATGATGCCAATGCGTTTCGCGCTGGCGCCAACGCCAAGGCGGGTGCGCAGGCCTTCACCATCGTCATTCCGCCGCCAAACGTGACCGGCTCGCTGCATATGGGCCACGCGCTCAACAACACGCTGCAGGACATCATGGTCCGCTTCGAGCGTATGCGCGGCAAGGATGTGCTGTGGCAGCCGGGCATGGACCATGCCGGTATCGCAACGCAGATGGTTGTCGAGCGCAAGCTGATGGAAAACCAGCTTCCGGGCCGTCGCGAGATGGGTCGTGAGGCTTTCGTCGAAAAGATCTGGGAATGGAAGGAAGAGTCCGGCGGGCTGATCTTCAACCAGTTGAAGCGTCTCGGCGCGTCCTGTGACTGGTCGCGCGAGCGTTTTACAATGGACGAGGGGCTGTCCGAAGCGGTTCTCGAGGTCTTCGTTACGCTGTACAAGCAGGGCCTGATCTACAAGGACAAGCGTCTCGTCAACTGGGACCCCAAGCTGCTGACGGCGATTTCCGATCTGGAAGTCGAGCCGCAGGAGATAAAGGGTAACCTCTGGCACTTCCGCTACCCGCTGGAAAAGGGTGTCACCTACGAATACCCCATTGCCTTCGATGACGACGGCAAGGCGACCGAATTCGAAACCCGTGATTACATTGTGGTTGCGACCACCCGGCCTGAAACCATGCTGGGTGACACGGGTATTGCTGTTCACCCTGATGACGAGCGGTACAAGGGCATTGTCGGCAAGCATATCATTCTGCCAATCGTTGGACGCAGGGTCGAGATCGTTGCGGATGAATATGCCGACCCGACCACGGGCACCGGTGCGGTCAAGATCACACCTGCGCATGATTTCAACGACTTTGAAGTCGGCAAGCGTGCGGGCCTGCGCGCCATCAACATCATGAACATCGATGGCACGATCTGCATCAATGAAAACGAAGACTTCCTCGAAGGGCTGGATCATCCCGCGGCACTGCATGGCGCCTGGGACCGTCTGGAAGGGCAGGACCGGTTTACCGCGCGCAAGATCATCGTCGAGATTTTCGAGGAGGCCGGTCTGCTCGACAAGATCGAGCCGCACAAGCACATGGTGCCACATGGCGACCGTGGCGGCGTGCCTATCGAGCCGCGCCTGACTGAGCAGTGGTATGTGGACGCCAAGACGTTGGCCAAGCCCGCCATCGAGAGCGTTCGCGAAGGTCGCACCAATTTCGTGCCGAAGAACTGGGACAAGACCTATTACGAATGGATGGAAAACATCCAGCCGTGGTGCGTCTCGCGCCAATTGTGGTGGGGTCACCAGATCCCAGCATGGTACGGTCCAGATGGTCAGGTCTTCGTTGAAAAGACCGAAGAGGATGCGTTGCAGGCGGCGATCCAGCATTACCTGGCTCACGAGGGGCCGTGGAAGGCGTGGGTTGAGGAGAAGCTTGAGAACTTCAAGCCGGGCGAAATTCTGACCCGCGACGAAGACGTTCTCGATACGTGGTTCTCGTCTGCACTCTGGCCATTTTCGACGCTCGGCTGGCCGGACAAGACGCCGGAACTGGCGCGCTACTATCCGACCAACGTGCTCGTCACCGGCTTCGACATCATCTTCTTCTGGGTTGCCCGCATGATGATGATGGGCCTTCACTTCATGAAGGACGATGCAGGAAATCCGGTCGAGCCGTTCAACACGGTTTATGTTCATGCGCTGGTTCGCGACAAGAACGGCCAGAAGATGTCGAAGTCCAAGGGCAACGTCATCGACCCGCTCGATCTGATCGACGAATATGGTGCGGACGCGCTGCGCTTTACGCTTGCCATCATGGCGGCGCAGGGTCGCGACGTAAAGCTGGACCCGGCGCGCATCGCCGGTTACCGCAACTTCGGCACCAAGCTGTGGAACGCCACCCGTTTCGCAGAGATGAATGGTGTAAAGCGCGACCCGCATTTCATCCCCGAAGCGACGACACAGACGATCAACCGCTGGATTCTGACCGAGCTTGCCAACACGGCAAAGGAAGTCACCGGCTTTATCGAGAATTACCGATTCAACGATGCGGCAAGCTCGCTCTACCGCTTCGTGTGGAATCAGGTCTGTGACTGGTATCTCGAACTTCTGAAGCCTGTTTTCAGCGGTGATGACGAGGATGCCAAGCGCGAGGCGCAGGCGTGCGCGGCCTATGTTCTGGAAGAAATCTACAAGCTGCTACATCCGTTCATGCCGTTCATGACGGAAGAACTGTGGGCGCATTCAGACGGTGAGGGCGAGAGCCGCGCCGATCTGCTGTGCCACACCGACTGGCCGACACCGGAGTTCCGTGATGAGGCGGCGGCAGCCGAAATCAACTGGTTGGTAGACCTCGTCTCCGGTATTCGTTCGACCCGTTCGGAAATGAACGTGCCGCCGGGTGCGACGGCCCCGCTGGTGGTCGTTGCCGCGAACCCGACCACGGAAATGCGGCTCGACCGCCATTCGGCAGCCATCCGCCGCCTAGCCCGTGCTGACGAGATCCGCGGTGCCGATGTTGCGCCGAAGGGCTCCGCACAGCTGGTGCTGGGTGAGGCGACAGTGTGCATTCCGCTCGGAAACCTCATCGATGTCGCGGCGGAAAAATCCCGTCTCGAAAAGGCTATCGGCAAGGTGGAAGCGGAACTGGAACGGATCGACAAGAAGCTGTCGAACGAGAAGTTCGTGGCCAATGCCGACCCGGAAGTCGTTGCCGCCGACCGCGACCGCAAGGCTGAGCTTGACGTCCAGATCAAGAGCCTCCGCACAGCTCTCCAGCGGGTCAACGAAGCCGGTTGATGCGTGTAACTGATCGCTCGTTATGAGTGACCGGTCTCAGGCATCTGTCTGCGGGTTGCGATTGCGCAGTGTGATTTGTCTTCTCGTTGAGCAGACATGAAAACGGGCCGCTGAAGAGCGGCCCGTTTGTTTTTGGGTCAGAACCGGCAACGCGTTTGGTGCCGGTTCTGAAGGTATCAGGATAGGTTAGGTGGCGTTACCGTTACCGGGACCGTTGCCGTTTCCACCGCCATTCCCGTTGCCGCCGCCATAGCCACCGCCATGATTGCCGCTACCGCCGTGGCCTCCGCTATGGCCGCTGTGTTGACCACCGCCACCGCCCCAGCCACCGTTGCCATTACCGCCACCGTTACCATTGCCGCCGTGGCTACCGCCTCCGCCGTGGCTACCGCCTCCGCCGTGGCTACCGCCTCCGCCGTGGCTACCACCACCTCCGCCGTGGCTACCACCACCTCCGTGGCTACCACCACCTCCGTGGCTACCACCACCTCCGTGGCTACCACCACCTC